>NZ_PVRF01000002.1:0-934537 GCF_002998655.1 Bacillus sp. GBSW19
AGGTTACCCACGTGTTACTCACCCGTCCGCCGCTAACATCCGGGAGCAAGCTCCCTTCTGTCCGCTCGACTTGCATGTATTAGGCACGCCGCCAGCGTTCGTCCTGAGCCAGGATCAAACTCTCCGAGGTATGCAGGATGCATATCACACATGCGTTGCTACACGATGTAGCGAACTTAGCATGTGATCATTTCCTGCCTCGCCAGTTTGACTGACTACCTATGATGTATCATAGGATTTTTTTATAAAAACTCGAATTAACAGGTACGTTTTGTCTTGTTTAGTTTTCAAAGATCATCTTCATCGTCTCTCAGAGGCGACTTTATTAATATAACATTCTATCAAGATAAAGTCAACAACTTTTTTCTTTATGTTATTTAATAACCGCGCTGTTTTAGCGGCGAATACAAATATAACACCTTTCGAGAGAGGAAACAAGTATTTTTTCTAAATAATTTATTTTTCCTTATCTCTTCCTATATAATCATACAAAAATTGATTGCCACAGGAATTCTCTATTGTTGATCCTGAAGGTCTTTAGTATATTTATAATAGAAGAAAACTAAATAACCGCAGGGGGAGCTTTGTGCTGAGAGTGAACACTCGTTGTTCTGACCCTTTGAACCTGTCAGTTAATACTGAAGTAGGAATGTGGATTCAATTGAATACATGTGGTGTATTCAACTCGATATGTTTTTCTATGAATAACATACTCATCCTTACACGGTCTCTCCTTGCTCAATTCATGAAAAAGGAGATTTTTTTATGCAGCAATCAAATCAATTGGTACGACTGATGGAAATCGCAATTATGACTTCACTTGCACTTGTATTAGATTACTTATCAGGTCTATTTTTAAGAATGCCAAATGGCGGATCTCTTGCGCTGATAATGATACCCGTCATTCTTATGTCTATTAGATGGGGAATATCAACCGGGTTTATCATTGGTGTGCTTATTGCAGGCCTTCAGCTGATGAATGGCCCTATTATCGCTACACCTGTTCAAGGATTTCTCGATTATTTCGTCGCATCTGTTGTCATTTCCCTAAGCGGTCTATTTTCTGGATTGATCAAAAAAGCCATTCAGGATCAAAAGCGAAAGCAGCAATTCTTCTATATTACCTTATCCGTATTTGTTGCAAGTTTCTTTAGACTGTTGACGTTCTTTATCTCTGGTGTTGTTTTCTTTTCTCATTATGCACCAACAGGAACTCCAGGTTGGGTTTACTCTTTAATTTATAACAGCACATATATGGTTCCTTCATTTATTATTTGCAGTATCGTTCTTTGCATACTCATACCAAGTGCATCTCGTTTGGTTTTTCCTCACAAAAAATAACTGGCTGATTTCAGCTGGTTATTTTTTTATGCATAAATTGCCGCTCTATGGAATCTATTAATAGTAGAAGATTTCATGCTGGAGGTACGCCAATGAACCCTTACTCCATTATGCTGTGCTGTTATATTCTCAGTCTTGCTTATTTTTTGGCAGGTTTCTATGAAGCTTTAAAGATAGCAGGAATAAAAGGAAAAGTAGAAGCTTCTCCTTTTATCTCTTATATTTTGCTAGCTGTGCTTTTCACTTTTTTCTCTCATTATTATTGGAAGCTGACGATTTAATTCGGTGTACATGATCATGTAATACAGACAGTTCCCACCCATACCCTATTTCATTATGTTCCTCGCCAGCCAGCTCGAACTGGCTGGTAACGACAAAATGAGGTTGAAGCTTTTGATAAAAATGCTTTGCCGAATTTTGTTCAAATACCCACAGCATTATATTCTGATACCCTTTCTCTATTAAATAACTCACTCCTTCTGCAATTAAAGCGATACCTGCTCCTGATTTCTGTTTCTCTTGCAATAAATAGATCGCGTAAAGTTCTCCATCATATGTTGAATAGCGCTCATCACGTTGTTTTCCAAAAGAAGCAAAACCAAATACCCCCTCGGCATCTTCTGCGACAAACGTCCCTTCAAGTGACCTTCTTCTCCAGCTCTCTTCTCGATCTTCTATATTTAAACCATCCAAATAATCCTGATTAATAATGCCTTGATAAGTCGTCTGCCAGCTCTTCACATGTATTTCGGCAATTTTAGGAATATCTTTTTGTACAGCATGCCTCACCTTCATCCGCGCCACTCCTTCTCACTGTTTTCACCCTATCTTCATTATGATAAATTCCTATTTCCTAAAATTCAATCAATAAAGGATATTCGTTGACATTTTGTCAACACACCTTTATATTGGGTACGACTTCTTCTATAGAAGAGTTGAAACATCATACAAAGGATGGCGTAAAAGATGGATTTTAAGACAACTGAGCTTGGGCCGCTCTTAAAGGAAAGATTGCAACAACGTTCTCTATCTTTAAGAGATCTCAGCACATACACAGGAATTGATAAAGCGACACTGTCTCGAATCATGAATGGAAAAAGAAAACCAACTTTGAATCACCTGCAGCGGCTTTCAGATTCTCTGAACATATCATTAGATCAACTATTGACTGCTGCAGGGTTTCCAGTCAAAAGCGAAAAGGTGCACGGTGATACGTTCATTCAAGCGGTAGAAGAGATCGAAAAAATACTGAAAGATCAGGACGTCTACGACGGTACATTTAGTCAGACCAAATTGAAACAAAAGTTAAACGAATACGAAGCCTATAGCCAAACAAACGAGGGAAAAGAAACGATCTCGGCAAATTTTGAGAAAAAGATGGAGACGCTAAGCGGCGTCGGACCATTCCTTCAACATTTGAAAAACATGTACAGCTTATTTATGACCGGACGGGGGACTTCTCGAGAATTAATGGTGATGGGGGGCGCACTCCTTTATTTCATTATGCCTGTTGACTTAATACCAGATTATATTTTTCCGATCGGCTATATTGATGATGCTGCGGCTGTGAAAATTGTCATAGACCAGCTGACAAATAGGTAGCAGGACAAGAAGCTATGAAAAAACAGTACAGCATTGACTTCGTACTTTTATTCACTGTGATTTGTTTATTTGTCATCAGCCTGATAGCTGTATATAGCGGATCGGGACAGTATGAAACGCAAGATATGTTTTATTTCGTCAAAAGACAAATTTTCTGGTATATCGTCGGTTTCGGCCTCATGGCAGCTGCTGCATACTTTGATTATGAACTGCTTGAGCGTTTATCTTTTCGGTTATTTGCAGGTGGTATTTTCCTCATTATTCTTGTGCATTTTTTCGGAACGAGTCAAAACGGATCCCAAAGGTGGATCAGCTTCGGTTCAATCAAAGTTCAGCCATCAGAGTTCATGAAAATTTTTGTGATCCTGCTGCTAGCGGCTGTCTTGAACCAATACAAGCATCAGCGATTTTCGTTTAAAGAAAGCATCATTCCTACAAGTAAAGTCGTTTGCTTGACCGTTGTCCCTTTTTTCCTCATCTTAATTCAGCCTGATTTAGGGACAGCGCTCGTGATATTATCCATCGCCTTTACACTGATGCTTGTGTCAGGGATTTCTAGCAAGATGATGGCCGCATTAATGGCTACTTTTCTTACACTTCTTGCATTTTTGGTCTACTTGCACAATGAGCACTTTGAGCATTTTACAAAAATCATTAAGCCTCATCAGCTTGATCGCATTTATGGCTGGCTCTCTCCTGATGAATTTGATTCAACATACGGGTATCAGCTGAAACAATCGATGCTCGGCATTGGATCAGGTCAATTATCAGGAAGCGGTTTTACACAGGGGCATCAAGTACAAGGAGGTAATATCCCTGAAGCGCATACGGATTTTATATTTGCCGTTATTGGTGAGGAGTTTGGTTTTATCGGCGCCTCCCTTTTGATGTGTTTGTACTTAATGATGATTTACCGAATCATTCATGTGGCTATGCATGCTAATACGCTTTATGGATTGTACATATGTGCGGGAGTCGTTGGGCTGATCGTGTTTCAAGTTTTCCAAAACGTAGGGATGACAGTCGGTTTAATGCCTGTGACGGGACTCGCGCTTCCTTTTATCAGCTATGGGGGCAGTGCGCTTTTGACCAACATGATCGCCATTGGCCTCGTGTTTAGCGTCAATCTTAGGTCATCATCCTATATGTTTGGGCACAATTGGAATTGAAGATGATGACATTTCTTCTATCTCATCTCAAAAGAGTCGACCGCATTCTTGTTGGAACGATTGTGTTCCTCTGTTTATTTGGTTTACTGATGGTTTACAGTGCGAGTTATCCTTTAGGAGAAGTGAAGTATGAAAAGGGCAGCTATTTCTTCATCAAACAATGGCAATGGCTCCTGATTGGGGGATTCTTTTTCTTCATTGCCGCTCTGTTCCCTTATCAGATTTATCGTAAATGGATTCGGTGGCTTGTTATGCTGTCATTGTTATGCCTGATCCTAGTCCTCCTTCCTGGAATCGGTGTTGTCAAAAACAATTCCCAGCGCTGGGTTCAGTTGGGCTCTCTCATGCTCCAACCTTCTGAAGCTGTGAAACTAGTGATGGTGATCTATTTTGCCTATGTGTACGCGAAAAAACAGGCGTACATTACATCTTTTAAAAAAGGCGTACTGCCGCCACTCATTCTTTTAGGTCTTGTTTTTTTGTTGATCTTAAAGCAGCCTGATTTAGGCACAGCTGTGTCTATTTTATTAAGCTGCGGCATCATTTTATTATGCGCTGGGCTGAAAACGCACCATCTCATTTTGCTAGGATCGACTGCGGCAGCAGGTATCACATTTTTTGCAGTGACAGCTCCTTATCGTTTGAAGCGGCTGACTTCTTTTCGTGATCCTTTTCAGTATGAAGATGGAGATGGATATCAGCTGATTCATTCGTATCTCGCAATGAATTCAGGCGGGCTGACAGGGAATGGCTTAGGCGGGAGCATTCAAAAGCTAGGCTTTCTTCCTGAAGCCCATACGGATTTTATCATGGCCATCATCAGTGAAGAGCTGGGAATCATGGGGATTTTGTTTGTGATTGGTGCATATCTACTCATCATGTATCGCGCTATGCGAATTGTGCAGGCTTTACACGACCCTTTTGGAAAGCTGTTAACGATCGGGCTCACGTTTCAAATCATGCTCCAAGTAGTCTTTAATTTAGGCGCTGTCTTTGGTCTTCTTCCAATCACAGGCATTCCGCTTCCCTTTATTAGTTATGGCGGCTCCTCCCTAGTGTTCATGATGATATCTGCTGGTATTCTCGTGAATCTTTCTTCATATGTAAAGAGGAATCCATACTGGGCAAATGCCAAATAGACACCTTCTGATGGAAGGTGTCTATTGATTTTATTCTTCTATTTGAGTATCAGCGATCTCTTTTTTTCTTGGTTGTTTGATTTCATTCGTTAGTTCCTGAATGCTTTGCTTCACATTGCCTTTGCCGGAAAAGTTCTCAATAATTTCTTTGACATCAATTCCAGAGGATGCTTTCAGGCTTTCTTGCAGACTGGACATGAGGTTTGTAGCATAGCCAGTGACTTTATTGGCACCGCTGCCTTCGCCGTTACCTCCCGTATCCACAACAGTAATTTTATCAATGTTAGAAAGTGGTGCAGATACTTGCTTCGCATATTCAGGAAGCATTTTCACAATCATATCAAGGATCGCTGCCTGACCATACTGTTCGAATGCTTCAGCGATTTTCTCTTTGGCTTCGGCTTCCGCAAGTCCTTTCAGTCTAATGACTTCTGCTTCGGTTTCCCCTTTCGCACGATCAGCTTCCGCTTTGGCAAGCCCGTCAATTCGGACTTTCTCAGCTTCTGCCTTTGCCATTGCTTCAATGCTGTATTTCTTGGCATCTGCTTCAGCGAGGCGTTTCGCTTTTTCCGCCGCAGCTGACTGCTCAACAGCATAACGATCCGCATCTGCTTTCTTTTTCACTTCAGAATCGTATTGACGCTCACGACGCTGGATCTCTTTTTCTTCCAATTCAATTTGCTTCTGACGTTCAATGATTTTCACTTGCATTTCTTGTTCAGTTACGTGCTGACGGTTACGAGCTGTTTCAAGATCGTACGCTTGGTCGGCACTTGCTTTCGCTGTATCCTGTTCACGTCTGAATTCTGCTCTTTTCAGCTCATTGACCTTTTCTGCTTCAGCGATTTCAGTAGCACGCTCAAGCTCAGATTTCTTCGCATCTTTATCTGCTTCGGCACGTTTGATACGTGTTTCCTTATCCGCTTCAGCTGTTGCAATATCTGCATCGCGTTTCACTTGGGCAATTCTCGGTTTACCTAGTGATTCTAAATAGCCATTTTTATCACGGACATCTTTGATCGTGAACGACACAATGACGAGGCCCATTTTCGCTAAATCTTGAGAAGCGACACGCTGTACTTCTTGAGAAAATTTTTCTCTGTTTTTATAAATCTCTTCGACTGTCATTGATCCTAAGATGGAGCGAAGGTGTCCTTCTAGTACTTCTCTCGCTTCGTTTTCGCGGTCTTCTTTTGTTTTACCTAAAAATTGCTCTGCAGCAGTAGCAATTTCTTCAATCGATCCGCCAATTTTAATGATGGCCGTTCCGTCCGCCATGACTGGTACACCTTGTTCGGTATAGACTTCAGGCGTTGAAACATCTAGCTTGCTAGATAGTAAGCTGAGCGGCTCTGCTTGTTGAAAAACAGGGAGCACAAAGGTACCTCCGCCTCTTACAATCTTAATCTTGTTTCCACCTTCATCCACGTGGACATTTTTACTTCCTAGGTAACTTCCTGTGACAATTAACGCTTCATCTGGACCTGCTGTCCGGTATTTCGAAACAAATACACCAATAAGTGCAATAAGAATCACAAGCACAATTCCAATGATAATCAAAATGGTTGTTCCTGGCATAGCATTCCCTCCTAGATTTCTTCATTTGGTATAACTGATAAGACGCCTTTGTTCACTTCGACGACCAGCACCCGGGTTCCATATGGAATCTCCTCTTCGTCGAAACTGACGGCAGGCTTTGAGATTTTCCCGCTATTACTAATTAACAGCACTTCTCCAAACCCGTCTTTTGGAACAGATACAATGATCTCCCCAGTTCTTCCTTTTAAGTCGGCCTCTGTATATGAAAGAGATTCTTCAGCAGAGGAAAGCGGGACTAAGACAAATACATTCAAACAGGTCACAAGGACCACTGCGAGGATGGCAGATAATACTGCGCCAAGTCCACTCCCTACAATTGCTGTTTTTTCAGAGATAAACCCTCCAGCCGAGAAAAAGGTAAGAAATGCGAGGATCAATGTTGGTTGAAGGAATGAAACAGGAATCGCTTCAAACAATCCATCAAATACATCGCCGAAAAAGACGAAAACTAGTGTCAGGATTCCTGATATCATCAATATGTATAAATACAGCGTCTCAAGCGGCAGCCCGAACACATCCATCTTCCTCACCCTTTCTTCATGAAATGAACAGCCTTTGTTTCATTTAGACCATGCTCACCTCCAATGTATTCCTTCTAACAGGTAATACGAACCACTTTTGTAAAGGTTTCAAATTTCCTCACAATTCTTCACAGGAATTCCCCGATAGCTCAAGAATGATTGTCATGTACCACTATGTTAAAATTTGATCTTGAGGTGATGAAAATGAGTTTATTACATGAGGCAAGACAAGAATTGTGGCAAAAGCTGCAAGGTTTGAACGAAGAACAATTGAATCAAAAATTATCTGATGATACTTGGAGTATTCAAGAGGTGGCAGATCACTTAAAGAAGATGGACCTCATGGCAGCAAAACATCTAGCTGCTGAGGGAAAAAAAGCACCGATCAAGGAATATGAGCCAAAGCCGGTGGAAATGGCAGAGGACCGTTCTAGAAAAGCCACTGCGCCTAGAATTGTTGAGCCTGAACGCAAGCATGTGACACCTACACATTTAAAGGATGAGCTCGATACAGCACGTGAACAGCTCAATCAAATTTTATCAACGTTTACTGAGGAAGATTTCAAACGTGTCATTGCGCACCCGGTGTTTGAAGAGTTATCCCTTAAGCAATATCTTGATTTTATCGGCGCACACGAAAAACGTCATATTCATCAAATCAAAGAAATTAAAGAACAGCTATAAGACATAAAGAAGACTCCCTTTTGGGAGCCTTTTTTCATTGTTACACTGTTTTCGGTGTTAGATCAAAACAGCGAGCATAAATCCAGTTGTACGCTTTTTCATTTAGATCTCTTGGGTTTCCAATTGTTTGCGGATCTTTCATGGCTTCTTTAGATAAACGGTCAATCATATCTTTTGATACACCTTGTTCTTCTAATGAAGGAACTTCTAGATCTTCCACTAAATCATACATCCAGTTCACAGCAGCTTTTGCTGCTTCCTCTGTAGACATTCTGCTTGTATCAATGCCGAACGCTTGCGCAATACGAGCGAATTTTTCCGGATACCCTTTCCAGTTATACTCCATCACCGGTCCCATCATTGCTGCTACACACTGGCCATGCGCTACAGGAATAATACCTCCGAGTGTTTGACTCATCGCATGCGCAGCTCCAGCTGACTCGCTTCCATAAGAAAGCCCGGCAAGCATTGCAGCTTGTGCCATTCCATATCTAGCTTCTAGGTCCTCACCATCAGCAAAAGCACGGCGGATATAATGAGCAGCATATTCAATGGCCATGAGCGCTACCGCATCTGTAATAGGCTGAGCAAATTTCATCGTATAGCATTCGATAGCGTGAGCAAGCGCATCAATTCCAGTCATTGCTGTCACATGAGGAGGCATAGATACATGAAGCTCTGGGTCAATCACTGTGAGGTGAGCTGCAATGAGTGGTCCACCTGTGTTGAATTTAAATTCTCTTTCTTCATCCGTAATTACTGCCCACTGCGTAACTTCTGAACCTGTACCAGCCGTGGTCGGAATGGTGGTTAAAGGTGGGATTCTGTTTTCAAGCGGTTTTTTTCCCTCTGCCGCTTCGTAATCAAGGACTGAGCCTTTATGAGTCACCTCTACTCCGATTGCCTTCGCTGTATCCATTGAGCTTCCGCCACCTACAGCGACTAATCCATTACAGCCTTCTTTTTCATATAACGCAGATCCTTCATTCACTAAACGGACTGGCGGGTTTGGCTCTACTTTATCAAATAGGATCACATCGATTTGTGCTTCTTTTAATGAAGCAACCACTGGGTCTACTACGCCCGCTTGATAAATACCAGGGTCTGTTACAAGCAATACCTTCGAGACACCGTATGCTTTCACTTCTTCCCCAACATGTTTCACTGCACCGATGCCATGTTTGATGACAGTCGGGATTTCAAATGTGTGGAATTTCTGCATGCTTTCAATTTTCATATTTAATGTCATATAGAATCTCCTCCAAATGTGTGATATTTATTTAAACCAATGAACCGCTTCAGGTTTCGTATTTCGATATACATGCTTCAGTTCCGTATATTCCTCAAGTCCGGTGCGTCCTAATTCACGTCCAAGACCTGACTGCTTATATCCACCCCAAGGTGCTTGAGCGAAATAAGGATGGAAATCATTGATCCAAACTGTGCCTAATCTTAATTGACGAGCCACTCTTTCGGCTTTTCCAATATCAGAAGACCACACAGCTCCTGCTAATCCATAAATCGTATCATTTGCCAGCTCGATCACTTCTTCCTCTGTTCGGAAGGATTCGACTGTCAATACTGGTCCAAAGACTTCTTCTTGGACAATCCGCATCTCTGACGTACAGCCTGAGAAAATCGTTGGCAAGTAGAAGAACCCATTTGAAAGCTCCTCTGCGTCAGGTCTTTTTCCGCCTGTTTCTAATCTTGCGCCTTCATCTAACCCAATGCTGACGTATTTCTCTACTTTTTCTCGATGCTCAGCTGAGATGAGCGGCCCGCTTTGGGTTTCTTCATCAAAGCCGTTGCCTAGCTTGATTTTTTTCGTACGCTTCACCAGTTCTTCTAAAAATTCATCATGAATGGATTCTTCCACTAGCAAACGTGAACCTGCTGAACATACTTGCCCTGCATGGAAAAACACAGCATTCATTGCCTGGTCAACCGCTACGTCTAAATCAGCATCTTGAAACACAATATTCGGATTTTTCCCGCCGAGCTCAAGGGCGATTTTCTTCACATTCCCACTGGCTCCCTGCATGATTTTCTTGCCTGTTTCAATACCGCCTGTAAATGAAATCAAATCTACATGTTCATTCACAGCAAGCTCATCGCCAACCGTTGCCCCTGGTCCAAGGACTAGGTTTGCAACTCCTGCTGGAATTCCTGCTTCTTCCATGAGTTGGAATATTTTGATCGTGGTGAGTGGTGTAATTTCACTTGGTTTTAAAACGATTGTGTTCCCTGCTGCAAGAGCAGGAGCGATTTTCCAGCTTGCTTGAAGCAATGGATAGTTCCAAGGAGTGATTTGCCCGCATACACCGACTGGCTCTCTGACTAATTCACTTTTTGAGTTCGGGATTGGTGACGCAATGATTTCCCCGCCATCTTTGTCAGCCAGACCTGCGTAATATTGGAACACGTTCGCAATATCGTCCATATCTGCTTTGCTTTCCTCTAATGTTTTACCAGTATCAAGCGATTCCAATTTGGCTAGTTCATCAAGATCACGTCTAATCAACTCAGCAATCTTAAACACCATATTTCCTCTTTCAAGTCCAGGCTGATTTGCCCAGTCCCCTTGATCGAAGGCTTTTCTCGCTGCTTTGATGGCTAGCTGCGCATCATTTCTTGATCCTTCGCTGACTGTCGCGATCACTTCTTGATTAAATGGATTGATGATATCCCGTGTGTCGCCACTTTTGGCGCCAACCCATTGTCCATCTATAAATAGTGTTTGACTCATAGAAGGAACCTCCTCTGATTCTCTTTGGTAAGTTTGTTAAATAAAAATTTAACGTTTTGAACATAATTAACTTATCATGTTCAAATTTTTCTGTCAAAGGGAGATAGGCTTCATTTATTTTGACATTTTGTATTCTTTCGTTAACATATAGTCCATAAAGATTTTTTTGAACGTATTGAATTCTCTTAATAGAAAGCAGGGACAAGATGAAAAAGCAGGAACAGCCACAAGCAGAAGATCGTATTTTAGCTGCTAAAGATCTAGTCATTGATTCCATAGCTGAAACAATGGATCTCTATGGCATTACACGAAGTGCAGGTATTCTCTATGGGACCATGTATTTAAATGAGGAAATGACGCTCGATGAAATGCGTGAAGAGCTGCAAATGAGCAAGCCAAGTATGAGTACGGGTGTGAAAAAACTGCAAGATATGAATATTGTCAAAAAGACGTTTCACCGGGGCCGAAGAAAACACAGCTTTGTTGCTGAAAAAGACTTTTTTAAGTTTTTCACGAACTTCTTTCCGCAAAAATGGGAACGGGAGGTCGAGGTCAATTTAGCGGCGATTGAAGAAGCGCAAGAGCGGCTTCAAGAGGTTGCTAGTGATGATCAGTTGGAGGAACATGTAAGAGAGGAAGCGCAGCAGCTTCTTGAACAGCTTGAAAGCTCGAAAGCCTATTATGACTGGCTGAGACGCTTAGCGGACTCTGTACAATCAGGGGAGATCTTCGACTATATTCCGATTGATCAGAAAGATAAATAGGCGATATGTTTGCGTTTTACAGCTTGAATTTTACAGGAGGATTGATTATAATAAATTATGTCGTCATACATCGGGGCGTTAGTTCAGTGGGAGAATATTTCGCTGGCAGCGAAAGGGTCAGGGGTTCGAATCCCCTACGCTCCATACGAAAAACCATTCTTGAGAAATCAAGGATGGTTTTTTATGTATATATTTCTTACAGTTGTGTTTGTTCTTTGTTTTTTCTTAACCTTATTATCTTTATGATTCGGTACATGATCACAGAGACATAAGCCGTGATGAGAATGATTGTGTAAGACACAGGAAAATCGCTCGTCATTCCGTGATAAACGAAATAGATGAGCAGCACTGACAGCATGATGACTTGGAACAGTTCCTTTTTCATTTTATTCTCACCTTATGATAGATTCGGTCGATTATATCACAAATGATGTCATTTTTTATTAGCTATCAGCAAGGAAAAATCCCTTCACCTGCTGATAGCACTTTATGAATGATCACTTTTTCAGCAATTGTTCCATTTTGTTCTTCGTCTTTGGTCCGTAAATCCCGTCTGCCGCTAAGCCGTTCATGAGCTGAAACCGCTTGACCGCATTCGCCGTTTTCGGTCCATAATAGCCATCAATCCCATTGTTTTTTGCTCCTTTGTCTGGGTAAAAATAGAGGGAAGATAAGGCTTTTTGCACGGCTGTCACTTGAGATCCTTTTGTCAAGGGCTTGGTTATTTTTAAAATGCCAGATGGCAAATTTGACGATTTCTGTTTGGTCACGGGTGCTTTGTCTTTGTGGCTCAGGCTCTCTGTTCGGACTGGCTTTCTTGTGCTTTTGCTGTCGGTATGAGCTGTGGCTATTCCAGCTTTAAATTGATCCCATCGTCCGAGCAATTTCCTTGGACATTCTTTCCCACTCCAATGTTTATGGGGCACTACATTTGATAAAGGAATCCCCAAATCGCCCATCAGTTTCCGAATGAGCCATTGAGCATTTTCGACTGCTTGTTCAAAGTTGCCGTCTGTATTTTCACAAATTTCAATTCCGATTGATTTCATATTGCCATCGCCTCTGCCATCCCCTGCGTGCCAGCCGTTCTCGTTTAATGGTAAATGCTGATAAATGACCTGATCGTCGACAGTGTAATGCCAGCTGACCCCAGTACTTGAACGTGCAACAAACGCAGCGTGACTTCCCGCATTTGCACCTTTTGCAGTGTTAGAGGTATTATGCACCGTAATATAGAGCGGCTTCATCCTATTTCCTGGTCTGTTGCGGTTGTGTTTTGGAATGTAGGCTTGAATGATATTGACCATATTGTTTCTCCTTCAACTATTATTTTGTTAGCCCTCTTTGTTTCAGGGTATCTTTTTGTAATTGACCTTTGTAGGTCACATAATTGTTTTTAAACCAAGCGATAACGGCTGTAACCATCGTAAAAATGGTGGAACCTGCTACATATAGTGCCTCACCGGCGGTTTGTACTTGCTCCTCACTAATCGGCAGCACCGTCTGTCCAAACATGACTAGCGTTTGATTGATCAGAGCAATAAAAAGAAGCACTGTGCGAATCACAGTGCCTTTGTCGAATGTTTTCATGATTTTTACCTCCTATTTTAAATTCCGCTCAATTTTGTCGAGTTTGTCGATCACAACGTCATACTTTTCACTAAACTTTGCTAACACATCATTTTGCGCCTCGATTTGCTCATTGAGTTTACTTTCTCTTTCTTTTGTTGTATTGAGAACATAAAACAGAATCCAGCAAAAGAGAACGGCAAACGGGCCTTGTGTCATTAAGTTTTGGACGACATCTACTTCCATTTGAAATCACCTTCTTTCCGGCAAAAAAATAAAGCCATTAGGCTTTGTACATTTCTCCAGTTATATCTTGGTAGTCGTCTGCGGTGATTCAAATTAACTACATAAAAAAGTCATAGTAGCTTGCCCATATTATAGCTACCATAGTGGAATTGCTTCATTAATTTCAATACGGGTTACATTTAACGGATCATTTGCAATTAATCCATCAAATTTTAGAATACCATCTTTAGATAAAGACAACCTTGCAGATCCGTATGAACCAACCGTCGCACAAGTGAAAACGGTTAAAGAAGAAGGTTTCTGCGTTAAAATTGCAATTTCTGTTTCATTAGCCGGAACTTGCTCAAATGATCCTCTCAAATATAAAATATTTTGTCTAACAGAATATTTTAATGGGTTGACTAAATATTGCTTTATATTACTATTTAGATTTACATTATACCAGGAGGCATTTAAATCTGTAGATGTAAGCTGCCTTTCCCATTCAGTCCATGTATAGTCAATCTTCCTAATTCTATAAAAAGAATTAAGACCGTTGACTGCATCATAAATAGTTTGTAATAGGGTATTTCCATAACTAATCACTATCATAAATGCCTTTTTGATCTCTTTAGGACCATTTAGACCAGCATTATAAATGAGATACATTCCTGTTTCTGTAATCTCATTATAGTCAGTGGTTTCACTTACCCCTTTATACATAGGCTTACCATTGTTTTGAGTCAATTTATACAGCTGTCCATTGTTCCATTTATCTTTTTCAGCAGTTGTCGGAAGCTGAGTCCAATTGATAGATATATGGCTAGAATTGTAGTAGAAGTAATATGCATTACCTGATGTATCTATCACAAAACCTGTTCCAACATTATTTTGTCCCACTGTCTGAATCCCTCTAATGGCAAATTGTGAAGGGCTATCCTCTATTCCACTAGGTGCATAAAATGTACAAGTCCCTTTGTCTTTAATTGAGTCAAAGATTTTTGATCCGACAGGAATATTTAGAAGATGTACTCCATCATCACCTGTAATTTTATACAGCTGCGACTCATTCCATTTCTTTTTTTCTACTTCTGAAGAGTGTTGTCTCGAATCCCCCATATGAAGAGTTAATTGTTCTGATATCCTAGTGTCGTTATGAAGCAATGTTTTCAACATCTCGTTGAATAGATCAGCATGAGCTTTATCACTCGTTTCAAAAGAACGTGGAGTTTTTATATCCAATGTGTACTCTCCTTTCTACCATTACGTAAGTTGTTTCAATGAGATTAAGACAGAATCCAGCAAAAGAGAACGGCAATGGGCCTTGTGTCATTAAATATTCAGGCAAATCCATTTCCATCCTACTCCCAAAGGCAAAATAAAAACGCCTATTCAGCGTTAGTTGGATATTCTTCGTTTGTTATTTCTTTGTATTGTTTCGGCGTAATCTTCTCGAAACGAACAAATTTTGCTACGTCCTCATTTTCATAACATTTCCATTGATAGAACAATGAAATACTGCGGAACCAATCCAATTAAATGACCTCCTTTTCCCTCAGCAGCATGATAAGTTCTGATAAATTCCTTGATTGTTCTTCTGCTCTCTTTTCTGACTCTGCCAGTTGCTGAAGCAGATCAGCATTTTGCTGTTTTAATAGATCCATTTCTGACAATGGTAGCGGGTCTGGTCGCAAGCTATCAATGTATTTTTGTGTAGCCGACTCATACCATGACTTTTTCGCTTCATTGTATTTACCTTTGTACAAACCATCTTGAGGTCTTACATCTGTATATCCTTTTGGGAGGTCTTCGTGCTCTTCAATTTCTATTTCTTCTCCTGGAAGGTAATTGAATTTTTCATCGTATTTATATATCCATTTCATTTTCATCCCTCCTGAGCCGCCATGAATTTAAAGCCGAACGTGATAAATTCATTTGGGTTTGTTGAATTGGAGACGCCTTGTATATACACATTACCTTTAGTATCAATATGTGTTCTGTGTGTTTGTGGTGTTGAACCAGTGCCGATACTAGATGCTACCCCTATAAAATGCATATCCTGTATAGGACGATAACCACTAGGCAATGTAAAAACAGGTACTGCAAAACCGATAGTACCCCCTGTAATAGAACCAATTAACTCTACCTCTCCAAATGGATTCTTATAAAATTGCACTTTTTGAGTGCCATATTGTTTCCATCCGTTTATTATTGTTGTCGGAAACTTCCATTCTATTTGCTCTACATTTGTTAAAACACGTTTCCAGCCTTGCCACCCCAAATTTAAATCAAGGTAGTTCGTATACATGTAGTTGTTATAATCTATGGCCATAACCCATCCAAATGTCCCTTTTCCATTGCTATCTTGAGAAGTAAAATGATACATACCTCGGCAAGATCTTGTTGTTGGGGTGTTTAGTGCTTTACCTGTGACATAAAATGTACCATGCCTCGGACCTAAAGAAACTAACTTTTCGAGTAAATCTTCACCATCAGAAACAGATATAATCACTCCTCCACTATCCGCAGTGATCTTAGATAATTGGCCTTCATTCCATTTATTTCTCTCCGCATCTGTCGGAAGCTTTGTCCAGTTAATAGAAGTATGCGCAGCATTATAATAAAAACTATAAGCATTACCAGCAATATCTACAGCAAAGCCAGTTCCAATGTTATCTTGACCTACTGTCTGTAACCCTCTTAATGAAATATTCGCTGGAGTTGGGGAATCTTCAACTCCAGAAGCTGCATAAAAAGTACACATTCCTTTCCCTTTTATCGCGTCAAAAATCCTTTCATCAGCAGGAATATTAATTAACTGACTACCATTATCAGCAGTAATCTTATAGCTCTGAGAATCATTCCATTTTTTCTTTTCTGCTTCAGACGTATGTGGATTTGTATCATCAATATGTTGATTGATTGCTTCTAATAGTCCTACATCATTGTCAAAAAAGTCTTCAACTATATTATTAAATAGGTCGGCATGGGCTTTATCAGTTGTTTTAAAAGTTCGTGGTGTCTTAATCTCCATGTTTGATCATTCTCCTTTCAAAATCTATAATCGCTTGTTTAATCTATTTTTACTTGTAATGATATATGACTTCACCTTTTACTAAACTTAAAACCCAGTGGGATTGGCTTTATATGAAGAAAGATGCACACATACCTTTAAATTGATCTAACGATGTGATTGAAGTGCTCCTAGTGCCTTTATACTCAAAGCAACTCCTATAAAGTAGATCGCCTGCTTTGGCTGTATTCTTCTGGCAAAATAAACACTGGGTTATTTCCTGAAGTCACTCCATTAATAAATATCATCAATCTCAAAAACAAATTCGATGTCGCCGTCTTTTTGTTTGTCTGTCATGGTGCGGATGGCGGTGAATTTGCCGGCTTCGTCGACAAGTGCTAGTTCGTTGATGACTTCTCCTGCAAGTTCTCCTTCGGCGATCGTGCAGGTGTAGCGGATTTTTGCTGGTTCCATGAAGGTAAACGAATCAATCTCTTTTTGGACGAGTTCTTTTTTCAGTTTTTGTTCAGTGCCGTCTAGTGAGATCGGTTTGCCATCCTTCGTCCCGCCGTTTCCAAATGCCATTTTGACGACTTTTGTGAGTTTTGTTCCCTCTGCTCTTGCCTTTGCCATTTGTTGACGTGCATATAATGTTGTTACGGTTAATTGATCAGCCATTGTGATCCTCCTTATAGCTCTATTTTTTGAGAAGTTGCTGCTAGCATTTTTGATCCGTCAAGCGGAACAGATCCATCGAGAATCCAGTAATGATCCTTGATCAGTAAGCTGCCGCCCTGTTCAGTTTGGACTTGTACTGGAAATCGGAACGTCATTTTCTTTTTGGTTTGATGTGACAGCTGGTTTTTTGTGCGTAATGTCAGTGTCGCTTTTTGCTTTGTTTCATGTACCGCTCCAGTCATGACATAATTCATTCGATATGTGTTCTCTGACTTATGCTGAAGCGGCATTCTCAACTTCAACGAATGTCGAAAACGAGTCGGAACCTCTGTTGTACCTCTTGTCCCGCTAAGATAAAACGTACCATTTAATACAAATTCACCATTCAGTAAAATCGGGATATGATCGAAAAAACCCACTCTGCTTCGCAGTGTAAGCCTCCCGTGATGATCATTTTTTTCATGTACATCGGTATGATGAAATGCAGTGAACGTATAAGCCAAATGAGCCGGCTTTAACGTTTCAAGTATTTCTACAATATATCTAGTGTTTTGCAGGTCATCTAGGTTCACACGTAAGGCGAAATGATAGCGATTGGTGGTGAGACGGATGATGGCACTTGGATTTTTGAGAAAGCGATTCACCGATTTCTCTAATGAAAGATACGTGATCGGTGGAATGTTTGACATCATATTGAGTAAGCGTGCCCTGCGAAGTTCAATGGAGTCACCTGATTCTCGCTGCACCTTCAGCATTCTTTCCCATCTATTCAATCCCCATGTCGCAGTTAAAGGGAAGAACTGATCCGTTAAATCGAAAATGGATTCATCCAATTGCTCAAACTCCGGTGCTTCTGTTTTGAGTAGATGATCTACTTCATAAATCTCTGTAAAATATGGCGGCAAGTAGTTTTTCATTTCATCCTGTTTGCTCAATAACCTTCACCTGCCTCAGACGCGGTATCTCAATGTCCTGTAACACTAAGTTTTTCGATTCCCCATTCAATAACACGTTTGCATAATCTGATACACTTTCTGAATGGTACAGAATGTCATTTAAGGCGGACATTCGAATGGTACTCTTTTCAAATGCGATTGATTTCAACAGCGCTTTGACCTTTTCTTCTATTTCTTTCTGCGCTCCTTCAAGGGTCCAGTCCATTTGAAGTTCGACGGCTACTTCTATGTCAATATCCAGCCATTTGGCGCTTTCGACGGTTGCTTTTGAACCAATAGGCGCTTGTCCTTCCCCTTCGCCTGGTACTGGGTCGATATATTCCTGTACTCTTTTAACAAGCAGATCTGATGCAACATCTAGATTGCCGTCTGTGATGACAATTTTGACCGTCCCTTCTCCGTTCCAAAGCGGGAATACTTTCGCTCTGCCAACCCCTGTCACTTCCTCAGCCCATTTTTTATAATGCGCCTTGTTGGCACTGACAGCCTCCCGCCTAGCACGTATTAAGTAGCGATCATATAACGAAGCGTCATCTTCTTCCTCTTGTCCTGGTATCACCAGTTCTTTCATGGTAATCGATTCGAGTCCTGGAATTGTATCAAGTGATAGCAGCGGCTGATCTGTTAATTGACCATTGCCGATCTTGCCAGGTGTCTCGCATTCTAGCGTGCCTTCTTTCGAATATTGGAAATAGACGTCTTCAATAAAAAACCGTGAGCCAACTGGGATGTTGATATCCTCCGGCTGAATAGCTGCGGACCAAATCGCTTTAGTCGCTGGTTTTCTTTCAATTCCTACTTCAGCAGCCCGCCGATCTAGAAACTCTCCTTGTGCTGTATCTGCAAAGACCAGCTCGAATACTTGATCAAGCCAAATATAGGACTGGGCCAGTTCAGCTGCAGCAGGTGCCAAGGCATTCCAAATGACGCTGTTTTCTCTTTTATCTATGGCATCTGGCAGTCTGTCTAGCATTCTTTCCATTAATGCTTCGTACGTTTGTTCCTCAAACATCGCTCTCCATCACCTCCTCTATTTCTAATGTGCCTTCATCTGTGACAATAGCTAGCTTGACATGAAACGAGTCATTTTGCTTTGTGACCTCTAATTCTTCAATATGATCAATCCGTTCGTCGACAATCAATGCTTCCTCTAGCAGCCTCGGAATCTCCATTTCTTTGTATTCATCCGTGGCTTCTGTATCCGTCAAGAGCTCCTGGATTTCAGTGCCAATGTCGTGGCTGTAGATAGGATGTGCATACCGCTCTGTCCTGAGTGTCATATAAACGAATTGACGAATTGCTTCAATGCCTGAAATGGTTTCACCTGTCAGTCTGCCAGTTTCAACATCTATTCGATACGTCATCGAGGTTTCCACCTCTTCCTCTTCTTCTATTTCCTCGATTTCTTCCTCTGGTGAAAGTGCCACATTCATCACCTCCCTTACAATTTGTCGATGATGTAGAAGGACTGCCCTCCTGCCATTGCCAGCACCATAATGCTGTCTCCCCTTTTCAGTTCATCATCCTCACCCTTATTTAGGCGCTTTGGCCAAATCAGTAATTCTTCCGGAATGACTAGCTTATGGTTTTCATTTAACCGGATGCTTACAGGAGAAACTGCCGTGACTTCTCCAACCACCAGATCAATTGGAGAGGCGGCATCTACAGCATTCACTGCTAATCGTTTAATCGCTTCACTTAATCTCACGCTTGATCACCCTTTGGGATGGAATTTTTCTCAACGACATCAATTGTCATGGTGTGTTTCACCCCACTGAATTCATGTTTGTCTTGATCGATCCAGTAGGTTTTTTTCACGTTGATTTCAGGGATTTTCAAATAGATTGGAAGACCGCTTTGCAGTTCAGGAATGCCTAGCGCTTGTATGCTTTTGATTTCTTGCTTGACGCCTTTTTTCTCTGCCAGCCGTACTTTGGCTCTTTTTTGTAGCTGCGGCTGGTTGATTTGCCCTGTAACCGTCTCAACATGCTGTAAAATACCGTATTTACTCTGACCTGCTTTATCCTGTTCGACCACCACAATCTCTGATTTGCTGCCTTTTTTCTTATTCTTTCCCTGTTCATCTGCAGACGTGCGCAGTTTGACACGAGTGGCTGTCTCTTCAATCGAGGTGCTATACTGATAACCAATGAGATTGACGCCTGATTCAATGACCCATACGTCCTCTGGATCTGGCCAAGCTCTCAGCCCCATCTTTCCTTTAGCAGAATAGATTTGATAGTTTCTACCAGTTTGACGCTTTGTTTCTTTTAACGCTTTCAGAATCATGTCATACAAACTCGTATCGTTTTTAAACACTAGTGATTTTATGACATGTCCTGTATTGGCGATGGAGGTCATTGGAATTTGAAAGTCAGCCCCTATCCGCCTCAAGATTTGATCTGCTCTTTGTTTTGAAAAAACATAGACATCTTGGTTTTTCACCAAATATTGAAGCATGTCGTATGCGGTAAAGGTCAGCTTCCCTTCAACAGGCCTCCGGGAAAACACAATGCCTCTGAACAGCTCTTTTCCTTTCCATTTAAAAAGAACCGTGTCCCCTTCTGAGACACGGTAATATGTTTGACTGCCTTGTTTAGTGATAATATTTGCCTGAATAGAGCGAGGGGCTTGATACCTTTGCCCCTGAAGTGTCACACTCTCTGTGACAAGCTCATACATGGTGCCGCTTCTGATGGCAAAAAGCTCGATCAATGCCAGCCCCCCTATTGTGGTATTTTTAACCTTTGTCCAGGGAAAATCCAATGCCCCGGCTGCTTAATATTGCGTTTGCTACGTTTAATCATCGCTAATTTATTGGCATTCCAAATACGCCGCCATTTTGTACTGTCGCCATAAAATCTGCCTGAAATAGCCCATAGCGTATCCCCTTTTTTGACGGTGTACATTTTTGGTGGTGTTTTTGAAGGCCTTTTCTTTTTCGTTTGTTTTGCTTTTTTCTTTCGTTTAATTTTCCTAGGCGATGCGGTTTTGTATTCCTTTAACTCGATCGTAAATTCACGATCGCCAATATCATATGACCCTTCTTTATGGGTGAAGCTTTCAATGCTACACGTCATATTAATTTTTGTCCCCGTTACAATGAGCCGCACCGACTTCTTTGAACGCATCATTCGTTCTATTTTCGCTATCGCATTCTCCGGTGATGGAATGCTTTTATATTCAGCAATTGGCGAATATTTCTTAGGAAATAATGAAGTGAATGATACTTGCTTAGCCGATGGGACATCAATAAAGGTCAGTTCTCCAAAAGAAGCAACCTTTACCGTTTCATTTTGTACGTTATTTGTGATTTCAAGTTCGGATGGAAGGACAGGGAATCGCAACTTGTCCTTTCCTTGGGAAATCCACAATTGATACACTGATTTACCCATCGATCACGACCCCCTTCGTTCCTGTATGAAGCTCTACTTCCAGTTCATCTACGAGCATTTGTCTAATTTTTTCGACAAGCGATTGCTGATCTTGTCCATTATGGAAATGCTGATCCCCATTGAATTGAATGGTGATTTGCTTATTACTTGACGATGCTGTACGACTAGAAGACTGAGCTGAGGTGACTTGCTGCATTTGTGATTCTGGTAAAGGAGCAGACGCATTTGCTGGGTCATATACTTGCATCCCAAGTGCTTTGGCTGCCTGCGTTAATAAATATCTCCCTCGAATCCCTCTTTCTTCAGGAATAATCCATTCGCGTTTGTTTCCTTCTCCGACTCTAGCAACCTGCTCCTGAGTAATCAGTCCACCATTTGCGTAGCCTTTATAAGGCCCGCCTCTTCTCATACTTCGTAATCCCGGTGTATTGAAGACTGTTCCATATCTGCCCTTAATGTAGTTAATGGCTGCTACAGCATTATGAATTGGGTTCCAAATGTCATTCATACCTTTGCCTTTATTGGAGTTAAACGTCGGTCCAATGGTTTGCATTAAGCCTTTAGAAGGCGTTCCCTTTTTAGCGTTGGAATCCCATAAGTTGATTGCTCTCGGATTTCCATTCGATTCATGCTGTGCAATGGTCATAAGACCTGGAAGCCAGTTCATCGATGTACCAGTTGCCATGAGAGCTGCCATGAGCCATTGCTGAACACTAAGACCTGAAACCCCCATACCACTGAAAGCTCCGATTAATGAACCAGCCTGATTTTCAGCAAACTTTTTCACATCCACTGAGTCGAGCCCTTTAACGACACCGATCGATGCAAATTTCCCAAGACTCATCATGACGCGTGAAGGGGAATGAATGTCTAATTCCTCTCTAAACGCCTGCTCTACTTTCTTCGCCATTTCTTTGGCAGCTTGTGTGACTTCACTTGCTTTTGAACGCATGCCGTTGTTAAAGGCATCCATCATTCCTGAGCCCCAGCCTGGTGATTCTTGTTTTGCTTGTAGGAATGGTTGTTTGATGTGCTGATCTACGTATTGGCTAGTACCAACTGATGTGGCATTTTGACCTGTGGCAAAACCATTAACTGTTCCAGAACCCCAAGTTGGTGATGCTGTCATCACTTGTTGGTATGGTGCTTTTACACGACTTTGCAAAAAGCTGTCTGTTCCTGTGGGTGTCACCTGCTGACCATTCGCAAAAGCAGCAACTGTTTGCTGACCATACTTACCTGAGTCTGAGGTCAATTGAGCAAAAGGTTGCTGAATATTCTTTTGCTTCCATTGATCAAGTGTAATCACTTTTTGATTTAATCCTTGTTCAAAATCCTTATTAAATTGCTCGCCTATGCTGGAGGCTTGAATGTTCCCAGTCATCGAGACAGATCCGTCTATTGAACCGACAGAAGATGATGAAACTACTGCTGTAGGAGCTGGAGAGCTTGATACTTGATTTCCAGCTGCTCCGCTTGGCATAACAGACATTCCAAGATGAGAAGCAGCCTGAGCAAGCAGCATCTTCCCGCGTCCTCGGTTATTTTGAGTTGGAATAACAAATTCGTTACCTGCTTCTCCGACCCATGATAAGGTTGGCTGGGTGATATAGCCGCCTGTGGCATTGTTATCAGGTTTTTTCTTCCCAACAATCCAATTTATGACTACATCTACAATACCGCCTGCTTTGTCAAAAATCTTTTTAACCCAACCAAATGCTGCAGAAAACCCATCACTAATAGCTTCTGCTACTTTTACAATCGGCTTTTGAATGTTGTCCTCAAACCATTTGGATAATCCATCCCATATATCTGTCACGACTTTATACGCTTCTTCAAACTTTTTACCGAAACTATCTTTAATGGTTCCTACCGTATCTACAAGTGGGTTCCATACATTTTCCATAAACCATGACGATACAGCTCCAAAGATTGATTGTATCGTTTTCCATGCATTTGATAATGCTGTCCAAATCCCTGTAGCGACTGTAACGACTGTGCTGCTTAGCGGTGTCCAAACGTTTTCAATAAACCAACCTGCAACTGCACTAAATGTCTCTTGAATCCATGTCCAGGCATTCACTAAACTTGACCAGATGGTCGTTGCTACCGTAACGACTGTGTCGCTGAGAGGTGTCCAAACGTTTTCAATAAACCAGCCTGCTACGGCACTAAATGTTTCTTGAATCCATGTCCAGGCATTGACTAGACTTGTCCATATGGTCGTTGCTACTGTGACGACTGTATCGCTTAGCGGTGTCCATACATTTTCAATAAACCAGCCTGCAACTGCACTGAAGGTTTCTTGTATCCATGTCCATGCATTGACTAAACTTGACCAAATGGATGACGCTACTGTGACAACCGTATTGCTTAATGGTGTCCATACATTTTCTGTGAACCAAGCCGCAACTGTTGACCAAACTTCGACAATTTGATTTTTGATTTCAATGGCTTTTTGGCCAATCTTTTCAAATCCGCCGCCATCAAACCATTTTCCAATTGTTTCACCGATAGATTCTCCACCCATACTTCCAGCGATGCCGCCTACTAGACCGCCGATGGCTGTACCTACCCCTGGAACTACGCTTCCAATAGCTGCACCTGCTGCAGCACCTGCCATCCCGCCAGCGATTCCGCCTCCAGTCGTACCAATCTTTTCACCAGCATTCTCTTTGTTCATACCGATTAGATTTGTTGCACTAAGTACACTTCCTAGAATAGGTACTTTCTTTAATAACTTGCCGCTCCCTTTACCTATATTTTTCACCGCATCCCCTAATCCACTTAACCCCTTGCTACCTTTCACTAAACCCGTAAGTCCGCCAACTGAAGCTGCGATACCCGCACCTTTCTTTAGTCCACTAGGGATTTTTCCAAATAATTTACCTGCATTTGTTTTCAGTTTCCCTAATTTACTTGGAGGTCTTCTATTCATTTCGGTTCTTGTTGTGGCATTTTGGTTTGTAGATTGTCTTGGTGATTGACCATTTCTATTTTTAGTTTTAGTAGATCCTCCCCTGCTTAAACCTCTTGCACAACAGGGGCAACAACTATTGCGAAACAAGCCTTTTCCACCTCGCGGCTGAGGTTTCGTTTTGGGAGCTGGATTTGTTGGTGCTGTTGTTGGTGCTGTTGTTGGTGCTGTTGTTGGTGCTGTTGTTGGTGCTGGAGTGGCACTTTCACTTGATTGATCACTTGCACCAAAGAGACGATCTAATCCAGTCTTCACCAATTGATCTAGTTTTTCTTCAGGATTAAATTTAATCTTCTCTTTAATTCTTCCGATCACATCTTGTTTGTAATCTTCCATTTTATTTTCAACCCAAGGAAGTGCTTTTTCATCCCAAAACTTTCTAGGACTCAATTTTTCCTTCACTTTGTCTGCAACGTCACCTGCATATTTTTGAATTTCATTTAATCCTTTATTGGCAAGGTTTTGAAGCCAACTCTGTTTAGATTCATCTGTTTTCACTGATGGACTAACAGCCTCAGGCTCTTTTTTTATGTTTTGTTCTTTCACAATCGACTCAGCCTGATCTCGTTTTTTCAACTTACTCTTTGCATTGTCTTGAACAGACACTCTGATTTCGTGTTTAGACATCGTCAAGCTTTTGAGTGTCTTTTTGATTCGTTGAATTGCAGCGGTGGCTTGGTCAACCATGTTTAATCTCATATAATACGTTCTGTTCATGAGCTGATAGATAGATTTTTTGATCGATGACATTTTACCTGACAATTGATCGTTTAGTTTAAACGTCAGCAGAATGGGGCTTGTTCCCGCTTGTTTTAAACGGTTTATGCTGTATTTAATGACATCTAGTCCTTTCGCTTGAATGGATATGACCAGATGATTTGGGAGCATATTTAACTGATTGTTTAATGCTTTTAAATCACGATAGATTCCCTTATCCAGTCTCATGGAAAATACTGAAATTTTCCGAAGCGATAAACTGAAGTTTCTTAACTTCTTTTCATCTATTTCCAGGTTTATTTTCACTGGTTTTCTAAATGGTTTTAGCTGCTTCTCAAACGTTTGAAATCGTTTTTGAATGCGCATAAGCTTCTTCGATACTTTGTCTTCTAATTCAAATCGTGCAGTGAGTTTCGCCAATTATTTCCCTCCTTTCTTTGCTTCTTTTTCTAGCATGTCTAGTTTGTAGCTGATGAGTCCGAATAGGAATGCTTTGAACGGTCTTGGTGATTCGTATAAATCTAGGAGTTCAGATGGGGAGTAGTGAAGCTCGTGCATGGCGTAATATAAAAACACGGCTTCTTTATCCCCATCTTTTATTAGTTTTTTGCTGCGTCTTCTAAATCTTCAATTTCGTCTTCGAATCCGTTGATTTCAATGGCTTTGTTTAACCAGTTCGCATATTCACCGCCAACTGACAGGACGCGTTTTGCTACTTCAACTGGATCTTGTGTGCTGTAGGCTTCCCTTAATTCCTTTGAGCGGAAATCTGGATAAATGGTCGATTCAATCGCAATTCGTGCGTAGAAGCGCTGACTGTCTAAGTCCTTTACGCGGCCTCTGCCTTTGACATTTTTGAAGGTCGTATTTTCTTTTTCCAGTTCATCAATGCGTTCAGTTGTAATGGCTTTAAAGACAAAAGGAATGACATTCCCTTTTTTATCAACAAAACGCTTAGAAATCGGTACTTTGACCTCTTCCGCTTCTACTGTTTGTCCTGGCATAAAAAATGAAAGATCAAATGTTTGTTTTTCGCTCATGTTTAAAAACTCCCTTTGTTATGTTTTTTTGAATGCAAAAAAGCACATCCATTTTTTGAATGTGCTTTCCAATCTTTTCATGTATAATTTAATTTGTACAATTGAATGGCTTGCTCAAGGGTGTCTGGCTCATCCCCGATAGGAAGGGGGTGATGCTCATGTCAACATTTCAAGCGCTTATGTTAATGCTTGCATTCGGGTCATTTATCGTTGCCCTGTTGACGTATATAGACAAAAAATAGACTCCCCTTGAGCTTTGGACGGTTGAAGGGAAAGTCTATCCTTAAAACTATCTAATTGATTAGCCAGCCCCTTGAGGGCCTCATTGTACATTGCCGGGATGTTGACGCATCCTGGCTTCTTTTTATTTTATGCAAAGTACTTTGCATGTAAACATATTTCTAAGAAACTTTTTGAGGTTACACAGTAACTCTTTTGTAGCTACTCTGTAACTATGAAAAATTATACCATATCGTTGAATAAAATAAAAATAACATATATTTTCGTCATTCGTAATGCCTTTTTCAATTGTAATTAGAAAGAATTCTTCAGCTTTTCAGGAAGATCAAAGTCCTCGAACGTAAACGGAACTTCTTCTTCAAGCGCCTCTGAATCAACATCCAGTCCAGCGATTTTAGCTGAATCAAAGTTGACATCAAATAATGTCACACGCTCAGTGCCTCGGCCTGATGACTTATCGTCAATTACAGCCTGAAGAGTGAAATATGGGTCTTCCCCTTTTTTCACATAGTTGAGCATTAATTGAACGAAACGTGACGTGACTTTATAGAATGTTGCCGTTCCTGTTCCGTTTGCCCCTGTTGTTTTATGACCAGTCATTCGGCGGCCCATCACATTGACTTCTGATTTGTTTTTCTCCACGTTTGCTTCAAACGTTTTGATAAAGGCAAGCTCCTCACCTTCTAAGAAAAGACGACCTTCTTTACCTGAAATTGTATTTTGCGCTTTAAAAGCCATCTTACTTCACCTCCACATTGAAATAGAATTTTTCTGCTGCATCTACTGGTTGAACCGCTAGATCGATGATAAATCCATCACGATCTTCATTGAGACCGATCACGATATCTGTTTCTGAGTTAAAGCCTGTAATGCCGCTGCCATCTTGAAGCTGTGTGAGATACTGAGTAATCAGTGTTTTCACAAGCTGCACCCCATCATCTGATGCTGGAATGTCATTGCCATTGGCTTTGCGTAATTTAATCAGATTTTTTAATTCGAACGTCAAATCATTGTTGATCGCATCAAGCACACGAATGATTTTGTTTTTCGCCATTTGCTGGTTCTTTTCAGCTGTAAAGCTTGTCAAGGAGTTAATATCTTTTTCAACACTCACGGTACGATCTCTCGCATCAAAGGTGAACAGGAACTCCCCTTGTGATAATCGGTATTCTACTTGATCATTATCAAGGCGTTCTAATGTATCCACTGCTCCTTCGTATTCTACAAAGGTCAGTGACTGATTGAAGTTTGCACCTGCACTTGCACCTGCGACCCATGCTGTTGTTTGATCAGGCGTTAGTTCTGTTCCATCTTCCAGCACAACACCGCTTGTCACATTGATGATGCCTTCTTGGTCAGCTGCATAGTTGGCCACAACTCCTTGCACCTTACGTCCTTGCTTATCACGTAAACGCTCGATAAATGAAGCGAAGGTCGCTTTTAATTGCTCACTATTATCGATCGGGAGAGCAATAACATCAAAGTATTCTGTTTCTGCTGCTTCTAGGAAAGCTGTATAATCTGCGACACTTGCCACACCATTTTTCCCGCCGCTTAGTGCCACACCAGCCGTGATGACGGCTTCACCTTCACCAGAAAATTGAACATATTTGTTTTTCACAAGATCTTTGACATCCGTGACAACCTGCTTATCCACAATATCTGTTCCAAGATAAGTGATGACGTCACGCTTTGTGCTATCAAGTACATTTTCTGCCACTTGTACAGTGATCTCATTTCCTTTTAGACCGCCATAATTGGCTGTGACCACAAAGTTTTCTGCGATTTCAGCTTTGGCCGTCTCCCCTTCATTTAGGCGGTAAAGCAAGACCGTTTGTGCTTTTTTCTTTGCTTCACGGAAAAGAAGAAGTGACTTGTCATCAATGTTGAGTCCAACCTTTTTATTTAAGTCTTCCATATTGGAAACGGAAATAAAGGTTTTTGGTTCTCCCCAGCTCATCACAAGAGGAAGTGCCACCGTACCTCGATCGCCTAAAGTAATTCGCTGCTCTGCTGTTGTTTTAAAATTAAAGTAAATGCCAGGACGCTTTTTCTCTGTACCTGGTGTAAATGTGCCTCCGTTCATCCTTTAAACCTCCTTGGACAAAAAAGCATCAATGTGCTTTTTCGCTTCTGTTTTTGTAATTGGTTGATGTTTGATATAAAAAAGAGCACCTTCAAGGATTTCTGGTTTAACCCCAAAAAGATCCTTACTGTGCTCCTTTAAGGCTTCAAATGAAAAGCCAAATTCTTTTTCTTCGCCAGCTGTTTGAGCGGGCTCTGCTTTTTTAGTCTTGCTCACGTTTGATCACTCCATCTGAAAAGTTGATATCTTCAAGGCTTGCTTGTTTGTCTCGGTTGTACCAATAACTGCTATCCCACGTCAGGACAATCGCTGCTACGCCTTGATCTATCATTCTGGTTTCCACTCTTTTTATGCGGACATAATCATCAAGCACATCTCCATCTTCACTCATCATCTGAATCATTTGACGATCAGCAAGCAATGCATCAACAATTGTTTCTGCCGCGTCATGCGCTTTTTCTGTATCCATATGAAACACTTTTACTTGCAGCGAATAAGATTTCATAAACGTAGATACCGTATCTGGACCGCTGATGACTGTTACGGGCGGCACATAAACGGATGGCACTTGAAAACGCTCTGGCAAAAGTCGATCATACATTGTCACAGGAAAGTGTGTGTAAATATAATGCATGATTGCCCCGACTTCTTGATTCATTTCATCACCTCCCAAAATGTCGATCGAACCAGCTTTGAAGCTTTCGATCCAGCGACTGTTCAAACATTTGCTCATAGAGCATGACAGCATGATCCCAGTAGCCATTTCCATCTATCCATTGAGAGGCAAGCATCATTCCTGTCTTTGCATTCGGATCATATTCAAAGCGGCTGCCAGCCCATCTGCCAGGCACCCATCTTCGCTCTCCACTTGAAGAAGTAGCATGTCCGTCATTAACATAGGAGGCATATTCAAGCTGCGTTCCCACTTCAAGCGTGAGACCACCTTTTGACATAAGAAAATGATTCTCCTTGTCTCCTTGCGTAAAGGAGCTTAGAAGCCGGCCTGTATCGACAGCATTCTCCTTGATTAGCTCATCCTGAATGATGTCCAAAAGCTCTAGGCCCATGTCTTGCAACAAATCTTGATATTCTGCTTTTAAGCCGCCGGCACACGCTGTTTCCAGCTGTGAAAGCAGCCGGTCAAGTCCATCAATTTTCATAGATTTTCCTTCCTGACTGCCATCACTTCAATGTGATGATTTTTCACTATTTTGGGCTGCTGCAACTTAAGTGAGACGCCGTTCCACACCATTTTGTCATGCAGGCGAATATCACTTGCTAAAGGGAAATGGACAAGATAGGACTGATAAATAACTGTATTCGGCTCTTCTTGCACAAGGGACTGATTCTTTTCTATGACATAACAAGCCAGATCTGTCAGGCTAGGAGCATCGGGATAGGAAAGAGTCATTTGTAAGTCATCAGCTGGAACCCCGAATTTTCCTCGGGAAGCCTCCTGATGTTCAAGGTGAAAAAGATCACAGCGGTCTGTTAATAAAGAGTGATAACTCATAATGATCTCACCTTTAATTTGGTACTGCCGCCAGTTAATGATGGTTCAATGTAATCGACAAGCAGGGCATATACATAAGGTTTGCCTTTCACTTGATCAGCTGCCTTCGCATATGAATAATCACCCATTTTTTCTGACGTAAAGCCTTTCATCATAGATTCGTCATCATTCAGCATGGCAAAATATTGGGCCATTTTTAATAATGCGATTCTTGCTTTTTCAGGAAGGGGCTGATATTTTTCGCTTGAGAAATCATGACCTACGATCTGAAATACCGCAGCTTCGGCTTCGATAATATCTGCTGTCAGTCTTTCTACAGATCGATTTTTCACACGCTCAAATACAGAATAGGCTTGCAGTTCTTCAGGAGAAATAATCATGGCCTGCCGTCACCTACTCTTTCACTTTCATCACTTTTGCTACAGCATCCTCTTCCTCAAATTTGCTGTCTAGCTTCGCTGTCAGGACAATAATAAATTTACGGCTGCGAATATCTTTTTCTACTTCAATTCGAATATTACGAGAAAAACCTACGATAATATTTTTAGGGTGTGTCAGCAAAATATCTGATACGTCTGTTCCCGCTTCGTCATATGGCTGCATATTGGCAAGACCTTTGACTGGCACACCGAATGCAGAAGAAAGTCCGCCTTGAATGACCGCATCTCCGAGATTTGTCTGACGGTTTGCTACTTGATCCTTCCACTCAACCTCTAAACTTGGGGATGTGTAGAAACGGAAATCCTGAGGTACACGTAAATATTTTGACGGCATCGCTTTATAGGCTTGTTTAAACATTTGGCGGCTAATTTCCGCTCCATTTGCATCAACAATATGAGATACTGCTTGTTTTCTCACGCCATCCATTTGGGCTAAAAATGGATCTGATGAAGTCGTATCCCCATTGACGATGAGCTCTTCAATATCGACCGCCGCTCGTTCAGCCAGCATTTGCATAATTGTCTGCTGGATTCCGTCTTTTTCAATATTGTTTTCAATACTGTCGTAGGTCATGTGAATCTCTGCAATGACCTCTTTCGCATTTAGCTGGACAGTGCTTGTCGCTGGGACAACACGGTCTTTTGCATCAAGCGCTTGGCCTTCTTCTGCTGGGCGCAAAATACGCTGGCCAAAGCCGATTTTTTCGATTTTTTGTGAATCACTTTCCATCGGAATGATGCGTGCATCATTTAAAACGGTTGGTGTGTTTTGCATCATTCTAATGAATGTGTTGGATTGGGTTGCGTTCATGAGACCGCCGGTTTTTAAGCTGGCAAGTGTCATTTCAGCCTTGCGAATCAACTCTTGATTTCTCACACTGTTTCCTCCTTATTTAGGCTTATAGTAAGCCATCCCATATGGGTGTTGTTGTGTCGTTTTGTGTATCGTGGATTGTTTGTTTTGACATGCCCCGCGCCTTTTCAAGCATGTGAATCCGCTCTGAAATAGGCAAAAGCTGCTGCTCAAGCACTTCCTGCACCGCTGCTTTTTCTCTGCTGGCTGATTTCTCTAAGGAAGAGAGCTGCTGACGAATCGGTGCAACGACTTGCTCGAGCACTTTTTGGACAGGTTCTTCCCCGGTTTGATCTGTTTCTTGTTGTTCAGCCTGCTGTAAGACGTTTTCGATGGCCTTTTTTGCTTTTTCGAGCTCTCGTACTTGATCTGTCGTCAAAGCAGCATCTTCCTTTTGTACGGCGGCTGGCCTTTCACCAATCGTTTGAAGTACATCCTCTGTCTTCAGGATATCCTGCATGATTGGAATGAGCTGTTCTAAGGCAGCTCTTACATCCGCCTCATCACCATCACTTGACTGTAAGGTTTCCAGCAGATGGTCTAAAACGTTCCAAAATGATTGTGACATGTTTGCACCTTCCTCTTTTAAAAAGAAATTTTTCAGCAAAGAAAAAAGCCCTCTCTCATTCGTGCCTTGAGATAGAAGCTGATCTTGTTCTTCTATGGCGACGAAATCCGCCGTTCCAGCCATTGAATAGCCTGTAATGTGGCCCTTCTGAATTTGATCCCAAATCTCTTGGGAAGCTTTTGTCACAAGCACCCAAGACCCTTTTCGAATCAGCTCGCCGCCTACCTCTACATCAGCCGGAGCAATATACGATTCAACCACTTCGCCAACACCATCCTGAAAATCATGCTGCTTGTCAATATGACGGGCATCCTTCATAAAGCCGTGTGCCGCTCTTTCAATTTCCTTGGCTGTCATAAAGTCTTGATGTGCATCAGGCGTATTCGGCTCATACACGACACCGTACACGAGGCGATGAGCATCTTCTGCCTTTGTCAGGACACTGACCTCCTTTTGAAAGTCAGGCCGCTTTTTCTTTGCTTTCATCAAAAAGAATTTCTTCTTGTTCGCTGCTTTGTCCACGTAGGAAACATGCGTAATTTTAGCGTTTTTTAGTTCTCTTGGCATATGTTCACCCCCTTTCAAAAAAGTGCACGCGCTTCTGTTTATTTCGTCAGCTGATCCGGCTCTGGTTGAGGCTTTTCTTCAGCTGATTTCATGCGGCTTTCTAAAGGTCGGTGATATAGTTCCTCAGGCCATTCTTCTAGCGTTTTTCCGAGAATTCTTCCTGCTAGATCGCGCAAATCGTTAGGTGACACTGCCCCCGCCTGAATAAATGGCGTCAGTACCTTGGCAATCTCTAATGGGTCTCTAAAATCAGGGCCATTTAATAGAAAACGGACATGCCAAATATCAAGATCCGGCAGGAAAAGAGTATTGAGTTTTCCTGTGATGAGATGCCGTTCCGGCTGAAATACCTGCTCTTCTGTTGTTTTACGCGCCGTATCTGCTGTCGCTTTGTTATAGTCTTGAGACTCACCTGTGTAAATTGGAGGAAGGCGAAACGCAGAGCGGATTTTGTTTCTTGTTTTTTCATCGTATTCTAAAAAGAGCGCATCTTCTTGCAGGATCTCGGCTAGGGATTTAAAGTTCACTTTGACATTTGAGACATCTTCTTCTCCCGTTAACCCTTTTTCTGTCGGTAGACCTTCAACTTCAAGCAATAGAAACTTATGTGCATGATCAGATCCTTCAATATCGTCCATATAATCTTGAAGCTGCTGATAAGAGGATTCTGACAGCATGCCATTTTCGACAATAATGGCACCTGGTACATGCCGCCCTTGTTTAAAATAAAGGTAGTTCAGCTCCTCTGCCTTGCGTGCTCCGTACATATTGACGATGTTGCCAATCCAGCGGGGAATCCCATACGTTCCACTGCCAATTTTAAAATGAATCACTTCTGTTGCGCGAAGCGGCTCTGGTGTGGTGTCATCGTATTTGCCTGTTTCACAGTGCAAAATGCGCGGATCACCATACTCCTTGAAGAAGACTTTCTTTTCGTTGATCACCTGTACATATTTACGGAATCGTTTCTTTCGATTCATTGTCTTCATTTCGCCATTTTCGGTGTACCTGAATTCGACGTCGACTGGCTCACTAAGCTTGCAAATGCGGATATGAAGCGCATCTAAATACTCGATTCCTGCCGGCTTTCCTTGTCCATCTCTCAGCACCTCTAAAAAACCATTGCCCGTTTTCTCTCGGTCTTCGAGGACATAGCCAAGAATCACATCAGCGGACTCATCATAGTTCATGTACTTCGTAAACTCTTCAAGTCTTGTCCATTCCTTTTCTGCAGCCTTCTTTTTTGCCGGTTTTACACCTTCTGCATTAAAGTCAAAGGCGTATTCTACCCCAAACCCAAAGCCTAAAATATTGGTTTTGTACGCATCAATACATTGCTGAAGAATGGTTGAATATTCTGCCATGCTTTTTAATTCATTGATGTTGTAAGGCGGGGGAACAATGTCATCTTTTTCGTATGAAAATTCATCTGCATACATTTGTTTTGTATGATCAGACATGTTTGCCTTCATAATCGTTGCTTTCAATTGTTTCATTGTATAGACCTCCTCTCTCTGTTTGGGCGGACACGCTCCGAGGCGGTCTGTTTCAAATCCGTCACTTCATAATCATCCAGCGCATACCAAATGGCTGATAATGTGTGTGGATCGATTTGAAATTCATCTTCCTCTAAACGGCCATCCTTATCTGCCTTATAGGTCAGTGATTGAAGTTCATAGATTGTGTACGGACAAGCATCAGAGCAAATGATTTTCTTAAACCGTTTGATCTTTTTCGTATACTGCAAACGCGAGCCTTGGAACTTATGTGCTGCCACCATCTGAAATCCACGCTGCCGAAAATAGTGAATGGTTTTAGGCTCTGCTGCATCGGCTTTGATGAGTTCCTTTGATTCAATGAACTCTTTTAGGTCAACAGCTGTTTCATCATCTGTTTTCCCGCGGTCGTAATATTCCCAGTAAATATATAAGTACTTTTTTTCATGATCGACGGCTAATCGAATGAGCGCATTGTACGATTCAACAAATCCAAAATCCATGCCTGCTCGTTTCAGCGGCCTGTCAATCTGCTGAATCGCTTCTAATACATCAGAATGATTTCTCACCTCAAATTGAGGAAAAACCTTTGTTCCATTGATGCCAAAATAGCCCTTCCTCGCAATTCGATAGAGGTCTGGGTCGTATTCTTTCAGCTCATCCAGCTGCTTCACATAGCTTTTAGGGAGAAATAGATTATCTTCCGCTGTGGAGTGATGGTAGTACGTATCCTTGATGACAACGGTGCGCTTTTTGTATAAGGTTTCGTCATCTAGGACAAATCGCTTCAGCTGTTCATCTCGAAAGAAATGTCTGTACGTCCAATTATCTTGACCAACAGGATTGGTCGATAACATCATATAAAGCGGTAAGGACGGATGCCTCAGCCTTCCAAGCAGCTCTTTAAAGCCTTCATAAGAAACCTCTGAACACTCTTCAATCCAAATGATCGAGATGTTGTTGATCGATTTCAATTTCTCAGGCTTGTCCAGTCCTTTGAATAAGATGCTGCTGCCATTTCGAAACGTCAAGGCAAGCGGCGAACTTCGGCACTTCACCACACGATCGATGCCAAGATCGCTGACGATCTCTTGTAATAGAGAAAATGTTGATTCACGGTGCGTATCATATACTTCTCGAATGACAAGTGCTGTCCGTTTTTCTTCCAGCAGCTTTAAAATGAGTTTCAACGCAATGTGATAGCTTTTGGAGGAGCCGTAGCCGCCTACTAAAAATTGAAACTTCTGATTCCAATCGAATAGAAAGTGTTCAAAGTGAGGATTGACTTCTTTTTCAATCAATGGCGTCATGAGTTATCCTCTTTCCGCTTAATCATGATGTGAAGATCTTCCTCTTTTTCTTCACGCACTGCTTTTTTTGTTTTTTCGATGGTCAGTTCAATTTGCTTTAGCCTTAATCTTCGTTCATCCTTCGCATGTGCGAGCTCTTCAAACTGTTTAATGAGACGCCTGAGCTCTCCCATTGCACGGGATTGGGCATTTAAAAAGGTGGCATGCCGATCCCACGAAAATTGAAACGAATATTCTTCTGTGCTGATTTCTTGTTCTGGCTGAATGCCTTCTACTGTTTCTTCTAATGAAGAAGGCTTGTATGCCGCCTTTTTCAGCTCTTTGATCATGTCCTCTTGATCTGACACATACATGATGCGCTGCGCCCGAATAATGGCAGCATATTGAATTTGAATTTGATCCCAGATTAAATCAAGCGATGTACGCCCGCCCATTTTCTCCATGATTTCAATCGTTTCATCTGACAGAAACTGATTGAAGATCGAGTGTGCCTGCTTTGACGAATCTTTTTGCCTTTGCCATCCGTATCGTCTTTTCCATGATTTCACGGTATGGATCGAGACATTGTAATGATCAGCAATTTGCTGGTACGTCATCCCTTTCATATAATCTTGCTTGGCTCCTATCCGTTTATCTTTCATTTACATTCACCTGCCGCCTCCTTTTAATTCGAACGATTTCCTGTGAAGGAATCATTTGTGTAGGGCTAGCAAACATCCGTTTGGTCTTTCTAACTATAGGTGGCAACTGTAAGACAAGTGCTGCTCCATTTATTTTGTAAAAGAAAAAACGCCTATTCAGCTGCTTCGAATAGGCGTTTTTGTACTTTTTTGGACATCTTTGTCCGAGCTCTCTCCATATGTTTTTGGACAGTTCCTTTTTTCACATCCAGCATAATCGCAATCTCACTAAACGATAATCCTTGTGTTGTGTGCATGAAGAATACATCCTTTTCTCGATCCGTTAAAACGGACAAGGCTTCGTCAATTCGTTTCTTGTCCCGCTCACTGAATTCTCTTTCATTTTCTTGGATGAGTGTATATTCATATGATAAAGCCTCTAACACTTCTGGATTTGCTAGAATGGTACGCTGATAGACTGAACGTCTGTCTAATCCTCTGCGTGCGCCTGGCTGTCTGCCGATTTGAAGCCATTCCACGACGTATTCGAGATCGCTGACCATACTGGCGATAATTTTTTTATCATGCTTCTCTTGATCTGAAAGCTGTTTGTCTTCTTTTTCTCTATATGGTGCATATCTTTTTCTAGCATCCTTTAATGCCCGTTTGTATTCGATAAGTAAATCTTGCATATTGGCTCTCTCCCTTTTTTAAGAAAATAAAAAACGGACACCAATCAGTCCCCTTTTCATAGGGTCTTGATCAGTGTCCGCAGGCTTTCCGTCTTGGACGTATGATGTTGTGATTTGTTCAGTGATCTAGCTGATTTTAAAACCAATCTCGTGATCTACTCTTGCAAAATGACCTTTTGCCGTTTGTATAATGGTTTTTCCATGTTCAGGTACATCCATCTTATAAGCCGTTCCTACATTCCCATCTAACACGATGACTTGAATTTTTCCTGTTTCCATCTCACCGACAAATGTCTGGTTTTCTTGAATGAGTAATTGTTTTGGCTCGTTCATATGCTTGTCTCCTTATTTGGTGAGGATTTCGTGCCATCACCTATCGTATTTAAAATGATTTCAATTCTTGGACGCATACTATAAAACTGGGAAACTCTTAAATCGACAATCTGTAGAGGGACCTTATCAGCAATAGAATGAAGTGCTTCTTGAATATGTTGTAGTCTTGGCTGAAAGATGCTGACGTGCACCGGGCGTATCAAACCTTTTTCTGCGTATGTACGCTTGTTTTGACAGTCAGCTATGTCAAGCGGCATGTCGTCAAATAAGCGAATCTCGAGTGATAGTGCGCCTTTTATTTTATGCGGGCATTGTGCTTTTGCAGCTGCTCGTATTCTTTTTATCAATGTATCTTTTGTTAAAAACTCTGCCTCAATGATGAAATGGATGACCATGTTATGATCTCCCGTCATCCTTTTCCCACTGACGGATGTCTTGTTCGTTTTTACTCGCTTTGAGCAAGCATTTGAGAATTGTCATAATTTGCTTCCATCGTTTCACGTCGCCTTGATTCCTCCTTTTTTGCTTCAGCGAACTTTTCCGCCAAGAGGGTCATGTATGTTTGCTTGTCTTCTGCTGTGGAAAAAACAAACACCGGTTTCTGATGATGAAAGGTGATCCAGCCGCCAGCTTGGACTAAACAAAGCTGCGCTTCCTTTCTGGCATCAAACGTCATCTGATGTTTCATCTTCTTCAAACCCCTCCAGACTGTCCTCAATCTCTGTTTGATATCCATAACGTTTCATGTCATATGACCAGTAGCTTTTTGGATATCCAAAGTCATTCATCTGCGCTACCATTGGATGTTCAATATTCATTTTGTTCGTCTCCCCTTTTCTAAGAAATGCTCTTCCTTTAGAGAATTACTCTTTTCGTGTAACTTTTGGTCAAAAAAAAGCTCTTGAACACCCCTATTCAGCAGATCTGCAATATGCTTTGCGATTTCTAAGCTAGGCTTCGTTCTGCCCATTTCTATATTTGCATAGCCGCTCGTATACTTATATCCTAACTTTTTCGCCATATAGGTTTGTGTTTTTCCTTGTAAAATGCGTTCTTCTCGTAAATGTTCAAGTTTCATCTTTCCACCTCTTACTCAATATGTGTAAGTTATATTCATTATGATAATATACACGAAACGAGTAAGTCAATCATTTTTTATTCTTTTTGTGTAATTATTTATCTTTTCCGTGTAATTCATGATAAAATTTACTCATAACATGAAAAAAGGTGTTTCCAATGGATAATTTGACTGGAAAGATTTTAACTGAATTAAGAGAGAAGCATGGATGGAGCAAGTCAACGGTTGCTAAAAAACTCGGATTAAAGGCGATGTCCACTTATGCAAATTGGGAATATGGCTTGAGAAAGCCTGACGGTGAGATGATTGTGAAAATCGCCGAGTTATATGGGGTCTCAACGGATTATCTTCTCACAGGTAAGGACAAAGGCGGAACTGATGCCGACCTTGCAAACGATCCTGATTTGCAAATTGCGTTTAAAGCTGCCTCCGATTTTTCCGAAGAAGCGCGAAGACAAACCATCGATTTTATTCACTACATTAGAGAAAAAGAGAAGCTAAAAGGCCGTCAGCCAAAACAGCGAGACGACGATTGATGATCTCTTTTCATAAAGCTTTACATTGCTGGGATAGCCCAGCTTTTTTTTATGCCTCTTTTTCCCCTAAAAAAGAGAAGGCATATGAATAATACATGACAATTTTCACCATAAATACTCTTTTTTCTACATAATTTTATTGACATATAATTCTATTATTATTAATATATGTATATACCAAAAAAAGGAGTGTTACCGATGAAAAAATTAATGAAAGCTTGTACATTGTCTTTAGCTGCTTTAGGTGCTCTTACGTTCTTCCAAACTGAAGGTGCTCATGCAGCTGCACAGCCAAAAGAACCAGTCATAGCAAAAGCTCCTATTATGAATAAAGTGATTACGTTGACCCGTACGCTTCCTGTAGGTTCTTCGATCGCCGTCTCTCTTCCAGCAAGCCAAATTACTGTGACGGGCGCAACTTATGCGATTCAATTAGATCAAACAGCTCCAAACTTCACTTGGATTCGTGCCGTACAACGCGGTTCAGTGACGGTTTCTTACTATAATTCACTTGGAGAACGTGTGATTAACTATATTACTGTTCGATAAGCCATATTGCTTTACATATGAAAAGGCGATGACTTCATGATCATCGCCTTTTTGTGTGTCTACATGTATATTCATAGACTTCATTTATCCTATGCTTGCCAACGACCATCTCTTATGTTAACTTTTAATAAAAATAAGTTAACATAATGAGAGGAGCTTATGATGGGAAAACAAATATCTTTGTCTTGGGAAGCGATGGCGGAGAAAGCGCTGAAAAATGAACGGATCACGCTGCAAGAAGGTCTAGACATTCTTGCAGCTGACGATAAAGAATTATTATCTATGATGCATGCAGCCTATCAAGTACGATTTCATTTTTTTCAAAACAAGGTGAAATTAAATATGATTTTTAACGCAAAAAGCGGTTATTGCCCTGAAAACTGTGGTTATTGTTCACAGTCGATCATTTCAAAAGCACCGGTTGAAAGATATACAATGCTTGATCAAAAAACGATTGTGGCTGGCGCGCGTGAGGCGCTCAAGAGAAAAGCGGGGACTTATTGTATTGTCGCAAGCGGCAGAGCACCTTCTCACAGAGAGTTAGATGAGGTGACGGCAGCAGTAAAAGAGATCACTGAGACCATGCCTTTGAAGGTGTGTGCATGTCTTGGGTTATTAAATGAAGACAAAGCGAGGCGGCTGAAGGAAGCAGGGGTTCATCGGTATAATCACAATATCAATACACATCAAGATCATCATGCTCACATTACGACAACTCATACATATCATGATCGTTTGTCGACCCTTGAGGAGGTCAAACAGTCCGGCATGTCACCTTGCTCAGGGGTTATTATTGGGATGGGTGAAACCAACCAGCAAATTGTCGAAATGGCTTTTGCGCTCAGAGCCCTTGATGCGGATTCCATTCCAGTCAACTTTCTTCATGCAATCGAGGGAACACCGCTTGAGCATCAAGAACGAACACATCCGATCAAAGCATTGAAAGTGTTAGCACTCATGAGATTTGTCAATCCAACCAAGGAAATTCGAGTATCTGGAGGCAGAGAGTTCAATTTACGGACGCTTCAGCCGCTTGCCCTTTATGCGGCAAATTCCATTTTCGTAGGCGATTATTTAACAACAAAAGGCCAGCAAGTCCAAACGGATCATCACATCATTGAAGATTTAGGTTTTGACATAGAAGAATGTGCGTTATAAAAAAAGTCTGCCGGTGAATCGGCAGACTTTTGGCAATAAGATTAGAATCTTTTATGGAAATCGACAGTGCCGCTTCCTTCCTCACGGTCAAAGCTGCCAACAAATGTCCAGTTAATATAGCCGCCGTCACCATTGTTGACGAACGTACCATCTTCAAATACCCAAATACCAAACGTAATACCATCATATTCAACACTATCATAGTAGACAACATTGTTCAGTCCGCTAAAGTCATGATCTTGGCTTAAGTTTTGGACAACTACGTTATAGTTTTGACCTGCTTCATAGAAGGCACTGTACGCCGCATTTTTTACAAATCCATCACGATTTTGAGATGATTTTACTGCTTGTTCAATTTTATCGGCAATGGCTACTGGATCAATAGAGACACTTCCATCAACACCTGTTGTCGTAGCAGCTTCAGCCGTTTGACCAAAAGTCGTAAGAGATAGAGGGACAGCAACCATTGACGTAGCAATCATAGAACTAACAACAAATTTGCTTGTTTTTCTCATTATTTCTAACTCCTCCTTTAATTGGTATGTTTATGTACTACCCCTTCCTCTGTCTCTTAAACACTAAATTATGAAAAAACTTCTTTTTCTACCAATTAAGAGGGTGATTTTACTGTTTAAAAGAGCTGAAACAACAAAAAAACTACTCTTTTATAAGAGTAGTTTCAGATTGTTGACAAAGGGCTAAAATGATCTTTATTTTAGCCCTTTGTCTTCTTTTCAGCTCAGCGTGTTTGAAAACCTTTGCAGTCTAGGAAGGACGAGCACCGGCGCGGAGCGAATTTGACATTCGTGAGCACCGGCGCGCAGACCTGACAACGAATGCGAAGGTTTGTCTATACGCTGAAACTACTCTTTTATAAGAGTAGTTTACAGCATTACATGAACAGGATAAATAAAATCACACCTAGGATAATTCGGTATATCGCAAAAGGCACAAGTTTGATTTTATTGATCAGTTTTAGGAAGAATCGAACAACAAAGAGAGCCACAACAAATGCACTCACAAAGCCGACGATAAAGAATGGCAGCATGTCTGTTGTTAAATATTCGGCATTTTTCACAAGTGTTAACAAGCTTGCGCCTGCCATAATCGGCATCGCCATGATAAATGTAAAATCAGCTGCAGCACGGTGATTCAAACCAAGAATAACCCCGCCTGCAATCGTCGAACCTGAGCGAGAGAAGCCTGGCCATAATGCCAAACATTGAAACAGTCCGATATAAAGCGCCTGTTTGTACGTCATGTTATCGACAGAGCTTGTTTCTGTTTTACGTTTATTGATCCAGTCAGCGACAAGCATCAACACTGCGCCTAAAATCAAACCGACAGCGACTGTTCTCACGTCAAACAAGTATTTATCAATATAGTCTTCAAATAAGAATCCTAAAATGACGGCTGGGACGAGTCCTACTGCAATTTGAGCAATGGTCAGCTTATGCCCGCTGCGCTTTTGTTCTTCGGTGATATTTTTCTTTAAGCCTAACAAGTTCAAGATACGATCCTTGAACACAATCATGACTGCTAAAATAGAACCTAACTGAATCACGACTTTAAATGTGTTTGCCGCCTCTGGCGTAATGATTTCCTTTGATTTTAACCATAGATCATCGACTATGATCATGTGACCTGTAGATGAGACAGGTGCATACTCTGTTAATCCTTCGACAATTCCTAAAACCAGTGCCACGAATAAATCCCATAGATTCATGATTTTCTTTCCTTTCAATTCTGATCTTTTGAACAGTCCAACCATCTATGTCCACATAAAGACAAGCTTTCTTCATCGAAAGCTCGTCTTTATGATACTATATTTTTTTCAAAAAAAGATTATGACATTAAACCTTTTCTTCTTTGTACAAATTGGATCGCATTTTGAACCAATCAAACAAGTGGGTCGTGATGACCTTCAGGACGGCATATGTTGGAATCGCGACAATGATGCCGACTACGCTGAACAATTTACCTGCTGTTAATAGAACAAAAATAATCGTGATCGGATGGATATGAAGGTTTTTCCCCATGACCTGAGGTGAAATAAATTTCCCTTCAATGAGCTGAACCACTGTCCAGACAATGATGAGTTTTAAAAGCATCACTGGTGATGTCACAAGCGCAATCACAATCGCTGGTGTAATCGCAATCGTTGGACCAAGGTAAGGCACCACACTTGTACATGCCGCAATGATCGCCAGCAGCAACGCATAGTCAAGTCCAATAATCAGATAACCGATTAAAAGAAGAACACCAATACAGAAGCTGACAATGATCTGTCCGAGAATATAAGAGCTCAGGCGATGGTTCATTTCGTGAAGCACGATATGTGTATGATCTCTAAACTTATTCGGAATAAATTTCAGGAAATAGTCAGGTAATTTTTTGCCGTCTTTTAATAAATAAAACAGAATGAACGGAACGGTCACGATCGAAATGATGATTTCGGTGAGCGCCCCTAAGAAAGTCCCCACTCCGGTAAAGGTGCTTTCCAAAATCTTCGTCGCTTGACTTGACGCTTTACTCACCAATTCAGAGACGTTAAAATTCATCGCTTTCTGCGCTTGATTAATAAAGTTGCTTCCCGTTAGTTGGCGAATCTGTTCTTCTACCGTATCAACATATTTCGGAAGGTTATGAAACAGACTCATCGTTTGTGCTTGTAAAAAAGGAATAATAGACACAATGGTCACTGTAATGATACCAATAATGACAATATATAAAAGCAAAATTGAAAAGATCCGTTTGACTCTAAACCTCTCTAACAAGTTGACAATCGGATTTAATAAATAATACACGACCCCCGTTAAAATAATCGGTAAGGCGATGGTTTTGACGAGTACAATGAGCGGTGTGAAAATAAAAGATGTTTTCATGAAAACAAGGATATTCAATCCAATTAATAGCAGGACGAGTAAAAAGAGAACAAACTTGTTATCAAGAAAAAATTTTTTAAATCGACTGCTCCACATTTGCATAGAATTCATATCGTTCCTCCAAACTCGAACTATTTTATTAATAAATTGTACACTACCTGATCATGATATGGTGGTCATTGTTTCAGCTTTTTTTCCCATTTCGCAATGGACATCGCCCATATAATGAGAATCGGCTGTCCAATAAGCCTTATCCATAGCAAGGCCTGCTCTGTGCTTTTTTGACCTGGAATTGGAATTCCCTCTCGTGCAGCAAATAAGTTTGCAGGGAAAATGAGTACAAGATAGACAGCCATGATTTTTGCTGCTGCAATCCTGACATTTGGCAGAAGCAGCAAAACAGCCATCAGCCATTCAAAGCATGCAGTCGCATAGACTATCACATATGGAAATGGCCAGCCTGACATCATACGGGCAAAGCCGCTCGGCTCTATCACATGAAAAATACCGGCTGCTATGAATAAAAGCGCAAAGACGTATGTACTTCCTATATGCAGGGTGCGCTTCATGTTCGTTTCCTCCTCTCCCTTCTATCAGAGTATTACCCGAATAAAGGAAGAAACTACCCACTTTACGTACATTTATATCCTTTATGTAAGACGCATCAGCCTATATAAAGGTTTCATCCGCTCTTCAATAAAAAGAATGTTCTTTCATACAAACGCTTTCAAAGGATGTATAATCAGAGAAAAGCAGAAGGAGGGAATGACATGATTCGATTTGCTGTCATCGGAACGAACTGGATTACAGATCGATTCTTACAGGCCGGTGAAGGAGCAGCTGATTTTACATGTACAGCCGTCTATTCACGGTCCGCTGAAAAAGGCCAGGCATTTGCCGAAAAATACGGGATTGATACAGTTTTTACGAACTTACATCAAATGGCGGAAAGTGATGCGTTTGATGCCGTGTATATTGCAAGTCCAAATGCCCTTCATAAGGAGCAGGCCATGTTGATGATGGAGCACCAAAAGCACGTTTTATGCGAAAAACCATTCGCCTCTCACCGAAAAGAAGTGGAAGAGATGATTGCTGCAGCGAAAAAACATCAAGTGTGTTTAATGGAAGCGATGAAAACGACATTTCTGCCAAACTTCCTGCAAATCAAACAGCATCTTGATCAGCTCGGGCCCATTCGGCAAGTGGTCGCTCATTACTGTAAATATTCCTCAAGATACGATGCTTACCGAAATGGCGAGATTCCAAATGCTTTTAAGCCTGAATTATCCAATGGTTCTTTAATGGATATCGGTGTGTATCTTGTCTACCCGGCGATCTATTTATTTGGTCTGCCGAATCAAATCACCGCGAGAGGCTATAAGCTTTCTTCTGGTGTAGATGGGAGCGGCTCTGTCCTTTTACAATATGACGGGCATCAAGCACTCCTTTTTCATTCTAAAATTTCAACGTCTCATTTATCTGCGGAAATTCAAGGAGAGGACGCCACGATGGTGATTGATCAATTCCACCGTCCTTCGCGTATCACGATCCACGATCGTCAAGGACATCAAACCGATATCTCTCTCAAAGATGATCAGCCAGCCATGTATTATGAAATCTGTCATTTTATTGAGTGTATTCAGCAAGGAATGGGGCAGTCTCCAGTCAATACATTTGCCTTATCTGTTCAAACCATGTCCGTCATGGACGAGGCGAGAAAACAAATGGGCGTGATGTATCCTGCCGATAGACAAAATGAATGGGGCATGAAATGATGAACAAAGGGCGAACATGATGTGCAAGTTCGCCCTTTGTTTTTTGTTTGGGATCCTTTGTTTATGTTGCCGCTAACACATCCGCAAATGCTTTCACATATGGAGGGAGATCCGGCGGACGTCTGCTCGAGACGAGGTGGCCATCTGTAACGACTGCTTCATCAAACCAGTCCGCTCCAGCATTTGTCATATCATCTTTAATACCAGGTGTACTTGTTACTTTTTTGCCTTGCAGGATTCCTGCTGAAATCAGCACCCAGCCAGCGTGGCAAATTTGCCCGATTGGTTTCGCCTTTTCATCAAATGAACGAACGATGTTTAACACTTCTGGATAACGGCGCAGTTTATCTGGTGCCCATCCTCCAGGGACAAGTACAGCATCATATTCATCCGCTTGAATGGAATAAAAATCTGCATCAGATACAGCCGGCACACCGTATTTTCCGATGTACTCATGATTTGCTTTTTCTCCTACAAGATGCACAGTTGCCCCTTCTTCTCTTAAACGCAGAACCGGATACCATAGCTCTAAATCTTCAAAATCATCACTGACAAACGCAATGACCTTCTTATCTGATAAACGCATAACATCTCTCCTATTCTTTCGATTTCCTCTATTGTACGAGATGACCTCTTAAAAAGAAAAGCGGTTCCCCTTGAGGAGAACCACTTGATCTTATTCGCTGATCTTGAATTTTTTAATTAAATCACGTAATTCTTCCGCCATTTGGGAAAGAGTCGTAGATGAAGAACTAATCTCTTCCATAGAAGCAAGCTGTTCTTCAGCAGATGCGGCGATATCTTGGATGCTTGCTGAACTCTCTCGTGATACATCGGCAATTTCATTCACCGCTTTAGAAATTTGCTCTGATCCTTTTGAAAGCTCGCGTACTGTTGTATTCATTTCATTGATTCTTGTTGCGATTTCCGCTGTTTGCAGATTAATTTGTGAGAAGCTTTCTTTCGTTTGATCTGTAATGGAAAGACCATTCTTCACTTCTTCATTCACTGATTTGAACATATTTTGAGATGTTTCGATTTCAGATACGATTTCTTTCACAAGCTTTTCAATCTCTTTTGCTGAATCCGATGATTGAACTGCAAGTTTACGCACTTCTTCTGCGACAACAGAGAAGCCTCTGCCTGACTCACCTGCACGTGCTGCTTCAATGGCAGCATTGAGTGCAAGTAAATTCGTTTGATCCGCAATGCCGTTAATCACGCCTAGAATGTTTGTGATATCTTTTGATTTATGCTCCAGCCCGTTGATCACCCCTTCAGCTTCTTTCACTGAATGGTCGATCGTCTTCATTTGGCCAACGGTTTGCTCCACAAGCTGCCCGCCTGATTCCGCGGCTGTTTTTGATTGAATAGATGACGCTGTGATGACATCAGACGTTTCTGCGACTTCGTTCAGTCCTTCGTTCATTTGTTTTAAATGAGACGCACTTTGTTCCACCATTTCGCTTTGATTTTCGTTGCCGTTTGAGAATGATTCAATAGATGATGTAATATGTTCGGTTGCTTTTGTTGTTTGACCTGCACTTGCCGTCAGTTCTTCAGATGAAGAAGCCACGTTTTCTACAGATGTTTGTACAGCTTGGATGACATCTCTTAATGACTCACTCATTTCATTAAAGCTTGTGCCTAGCTGTCCAATTTCATCTTTTGACCGGACATCAATTTTTTCTGTTAAATCTCCCTCACTGATCTTCCTTGAGGAAGAGACAAGTATAGAAAGTGGTTTTGTAATGGAACGGATGATCAAGAAGATCAGAATCCCGCCAATGATGAGCGCGCCTGCTAAAATGATAGCGGCCATGTTAAAGACTGGCTGTGCAGCTTCTTCTACTTCCGTCACAAACATCGTACCGACAATTTTCCAGCCAGTCGCTTTGTTTGTGGTGAACTCCATTTGCTTTTCTTTTCCTTCAAACATATAACTCATAGAACCTTCATCTTGTGAATAAAGCTTTTCTAGCCATTCACCAGATAATTTGGATCCAGCTTTTTTCGTTGGATGGGCAACAAAGGTACGATCCGGACTTCCGATAAAGGCATAGCCTTGTTTCCCAATGTTTATGCTATTTGATTCTTTTACTAGATTCGCAATGTCTAGGTTCATTGCAATGACTCCTGATCCGTCCTCTAACTTTTTAGAGATTGTGACCACAAGCGTACCGGTTGAAGCCGTTGGATACGGTGCTGAAACAGACAGCTCCCCGTTTTTCGCCCAGCCGTCTTTATACCAATCCCGCTCCGTTGCGACATAGTCAGCAGGCATTTTTTTATTAGGATATCTTGAAAACACTTTGCCATCACTTGAAGCGACAAAAATGCCTTCTGTGTCATCATTCATACTCATGAACTGCTCAAAGCGCCCTTGAATATCTGTCGTGCCTTTTTGCTTAAGCTTTTTCTCCGTGATCCATTTGCTAAAGAAATCGGCTGCGTCTGTTTTCACTTTCACAACCTTCGTAATATTTTTATCTAGCTGCTCTACGTTCTCCTTGGCGCTTTGCATGATTTGATCATTTAAGGAGGTGCTCGCCGTATGATATGAAGAGAATGCCAATACAATGATTGGGCATAAGAGAATAAATAAGAAAGAGAATACGAGCTTTTTTGAAATAGATGGCTTCCTGAAATACTGTATGAATTTCATAAAAAAGAAAACTCCTTTTAGTAAGATAGTATATATATCGGAAGTACTACTAGGTTGTTTACTTTTTTAATTTATTAAAGTCTAAATAAGTCCAAAACACCCAAATTATATGCATCGAATGGAAAAACACCTGACGTCAAAACGTCAGGTGCTTCCCTATATCTCTTACATTTTAAATTGTTTAATGAGCTCTCTTAGCTCTTCTGCCATCTGAGATAACGTGGCAGAGGATGAGCTGATCTCTTCCATAGATGCCAGCTGTTCTTCTGCGGATGCTGCGATATCTTGGAAGCCTGCGGAACTTTCTCTTGAAAGCTCTTTGATTTGATTCACCGCATGTGAAATATCATTTGAGCCATGCGAGAGTTCTTTGGCGGTTCCGTTCATTTGTTTCATTTGTTCTGTCATTTCTGATGTTTTATCGGTGATTTTCTCAAAGCTGACTTTCGTTTCATCTGTAATGTTTAATCCAGCTTGTACTTCACCTGCTACTTGTTTAAACATTTTCTGTGACTTTTCAATTTCCTCCACAATCTCGTTCGTCAGGCTTTCAATTTCCTTTGAAGAGCTTCCTGATTGCTCTGCCAGCTTACGAACTTCTTCTGCAACAACAGAGAAACCTCTGCCTGCTTCTCCTGCCCGAGCGGCTTCTATCGCAGCATTTAAAGCAAGGAGATTGGTCTGGTCAGCAATGCCGTTAATGACACCCAGAATGTTAGTAATATCCTTTGATTTCTGCTCTAAGCCTTGAATAACAAGCTCTGCTTCTTTCACTGCCTGCTCGATGGTTTGCATTTGACCTGCTGTTTTTTGAACGAGTTCTCCACCAGCCTGAGCCGTTTTGCTCGAATCAATCGACGATTCCATCATATGTGAGGTCGTATCGACCATATGGGATAAGCTGCGATCCATTTCGTTCAACTGGACTGAGCTTTTTTCGATCATATCATTTTGGTGTTCAGTGCTGTTTGAGAACTGTTCAATAGATGATGTGATATGCTCAGTCGCTTGGGTGGTCTGTCCTGCACTTGCTGTTAACTCTTCAGAAGAGGAGGCCACATTTTCAATGGAATTCTGAACAGCTTGAATGACGTGTTTCAGCTTTGCTGACATCTCGTTAAAACTCTGCTCAAGCTTCCCGATTTCATCGTGTGTACGAACTTCAATATGCTGGGTCAGATCACCCTGACTGATTTTCTCAGCCGATTCAGAGAGCTCTATCAGTGGCTTTCGAATCGATTTAATAATAAAATAAATCGCGATTCCGCCTATGGCAATCGCAGCTGCCAGTATGATCATTGTTAAGTCGAGAACTGGCTGTGCAGCTTCTTTGACTTCGCCCGTATACATTGTTCCAGCAAGCTTCCAGCCTGTTGCTTCATTTGTGTCAAAAAACATTTGCTTCGGCTTTCCATTGTATTCATATTTGAAGCTGCCTTGTTTTTTATCATACAATTTCGATATGAAATCACCTGTCAATTTCGCCCCAGGCTTGTCTGTTTTATGGGCAATATAATGCTGATCTGCAGTCGCGACAAACGCATAGCCTTCTTTGCCAATTTTGATGCTGTTTGTATCTTTCACGATCGTGTTCAAGCGCACATTGATCCCAATCACACCAGAACCATCTGCTAATTGTTCTGATATTGTGATGAGCAGGTCATCTGATGACTTGCCGACAAAAGGATCTGAAATGATGAGTTTCTCATCTCCCATCGATTGTTGAAACCACGATTCGTTTTTTGCGCTCGAGGCACTACCTTTGTGAATCTTGGAATATTCGGTTAGTTTACCATTTTGATCTGCAATGAATACTTCCACCACATCTTCATCTGTTTCCGATAATTGCTCTAATTTTACCTTGAGTAAATCCTTGTTTTTAGAAGCCAATTCACTCTTTTTTACCGATTTGGCTAAATAGGAAACGATATCAATTTTAGGCTGTACATCTTTATTAATGAGTTCGTTTAATTGCTGAACACCATTTGCAGCACTAGACATAATCTCATCATTGAGAGACTTTGATGCCACTTCATAAGAAAATGCTGCCAATACGAGAATTGGCACTAGGAGAATCGCTAAGAATGCAGTAATTAATTTCTTCGACATTGTAAAGTGCTTAAAAAAGTTGATTTTTTTCATGACTCTACTCCTTTTGAATTATGATTTGTGGTCTTCCCCTTCTATTCTTAGGTAATAAGAATTATTTTTCAAGACTTAATGTTCGAAAATTAATCAAAATGATTAAATTCACCTATTTCTTTTGATTTACTTAATGAAAAAAGAGCCCTCTAGCTGTAGGACTCTTTTCATTATGTCTATTCGACTTTAAATTTGCTGATCAAATCACGCAATTCTTCTGCCATTGATGAGAGCGTAGCAGAGGATGAGCTGATTTCTTCCATTGATGCCAGCTGTTCTTCCGCTGAAGCCGCTATGTCTTGAATATTTGCGGAGCTTTCACGTGAGACGTCTGCAATCTCACGGACAGCCTCTGACACATGGGCAGAGCCATTTGAAAGCTGGATAACCGTTTGATTCATCGTTTGAAGCTGGTCAGAAATTTCTTTTGTCATTTCGAAAATATTGTGGAAGCTGACTCTTGTTTGTTCAGTGAAGCTTAAGCCTGATTGAACTTCTCGATTCACCGCAGTGAATACTTCCTGTGATACATCGATGTCTTGAACGATCTCTTTAATCAAATTCTCGATTTCTTTCGCCGAATTGGCTGATTGAACAGCCAGTTTTCTTACTTCTTCTGCTACAACGGAGAAGCCTCTGCCAGATTCCCCAGCTCTTGCTGCCTCGATTGCTGCATTTAGCGCAAGTAAATTCGTTTGGTCAGCGATTCCATTGATGACACCTAGAATTTGTGTAATGTCTTTTGATTTACTTTCAAGAGCGCTGATGACATTCTCTGCTTTTTTCACGGACTGATCAATCACATTCATTTGAGAAGCGGTTTTTTCCACAAGCTGTCCGCCTTCCCCTGCGATATCTGTTGATTTGATCGATGAAGCAGTAATGGATTCAGCCGACTCATTCATGTGCTGAAGGCCTCGGTTCATTTCTTCTAACTCGTCTGAGCTGGATTCGACTTTGTCATTTTGACTTTCATTTCCATTGGAGAATTGTTCAATGGATAGTGTAATATGCTCTGTTGCTTTACTTGTTTGCCCTGCGCTGGCGGTCAGTTCTTCTGATGAAGAAGCGACATTTTCGACCGAGGTTTGGACGGCACCAATGAGGGTTCTTAATGAGTCAATCATTGTATTAAAGCCTTTCCCAACTTGGCCAATTTCATCATCTGATTGGATCTCAAGCTTATCGCGCAAATCACCTTCGCTGACTTTTTTCGAGAAGCGGGCAAGGTTGGATAATCTTTTAGATATAGAGCGGACGATAAAGAAGATAAGGGTACCTGCTACGATAAGTGTCACACTGAACACAATAATGGCTGTATTGAAAACGGGCTTTGCTGCATCTTCTACTTCTGATACGAGCATCGTTCCACCGATTTTCCAGCCGGTTAATTCATTGGTCACATACGCAACCTTTTTATCTATTCCTTTGAGTGTGTAGCTGCCGTTTCCTTCTTTGTTTTTAAAAATAATATTCGCCAGATTCTCATTTACCTGACTTCCTGGCTTTTGGGTCGGATCTGCTAAAACTGTTTTATCCTTCTCCATGATAAAGGCATAGCCTTTTTGCCCAATTTTGATTTCTTTTAATTTTTGCAGTAGGGTGTCAATTTCTAAATCAATTCCAATAACACCTGAACCATCTTTCATTTTTTGAGTAATGGTGATGACCATTTTCCCTGTGGAGGCTGCTACGTATGGTTTTGTGATGACTTGTTTGCCGTTTTCTGCATTGAGTGCCTCTTGATACCATGGACGCTCTCTTGGATCGTAGCCATCAGGCATCTTTTGAACAGGATATTGCATAAACAATCCCTTTTCGGAGCCTGCATAGATAGCAGAAACATCTTTTTCATTAATTTTTCCAAATTGCTGCAATTCTTTAATGGTCGCATTTCTATTTTTTTCTTGAAGATTAGACGCTTTGAGTGTATCTGTAAACAGGGTCACAGCATCTGCTTTGTTTCCTATATTCTCATTGATTAAGGTATCAAATGCATTGACTTGACTCATCGCACTGCCCATAATCTGTTTGTCTAGCTCTGTCTTTGATGTAAAAAATGCACTAATTGTCAGTGCAGTGGTTGGCAGGATAAGGACTACCAAAAAGGCAATAATTAATTTTTTTGAAATGGATGGTTTTTTTAACCATTGGATCATTTTCCCCATTTTCTCTTTCCCCCTTTACTTCTCTAAAGTTATTATCGGATGAAAGGTTTATTTTTACAGGCTGAAAACGATGTTTAAACATAAAAAAAATACCCAGACAATTCTGGGTATTTTTTCATCATTTTTTAATCAATTTTAAATTGACTTGTGAGCTCTTTTAGTTCCTCTGCCATGTTAGCAAGTGTCACAGAAGAAGATGAGATTTCTTCCATAGATGCCAGCTGCTCTTCAGCAGAAGCCGCAATGTCCTGAATGTTTGCCGCACTTTCTCTAGAGACTTGGCGCATCTCCTGCATAGCTTGTGAGACAAGCTTTGAACCGCTCGATAGATCAATCGCTGTATCGTTTAATTGAGTCAGTTTTTTCGACATTCCTTCTGCCGCCTCATAAATGTTCTGGAAGCTTTCTTTTGCTTCTTCTGTCATACCGAGTCCTGCATGTACTTCTCGATTGACCGTTTTGAACATATCTTGAGATTTAGCAATTTCTAACACAATTTCTTGAATGAGCTTTTCAATTTCTTTCGCTGAATCTGCGGATTGGACAGCTAGTTTTCTCACTTCTTCTGCAACGACGGAGAAGCCGCGTCCTGATTCACCTGCTCTTGCTGCTTCGATGGCTGCATTTAGCGCAAGTAAATTCGTTTGATCTGCAATGCCGTTAATAACATTTAAAATGCTCGTAATATCTTTAGACTTGTATTCTAATTGTTTCATGACTTGTTCTGCTTCTTGTACAGATGTATCAATATGTTTCATTTGGCTCGCTGTGCTTTCAACAATTCGGCCGCCTTGACCAGCAGCCTCTGTCGATTGAAGTGAGACAGCAGCCACTTCTGATGACGTATGTGACATGTCTTGTAACCCTTCATTCATTGCCACAAGCTGATTCGTACTAGATTCGACTTTCTCGTTTTGTGCTTCATTTCCATTTGAAAATTGTTCAATCGACATCGTGATATGTTCAGTTGCTTGACTTGTTTGGCTGGCACTTGCCGTCAGCTCCTCGGAAGCGGAAGCCACATTGTCGACAGATTGCTGTACCGCTCGAATGACGTCACGGAGGGATTCACTCATTTTGCTAAAGCTTCTTGTCAGCTCTCCTATTTCATCCTTCGATTTGGTTTCAAGGGTTTCGGTTAAATCCCCTTCACTCACTTTGTTTGAGAAATCAACAAGCTTTCGAAGTCCAATTGTGATGGATCGAACGATAAAGAAGATCGCAACGCCGCCAAGGATAAATGAAGAAATTAAAAGAATAATGGCAGAATTCCAAACTGGCTGTGCTGCTTCTTCTGTTTCTGATACAAACATCGTTCCAGCAATTTTCCAACCTGTTAAATCATTTGTCACAAAAACAAGACGCTTTTGTTCTCCTTTATTCTCATAAGTTGACGTTCCTTCTTTTCCGCTGTAAAGGATAGATGAAATATTTTCAGTGACCTTAGATCCTGACTTTTCTTCTGGATGAGCCACAATTTGTTTATTTTTATTCGCAATAATTGGATATCCTTGTCGTCCAATTTTAATCTCTTTTATTTTATTGACAATGTCTTGCACATCAATGTCAATTCCGATCGCTCCCGACCCGTCCTTCAGACGCTGGGCAATCGTGACAACCATGCCGTTTGTTGTGGCAGAGATGTATGGATTAGTAACAACTGGCTTACCACTGTCATCCTGCATAGCTAGTTGATACCAATCACGCGTTGTTGGATCATAGCCTTTTGGCATGTCTACTTTAGGAAACTGAATGAAATCACGCTTTTTACTTGCTGCATAAAAGCCAACCACATCATCTTCATTGATTTTACTGTATATCTCGAAATGCTCATACAGTTCGTCCTGGTTGTTCTTCTTAAAGTCTGCAGCAGTAGATGTTTCAGTAAAGAGTTTTACTGCGTTTTCCTTATTGATAAGCTTTTGCTGAATCATGTCATTCAGTTCATTGACTCTTGTGTTTGCTCCGTACATGATTTCATGATCTAATTCTTCTTTGGCAATCTGATATGAAATCGTACTGAGTGTAATAATTGGCAAGACAAGAACGAGCGTGAATGAAATAATCAGTCTCTTAGAAATCGATGGTTTTTTCAACCATTTTATTGCATTTTTCATGTTTTTCCTCCTTTTAAACGATATGTTATATATCGGACATCTTCATATTATTTTCATGTTTTTCAATTAAAAAGGATGCCTTTTTGTTTATTTTCACAAATTGATTCCTTGCCCAAGCATCTTGCATACGCTAATACAAAAGGGGGCGCTTTTCATATGATTATTCTTTCAGGACAGCCAGTGACAAATGAGCAGCTGGCTTCATTTCAGCTAGAGGGACAAAAGCGGATCATTTTGATGCAGTTACAAGCCTCAAATGATACGTTCCGCTACAGGCAAGCATCTGATTTGTTATTTGAGGTCACATTGAGATCGAACATTATGAATGCTGCAAGAGATTTGCATAAAAGTGGTGCCTCATTTGCCATCTTCCAAAAATCTCGTGCAAATGATGCCTTTTGGCGTGTATCGGAAGCAGGAGCACTAGAGCTGCGCTATCAAGTGGAACCATCTAGAGGAATTAAAGACATTTTTGAAAATGGCTCACAATATGCATTTGAATGTGCCACAGCCATTGTGATCGTATTTTATATGGGGGTCTTGCAAACGGTAGGAGACGAGAAGTTTAACCGAAGGCTTCGCAGCTTAACCCTGTATGACTGGCATTATGATACATTGTCGATTTATACAGAACGCGGGAATGACTTTATCTATGGGGATTGCTTATATTTTGAAAATCCAGAGTTTAGCTATCAGCAGTCACAGTGGCGCGGGGAAAATGTGATTTACTTAGGAGAAGATCAATATTACGGACATGGACTTGGGATTTTAACAGCGGCAGAAATTATCGACAAATTGAATAAGAGAAGGCGGCCAGGTGCTGTTCAATCTGCTTATCTATTGCCGCAGACCACCCGGATGGATGTGATTTATCTCAGGCAAATGTTTGGCAGCTAAAAAAAGCCTCTTGTCTATTGGTTATGACAAGGGGCTTTTGTATGCCTTGCGTTTACGATAATCTTGCAGCGTGCCAAGCATCTTGTTCGCAAGGATCTCCATTTTTTCTAAGTCTTTTCTTGTGACCGGCGGATCGTGCCGGCTCCATTTTACGTAACGAACAAAATAGTAATGACGAATGGGCGTAAGGACGGCAGAAGAGTACGGAAATTCATCAAACCAAAATTCAATTTGTCCTTTTTTTCGGTATGAATGCTTTAAGATGTCCATCCTTTCACACCACCCAACATGAATTTATATATGCGTCAGTTCATGCATGATCTCCTCAACGGTTAAAATCGAGTGAATACGGCTAACGCCCTGTCCTGCCCAAAGAGCCATTTGATCAGGGTTTCCTGCAGCCGCGGCTGCTTTTCGCATCGGTGTCGTCCATACATGCTGAACCGGATAAGGAAGAACCCTATCTTCATTCTGTCTTTCTTCCTCCATCCACTGATTCACAATTCCTCTTGCTCTTTTCCCAGAAAAAAGCCTCGTGATCTTTGTTTCACTGCTTTCTGCCTGTAAAATCGCCTTTTTGTATACGTCTGCCGCAGCACTTTCCTGGCTGGCTAAAAATCGTGTGCCGATTTGAACCGCATCCGCTCCAAGCGCTAGAGCGGCTTTCACACCTGCTCGTTCTGTGATCCCGCCTGCGGCGATCAATGGCACATGACAGAGCGGCTTGACGTCAGAGATCAGACTAAAGAGTCCCACCAGGGCATCTCCTTTTGCAGGTAAAAAGGTACCTCGGTGCCCCCCTGCTTCACTTCCTTGCAGAACAATGGCATCCATCCCTTTTTCCTCTAAAAGCAGTGCTTCCTCTTTTGTTGTGGCGGTTCCAATTAAAAAGATCCCCTTTTGTTTTAAGCGATGAATCGTTTGTTCATTTGGACAAGCGAAGGTAAAGGAAACGACCGGTACGTCTTCTTCCTGAATAATGTTGATTTTCTGTTCAAAATCATCCCACAATTCCTCTTGGCTCGGCAGCCTATCAGCGGCTGGTCGTGCAGGCAGTCTCTTCTCCCAAAATGCCACATCCTCTTTTTTGACTTCTGGAATTGGCTCTGGTACAAATACATTGACCTGAAACAGGCGAGTTGTCAGCTGTTTGACCTGTCTGATCTGCTGCCTCAAATTGTCAGGCTGCACATATCCACTTGCCAAACTGCCAAGTCCCCCGTACTGTGAAACAGCGGCTGCCAGCTGCGATGTCACGGCGCCTCCTGCCATTGGCGCTTGAATAATTCCATATTTGATTTGCAGTAATTTCGTGATATCTCCCATTTATTTCCCCCATCTCTTATTCGTTTGAAGACACCTGTATATAAAAATGGCGATGTCTCGGCCCGTCAAACTCACAGAAATAGATTCCCTGCCACGTGCCAAGTACAAGATCACCATGATTGATGAGAACATGCTGCGTAGCACCCATATAGCTCGCTTTCATATGTGCGGCTGTATTTCCTTCCATATGGCGGTCCTTCGGATGTTCCCACGGAAAGACTTCGTCAAGCCTCCGGAGCATATCTCGTTTCACATCTGGGTCCGCATTTTCATTAATGGTCATCCCTGCTGTCGTATGAGGACAGTAGACGATGACGGTTCCGTTTTGAATACCTGTTTCCTTGACATATTGATGGATCTCGTTCGTCACGTCGATCATCTCATCGCGTCTATTTGTTTGTACATTGATTTTTTTCATATGAGCGGCTCCTTTTTGTCATTTCTATAAAACCATACCCTTTTTATGTGAAATAAATCACTGCTTATCGGCAGAAGGCATTCTCTTACCTAAAGTTTACCAACTAAAAAAACCTCGTCAAGTGTTACGAGGTTTTTAGAAAAAGTGAACCTTTTTGATTTCAATGGTCCGAATATGATGGTCTTCTGCATCTATGATGGTAAATTCACAGCCTTCTGCTTCAATCGTATCTCCAATCTCAAAATCAAATTTATGTGTCATCATCCAGCCAGCAATTGTATCAACATCATCATTCTCAATGGCTAAATCCAATAAATCATTTACTTCATCAATCAAGGCTTTCCCATCCATTACATAGTGGAAGTCACCTTTTTTGACGATATGAGGTGTTTCATCTTGATCATATTCATCCCGAATTTCGCCCACGATTTCTTCTAAAATGTCCTCTACTGTGACAAGACCGGCTGTTCCTCCATATTCGTCTACGAGCACTGACATATGAATTCGTTCCTTTTGCATCAAAATGAGCAATTCTTGAACAGGAGTACTTTCAATCACCCGAATCACCGGACGCATTAAGTCTTCAATCGTCACATCTTGATTCAGGAAGCTCGCCTTAAACACATCTTTGCTATTGATGACACCAATCACATGATCTTTGTCTTCTTTAATAACAGGGTAGCGTGTGTATCTTTCGTTCAGCATATAATGCGTCATGTCTTCAAGCGTCTGTTCAACCTCTATGGCTGAAATTTCTGTACGAGGGATCATGATCTCTCTCGCCACCCGGTTATCAAATTCAAAAATTTTATTCACATATTTGTACTCAGATTGGTTAATTTCGCCCTTCTCATAGCTTTCAGATAAAATGAGACGCAATTCTTCCTCACTGATCGCCACTTCATGTTCTTTGACAGAATGAAAACCGAATAATTTCACAATGCCTCGTGCCGCCCCATTTAATGCTTTAATAAACGGGTACATGACTTTATAGAAAAAGATGAGTGGCTTTGCTGTCACAAGGCTGACGGCCTCTGCCTTTTGAATGGCAATCGTTTTAGGCGCCAGTTCTCCCACAACGACATGTAAAAACGTAATGATCACAAATGCGATGATAAACGATAGGATGTCGGTTAATGCGGAATGAAGCCCTAATTCCTCAAACAGCGGATGCAGAAAATGTTCCACCGTCGGCTCGCCCAGCCACCCTAAGCCTAAAGCGGTGATGGTAATTCCGAGTTGACAGGCAGATAAATATTCGTCGAGATTTGATATGAGCTTTTGTACGTGGATGGCTCTCTTATCACCGCTTTCAATCAGCTGATTGATTTTAGAGCCTCTAATTTTCACAATCGCAAATTCAGTGACAACAAAAAATGCTGTCGCAGCAATAAGTAATATGACTAAAAATACGTTTAAAATATACAAAAAAACCCTTACCTAACAATGGTAAGGGCTCACCTCCTCTGGCATCAATTAATCATTACGGCCATTTAGGAAGATCATTACAAAACGGAGCAATTCAAACAAGGAAACAAGGGCCGCTGCGACGTACGTAAGAGCTGCAGCATTTAACACCTTGTTCACGCCTCTTTCTTCACTGCTTCTAATGATTCCTTCTGAAACAATGATATCTTTTGCACGAGAACTTGCATTAAACTCGACAGGCAATGTCACAAGCTGAAAAAACACAGCCGCTGAGAACAAAATGATCCCAAGCCCGATTAAGTTAAGGCTGCCGAGCAAGATTCCTCCAAGGAAAAGAAGCGGGGCAACACCAGATGCAAAGTTCACGACAGGGAAGATCTTATGTCTCAAGACAAGCGCACCATAGGACTCCTGATGCTGCAAGGCATGTCCAACCTCGTGTGATGCGACTGAAATGGCCGATATGGAATGACCGTAGTACACAGGTTCAGATAAGCGAACCACACGCTGCGTCGGGTCGTAATGATCAGTCAAAGTTCCTCTTACCGGTTCAACAGGCACGTCATATAACCCGTTGTGATCTAAAATATGTCGAGCGGTTTCCGCACCTGTTTTCATACTGGATGCTTCAACCTTTGAATACTTTTCAAAATTATTCTTTACTTTAAATTGTGCCCAAAATGACAATCCCAATGCGGCAAATGTTAAAAAATAAAAAAACAGCATGCTCATCAGCTTCCTTTTTATTTTATATATTTATTTACAATTTTAATGACTTTTATGTAACGTGTACAGAAAAAAGCACTAGGTCTTTTTAAGGGGAATAACCGCACCAATGAAAAAGAAGAACACACCTAAGCATGCTGTATAAAAGGTCACTGTTCCGTATAGGTCTTGAAAAAAGTGCAGCCATGAAAAATCACTCATAAAATGATTCACAGCATTTAAGTCAAACACGAGCAAGATCACAGCTGATGATAAAAAGTGCGCACCGATAAAAAGAAGTACGGTCTTTTGAACGAACGACATTCGCATTCCCTCCTTCTTCTCTCTTATTTTAAGATATGGGATCTGTTTCAATACATGACGAAGATGAAAAAATGTTCCTCAATCGGGCATACTGACATTAGCAGTCTCCTGAAAGGAAGAGTCCGATGAAATCAAATCGTATCTTTATCGCTTGGCTAAGGTGGCCACTCTATCTTCGAATTGCCATCATCATCTGTTTCTTGCTTCTTTTTTTTGGACAATTAATCGTTTTGCTTGAACCGAAGCAGTATCATACGATCTTTGATGGGATCTGGTGGGCGCTCATTACAGTCTCTACGGTAGGCTATGGTGATTTTGTGCCGCAAACCATGCCTGGACAAGTAGCGGGTATGGCTCTGATTTTGATCGGCGCAAGCTTTGTCACAGCTTATTTCGCCACGCTTGCCGCCGCTGTGTTCAGCAAGCAGCACCATTATGTAGAAGGAAAGGTCGCCTTTAAAGGGAAAGGACATCTCATTATCGTCGGCTGGAATGAGAAAACGAACAAACTGCTTCAGTCGTTTCAAACGATTGATCCAGCTATGCCGATTGTGCTGATTGATGACTCCTTGAAGGAAGGGCCACTTTTAGAGAATGTTCATTTTATTAAAGGGCATGGCACCGAAGATGTCACACTTCGCAAAGCCAATATTACCAGTGCAGATGCACTGATGATTACCGCAGATCAGCACGAAAATGAAGTGACAGCTGATATGCAGAGTGTTTTAACATTACTTGCAGCAAAAGGATTAAATCCTTCGCTATACTGTTTAATTGAAATCTTAACAGATCGTTACGTGAAAAATGCCGAGCGTGCTGGTGCCAATCAAGTCATTCATACCTCTGATGCAGTCAATCATTTAATGGTCGAACATTTTCTTCTAAAGGAACAGTTCAAAGCGTTAAAGAAAAAAAGACATATGACCTTGCATAAACACGTCACCATCATACCGGTTCCAGCTTCGTTAGCCGGAGAAACATTCTTAACAGTGCTCCATCACTTTTTAGAGCATCATGTGATCATTGTCGGTGTACAAAAAAAAGAAGGACCCATGATGAATCCTCCCTTTGGATATGAGCTTCATCCAGAGGATGAACTGATCAGCCTTTAAAGCAGTGCGTCTTCTAATTCCTTGACGAGTGAAAAGCCAATCTCAGTATAAGCTTTTGATACATCTCCATCTTTCTCTTTTGGTTCTTGGAATTGGTTAAAGGATGCTCCCACATTTCCAACCATCGCATGATCATCTAACTTATCTTGATATACATGCTTTAAGAGAAATGGATCTCCCATTTTCACCACAACGCCTGGCTGATCCAGCTGGCCTTTTTCGGCTGTAAAAGGAACTCTGAGAAAAGTATAGCCATCACGGTTATCAATTTTATAATCAAAGTACCCGTGATCATAATCCCAGTTGCCATTAATGACATAACCGAGCGGCTTCATGGTCTCTTCTAAATGGTAAAGTGAAAAGCTTTCACCAGGCAGCCTGGATGGTACATGAATCATACGAAACCCTCCTTTTTGTATAATAGGGTTCGTTAAAGAGAGGAATTCATACATCTACCTCTTGTGATTTGTACATTGTTTGTAAAAGCAGCATCAAATAAGCTTTGATTGGATAATTGATTCGTCTCGTTCACACTGCCAGCACCTTCAGTATCCTTGACAGCACTCATAGGACAAATACGTCCGACATTGCCAAAGTTGACGATTGCCTGGTCAGAAATATCGTGAATGTAAATATGATTCGTTCTCATGTTTCACCCTCCTCTACTCATTATTCTATGTACAGAGCATGAGGAAGCTTGCACAGGAACCGTGAGAAAACAAAAAAGGCACACCTTTCAAAGGTGTGCCTTTTTTACTCTTACGATTGTTTCAGGCGGCTTTCAAGCTCGGCTTTTTTCTCTTCGAAGCCTGGTTTTCCTAATAAAGCAAACATATTCACTTTATAAGCTTCTACTCCAGGCTGGTCGAATGGATTGACGCCTAGTAGATATCCAGACATCGCACATGCTTTCTCAAAGAAGTAAACGAGGTATCCGAATGTATAAGCATCCATCTCAGGAATTGTGACGATAAGATTCGGTACTTTTCCATCTGTATGAGCAAGCATCGTTCCTTCAAATGCTTTTTTATTAACGAAATCAACCGTTTTTCCTGCTAGATAGTTCAAGCCATCAAGGTCTTGTTCTTCTGCTTCAATGACAAGCTCATGGCGAGGTTTGTCTACATTGACGATTGTTTCAAACAAGTCTCTTCTTCCTTCTTGAACATATTGACCAAGTGAATGAAGATCTGTTGAGAAGTTCGCAGATGAAGGATAAATTCCTTTTTCATCTTTTCCTTCACTTTCACCGAATAATTGCTTCCACCATTCTGCAAAGTATTGCAGGCCTGGCTCATAGTTAATCAGCATTTCAATCGTTCTGCCTTTATTGTAAAGGACATTACGGACGACAGCATATTGGTATGCCGCATTCTCAGAAAGCTCAGATGAAGCGAAGTCTTCGCTTGCTTTTGCCGCGCCTTCCATCATCTGATCAATGTCTGCACCGCTCACAGCGATTGGCAATAGACCAACTGCTGTTAATACAGAATAGCGTCCACCTACATCATCAGGGATGATAAATGATTCGTAGCCTTCTTCCGTTGCTAATGTTTTCAGTGCACCGCGTGCCTTGTCAGTTGTCGCATAAATACGTTTTTTCGCTTCTTCAGCACCGTATTTTTCAATGAGGAGCTTTTTAAAGATGCGGAACGCAATCGCTGGCTCTGTTGTTGTTCCAGATTTTGAAATGACGTTAATAGAGAAATCTGCATCTTCCAATAGATCCATCACATCTGTTAAATAAGAAGAACTGATGTTGTTTCCAATAAAGATGATTTGCGGCGTCTTGCGTTTGCCTTTTGGCAGCGTGTTATAGAAAGAGTGGTTCAAAAATTCAATCGCCGCACGTGCGCCGAGATAAGAGCCGCCGATTCCGACAACAAGCAAGACATCAGAGTCAGACTTAATTTTATCTGCACTTTTTTTAATGCGGGCAAATTCTTCGCGATCATATTGCTTCGGTAAGTCAACCCAGCCTAAATAATCACTGCCTGCACCCGTTTGTTCATGAATATTATGATGGGCCACCTTCACAAAATCTTTTAAATATGTAAGCTCATGTTCTTGAAAGAAAGGTAACGCTTTCGAGTAGTCAAATTGAATATGTGTCATCGCTTGTAAGCCCTCCATTACGTTAGTTCTGTCCCTTTCACTTTAGCGGAACTAGCTATTGAAATCAAGTGATCGTCACTGGCATAGCAAAAAGCCGTTTCTCTCTATGAGAAACGGCAAGCAGGATTATAAAGAAGCTTTCAAAATAGAAAGAATGTCATCACGACCAAGTTTCATAAAGTTACCAAAACCACCGTATTCCATTTCTTTCGCCGCAATGTCGGCAATTTTGTCCAGCTGATCTTCACCAATGTCATAATCCGCTAAACGACTTGGTGCACCGAGGCTTGTCCAGAAGGCTGACAGCTTGTCGATTCCTTCTAATGCGATATCACGATCTGATTTTCCTTCTGTCTCGATGTCAAACATGTTCAGCATGAGGTTTTTAAAGCGTTCCACATTGTGATCGAGTGTATGACGCATCCAATTTGGGAAGAGGATGGCAAGTCCGCCTGCATGCGGAATGTCATAGACAGCCGATACCGCATGCTCAATCGTATGGGACGCCCAGTCTCCAAAGTAGCCCATTTGCAGCGTGCCATTTAAAGCGATCGTTCCTGCATAAAGGATCGTTTCACGGTGCTCATAGTTTTGTAAGTCTTCAAGCAGTTTTGGTGCTGTCTCGATGACTGTTTGAAGAACAGCAAAACACATTCGATCCTGTAGCGGCGTGTTTTTTACATTATGGAAGTATTGCTCGAAGACGTGGCTCATCATATCGACCATGCCGTACACCGTCTGGTTTTCTGGCACAGAATATGTATGCTCAGGGTCTAGAATGGAAAAAGCAGGATGAGTGACTGAACTGCCCCACACATATTTTTCATTTGTTTCCCAGTTTGTGATGACAGAGTCTGGATTCATTTCTGAACCGGTTGCTGCAAGTGTCAGTACTGTGCCAAATGGCAATGCTTTTTGAGCGGTTGTTTTCTTAGAGATAATGTCCCACACATCTCCGTCATACTCTGCTCCGGCTGCAATCGCTTTTGTACAGTCAATCACACTGCCGCCGCCAACAGCTAATAAGAAATCAATTTTTTCATTTTGGCAGATGTCGATTCCCTTTTCCACTGTGGTAAGGCGCGGGTTTGGTTCAACACCTGACAGCTCAAATACTTCAGCTTCTGCTTCATTTAACGCGCTGATCACATTGTCATAAAGACCATTTTTCTTAATGCTGCCTCCGCCATATACAAGTAACACTCGTTTTCCATAACGAGCGAGTTCGCTCTTTAGTCCTTCTAGTTGTCCTTTTCCAAACATTAATTTCGTTGGATTATAGTAAATAAAATTTTCCATCTGTTGATACATCTCCTTACAGCGTATATATCCAAAAACATGAAAGACTACTTTAACATATGTACACGTCGAACTCAAAAAAAGATAACTGCTCGAAAGCAGCTATCTTTTGGTTGGTCGATTATAAAGAAGCATTCAAAATGGCTAGAACATCTTCTTTGTTTAGCTTTTTAAATTGACCAAATTCACCGCGTGCCATTGCACGGTCTGCAATTAAATCAATTTTCTCATCGTTGATATCATAGTCCGCTAAACGGCTTGGTGCACCAAGACTTGTCCAGAAAGCTGACAATTTGTCGATTCCTTCTAAGCCCACTTCTTCGTCTGTTTTGCCCGCAGGGTCCACATCGAATACACGTACCGCTAATTGTTTAAAGCGGCCTGGGTTTTCCTGAATGACATGCTTCATCCAGTTCGGGAACAAGATCGCAAGTCCGCCGGCATGAGGGATATCATAAACAGCAGATACCGCATGCTCAATGTTATGAGAAGCCCAATCACCGCGTGCCCCCATTGACAGCATTCCATTAAGGGCAATGGTGCCAGTGAATAAGATGGTTTCACGCAGCTCATAGTTCTCTAGATCGTTGATCAGCTTCGGTGCTGTTTCAATGACCGTACGAAGAAGCCCTTCACACATACGGTCTTGATAAGGTGTATTTTCCGTGTGATGGAAATATTGCTCGAACACATGTGACATCATGTCAACCATGCCATAAATCGTATGGTTTTTTGGCACAGTGAATGTGTTCACTGGATCAAGAATAGAGAATTTAGGGAAGACTGCTGGACTTCCCCAGCCATATTTCTCATTTGTTTCCCAGTTTGTGATCACTGATCCAGAGTTCATTTCAGAACCTGTTGCAGCAAGTGTTAACACAGTACCGAACGGAATAGCTTCCATTGGGACATGCTTACGCGTCACGATATCCCAAGCATCTCCATCGTACTTCGCTCCAGCTGCGATCGCTTTCGTTGCATCAATGACACTGCCGCCGCCGACTGCCAAAATAAAATCAACGTTGTTCTCTTTGCAAAGCTCAACCCCTTTTCTTACTGTTGTTAAGCGCGGGTTTGGCTCAACACCAGCAAGTTCAGTGATTGCAGCTCCTGATTCTTTTAGGATGCTGACAACTTGGTCATAAAGGCCGTTTCGTTTAATACTGCCTCCACCATATACAAGTAATACGTTTTTTCCGTAGTGTTTGAGTTCATCTGAAAGGGCTGATACTTCTCCCTTTCCAAACATTAATTTCGTTGGGTTCCAATAAGTAAATCGATCCATTTGATCTCCTCCTCGCGCTACATTATGCGCCTCAATCATTCCAAAAGTAAAGTAATTTGCTTTAATCCATTTTCTTACGCATAGTTTGGCTAAAAATCTGCAAAATATAAATGTATTGATGCTGTAGCGAAAGGAGGAATCACGATGAGTGCTATTCAGCGTATTGCCCTCGTGCTCACGATTATCGGTGCTATTAACTGGGGACTAATCGGCTTTTTTCAATTTGACTTAGTAGCAGCGATCTTTGGCGGACAAGGCTCTGCATTATCACGTATTATTTATGGTCTTGTTGGAATTGCAGGTCTTGTTAACCTTGGTCTATTGTTCAAGCCAAGCGAAGAAGCTGTTCGCCGTGACGAGCCGAATCCAGAGGTTCGCTAAACAAAAAGACATAAAAAAGGCCGCCTATACGAGGCAGCCTAAGGCACCGTTTGAAGCGGTGCTTTTTTTATTTCTTGATAAGATCTTTACGGTTAGATTGCTCAATCCACTCTTCAAGTTTATCTTTAAGTGTATTGAAACCTTGTGGTGCAGCAGCTTCTTCTTTCACTTGCTGTGGTCTTTGTTTCTTTGGTTTGCTTTCTTTTCTTTCAGGTGCATCTTGTGTAGCACGGATAGAAAGGCTGATTTTACCTGCTTTTTCATCAACAGAAAGAACTTTTACTTGTACTTCGTCACCAATTGAAAGGTGCTCGTTGATGTCTTTTACAAAGCCATGTGTTACTTCAGAAATATGCACAAGTCCTTGAGTTTCTTCATCTAATGCAACAAACGCACCATACGCTTGTAATCCTGTTACTTTACCAGTGTAAACACTGCCTACTTCAAACTTTGTCGCCATGATAACAACTCCTAAATAAATGTTTTAATATTCGTTTATACGCAATTAAAAACTATATCATAGAACGGTCAGTTACGCAAAATATTTTTTAATTGGGTTTAGATCAGTTCAAAAGGGGGAATACCTGAAAACAAGAATGCTTTCTAGTATTCCCCCCTAATTTGAGAGGCATGAGTCCTAATGGATTGATGCCTTTTTTTATTTTATGATGACAGGTGCTTCTTCTTTCACTTGTCGTTCCTGCAAAAAGCGCTGGATTCTTGAAAGTGATTCCTGAAGATGGTCAAGAGACGAAGCATATGAACAGCGAATATGACCTTCACCACTCGGCCCGAAGACATTACCAGGGACAACAGCTACTTTTTCACTCAGGAGCAGCTCCTCGGCAAATTGTTCTGACGTCATGCCCGTCGTTTTAATGGACGGGAAAGCGTAAAATGCGCCGTTTGGCTGGTGGCATGTCAGCCCCAGTTCATTCAAAGAGCCGACAAACAAATTACGGCGCCTTCTGTAGCTTTTCTTCATTTTCTCTACATCTTCAAGTCCATTTTTCAAAGCTTCTTCTGCTGCATATTGTGCCATAGCGGGCGCACACATCATAGAATATTGGTGTATTTTCAGCATAGCATCGCGCAGTACAGGTGGTGCTGCCACATATCCTAAGCGCCAGCCTGTCATGGCAAACCCTTTTGAAAAGCCTGAAATCAGGATCGTTCTTTCCTTCATATCTTGAATTGCAGCTACGCTTGTAAAAGCTTCATCATACGTCAGCTCTGCGTAAATCTCATCCGTGATAATGAGAAGGTCATGCTCTTTTGCAAATTGAGCAATATCTTCAAGCTCTTCCTTTGAATAGACAGAGCCAGTTGGATTTGATGGTGAGCAAAGCAGGATCGCTTTTGTCTTAGGCGTCAGCTTCGTGCGTAGATCCGCCGAGTCTGCTTTGAAATCTTTTTCAGCCGAGGTACTTAAATAAACAGGTACTCCGCCTGCAAGTGTCGTAAGGGCCCCATATGCTACGAAACAAGGCTCTGGAATGATCACTTCATCCCCACTGTTTAAAATCGCACGAAAGGCCAAATCAAGTGCCTGGCTTCCGCCAACTGTGATAATAAGTTCTTCTTCAGGACTGTAGTCAATGTGAAACCGCTTATATAAATAGTGACTCAGTTCTTTTCGCAAAGATAACAACCCTGCGTTCGCCGTATAAGAGGTAAGCCCTTGTTCTAATGACATAATACTTGCTTCTCTGACATTCCAAGCTGTCACGAAATCTGGCTCGCCGACACCAAGGGAAATGACCCCTTCCATTGTGGCTGCCAAATCAAAGAATTTCCGAATACCTGACGGCTGAATGCTTTGTACCGTTTCAGATAAATAAGACTTTTTCATTTAAGGAGACACCACGATTCTTTTGTCATCGTCTCCTGTTTCAAACACTTTCCCATCATGTTTATATCTCTTCAAAATAAAGTGGGTAGTTGTTGAAACCACGGAATCAAGTGTCGATAATTTTTCAGATACGAAGCGGGCAATATCAGACATAGATCTTCCGCGGATCACAACAGATAGATCATAAACACCTGACATGAGATAGACAGACTCCACTTCCTGAAAGCGATAAATACGTTCAGCAATTTCATCAAATCCGACGCCTCTTTTTGGTGTCACTTTTACATCAATCATTGCTGTGACGCCTTCATGACCATCCACTTTACGCCAGTCAATCATGGTTGAATAATCAATAATGACTTTTTGATCTTCTAGTTTTTGAATAATGGCTTCTGCTTCTTCTGTTGTCACGCCTGCCATTTTTGCAATTGTATTTAAATCGGCGCGGCTATTTTCATCTAAAATCTCTAATATTTCAGTTTCTTTTTCTGTTAGTTTCATTTGATTTCACACCTCAGATTGTAAAAGCTAGTTTTAAAAAATCTTCTGAACATTATAGCACGTTTTTCCCATTATGCTAAGCAGGGAAAAGATGCTAACCATAGCTTAAAATCCACTTTTTAGGGTACAATACAGTCACCTAACAGAGAGAGTATCAAGTATCGGAGTGATGAGTGTGGACTTTGTTCAGCCAGCTTATATGAAAAGTAAATTCGGTTTAGATATCTATTATGAGCACTATCCAAATAAGGGGAAGAAAACATTGATCTTAATTCACGGACTCTTCTCTTCTACCTTCAGCTATCGAAAGCTCATCCCGCTTCTGAAACAAGACTTCAATTTAATTGCAATTGATCTGCCGCCGTTTGGACAGTCCGAGAAGTCGAATACGTTTATTTACAGCTATCGCAACATGGGAAAGATCATTATTGAGCTAGCTGGTTACTTGCAGATTCAGCATGCGATCCTAGTGGGTCATTCGATGGGCGGCCAAATTGCTTTATACGCTGCATCTGAACGGCCAGACCTATTTGAAAAGGCGGTACTTTTGTGCAGCTCAGGGTATTTAAATAAATCAAAGAGATCGCTTGTTTACAGCACATATATTCCTTATTTTTATCTCTATCTTAAAAGAAAGCTCTTGAAGCAAGGCATAATGAAAAATTTAACCGCTGTTGTACATGATCATTCCATCATTGATCAAGAGATGGTGGACGGATATTTAAAGCCTTTTTCTGATGATCAAATTTTCCGAGGAATTTTCCGCTTGATTCGGCACCGGGAAGGCGATTTGACCTCGGATGTCCTAAAGAAAATGGAGACACCAGTGCTGCTCATTTGGGGTGAGGAAGATCGGATCGTTCCCATTCAAATAGGAGAAAGACTGCACAAGGATCTGCCAAACTCGACCTTGCATGCATTAAAAAAAACCGGGCACCTCGTTCCTGAGGAAAATCCGGTCTTTGTGTCTGATCAAATCGGACATTTCAGCCTGTCTTAGCGTGTGCAGGAGCTGCTGTCTCGTATGACGAAAAGCTGATTCGCTATATGTTGACAGCTTTCGAAAGGCAGGAGCTGCTCAAATGAGTGATGATAAATGGCTTGAATGTCTTTTGCTAAAGATAAAGAGTCTTCTGCGTCGTATAATGCACTGATGACGTCAGCAGGCTCCGTTTCATAAAAGTCCTCTCCATATTGAAAAGGGTCCCATGCCTTAATAAGTTGAATCATCTCTTCTACAGCTTGACTATCTTTCATCGGTATCACCGCTTATAATAAATTTTGTGATGTTTATTTTAGCACAACCAACAATGGTTGAAAAACGGCTAGAGGTGGGTTTCATGAATTTCGACGAACAGATCATACGTAAAGGTTCAAAATCAGTGAAATGGGACCAAGCAGAGTCTTTGTTCCTGACAACAGATGCGCTGCCGATGTGGGTGGCAGATATGGATTTTAAAGCGCCGCAGGTCGTCCTTGATGCATTGAAAGAGCGATTGGATCATGGCGTATTTGGCTATGCCTTTCAAGACCAGGATACGCAGCAGGCAGTAGCCGAATGGCTCAAAAGAAGACACGGGTGGTCGATTCAGACAGAAGCCGTCACCTTCACACCAGGGATCGTCACGGCACTTAGTTTTGCTGTCCAAGCCTTTACAGCACCGAATGACGAAGTGGTCATACAGTCACCAGTGTATACGCCTTTTTATCAAATGATTGAGCGAAATGGACGTACAGTCTCAACCAACCCTTTAAAAATAGAAAACAACCGCTATCTTATGGATTTTGATGATTTAGAGAAAAAACTGAGCAGACCAGAAGCGAAGCTCATGTTCCTATGTCATCCGCATAATCCGTCCGGAAGAGCGTGGACAAAAGAAGAATTAAAGCGAGTAGGAGACTTATGTGTCAAGCATGGTGTCACAGTCGTTTCAGATGAGATTCATTCTGATTTGATGCTATACGGAAAGCCGCATGTGCCATTTGCTAGTCTTTCTGACGACATAGCACATATCACAGTGACGTGTATTGCACCAAGTAAAACATTTAATTTAGCTGGCCTCCAAGCATCTGCCATTATCATTTCCGATGAAGAAAAAAGAACCCTTTTCACCAATGAATTGCAAAGAAACGGACTAGCCAAACTGAATGCATTTGCGATTCCTGCGATGGAAGCAGCATACCGCCACGGGGATGAGTGGCTCGATGCACTTGTTCTTTATCTCGAAAGCAATATGAAAATGGCGATGGACTATATTGACGAACACCTTCCAAATATGCGTTATATGAAACCAGATGCTTCTTATTTATTGTGGCTGGACATTCGGGATTATCAATTCAGTCAAGCGGAATTGAAACGGAATCTGCTGAAAAAGGGCAAAGTGATCCTAGAGCTTGGTCACGTGTATGGACACGAAGGAGACGGCTTTATTCGGATGAATCTCGGCTGTCCTGCTTCAACAGTCAAAGAAGGATTGAAACGCCTTCATCAAGCGTTCACGCGATCATCTGAATAAGCCCTATACGATCGAAAGAACATCCTAACGGGTGTTCTTTTTAAAGAAAAAAACCCTCCTTTTATCATATCTACTTTGTACATGAGATGATATAATGAGAGGAATTACAATTATTTACGAGGAGAGCATTTAAATGGAAATGTTCAAGGATTTTCTGCTCCATGTATCTTTTATTCTATTTCCAATCTTTTTATATCATGCGCTATGGCTAAGCCGGACCCCTGCTCATTTCCCAAAAACGAATAAACTGCTCATCACAGTATTCGCATCCATCTCTTCAGCACTATGTATTATATATCCAGTTGGTTCGATTTTAGATTTGCAGACTGGGCTTCAATCCATCCCTCTTGTACTTGCCATTTTATACGGAGGGTACACTGCTGGGATCGTCGCCATCTTGATAAGTTCCATGGTCAAATTCGTGATGTATGGCTCCTTCTTATGGGTTGGAATCATTGTTGTTCCGATTTACTTTTTCATCCCATTTCTGTTCTACCGGAAATGGCGTCAATATTCGAAGCTGAAAAAGCTGATGTATGGAGTGCTTATCGGTTTATCCAAAGGATTCTTTATTTACATTGGACTGTTTGCGGTCAGCTTAATGGAATACAGCCCAGCCTTTATTATGCAGCAAAAGTTACTTGAGTTATTTTTCTCAACCCTTTACTACATATTCTTTCTTGTGCTAAGTATCTATTCCATTGAATTCGTCAAAGAAAATGCGCAAATGAGAACACAGCTCGTCCAGTCAGAAAAGCTGACCATTGTAAGTGAACTCGCTGCAAGCGTTGCCCATGAAGTACGCAATCCGCTGACAGTGGTGAGAGGCTTTATCCAATTGCTCTTTTCTAGTGACAATACAAAAGAGCCGTCAACCAATAAAGATTATAAAAATCTCGTTCTGTCAGAGTTAGACCGGGCGCAGGATATTATCACGAGTTATCTTGACATTGCGAAACAAAATTATTATCAAATTGAATCTCTCAATCTATCTAAATTACTAGAGGAATGTGCATCACTGATGACATCCTATGCGAATTTCAAATCGGTCACGATTCATCAATCCATTGAACCAGACTTATACATTCAAGGGGATGAAACGAAGATCAAGCAAGTCATGATTAATTTAATCAAAAATGCGATTGAAGCAGCCCCAGAACACGAAGGGGAAATTGAACTTTTTGCTTCAAAAGAAAATCATAAAATATGCCTTTATTTCGTGGATAACGGTGTAGGAATGACAGAAAGCCAAATGAAAAAGCTTGGCGAACCATATTACACCCTGAAAAATAAAGGGACTGGACTTGGGCTGACAGTGACATTTTCTATCATTGAAAATCACCATGGAACCATTCGTTTCAAAAGCTCGCTGCAGTCTGGTACAACCGTCACCGTGAAGTTTCCTGAAGATACAAGAAGAAAATGATCAATCCATTTTTTTTGTCCTTTTTTCATCTATCCGCTCCTGCTTCTTAGACGCACGAACGATCAGACGAAAGCAAATAAATGCAGCAATAAAGAAAATCACCGTGGTGATTGCCGCTGGGATGTACTCCCTTTTATCTTCAGGAAAATACAGTAGAAAGAGTGCGATGAACGACAGCATTCGCCATTCCCCCTTTTGCTCGTTTACTTCACTATATTGGCTAAAAGAAATGAAATACCTTCCTGCGAGAAGGAAATGGAGGAATTTCACATGACAGACATTCAAATTGGACAAGTTGTGAAAGGATTTTACAAAACAGGTGTTTACGTTGGGGAAGTGACAGCAGTGAAACCATCGACCTATCTCGTTCAAGTAAAAGCCGTTCTGACACATCCCACTCAAGGCGACCTGCATCACCCAAAAGAAGCAGACGTGCCTTTTTTCCAAGAGAGACGGGCTTTGGCCTATCGTGAACAGACGAATATCCCTCATCATATGGTGAAGCCTTATGATGGCGGTATACCAGATTATCAAGTATCACTAAAAGAAGCTGTAGATAAATTAAAACAAACGCTCCATGCGGATGATTCCAAATGGGCTGAAAAATCAAGAGCATGCCTATCTTCTCTCGAAAAAGATTATTTTCCAGAAGACGCCCGCTAATCAGCCGAATCAAAAAAGTGTGAGAAATCGATCAGCTCACCAATTTTGGTTGTTTGCGGATTTTCCACATAGGCTCTGTCTTTTTCAAAAAGGGTTAACAGCTGATAAGTCGTCATGGCATCATCAAGTGCTTTATGATGCTTACCAGCTTCTTCACTGCCGTATTCCTTTGCCGCTTTGCGAAGCCCTGTCAGTGTACGATCACCAAAAAAGGTTTTATACTCAAAGGCGAGGTCCCTCAGCTTTCCCTTAAAAGGAAAGGCGATGTGATTGAGCATACAGTTTTGCTTCAGCACCTTCATGTCCATATTGCCCCATGTAATAATCTCACAATCCTCTCCCTCATCAAGCGACACGAGCTTCTCGATAAACGCCTCAAAGGAAATTCCGCTCTCTACATCCTGCTGCGTAATGCCGAGGAACGATTTACAGCGTTTCGTCAGCTTCGGAAACTTTTTCGGTTTGACGTAGCTAGAGAACGTGTCTATAATCGTTTCACTTGCCGCTTTCACTACCCCAGCTTCAATAATTTCAGGAAAAAAATTTTGTGGATGATACTTTCCATCAGGCATCGTAAATTCAAAATCGACCACAAGCACCGCCTTCTGTTCCACCAGTCTCACCTCACTTTCTCGTCAGTTTTTCATCCTGATATCATTATATTAAGACGGACCTTGAAATCACTTCATTTTCTTGAAAATAATGCAGATTCACTATGCCCAACCTATCATCAGATGAAAGATCGTTTATTTTCCTTTATAATTATTAAGGAACACGAAATAAATAAAGAAGGTGGTCTCTATCACAAACAGGAAGAAAAACTTGTACATCATGTGGTTTGTGAACTTTTTTGTATCTGCCAGCATTACAATGATCGTCCCTTTTTTATCACTTTACATAGAATCTCTTGATAGCAGCTATTCAAATGAATTTGTCCAAAGGTGGAGCGGCTATGTCTTTGGGGTCACGTTTTTAACGGCCTTTCTGATTTCTCCGATTTGGGGACGGATTGGTGACCGTCATGGTTATAAAAAGATTTTGCTCATTAACGGAATTGGGATTGCAACAAGTATTCTATTAATGGGGCTTGTGCAAACCGTTTATCAGCTATTCGCACTGCGGCTCTTCATGGGGCTTGTCACAGGCTTTATCTCGACTTCGATGGCACTGATCTCTGCACAGACGGAAAAGGCAACTGCAGGTAAAACCCTTGGAACGATGCAGATGAGTAATGTTGCCGGGGGGTTGTTTGGTCCATTAATGGGCGGATTCATGGCAGACAGCGTCGGATTTATTTATACGTTTTTCCTCACAGCTACTGTCATTTATGTGTCAGCTATTGTGATTATTTTCGGAGTGAAAGAACAGCCCATCCGTTCAAAAGAAGCAAAGCGCGTTTCTTACTCACGGAAGGATGTACTCGTTCATATTTTCAAACAGCCTTTGCTTGTGGTCACGATGCTTTTAACGTTTATTACACAAGTAGGGAACTTTAGCATTCAGCCACTTTTGGCTTTATACATTCATGATTTACACGGTCCTGTTAATCTCGCATTTTATGCGGGTCTTGCGTTCTCTGCAACTGGACTTGGCAATTTGCTCTTTACACGAAAATGGGGAGATCTCGGAGATCGAATTGGTCACGACAAGGTGCTGCTTGCCCTTCTCATCCTCTCCTCTATTTTATTCATCCCGCAAGCGATGGCGGATTCCTATGTGATGTTAGTACTTTTCCGTTTTCTATACGGAATGGCACTTGGCGGGATTATTCCGTGTACGACAGCGTATATTCGGATCAAAGCACCTGCCTCTATGCAAGGGGAAGTGCTCGGATACAATGTCAGCTTCCGCTTTCTTGGGAATGTCGTCGGTCCGGTGATTGGCGGCATTGTGGCGAGTCATTATGGGATTCCAGCTGTCTTTTATGTCACCGCCGGAATTTTTCTGTTTGGCGCGTTATTTTTATGGGCGGTCCGCTCGCATGGGAAGACAAAAGAAAGGAGTGTCTGATCCAGCATCAGGTACTCTTTTTTCATGTGTAGAAGCCTTATTCACTAGTCTTCAAGCCCATTCTTTTCTAAAAATAACCTTCTCGTATTCGCAAAAGAATGGTACGATATGGCTAGAAAATTGAAGAAAGTGAGTGACCTCATGTTTCGTGCAATCATTGGTTGGTTATTACTTGCTGCCCTCATTCCATTATTTGTTCTTACTTTTTATCTATCAAAGGAAGAAGCTGCAAGTGTCAAGCCTGTTAACGAAGTGCTTGATCAAAAAATCAAGCTGGAAAAGATAGATTTTTCCCAAAACAGTTATATGTATGATCGGGATGGTTCTCTCATCTCTGAGATCGTATCAAACGATGAAAACCGAGTGTTCGTGACGTATGATAAAATTCCTGATTCTGTGAAGGAGCTGTTCCTCCGCTCAGAGGACCGGAACTTTTATGACCATAAAGGCATTGACTTTATGGGGGTTGTTCGTGCCCTTGCCTCAAATGTCAAAAACCATGGCATCAGCCAAGGAGCGAGTACGATCACACAGCAGTTATCCCGCAACTTATATTTAAGCCATGAACGTTCGTTCACCCGAAAGTTTACAGAGCTTCTCTATTCCTATGAATTAGAGCGGAAATTCTCGAAAGATGAAATTCTCGAAAGCTATTTAAATACGATTTATTTCAGTAATGGTGTTTACGGTGTCGGTTCTGCGGCTAATTACTATTTTGATAAGCCGCTTAGTTCTTTAACGCTTGCACAGATGGCATTTATCTCTGCGATTCCAAACAACCCAACACTGTATGACCCATTGAAACAATTCAAGCACACGAAGAAACGCCAAGAACGACTGCTTGGTATTTTAAAGAAAGACGGCGTCATTACCAAAAAGCAATACAAAAAAGCCGTCAAAGAAAAAATCAGCCTGTCCTTAAGTGAAAAGAAAAACCTTTATCCTGACTATGTGACATATACCAATGAGGAATTTACCGATCTTGTGTCAGATCAGGAAGGCTTCACAAAACGATTGAAGAAAGCCAAAACAGATGGAGCAAAAAAAGCCATTCAAAAAGAATTATCTGAAAAAGTTAGTGCCCTGCTTCAGGATGGTGTCAAAATTTATACGGCACTTGATCCTTCCTTACAGCAACGAGCCGTCTATCAGCTCAATGCGCAACTCCCTTACCAAGGTGTAGAAGGCGGATCAGCGGTCATTAATCATGAAACGCATCAAATTGTTGCACTTGCTGGCGGAAAAAACTATAAGAAGTTTGATTTCAACTACGCCTATCAAGCGCAAAGACAGCCTGGTTCTGCAATTAAGCCGCTTTTAGACTATGGTCCTTACATCGACCAAACCGGTGCAACAGCTTCAAGCAAAATCAGTGCCGGCAAGTTTTGCAGCAGCGGATACTGTCCGCAGAACTATAATCATAAAACGTATGGAACTGTCACACTTGAAACAGCCTTTAAGAACTCTTACAATACCCCTGCGATCCGAATGCTGGATACAGTCGGTGTCAAAAAAGGCTTCAGCTATTTAGAGAAATTCTCATTCGAGCATATCGTAGCGGATGATTATCGCCTTCCTTCTGCACTTGGCGGATTTACGAAGGGCTTCTCACCGCTAGAAATAACAGATGCGTATACCGTCTTTGGTAATCAAGGAGCTTACACGCAAAGTCATTCGATCACAAAGGTAACAGACTTAAACGGTAAGACCCTTTACAAGTGGAAAGAGTCACCGAAGCAAGTGTATTCTCAGCGGACAAATGACACCATGCGTAAACTGCTTGCCTCCGTTGTAAAAAGCGGAACAGGGAAAAAAGCGAATTTCAGTTCCCCTTACATTGGTGGTAAAACAGGGACATCCAATGACTACAAAGACATTTGGTTTGTTGGACTGACAGATCAATATACAATGGGTGTATGGGTTGGAAGAGATAGAGGAACGGTTGAATCAATTTACAGCTCCAGCCCGCACTTACGTATTTGGAAAAATACGATGCAATACGCCAGATAAACAGGAGGTTTGATTGCAATGCATTCAACACATCCACCCCATTTAATTTTATTTGACGGTGTCTGCAACGTGTGCAGCGGCGCTGTTCAGTTTGTGATTAAGCGTGATCCAGATGAGCGAATGATGTTTGCTTCATTACAATCAGATACAGGGCAGCGCATTTTAAAAGAAAACGGTTTGCCTTTAGATGAGTTCAATTCATTCATTTATATTGAAAAAGGCACCCTTTATACGAAGTCGACAGGCATCTTAAAAGCCACGCGGCATTTAAAAGGGATCTACAAATGGAGTTATTTACTCATTGCCATTCCCCGCCCTATCCGTGATTGGTTTTATGAGCGGATGGCGAAAAATCGCTACAAATGGTTCGGTCAAAAAACATCTTGTATGATGCCTACACCCGATATTCAAAAACGGTTTCTTTCATAAAAAAGCATCCTCCGATGGTGGAGGATGCTCACATTGTTGACAAAGGGCTAAAATGATTTTTATTTTAGCCCTTTGTCTTCTTTTCAGCGTGACCTGAAAACCTTTGCAGTCTAGGAAGGACGAGTACCGGAGCGGAGCGAATTGAACATTCGTGAGCACCGGAACGCAGCCCTGACACCGAATGCGAGGGTTTGTCTACACGCTGAGCATCCTCCGATGGTGGAGGATGCTTTCTTTGTCTGTTTAAGAAGGCAGACTCGCCATAACACTGTTATAAAGCTTAATAAATAAGTACAAAATGCCGATTAAAAACGTGGCCCAAAACAGAAGAATAAACATCATAAATCCAATTAAATTCAGCATGGAAAGCGATTGATAAATGCGAACCACAACCCAGATAAAATAGACAAGACTTGCTAAAACAAACAGTCCGACAAGCAGAATCAGCTGATGCGTCAACAGAAATGCAAGCAAGCTGGCAAATAAATAAACAACGGATGCAATCCGAATTTTCTTTAAGTTCTCCCCTTCAGGATCTTTCGCGAAAAAGAGTAGTGCCAGCTCTAACACCGTATCTGCAATCAGTTTCAAGGCAGATAAAATCATAAAATAAACAAGTGCAAAAGCAGCAAAAAGAGCAAGCCTGATGCCCTGTTCCGAGAAAAATTCCAGCATTCCTTTTAAAATACCTGTTTGAGTCAAGAAATCAGTCGTGATCCCTACTGTGAAAATCGAAAAAGCAGAGCTGAATAGTAAAATCGAAATCAGCGGAAAATATCCAGTCAAATATGTATTTTTCATAAATAGATCCTTTCTCATAAGCTCACATTTATTATGGCTCACTTAAAACGGATTGACAAGATGCTTTCAAAGTAAACTGGCAGCAAAATCAAATTTGTGATTTTGCACGTACATTCCTTCACAAACTTACATTTTCCCGTTAAAGTATTACTATTACGAAAAAATCGTGCGTTAGGGGTATACTCGTGAAAAAAACATTAAGACTGCAAACACGGCTGACGATTTTTGTTTGTATCGTTGTCCTGATCTCCCTTTGTATCACATTCTTTACGATCTGGTCGGAAACAGCTAAGAACATTCATCAACAGGAACGTGACATCGCCCTCTCCACTGCCAAAATGGTCGCAGAGGCTCCGATCACAGCGAAATCATTAGAAGAAAATCGATCATATTCAGTACTTCGTCAATATACAACAAGTGTTCAGCGAATCACCAAAACCGAATTCGTTGTCGTGATGGATATGAACGGTATTCGAAAAACCCATCCAAATCCGCAGAAGATCGGGAAGCGGTTTGCTGGCGGTGATGAAAAACCAGCATTACAGGGTAAAGAACATATTAGTACGGCTTCTGGAACACTTGGCAGATCCATGCGTGCTTTTGTTCCTGTTTATGATCAAGATGGAAAGCAGCTCGGGGCTGTGGCAGTAGGGATTACGTTAAAGGAAATTGACTTGATTATTCATCAAAGCTTACTTCCGCTCTACTTCGTCATATCGCTCAGCCTTCTTTCTGGTATCATCGGAGCACTCATTGTGGCACGAAAAGTGAAGAAAATTATGTTTGGACTAGAGCCAGATGAGATCGCTACATTATTAAAAGAACGAAGCGCCATGCTAGAATCAACAAAAGAAGGGATTCTTGCGGTCGATCAGCACGGTAAAATCAAGCTGGCCAACGCTGAAGCCAAACGGCTCTTTCATAATATGGGCATTATGGTTGATCCTAGAGAACAAGATGTTCAGGTGCTCCTCCCTTCAAGCGGCTTAAAGCAAGTCATTGAAACACGCAAGCCGCTGCTTGACCGCGACGTGAGAATGAACGGACTGGAGCTCGTCTTTAACGAGGTCCCGATTACGGTTAAAGGCGAGATTGTTGGGGCAATCGCCACCTTCCGTGACAAAACAGAAGTCAAACACTTGGCTGAGCAGCTGAGCGGAGTCAAAATGTATGCAAATGCCCTCCGTGCCCAGTCACATGAATTTATGAACAAGCTTCATGTCATTTTAGGACTGGTTCAGCTCAAAAACTACGATGACCTTGGCACCTATATCAAAGATATTGCGATCTATCAGCAAACGGAAACAAATGAAATCATCAACCATGTGAAAAACTCTGTTTTAGCAGGATTTTTACTAGGAAAACAAAGCTACATCAGGGAACAAGGCGCGACCTTAGAAGTCATATGCAGCACACAAGTCCCAAATTCAGAGGACCCAGCAGTGACGCATGATCTCATTACCGTGATTGGCAACCTGTTAAATAACGCACTCGATGCTGTTTCTCATACTGAGACGAAAAACATCTCAATCTCATTCCGATACGTCCAGGAGCAGCTTCATATTGAGATTACGGACACAGGTGTTGGTCTCACAAAAGACGAACAAGACATCATGTTTGATCAAGGCTTTTCAACTAAAGGAGAAGACAGAGGATTCGGTCTCTACTTTGTTGACCAAAGCATCAAAAAATTGAACGGACACCTGATTGTCACGAGTGAAAAAGGAGAAGGAACGACCTTTAGTCTCCGCATTCCGTATAAACAAAAGGAGGATTCACATGATTAATGTGTTAATAGTAGAAGACGACCCAATGGTTGGGGAGCTGAACAAACGCTACCTGACCCAAATAGACGGTTTTGAATTAATAGGGATTGCCACCTCTTTTCAGCAGGCACTGGACATCTTAAAAACAGAAGCCATTCACCTTGTACTGCTCGATATTTATATGCCTGGACAAAATGGACTGGTCCTATTATCAGAAATACGCAAACAAAATCATTCTGTTGATGTCATTGTCATTTCAGCTGCCAATGAAGTCGACGTGATCCAGCAAACGATGCGAAACGGGGCCGTTGATTATTTAATCAAGCCATTTGAGTTTGAACGTTTCCAATCAGCGCTCTCAGAGTATAAACGTAAACACGCCTTGTACCAAACGATGAACAGCATCTCGCAAAATGATTTAGATGCGAAGCTCTTTCATAAAAAAGCAGAGACAGAAAAAGTCCTTCTGCCAAAAGGCCTGACCAAAAGCACACTCAAACTCATCTGGACAAGTATTCAATCATTCGGTCATCAAGCTTTCACGACCGAAGACCTAGCAAATCATACAGAAATCTCTCAAGTCTCCATTAGAAAATACTTGAAATTCCTTGAGGACATCGAAGTAGTTGATGTCGAAATGGCATACGGGACAATTGGACGTCCTGTTTTCCAATATAAACTCAGTACAACAAATATGAATTTGATTCAGCAATATCTATAATTTGACACATCTGACCTTTTACAGAGGCCAGATGTTTTTTTATGGCACACGATGTCACAAACCCCTTGATATCAGCGGTTCCACTGTAGTAGAGCACATCACAAAAGCGGCATTATATCATATTTCAGCAGATAAAAAGACATCGAATTTAGCCTTTTAACATTTTTTTTAAAATAAAACAAATTTCTATTTATTTATTCGATTGGAAATGATAAATTATGATTGATTAGTTCAACGAGATATAAGTCTGATGTCTTACATCTTCTCTCCTGCCCTCCACAAGTTTCAGGAGAAAGCAGGATAAAATACCCTATTCAGAAGGGTAAGAAGAGGTAGAACGGTCTTTTTTCGCGAGACTTTTCTGAAACTTTTAAATTTTATAGGGGGTTATGTTTTGAAGAAGCGCAAAATTGGACTAGCATTGTCCTTAGTCGTAGCAGCAGGAACCATCCTTGGAGCATGCGGCAACTCTGGCTCAAACAGCGGTGAAAGCAAAAAAGATAAAGATCAATTCACTGTTGCAATGGTAACTGATGTCGGTGGTGTCGATGACAAATCATTTAACCAATCAGCTTGGGAAGGTTTACAAGCTTTTGGGAAAGACAACAATTTAAAAAAAGGTAAAAACGGCTTTGATTACTTACAATCTAAATCAGACGCTGACTATACAACGAACTTAAACACACTTGCTCGTGAGAAATTCGACCTGATTTATGGAATTGGTTTCTTAATGCAAGATTCTATTAGTGAAATCGCAGATCAACGTAAAAATAATCACTTTGGTATTGTTGATGCAGTTGTGAAAAAAGACAACGTAGCCAGCATTATGTTTAACGAAAATGAAGGATCATTCCTTGTAGGTGTTGCGGCTGCTCTTTCTACAAAATCGAACAAAATCGGTTTTGTTGGCGGCGTTGACTCTGAATTAATCAGAAAATTCGAAGTTGGATTCCGTGCAGGCGTTGAAGCAGCTAACCCGAAAGCAAAAGTGGAAGTGAAATATGCTGGTGCATTCGATAAAGCAGACATCGGTAAAGCAACAGCTGAAAGCATGTACAAATCTGGCGTCGACATCATTTATCACGCAGCTGGCGGTACTGGAACTGGTGTCTTCACAGAAGCGAAAAACCTGAAAAAAGCTGATCCTAACCGTAAAGTTTGGGTTATTGGTGTAGATAAAGACCAGTATGACGAAGGAAAAGTACCTGGAACAAAACAAAGTGTCACTCTTACTTCTATGATTAAGAAAGTAGACACAGCGGTACAAGACTTAACAACGAAAGCAAAAGAAGGTAAATTCCCTGGCGGCGAAGTGATCACTTACGGTCTGAAAGAAGGCGCTGTTGACATTTCTCCATCTCAGGACAACCTTGATAAAGATGTATTGAAGAAAGTAGAAGAATGGAAACAAAAAATCATCAAGGGTGAAGTCAAAATCCCTGCAACACGTGATGAACTAAAAGATTTTAAAGCTTAATTTGAGCATCGGGATAAGCGCGCCTTATCCCCTTGCCTCTCCTTTACCTCCTCTTTATTCGTAAAAGGTGGTAAAAGAAAAGCTGCAGCCTCGCTTTGCAGCTTTTCTTTTGCTAGTTTTTATCTTTATCAGCACCCTAAAAAAGGAGCGGTTAAACCTGTGGATTATGTCATTGAAATGTTGAATATACGCAAAGAGTTCCCTGGCATTGTAGCAAACGACAACATTACGCTGCAGCTAAAAAAGGGCGAAATTCATGCGCTGCTTGGTGAAAACGGCGCTGGAAAATCAACGCTTATGAACGTGCTTTTCGGACTGTATCAGCCTGAAAAAGGTGAAATCAAGGTACACGGAAAACCTGTGACCATCTCTAGTCCAAATGATGCTAGTGATTTAGGCATCGGTATGGTGCATCAACACTTTATGCTTGTCGATACATTCACCGTCGCTGAAAACATCATCTTAGGAAAAGAGCCTAAGAAGTTTGGAAAGATCGACAAAGAACAAGCCATACAGCAAGTACAAGAGCTTTCTGACCGCTATGGTTTAAAAATAGACCCTGCCGCAAAAGTATCTGACATCTCTGTCGGCATGCAGCAGCGTGCAGAAATCTTAAAAACACTTTACCGCGGCGCTGACATTTTGATCTTCGACGAACCAACAGCCGTCTTAACACCTCAAGAAATCAAAGAACTCATACAAATTATGAAAAACTTAATCAATGAAGGCAAATCCATTATTTTAATTACCCATAAGCTGAAAGAAATTATGGATGCCTGTCACCGTGTGACCATTATCCGAAAAGGCCAAGGCATTCGTACACTTGATGTGGAAAGCACAAATAAAGATGAACTTGCGAGCCTCATGGTCGGTCGTGAAGTTTCATTTAAAACAGACAAAAAAGACGCCTCCCCTGCTGAGGAAGTGCTTCAAATTCAAGACCTTACGGTAAAAGACGCGCGAGGAATTGAGGCAGTCAAACATCTCAACCTCTCAGTGAAGGCTGGCGAAATTGTCGGAATTGCTGGAGTAGATGGCAATGGTCAATCTGAATTAATTGAAGCCATTACTGGTCTAAAAAAATCAGAGTCTGGCACGATCAAGCTAAACGGGAAAGCCATTCAAAACCTTCCGCCTCGGAAGGTGACCGAATCTGGAATTGGACATATTCCTCAAGACCGTCATAAACACGGACTTGTGCTTGATTTTTCAATTGGAGAAAATATTTCCTTACAAACGTATTATCAGCGCCCATACTCAAAATTTGGCTTGATGAATATGAAAAATATTTACCAAAAAGCAAAACGAATCATTGCGGAGTATGACGTAAGAACACCGAGTGAATATACAGAGGCACGCGCCCTGTCAGGCGGGAACCAGCAAAAAGCCATTATTGGCCGAGAAGTTGACCGCAATCCTGATTTATTAATTGCCGCTCAGCCGACACGAGGACTTGATGTTGGTGCAATTGAATTTGTTCATAAGCGTCTGATTGAGCAAAGGGACTCAGGGAAAGCCGTCCTGCTCATCTCCTTTGAGCTTGATGAAATTATCAATGTCAGTGATAAGATCGCTGTTATTTTCGAAGGCAGCATTATCGCCATCGTTGATCCAAAAGAAACAACAGAGCAAGAGCTTGGTCTATTAATGGCTGGAAGTACGCAACAGGAAGTGGGGAACGAAGCAAATGTCTAATCGCTTAACAAATCTGCTAATTCCGCTTATAGCCATTGTACTTGGTCTTTTTGTTGGGGCCATTATTATGCTGGCAAGCGGTTATAGTGTCATCGAAGGCTATGGCGCCCTTTGGAATGGCGTCTTCGGTGAAACCTATTATATGGGAGAAACCATCAGACAAGTCACGCCTTACATTTTATCAGGACTTGCTGTTGCTTTTGCATTTCGAACAGGTCTCTTTAATATCGGTGTAGAAGGTCAAATGCTGATTGGCTGGGTAGCTGCTGTATGGATCGGTACAACTGTCCATGCACCTATGTATATCCATCTGCCGCTTGCACTCATCACCGCAGCTGCTGCTGGTGCATTATGGGGCTTTATTCCTGGGTTTTTAAAGGCTCGTTTTTATGTTCATGAAGTGATTGTCACGATCATGATGAACTACATTGCCCTTCATGTTACAAACTATTTGATCTCAAATGTCTTAACAAATAATAAAGATAAAACAGAAAAAATCGATGCCACTGCCTCGCTTCGCTCTGGATTTTTTGAACAAATTACCGATTTCTCCCGGATGCACAATGGTATTTTTGTTGCCATTATAGCTGCGGTCGTGATGTGGGTCATTATTCAAAAAACCTCTAAAGGCTTTGAATTGCGGGCTGTTGGAATGAACCAGCAGGCATCCCATTATGCTGGTATGAACGTTCGTCGCAATATCATTTATGCGATGCTGATTTCAGGTGCTTTTGCAGGTCTTGCAGGCGCAATGGAAGGTCTTGGCACATTTGAATATGCCTCAATTAAAGGCTCGTTTACCGGTGTAGGTTTTGATGGAATCGCCGTCGCTTTATTAGGTGGAAATACTGCTGTTGGTGTTGTTCTTGCTGCGCTGCTGCTTGGTGGATTGAAGGTCGGTGCTTTAAATATGCCGCTTGAATCTGGCGTACCGACTGAGGTCGTTGATATTGTCATTGCGATCATTATTCTTTTCGTCGCCTCAAGCTATATTATCCGTCTTGTGATGAACCAAATGAAAAAAAAGGGGGGAAAATAAGTGGGATTTCTGCAAATTCTTGAAATCATCGTCCCAGCTACACTTGTCTATGCTGCACCACTTATTTTAACCGCTCTTGGAGGCGTCTTTTCAGAAAGATCAGGTGTTGTGAATATCGGTCTTGAAGGTTTGATGGTCGTCGGAGCATTTTCTAGTATTATCTTTAACTTATTTTATGCTGATACGTTTGGGGCGTTGACCCCGTGGCTTGGGCTCCTCGTCGGAATGGCAATCGGCGGATTGTTCTCTTTGATTCATGCAGTTGCAACCATTACATTCCGGGCAGATCAAACGGTCAGTGGTGTTGCCATTAACATGCTGGCACTTGGCGCTACGCTGTTTGTCGTGAAACTCATTTACGGGAAAGCACAAACAGATAAAATTACAGAGCCTTTCTATAAAGGTGATATTCCCCTTTTAAGTGACATTCCGATAATTGGCGATATATTCTTTAAAGATGTTTATTATACATCCATACTCGCATTAGCGCTTGCGGTTGTTGCTTGGTTTGTTTTATTTAAAATGCCGTTTGGTCTTCGTCTTCGTGCAGTCGGAGAACATCCAATGGCTGCTGATACAATGGGAATCAAAGTGTACCGGATGCGCTATATCGGCGTCTTTATTAGTGGACTGTTTGGTGGTCTTGGCGGAGCTGTTTATGCGTCGACCATCGCACTTGATTTCTCACATGCTACCATTACTGGACAAGGCTTCATCGCACTAGCTGCGCTTGTCTTCGGTAAATGGCACCCATTCGGCGCAATGGGCGCTGCTTTATTCTTTGGATTTGCTCAAAGTTTAAGCATCATTGGCTCTCTCCTGCCGCTATTCCAAGATATACCGAACGTGTATATGCTCATTGCACCATATGTGCTTACCATCCTAGCACTCACTGGCTTCATCGGCCGGGCAGATGCACCGAAAGCACTTGGGACCCCTTATTTAAAAGGAAAACGATAAATACGATGTATGATCAATCCCCTGAAGGATAAACTACCTTCAGGGGATTTTTGTATGATAAAAACATAAAAACTCCTGTTTATTTTACTTTTATTACACTTAATTTAGTTTAATAAATAGATGAGTGTCACAGAATCTTCTACAATTGAGACAAATAGCATTTGGGGGTGTTTATGTGGCTAATACACAACAATTGAAATCGATTACAGACGATTCTGACAATAATAAAAGCGTTTTCCGTAAGATCATGTCTTGGAAAATTGGTGTTATTGACTTACCTGTGTATTTAGTACTTGCAGCGATTATTTTAACTGCCGCTTATTTTAATAAAATTCCAGCAAATATGCTTGGTGGTTTCGCTGTTATTATGATTTTGGGGATTTTCCTTGGAGATATAGGACAACGTATTCCGATCTTAAAAGATATTGGTGGACCGGCGATTCTTTCTTTATTCGTACCATCGTTCTTGGTCTTTTTTCATGTTCTGAATCCGAACTCGTTGGAAGCGGTTACGTCTCTTATGAAAACGTCGAACTTCCTTTACTTCTATATTTCTGCTCTTGTAGTAGGTAGTATTCTTGGGATGCAGCGAACTGTTTTAGTACAAGGCCTTATTCGTATGTTTGTTCCTCTTGTTGCAGGTACAATTGCAGCTGTGACTGCTGGAATTCTTGTTGGTCTTTTAGTTGGTTACACACCGCATCATTCGTTCTTCTTTATTATTGTTCCGATTATTGCCGGTGGTGTTGGTGAAGGAATTTTGCCATTATCTATTGCTTATTCACAAATTCTTGGTGTATCAGCAGAGTCATTAATTTCTCAATTAATTCCTGCTGCCGTCATTGGGAACGTCATTGCCATTATCTGTGCTGGCGCAATGAAGAAGCTTGGTGAAAAACGTCCTGAACTAAACGGGAATGGCCGTCTTGTAAAATCAAAAGAGGCAAATGAAATTTTTGAACAGCCTGATATGGATCCAAAAGTTGATTTCGGGTTAATGGGTGCTGGTGTACTCGTTGCTTGTACAACGTTCATTTTTGGTGGTTTGTTAGAAAGCTTTGTTCATATTCCAGGTCCAATCTTAATGATTGTACTTGCCGCTTTAATCAAATACTTAAACGTGATGCCTCAGCATCTGCAAGATGGCTCACAGCAGTTCTACAAGTTTGTATCAAGAAGCTTTACATGGCCGCTTATGGTCGGTCTCGGAATTCTATACATTCCACTTGATGATGTAGCAACAGTGATTTCTATTCCATTTGTTTGTGTATGTATCGCTGTCGTTCTTGGAATGGTTGGTTCAGGTTACTTCGTTGGGAAATTGATGAACATGTACCCAGTAGAATCTGCGATTGTGACAGGCTGTCACAGCGGACTTGGCGGTACTGGTGACGTTGCGATCCTTTCAGCTTCTGGAAGAATGGGTCTGATGCCTTTCGCACAAGTATCTACACGTCTTGGCGGAGCAGCAACTGTGATCTGCGCAACAATCTTACTTAGAATGTTTACTTAATCAAACAATAAAAAGCATGGGCTCTATTACGGGCACATGCTTTTTTTATATTTCTTTTCTCCTATAAGGGTTTTATTCTTCGGCAGAGACCACGCGTATATATTCTCTTGGCTGGAATGGATATTGTCTTGCCTCTTGATAGGTCATATAGAGAAGATGTTCTGAAAACAACGGCCATTCACTTTCCGCCTGCCACCTTTTTTGATCATTTCGTTCTATGAAGAATGCTCCTCCTAAAATCGTGCAGAATATGCTTAAGCTGATGCCCGCTTTTAGTTTCATGTAATCAGCTCCTTTAAGAAAAGCATGTACGAAATACAAAACAATATACAATGAGTTTCATTTTTGATAAAATATTTTTTGTGGTCAAAAGAACTCAAAACAAATACAGTTTACTGTAAATCAGTTCAAACCAATGCACTATGTCTGTATTTACGCTATAATTTTATTTACCAGTTCTTTAGAACGTGAATTTATATTGATTGAAGGAGGTTTATTTTCTTGCAGCTTATTCACTTCGCCATCCTATCGCCTTTTTTGCTTGCGTTTGTTGTGCCTTTTCTTTTTAAATACGTAAAGCGTATACATACAGGGTGGTTTGTTCTTATCTTGCCTATTCTATTATTTAGCTATTTTGTCCAGATGATTACGATGACATCAAATGGACGAACGTTATTTTCACAGGTCGAATGGATTCCTTCTCTAGGAATGAATTTCACTGTGTATGTAGACGGTCTTAGTTTGTTATTTGCGCTATTGATTACAGGTATTGGCGCACTTGTCGTCTTGTACAGTATTTTCTACTTATCGAAGGAAAAAGAACAACTCGGCTCTTTTTATACGTATTTGTTAATGTTTATGACCGCTATGCTCGGTGTCGTTCTATCTGACAACATGGTGGTTCTTTACTTGTTTTGGGAGCTAACGAGTATTTCTTCCTTCCTCTTAATTGGGTATTGGTATAAGCGGGAACGCTCTAGATATGGAGCAACCAAATCACTGCTTATTACTGTTTTTGGCGGATTAGCTATGCTTGGTGGCTTCATCCTCATCTACCTGATAACTGATTCATTCAGTATTCGTGAAGCAGTCAATCAGCTTCAGCTCATTATGGCATCACCTTACTTTATCCCTGCCATGATTCTGATCTTACTTGGTGCCTTTACGAAATCAGCGCAGTTCCCATTTTATATCTGGCTGCCTGATGCAATGGAAGCACCTACCCCTGTGAGCAGTTATCTGCATTCTGCTACGATGGTGAAAGCTGGTATTTATCTTGTTGCCCGCTTCAGTCCAATCTTTGCTATTTCAGAGGTGTGGTTTTGGACCATATCCATCGTTGGACTTGTGACATTATTTTGGGGATCATTCCACGCCGTTCGTCAAAACGATTTAAAAGCCATTCTTGCCTTTTCTACCGTTAGTCAGCTCGGGATGATTATGCTTATGCTGGGTGTAGGAGCAGCTGCGATTCATGAAAACAATCCTGCCTATTTCGGCGCGGCCGTTCTCGCTGCGATTTTCCATTTAATTAATCATGCCACGTTTAAAGGCAGTCTCTTTATGGCGGCTGGTATCATTGATCACGAAACCGGCACTCGGGACATTCGGAAGTTAGGCGGTTTAATGACCATTATGCCGATTACCTTTACGATTACGTTAATCGGTACATTTTCAATGGCTGGTCTTCCACCATTTAATGGTTTCTTAAGTAAAGAGCTGTTTTTCACAAGTATGATACGCATTTCTGAAATCAGCTTTACAGATATTTCGACATGGGGCACTATTTTTCCAGCAATTGCTTGGCTCGCTAGTGTCTTTACGTTCATTTACAGTATGATGCTTCTCTTTAAAACATTTAGAGGCAATCTTCAGTTAGATCAATTAGAGAAAAAGCCGCATGAAGCACCGATTGGTATGCTCATCCCGCCAATTATCCTTGCTGCACTTGTGGTCACCTTTTTCTTCTTCCCAAATATTCTAGCTTATTCTGTCATTGAACCTGCAATTGCAGCCATTATTCCAGATGCGATTGATCCAGGAAAACGGTTTGTTGTCAAAATTGAGGCATGGCACGGCTTCCTGCCAGAGGTATATATGACAATAGGTGTTGTCGCTTTAGGAATTATCGGATATTTGACGTTGTCAAAATGGCGTCCGATATATAATATATTCAAGAAAAAATGGTCATTTAACTCCTTATATGACCGTTCACTCATAGGCTTAGAAAAAGGCTCCTATCGTCTAACAAGCAGCTATATGACTGGTTTCCTTCGTGATTACCTTGTCTATGTGTTTGGGTTCATGATTATCGTGCTTGGGAGTGTCATGTTTTATCAGAATGCCTTCTCATTTAATATGGAGCATGCTGCTCCAATCGGCACGTACGAGGTCATTCTGTCATTAGTGATGATAGCAGCAACCCTCACGACTGTGTTTGCTCGTTCTCGCTTAACAGCCATTATCGGGCTAGGTGTCATGGGGTATACGCTGTCACTATTTTTTGTTATTTTCAGGGCACCTGACCTTGCCCTCACCCAGTTAATTATTGAAACAATTTCTGTGGCACTGTTTTTACTTTGCTTCTATCACTTGCCAAAGCTGAGCATGAAGCAAAAAACAAGGAAATTTAAAATGACCAATCTCATTATTTCAGTAGGTGTTGGTGTCATTGTGACATGCCTTGCTTTCGCTTCAACAAGCAATCAGTCACTTGATACGATTGCGTCTTACTTTATTGAAAACAGCTACAAGCTTGCAGGCGGAGACAACATTGTCAATGTCATCCTTGTTGATTTCAGGGGCTTTGATACACTGTTTGAAATTACCGTGCTGGCGATTGCGGCACTTGGTATCTATGGATTATTAAAGACACAAGGAAAACGGAAGAGAGGAGTGCGCCGATGAGAAAAATTGATACGAATGATATGCTTTTACAAGTCACAACCAAAATCACTGCATTTATCATCCTGCTCTTCTCCCTTCACCTATTTCTTGCGGGACATAACAATCCAGGCGGAGGATTTATTGGCGGATTAATGAGTGCCAGCGCTGTCGTCCTTCTGCTCTTAGCCTACGATCTGAAGACAGTAAGACGCATTCTGCCGTTCAACTTTATCTATGTTGCAGGTGTGGGGCTGCTCATTGCGCTATTGACTGGTATGGGATCTTTCCTGTTCGGCGCACCTTTCCTATCCCATACCTTTGGTTATTTTCAATTACCGATTTTAGGGAAAACAGAGCTGGCAACAGCCGTCCTGTTTGATATCGGTGTGTATTTGGTTGTTGTCGGTGTCACCATGACCATTATTCAAACGATTGGAGAGAAGGAATAATGGAATTTCTAATGTCTATTCTCGTCGGAATTATCTTTATGACGGCGACCTATTTACTGCTTTCAAAAAGCCTTTTGCGGGTCATCGTCGGTACTGCTGTTTTGAGCCACGGCGTCCATTTACTTCTATTAACAATGGGCGGCTTAAAAAAAGGAGCTCCTCCCATTTTAACTGAGGGGATTACCTCCTATGTAGATCCATTGCCACAAGCATTAATTTTAACGGCTATTGTCATTTCGTTTGGTGTGACATCATTTCTACTCGTCATGGCCTTCCGAGCCTTCCAAGAGCTGCGAACAGATGACATGGATCAAATGAGAGGAAATGATCAGCATGAATAATCTCGTTATATTACCTATTTTGATACCAGTTCTATCCGCTACATTGCTGATTTTTATGAATAAAAATATCATGCTGTCTAGAGGTTTTAGCGTTTTTGCGTCTCTTACAGCGATCGCGTGCAATCTATTTTTGGTCCAAACGATTTTCACAAATGGGATTCAAACACTTTATTTGGGCGGCTGGAAAGCACCATTTGGCATTGCGCTTGTGGCCGATCAGTTTGCTGCACTGCTCGTACTGACCGCTTCCATTGTTGGGCTTGTCACAGTGCTTTTTTCCTTTCAAACAATTGGAAAGGAAAGAGAGCGGCTGTTCTATTATTCTGGCGTACAGTTCTTGTTAGCTGGCGTGAGCGGTGCCTTTTTAACAGGAGATATCTTCAACCTGTTTGTATTCTTTGAATTGCTGCTGATGGCGTCATACATGCTCATTGTGCTGGGTGGATCAAAACCGCAGCTTCGTGAATCACTCAAATACATTGTGTTTAACATCATCTCATCGGCTTTATTTATCGTCGGTGTCGCTTGTTTATATGCCGTCACTGGTACATTGAATATGGCTGATTTAAGTGTGAAGATCGCTGAATCAGGGCAAACAGGATTAATCACTGTCATTTCCATTCTGTTCATGATTGTATTTGGCTTAAAAGCTGGGATCTTCCCGCTTTATTTCTGGCTTCCAGGGTCGTATCATGCACCGCCTGCAGCGATTTCCGCTCTATTTGGCGCTTTGCTGACAAAGGTTGGCTTGTATGCGATTGCCAGAGTCTTTACGTTAATTTTTATACACGATACAGGGTTCACTCATACATTTATGGCGTGGCTGGCCGCACTGACGGTGATATTTGGTGTGATTGGCTCAATTGCCTATTCCGATGTGCAAAAGATCGTGATTTATAACATTGTGACAGCGGTCGGGGTCATTTTATTTGGAATTGCAGCCAATACTCCTGCATCACTCCAAGGGGCCATTTATTATCTCATTCACGATATGGTCATCAAAGGGGCTTTATTTATGCTGGCAGGTGCACTCTTTGTGTACGCTGGCACAAACAATCTGAAAAAGATGGGCGGGCTGATTCAATCACAGCCACTTCTTGGCTGGATGTTTTTCATATCAGCATTATCCCTTGCAGGAATTCCGCCGCTTAGCGGGTTTGTAGGAAAACTGAAAATTGTGGAAGGCGGCTTTTCAGCTGGGCTTATGACTTTTTCTATCCTTGTCTTACTATCCAGCCTTCTTGTCCTTTATAGTGTCATGAGGATTTTTATGCTCGCATTTTGGGGCGAGGAACAGGATCTGCCAAGAAGAAAACCGTCAATTAAAGGAATGGTGTACCCTGGCGTACTGCTTGTCGTCTTATCGCTTGCGATTGGATTAGGAACAGAGTTCATTGCTCCTTACATCAATCAAGCAGCGGAAATGCTCTCAACACCAGAAAAATATATTCAAGCTGTGCTGAAGGAGTAGATGAACATGGCCTTTCAAATATTATTAAACGCTCTCCTCGCCTTTACATGGATGTTTATGAATGATACATACACGGCCTCAGGCTTTGTATCAGGGTTTATACTTGGGATGGTTGCCATTTTTATGCTGCGCCGTTTCTTCCCGCAACGTTTTTATGGCTTTGCACTTTATGCCATTTTCAAGCTCGTTTTGATTTTTATTCGGGAGCTGCTTCTTGCCAATTTAAGTGTACTAAAGACCGTATTATCTCCAAAGCTCACAATTAAGCCCGGTATTTTCGCCTTTCGTACGGACTTGAAAATGGATTGGGAAATTACCATACTTTCTAACATGATTACTTTGACACCAGGTACACTAGTCATTGATATTTCTGATGATCGTTCGATTTTATACATTCATGCGATGGATATTGAAGATGCGGAAAAAGCCATTCACGATATCCGGGTTTCATTTGAAAAAGCGATTCAGGAGGTGAGTGGTAAGTAATGGAGATCATATTACAAATTTCACTTGGCATTCTTGCACTGTCCACCCTTCTTTTTGTTATACGAGTTATCAAAGGTCCCTCTATTCCTGATCGTGTAAGTGCGCTTGATGCGATAGGAATCAATTTAATTGGGATGACAGCCATCGTTTCCATTTTGCTGAAAACGACAACGTTCTTTGAAATTATTTTACTGCTCGGTATCCTTGCCTTTATCGGCACTGTCGCTTTTTCCAAATTCCTTGAGAAAGGGGAAGTGATTGAAAATGATCGTCATCGCTAAAGCTATTGTCATTTTCTTCATCCTGCTTGGCGCCATCCTTTGTCTTATTTCAGCCATTGGCGTCCTTCGCCTGCCGGATGTTTATACACGTATGCATGCTGCATCAAAAGCATCGACACTTGGTGTTGTCCTCATATTAGTTGGGGTATTCTTTCACGAATGGTTTCTTGCAGGCATTATTTCTGCGAAGATTCTACTTGGGATTGTCTTTATCTTTTTAACAGCTCCGGTCGGCGCACACTTGATCGGAAGAGCCGCCTACAATACTGGAGTCAAGATGGACAAACGAAGTGTACAAGATGATTATGGTGGTTTTCGTAACTTCGTGATTAAACGAAAAGAAGACTCGTACTTATAAACCGAAAGAAGGGCCTCACATGTGAGGTCCTTCTTTTATTTCTATAAAAAAACCATTTTATGGATCAATCCAACCTAAAAAAAGCTTCCGCTGCACCGGGAGCTTTTTTATATGCGATCAATGATAGCAAGTGTGCATCTTGACGTACAGATGTGCCGATCTCGATCATCTTTAATATCAATTTGAAATACCATTGTACGGCGCCCTACATGTACAGGAACAGCCGTCGCTGTCACTACTCCATCACGTACAGATTTTAAATGATTGGCATTGATTTCAATCCCTGAGCAAACTTGCTGAGTTAAGTCTAAATGAGCCGCAGCCCCCATGCTTGCCACTGTTTCTGCTAGAGCAGCAGATGCTCCTCCGTGCAGCAGTCCAAATGGCTGTTTTGTTCTGTGATCGACTGGCATTGTCGCTACGCATCGTGACTCATTACACTCTACAATCTCAATCCCCAGTGCCTCAAGCAGTGTATTTGATCCACTCACTTCCATCAGGGTTCTCTCCCTTCACACGTTTACAGCACACTTTCAGATTTTGCAATTAACACCGCTTCGGTTCGAGAGCCAACATTCAGCTTATTAAAGATGGACGTCAAGCTGTATTCAATCGAGCGTTTGCTCAAATGAAGCACATCGGCAATCTCTTGGTTCGTGTATCCTTTTTCCACTTCTCTGAGGATCAAACACTCTCGCTCTGTTAACAGCTCGTGATCGGTCTGCTGCGCCTGTTCTGGCTTTTCTTGCTGCTGTGAAATTAATTTCTTTAAATAGGATAGCTGAATGACAACTTCTCCTTGCAATGTGCGGTGTATGTATTCAATAATTTTGTCTTTTGTCTCTGTTTTACTAATTGCACCGTGCAATCCAGCCCGAATGGCCTCTTCAAAATAATCATCTACTTCATACCCTGTATAAATGATAATTTTCACTTGTTGGTTGGTTTCTAGAATTTGTTTCGCAATGTCCATTCCATTGATATCCCCGAGATTTAAATCCATCAAAATCACATCATAGATGGAAAAGTCATGCGTCTTTAAAAAGGCGGCTTCTGCATCAGGACTTAAACAATCGACTGATAGCTGCTGATCTGATTCTAATATGCTTTTTGTCCCTTCCATGACAGCCGGATGATCATCAATGACCAATATCTTCTTCATGTCTTCCTCCCTTTAAATCACTCACTTCCATTTTATATAAAAGACTTGGCAGATGCCAAGTCTTATTCCTTAATAAATCGTTACAATTCCATTTCAATTTTCACCTTCAGCCCTTTTTCTGGGGCTGTGTGAATGTGAAACTTCCCATTTAACGCCTTGACTCGTTCTCTGATTCCCGAGAGGCCCATGCTCATGGTGTGCTGATCAAGATGGCTTGCATCAAAACCGACTCCATCATCCTCGTAGTGAAGAACAACCTGATCTTTAATACAAATCAGCATCACAAGCACTTGGCTGGCTTGAGAATGTTTCAAGGCATTGGATAACAGCTCCTGAACAATCCGGTAAATATTGAGCTGGGAGTCAATATCAATGTCCAGCTCCTTATCAAAGCGAGTCGTATTCAGCCGGATATGAAACGGTGCTTCCTCCTGGATTTGAGAAGTCAGCTTCGACATCGCCTTGACTAAACCTAAATCGTACAGCAGCTGCGGCCGAAGTTCATGACATGTTTCTCTCGTGGTTTGAATCACCTTAGACATTTGTTCATTCCATGAGATAAGCGATTGTTCAATAGACGTTGGGCATTGATCGTTTTGGAAATTCGTTAAAAACATCTCTGACTGTCTTTTCAGCGATATCAAATCCTGCAGCACGGAATCATGAAGATCCCTCGCTAAATCGGAGCGCTGCTTTTCTTCCATCGCAAACATGACTTTTTTCAGCCAAGCAGGGTTCGCTTCACGCTGCTTCAAATCTTCAAGATGCTCCATCAATTCTTCGATCTTGACGACATTTTCTAAACTGACACTTGTGTAAAAAGCCAATGTTTTCAGCCAAGAAATCTCATCACGCGTCAATTTCGGTGTCTGTAAATTGGATAAACAGCAAATCATAAACGAGTGACCGCCCCGCTCGCCAATTTTCATCATAAACCCTTTATCAAGCTCAATGATTTTCCCGACTTCCCCTAAAATATCCTGAAATTGATCCACATACTCTTTCCATAGATTGCTATCACCTGAAGATTCATCAATCTCTTCAATCTGCCCATCTGGCTTCACTTCAAGCACAAAGGCTTTATTAACAACAAGCACTTCTAAAATGGTGTATTTCAAATGATACAGCACTTGATGAAGTGATGACGCCTCACGAATAAGCTGCGTAAATTTAAACACGCTGTCCTGGTAATTATGCTTCTCTGAAAAACGCTTCAACCGGAAGCGGAAATCAATGATTTCTTTGAAATAGAAGACAGTTAGCATAAGAATATACGTGATAATCGTAAATTTCACTGTATAAAAATTTGCAGTTGGCTTTTGTATAAAATCAAAAATAATAACGACTAGTATCGTTGGTGTTATCGCTAAAAGACCATAGTATTTAATCCTTCCCATGAAAAAATCAACATTATACAACTTATTTGACATAAATTGATAGACTAAGAAAAAAGGAATTAATAGAACGAATGATGCAACAACATAGGGTGAAATAAAATATATACCAAAAAAATAAGGAATGATAAAAAACAGCATAAATGGACTGAACGATGAGATTAAAATGAGTGCAAATGCTCGAAGAACATTGCTGACTGCATTGTCTTTTAATTTCTTAGCCGCTATTATAGTGATAATAATTGAAATGAAACACAGAATAAAAAATGAAAGTAAATTGACATATGCTAATAGATTAATTGGCTCTTCTTTATTTTTATAGAATAAATCTAATAAGATGTTAGTAACTGGAACTAGATACAAACTAAAAAGAACTCGCCGACGAATAATCTTTGTTCCTAATTCTTTTAAATATTGATACATAAAGTGCATATATAGTGGAGGTACACTATTCATTGTAGCGATTACGAGAACGCGACTAATAGCCTCTCCTTTTCCAGAACCACCAGAGCTTACATAGCCTATAGAAACTGCCAAAAGAAATAAAGCTAAAATATATGCGGACGTTTTTTTGTTAGCTTTATTAAATTTTAAAATCATAAATATACAAAATAGACTGATTGAGTAAAGAATGACTGGGATTAGATAAATAAAAAGATTCTCTTGACTTAATAACCTTACATTTTCTAAAGAAATTTTATCACCGTGTCTATCAACGACTAAACTTTTAACATTAGCTAAAAAACCTCTTCTAACTTCTTCAACTGGTTTTTCATTACCGTTCACTTCAAGTATGATATCGCCTTTTCTAACACCAGCAAGATAGCTGTCTGTAAAATTATCGACATCCACTACTTCAAGTTGACCGTGACTATTTACTTTAACAGCTGCTCCCACAAAAATATTAAACACGTTGATATAAGAGATGTAAATCACATAGATGAAGCTAAGAATAACTAATATAACTGTTAACTTAGAGTAAAACTTTCTCATAATATTTATCTACTCATCCAGCAGTTTTCCATATGATTGATCTAATGGCGTCTTCTTTTTGGAATCCCTCAACAATAATACTCGCAGTCACTTGATCAACGTGAAGTAACGATGCATTTCCATTAGTAACTTGCTTTAACGCCGAGGGGTTTCCCACTAGATAACTAACCAGTTTCTGAATGTTCATCTTCTCCATCTCCAATTAAAAATAGTAACAGCTTTTCCTTTTTAGAAGCCTCTAAATGTAGCTTCTTGAATGATTCTTTAAACTTATTTCTGAGGAGGTTTCTCATAATAAATACATATTGTTGAACACCAGATTCTTTTAATTTATCCTTGAATTCTTCAGAACCGATGCTCTTATTCTCTGATTGATAATAACTGAGCAAGCCTGAACTGGATGGGTTAAATTCATTTTTTAAATAGACAAGCGGTAATGTTTGCATTCTTTTAAAATCAATATTCTCTTTATTAAAAAGACCTAAATAGTCATTTTCAAGCTGTTCCGCCATTCCAAGATAATACGCATATTCTTCTACATTCTTTTCAAAAGAACCTGTTGCCAAAATAACCCCTAACACACAGGGTAACACAAATAGTGATCCTGCTTTTGACTTCATGATATTTAAACAATCCTGCTCATTCTCCGGCTCCAGTGTCATATCAACATGTTGTCCTTGCATTGATTGAATGGCATAAGAATATACACTGTGTAAAAGTTCCGTTGCATGCTCAAGTTTTGAAAAGGCTTCAAAACTCAATGTAAAAAGAACATTTGCCGCATTAATTGCAATTCCGCTCTGACACTTCATCCAAGGATACGAATCTTTATCCTGATCTTCAATATCATCTAATATATCGGCTGATAAAGTGAGAAGTTCAATCCCTGCTGCCAATTGTGTAATCGCTTGCTTGTCTTGTCCGCCAAATGCCTCATAATGCTTGTAAGCCAATTGCCCAAAGGGAAATTCATTCTTTATATCCGTAAATTCTAGAAGCAGTTGTTGTAAATCCTTCTGCCTGACTGCATGTTGAATAAAATCAGACATATTCTGCTTGATTTTTGTATTCTCTAGATAGTTTAGCATACTCGGTCTTGTACCTCACCCTTCCGCCTTTTATTTTACTAAAAAGACATGAGCAAATGTCCACTGACATCACTATTTAACAATTATATAATAATATATCCTTTTTTTGTATGTATTTGGATAAAAAAAAGACTTGATGATTATCAAGTCTTTAAGAAATTTTCACATATTCATATTTGTCGTATTGATCAATGCTTTTGTTAATGTTATGAAGAGAAGCCGTTGTTTCTCTAATTTCGTTTTCAAGTTTCCATAATAATTGTTTAAGTTCTTCGATTTCATACTTTTCCATCGATTCCACTCTCCTTTTTTGGAAGATCAATGTATTTGTGTATGGTGATTGGGTCATAAGTATTTGATCTGTTACTAACAGTGTAAATGTAATTGAGTATTTTTTCACCGAAAAGTATGCACAAAATGTGTGCGTGATACCGCAAAATTCAATAGGTCTTTTTTCATCATTTTCTGACTTTTCAAATCATACTTTTATCTCAATTTCAAAGGAACTGCGTCATTTTTGCGACAAGAATAGGCATCATTCGTCACACTTTTCTCACATAAGAACGTATGATCCCTTCCATATCCTCGGTTTTGCGTGTTATAGGTCAGACGACAGACCCTATTGTGGACACCGCAATTTTTTGGCGACATTCACCGAAATTGACCGCAAAAGTACCTATTTTTATGTTGGATTTATAAAGATAGAAAGATCATTTTGATTCTTTATTCTGATTTTCTACATACATTTAGAACAGATATCCGTCCAATTTCACGTCAATGAGAGAAGAGGTGACCATATGTTTTACTATGTTCCTTATCCTGCTTTGCAGGTCCCCGCAATGAGCCATGCATACCCGCGCACACCTATGACTTTTCCTCCAGTAGATGCCCACTCGTTTCAACGAGCCGCAAAAGAATCAGCCCGACTTGTTGCTGATGCTTCACTCATTACACAACAGATTTCCAGCTCGCTTTCATTTGCACAGCGCATCATGGAGGCTGCTGAGCGCTCTGATTCGACAAGTGTCATCCGGATGCTGAAGCAAATCGGTGTGAAAAGTGGCATTGACATCCGCTTTAGTCCAGAAGGCATTCGTATCTACTTGTCTCTCGCCTCTAGCAGACTTTTTCTTCTTTTACAGTGGGCATAACAAAAAAAGCCGCTCTGACGTGAGCGGCTTTTCTTAAGATTCAAACATTTTATGACACCATTCAATGGCTTCTATATAACAGCCGTAGGCTTCTTGCTTCGGGAGTTCCCCATTTAACATCTCATCATCCCATTCATTTCGTTCAATTCGTTTGGCTACATCTAGCACAAATGAATAATCATTTTCATAGCCAAGCAGTGCCTCGCCAACTTCATCAGAAAGCGGCAGCTCTTTCACAAGTTCTGTAATATCTGCCCTGACAAGCGTATCAATGAGAGAAAACATACCTGTCAGCATATAAGAGGCTGGGTGCTCTCGTTCAGTACGACTCGCAATCAGTTCACACGTTTTCGCCCGAATGAATGACATTTTGATAATTTCTTTTTGGCTTGAGTTAGCTTGGACATTCAGTTCTTTAAATGAAAGAATAAAGATCCAGCGCCGAATTTCATTAAACCCAAGCAGGATAATCGCCTGCCGGATACTTTTGATTTGATAAAGACGTCTCATGCCGCCTGAATTCAGCATTTTTAATAATTGATATGACAGCGAAAGGTCACTTTCAATAAAATGGGTCACGACCTGGATATTCGGCTGTTCCTTGCTCAGCTCATTTAAGAGCTGGTGGTACGCATGGAAGCTGGTCGATAATGCTCGTCCTGATATGACACGAGGCTCGCTAAAGAAATACCCTTGAAACAAATGGAAGCCGGCTTCTAGCGCTTCTTCATACTCTCTTCGCGTTTCCACCTTTTCTGCAAGGAAGCGAAGTCGATATTTTTTATACGTATGTAGAATATTTCTTCGTTCTTCCGAATTGGTCTTCAAAAAGTCAATTTTTAAAATATCAATGCAATAGAGGAGTTCGTCAAGCAACTTGTCACTAAAATGTGTTCCGCTTAGAAAAAAGTCATCAAGTGCAATCGTATATCCCCATTTTTTTAACTGCTTACATCTCATAATAAGTGCCGGGGTAATCGGTACATTTTCTAATATCTCGATCACAAGCTGATGCGGATCAAAATAGGTGAGCAGATCAGACGAAAGTAAGCTTTCGGTGAAATTAATGTAGCATCGTTTGCCTTCTGTCAATGTTTCGATACCTATATTTAAAAAGCTATTTATAATGAGGTCCGTTGTCGCTTGGTCACCGTCTTCAGCGCTATATGTATTGGTTTCACTATCTCTATAAAGCAGCTCATATGATACGACTTGTTCTTTTCTGTTAAAAATAGGCTGTCTCGCAACAAACACCCTCAACTGCTCCAATCCTCCTTTATGCAATGACAAACAAGATGTGCTTTCAGTATACCAAATGATTGTGCTTATGGTTCACTTTGAATCGGTCAAAAAATAAAAAAAGAGATCACCCGGCTTGATGATCTCCTTTTCTTCCAATTAGCTTTCATAAAGCTCTTTTTTAATTTTATTTTTCACGTCATGGATAAACTGCATCTTGTTATCCCAGCATTTTTGACTCAAATCGACTGGGTATTCTTCTGGTTTGCTGATTCGTTTATATTCCTCCCAGAAAAGTCCGAGGCTATCCTGCACATAAGCTTGAATCGTTTGAATATCCGGATTGTCATATACAAGTTTTCCTTGTTCGAAAATAGGGACATGAAGATCCTTAGCCACAAAGTTTGTGACAAATTTGCTGATAAATGTATGCACAGGGTGGAACATTTTCAGTTTATCCTCACTATGAACATCTTCCTCTTCAAGGGCAATGTAGTCACCCTCAGAATGATGATTCAATTGATTGATGATGCGGTACACACGTTTACGTCCTGGTGTTGTCACTTTTTCTGGGTTGGATGAAATTTTGATGGTATCATTCATTTTGCCGTTTTCTTCAATGGACACAAGCTTATACACTGCACCGAGGGCTGGCTGATCAAATGCTGTGATCAGCTTTGTCCCAACACCCCACACATCAATTTTGGCACCCTGTGCTTTTAAATTCATGATGGTATGTTCATCAAGATCGCTCGATGCAATGACTTTTGCATCATGGAATCCTGCATCATCCAGCATCGTTCTAGCTTTTTTAGACAAGTATGCAAGGTCACCGCTATCAAGTCTGACACCAATAAAGTTGATTTTGTCTCCGAATTCTTTCGCTACCTTAATGGCATTCGGAATACCGGATCTCACGGTATCATACGTATCGACTAAAAAGACACAGTCTGTATGGGTTTCAGCGTATTTTTTAAATGCCGTATATTCATCGCGGTATGCTTGTACAAGCGCATGGGCATGAGTTCCTGACACTGGAATGTTGAAGCGCTTCCCAGCACGAACATTACTTGTCGCCTGGAAGCCGCCGATGAGTGCCGCTCTTGCTCCCCACATCGCTGCATCCATTTCATGCGCACGTCTTGTTCCGAATTCTAGTGCTGTCTCATCTTCAATGATTCCTTTAATCCGAGCCGCCTTTGTTGCGATCAGTGTTTGGAAATTCACGATATTCAGCAAGGCTGTTTCGATTAGCTGCGCTTCTACAAGCGTTGCCTCGATGCGCATGATCGGTTCATTTGCAAAGACAATTTCGCCTTCACGCATTGAATGAAGTGTTCCTGTAAAGGACAACCCGCTTAAATAATCAATGAAATCGCTTTTATAACCGAGTTCATCTTTTAAATACGCTAGATCACTTTCGGTGAAGGAGAAGTTCGATAAATATTCAATCGCTTTCTCTAAACCAGCAAATACAGCGAAGCCATTGTCAAATGGAAGCTTTCTGAAGAAGAGTTCAAAAACTGCCTTCTTCTCATGAATGCCGTCTCTCCAATACGTTTCTGCCATGTTAATTTGATAAAGATCTGTATGTAGTGATAAACTGTCGTCAATAAACCGATGCTCCAACTTCCATTCTCCTTCCCTTACTTAACCACTTTCGCACCAAGCGACTGCTCAAAGTGAGAAAGTGCCCACTCGTGCCCCGCTTCATTAAAACTCGCTACAGCATTCTGGTGAATCACAAGTTCGAAGCCTTTATTGTACGCATCAACAGCTGTATGAAGTACACAAATATCGGTACATACGCCGGCTAAATGAAGTTCAGTGATGCCGCGTTCGCGCAGTTTCATTTCTAATTGAGTGCCTGCAAAAGCAGAGTATCTTGTTTTTTCCATATAGTAGACATGCTTTAAATGTTTTGACGTGTGAAATAGTGAACTTAGTTTGCCATAAAGTTCAATTCCCTTTGTCCCGCGAATATTATGGGGCGGAAATAACTTTGTCTCTGGATGAAAAGGGTCTTGCTCTTCATGATGATCGACTGCAAAGACGACAAAGTGTCCTTCATCAATAAACGAAGAAGTGATCTCTGTGATCTTAGGCTCAATCGCCTGTCCAGGCTTTCCGCATGTCAATTTTCCATCGTCTGCAACAAAATCAACGGTATAATCAATACAAATCAATGCTTTGCCCATCCGCATCTCTCCCATATGCTCTTTTGACTCATTATAGCCTATTCATTTCACTAGGGAAACCTATTCAACAGATTCGTGAGAAAAAGCCTTTTGAAGCAGCTCATCTTCTATATAGATGTGCTCTTGATTAACCGCATTCGGCAGCTCTATCACAAGACCAAAAGGAGAATGCGCCTCATAATGATTCACCACTTTAAAGGAACAACCAGCGGCATTAGCCATTTTCACATATTGAGAATATGAAGCATAGGACAACTCACCATTTAAAAGAACAGTGGCCTGACGGTTGGACTTTAATACTTGTTCGACCTCTTGATACGGTTTATTTCGTAATACCTGTCCCTTTGTCAGGGCGAGAAGCGCTCGTTCCCTTAATGAACCGAGAAACATTCTTCGTTCATCGGGCTTTGTTTCAGCATGTCCAAATATTCCTTGCTGCAAATAAAAGTCTACGGATTCTTCTTTCATCGCTGTTTTCACTCCTGGTTTTAAAATTTACATTTCTGTGACCCAGTGCACAATCTTTAGTGCAAGCTCACGGGCTTCGTCTGTTTCTGCTCTTTCCATTAAGGATTGCTCGAGCGTATGGATCAGCTGCTCTTTTTCGTCCTCGTACGCAATGGATATACTCCATTCAATGTCAGGTACGGCAACAAGCGTTTTATATTCTTTTTTATTTTCATGTAAATATACATTGTAGGTCTTTGGTTGCCGGCTTGTGATGTGTGCTTTTCTAATTTTCATTTGACTCTGTTCACACCTCTTTTTTCTTCTTACATCCATATCCATTGTACCATAAAAAAAGACAGCTTCTGAAAAGGAAATCCCTTTCAAAGCTGGCTACGCATTGAAGCTCTTTTGCTGACTAATAAGATTTAAATCCCAAACAAATGTGACGTTTGGACTGTTAAAAAATTGGACGAGGTCCCCTGCATTATAGATACCTGAACCACCGGCGGAGTAATCAACACTTTTTGGCGAAATGGGAAAAACACCGCCGAAATGTGCCGCCCCATTTCCGTACACACGATCTATATGAATAGGTCCAACAATCGCTGGCATTGCGCCACCACCTTTTCTATCCACATCATTTGCCCAGCTCAACAATACGTGTATCACAAATAAAAAAAGACAGCTGATATTTGATCACCAGCTGTCTTTCTATGCATTAAATGATTGAGGCTGGTCAAACAATGTGAAGTCCCAAAGCATCGTCGCATTAGGATCACTTGTAAGAGACATATAATCACCTGAATTAAAGGCTCCCGCCCCGCCAGTGGAGTGGTTTACAGCCAAAGGGGCAATGGCCAGTACATCACCGAAAGTAGCTGCACCGTTTCCTCCTAATGACTCGATATGAATAGGTCCAACGATTGCAGGCATCAGAATCTCCCCCTATCTGCTTATGTCAACCATCTTATGCAAAAAGGGAAAAGTTGTGCATCTGCCCTATACGTTTAAATGCTGTTCTTTACGAGACCGCTGACGCAGCTGAACCAATCTGACAATATTCAAGGTGATCGCTTTGAGCAGTGCATAGACAGGGACTGCAAAGATCATGCCAAGGATGCCCCCAAAGCTTCCTGCCCCAATTAACAGCAGGATAATGGTCAAAGGGTGTGTGTTAAGGCGTTTCCCAATGATCAATGGAGAAATGACATTTCCGTCAATTTGCTGAACGACAAGAATCACAATCACTGTCACCACTGCTTTTCCAGGCGAATCAAGAAAGGCAATCAGCACAGCTGGTGCCGCGCCAAGATATGGTCCAAGGTACGGGATCACATTTGTGACCGCAATGATAATACCGAGAATAAGCGCATATTTCACACCAATTAATAAGTATCCGATAAAACAAGCCACTCCAACAAATAAACAGACAACAATCTGCCCCTGTATGTAAGCCGCAAGTGTGTCGTTTAATTCTTTAAAAATCTTCAATCCTTCCTTACGGTAAGGCATTGGCAAAAATTGAACGAGCTTGTCGGGAAACTTATGTCCGTCTTTCAGCATATAAAACAAAATGAACGGAACTGTGATGACGGCTAAAGCAATATTGGCAATCACGCCAAACACCGCAGACATACTTGAAGCGATATTTTCCGGCAAATCTTTTAATGTCGAAACGATCGTCTGTTCAAATTTTGAGACAGACACATAATCTTGGTTCATCATCCAAGTAAATGTTTTAGAATGCGAAAAGTCATTGATAAACTTCTGCATGTCCGTCACATAACCAGGGAAGCTTTTGACAAGTCCACCGACCTGCGAGACAATCACCGGTCCAGCAGCATTGACGATGAACGTGATGAGTCCAATGAACAAGAGATAAATGATCAGGATAGCGAGTGTCCTAGGAATTTTCTTGGACAAAAATCGAACAATTGGATTAAAGATGAAAAAGAGAATACCCGCCAGTAAGATGGGGACAAACAGTGTTGATGCAAATAAAATAATCGGCTGAAATAAAAACGAAACCTTAGTTGATACATAGACAATGAGTAAAACAAGTAATATTTGGAATGTCCAAAAATGAACTTTAGATTTTAACAAAGATGCTCCTCCTGTTACGTATTGATCTTATTAAAAAACTACTATTCAACCCACCTTCTGTCAACTGCTTCTTGTTTTAGAACCTCATTTTTTGAAAAAAAAAGAACAATTGGTATATCATGCACTTTTTCCAGATATACATTCTATAAGCATGAAAAAAAAGCAGACATCTATGCGTCTGCTTGTTACACTCTTTCACTGTGATCAGGCATCACCGACACGATTTGCTGGATCCGCACATAAAAAACTGATTTCGCCCCCGCTTCAATCACAATATGATCCGGCATAACTTCCTTCAATTTCCCACGCACCGTATCTTTCACTGTTTGCACAATTAATCTCATACCGACCACTTTCTGCAATGTTTGATAAACATATGGATCAACTAATGAAACAAGCTGTGGACTTCCTTGTTGTGCCATCCTACCTGCCCCTTTACTTGTGTATTTACCCACAGCGTATGCATGAACCCATGTGAATGTCACTCAGGGCAAACCCACAACATTAATACCATATTTTTACAAATAGTACGTTTTTACATTTTTAAGAAGTATAATAGATTGGTGCTGCCAACAATTTAAATCATTCGAAGAGGTGAATTGTCTTGAAAAAACTCATCTGTATTGTTGCTGTCATGCTCTTTCTATCCTCTGCAAGTTATACGTATGCAGGCACAATTGGAGATCCACCTGGGACGCCGGGGAAGTGGTTTAAAGGAGAAGAGCCCGTTCAAAAAGACGAGTCAAAACCACCACTTGTTTTTGTTCATGGCATTAACAGCTCCTCCTCCACTTGGTCCGATCGAAACGATATGGCAAAGCAGGCTGTTCTGAACGGATACGAAAGCGCATTCATAGATTTGCATCCAGATCAGGACATGAAAAAGAACGGCAAACTATTAGCAGAAAAGCTCAAAGAAATCTATGATGCGTTTGGTAGAAAACTCATCGTGATTGGTCATAGTAAAGGCGGGGTCGATACACAGTCCGCACTGGTGTATTTCAAAGCACATCCCTATGTGGAAAAAGTCATTACTCTCGGCTCTCCTCATAACGGGACACCGCTTGCGGATCTAGCGTATAGCAAGGGCGGAAGCTGGCTCGCGCAAATTCTTGGACAAAAAAGCGACGCGCTTTATTCTTTGCAAACCGGTCTGATGGCGGCTTTTCGAAGTGAAACCGACCAGCTGGAGGCGTTTCCCAATAAATATGTCACCTACTCTGGCTCGGAATGGGGAACATTTGGCGGTGTGCTGTATTTAGGCGGCATGTATTTAAAGAGCTTTGGTGCAAATGATGGCGCCGTCACAGTAAACAGCACAAGACTATCGTATGCAAACAATATTTTAACAGGAAAATGGGATCATCATTCAATCAAAAACGGCACAAGTATGTTTCCTGTGTTCCAGCATCAGCTTCTGGCAAATGTCGCAAGCGCTGAAAATGAAAATAAAGAGGAACAAGAGCCCGTTTCTGCTGAGCTGAATACAGATGTTTATGTGAAAGGTGGAGAAAGTGAAAAGGATAAAACAGAAGCGTTCTATGTAGAGGAAGGAACGAATGGCTTATCGATTCAGTGGTTAAATGAAAGGCAGGAGACGCGGCCAGAAATCATCGCCCCAAATGGAGACGTCTTAACAAACCTTAAGACATCGGAAGCATCTTTCCCATATGAAGGCGCATATTCACACCATGTGCAAATCAATAAGCCCGTTCCTGGAAAATGGACGATTCGATCGAATTCAGGCAAAAAGGCTCCTTATCTGCTGCTTGTATCCTTTGATTCACCATTAAATGAAGAAATTAAAGCAGCTGCATCGAAGTCAGGGGATGCATCGACCCATTCAAGCGGTCTGATTAAACGGTTAAGCAAATCAGTGGAAACCAATTACTTTAAAGATGCACAAAAGGACCATCCACTGAAAACAAGTACCTCATCAGCCATTCAATTGAAAAAAGAAGGTGCTTATTCCGTCACGGTGCATTACACCGGACTCACTACGTCAGGAACATCTGCGTTTAACCGTACCGTTATTCGCACGTTGTATGTCGATCAGCACGGAACGATTCATGGAGACATTCCATACTAAACAGAGCGTTTCATGGGCTGGAGTGCCTGCTGCACTTTCTGATCCAAATCGGCAATCTTTTTCATTGCCAATGATTCGTCTATTTGTCTGTAATGGTGGTGTCCGCCAGGCTCTTCATCCATTTCATCTGCTTTCTTCACAATTTGCTGGAGTGTGTCCTTATGGAGGTCGCCCTCTGGCAAATATGAATCCGTATGAAGCAGAATCGCAAGTGCAATATCTTTGGCTGCTTTTGGTTCCTCCCCGAGCCGTATGAGCAGTTTGTGTGCCCGCTCTGCACCTTTAATGGCATGAATATCATTTCTTCTATATGTCTCGTAATCCCATTCTCCGCCGGCTGTATACCATTCATAGTGGCCGATATCATGCAAGAGTGCTGCTTTCACAGCCAGATCTGGGTTAATTCCCGCCTGCATCGCCAGCTTGAATGCGTGATAAGCACAAGCAATCGCATGGGCTTTTCCTGAACGATTTAAATACTTTTGAGCAACTGGATGGGTGTAAACATCCATTAATGTAACCTTTCTCATGGAAACCCCTCCTTATCTATATTTTTAGCATCCTAACATATTCTGAAAAGAAACTCAAATGTTCTGTTATATTTTCTATGAGTCTCAAGATTAGCTTATGTCAAATCAGCTGGTTTTGCTTGTACAAGACGAAAAAAGCAGTCGTGATAACTGCTTTTTTCGTCTTGTACAGCGTGATATGAAAACCCTTGAAGTCTAGGAAGGCCGAGTACTGGCGCGGAGCGAATTTGAGATTCGTGAGCACCGGCACGCAGGACAGACACCGAATGCGAGGGTTTGTCTTCACGCTGCTACAGTCGTTATGACTGCTTTTTCACATACTCACGTGCATCGTATACGCATCCGCCAGCTGGATCATCCGCTAAAAGATCGAGCAAAATACCTGCGACTTCATCTGGACTCTTCAGCGTGCCTGTTTCATATAATTGCTGAAAACGGTCAATTTGTTCGAAGTCCTGTTTTGATGACTTCCGAATCTCCCCCTGCATATCTGTATCAATGGTGCCAGGGGAAAATGAAAACGTGTTGATTGGATACGCCTCGTCCTGCTGTTCCTCATGCAAAGTCCTCATAAACATATCAAGTCCTGCCTTTGAGCTGCAATACGCACTCCAGCCTTTATAAGGGTTTTTCGCCGCTCCAGAAGAAAGGTGAACGATCGTTTTCTTTCCGCTATATGATTGAGTCTGCTTGGTAAAAACATGGCTCAGCAAAACAGGGATGACAAGATTCAACGTATAATGCTGATGAAGCGTATCCTGTCCGCCTTGCCCCACACGTTTGATAGGTGTCACCATGCCTGCATTATTGACGAATAAGATGTCATCAGCAGCTGCCAGTGTTTGCGGCGTGAGACTATCTTGAAGCCATTTGGCTGCTGCTTTCTCATCTGTCAGGTCGACCTGTGTATGTGTGAGCTCCGGATGGTAAATCGGCGATGCACTTCTTGCTGCCGTATACACATGGTCCCCGCGTGAAAGCAGCCGGTTCACAAGTGCTAGACCAAATCCTTTTGATCCGCCTGTAACGATTGAAATTCGAATGACAATCTCCTCCCTTGATAACACTATTTTACGTAGTGGAACGGTATGACATCAAGCAATCTGCATAAGAAAAGCCTGCCTCTTTTCAAAGAGACAGGCTATTTCTTTTCAGCCTTCACATTCACCTTAGGAATCAGAATGAACATCACGACAATGCCAAAGACGATTAAGAAACCAAAGATGATGGGAAGCAGTGCTGATGTCTGCTTCTTGTGATCATCGCCAGAAGGTGCTGATACAGCGGCATCACGAAAAGAGATATTCATCTCTTCCATCATGTGAGCTGATGTTTTGGGCGGGTTCTCTTTTAGATCACTGAAAAGCTGCGGAGAAAGAGACCCTCCCGGAGTTTTAGGCGGTTCAGCAAAATGAATGTCTGTTTTGACTGTTGATGTCTTTTTGCTTTGTTCGTATTTCGTTTGATCCCTCAATATACTTGAGTTAATATTGAGTTCTTTTTCCTGATATTCATTCGGCTTGACATTTGTATCCGTATCTTCACCAGCAGCGAAAGCAGCAGGAATGAGGAGAAAAAGGGACATGACACCAAGTGCCACCCCTTTCACGAACAGATTAAGCCTCATGAGTCACATCACGTTCCTCCGTTTTATCTTTCCATAGCTTTGTCACAAGCGGGATGGCCATGAAGAGGACAGTTAAAATCACTAATCCTATAACACCCATTCCAAAGTGATCTCCATTTCCATATTGGATGGATAGGTACACGTCTGTCACTGGATTTGTGAAATAGAAATTCGGCATCACCAAATCAATTAATGGTGCGACAAAGAAGAAAATAAGCGCCGTTGCTGCCATCCATCCGGCAATAGAGCCGAAAAGGAACGCCGTGCGAATAAAGGCGGAACAAGCCACTAATAGTAAAATCGTGAAAATGGACCACTGAATCGCTTGATCATCTGCAAGCTTGTAAATGTTCAGTCCAAACAAGCTGATCATGAGTCCGACTAATAGATTTAAGATGCCAAACAGTGCACCTTTAACCAGCATCGGAGCTGCCGCATAATACGAGCTGAAAAAGCCAATTAACAAACTACTGATCATCACAATGACCAAAATGACCACTGGCGGTACCGTCTGCGTTTTTTCTTCCGGCACATCACCGCTAATTTTCAGCGGATTGGCTAAGTGGTTATACACATAGTTGCTGTTGCCTTGATCACTCAATGTGTTTCCTAAAATACCTTTCAAATCTTGCTGAACAAGCTTCGTAGAGTTGACATTCTTGCTCCAGTTTTCATTCAACGTATCCGCTTTTTCTTGAACTGTTGTCACACTCTCTTCAATGTTATTCGTATAATCCGCCACCCCTTTTTGGCGGTCGGTTAACGAACTCATATTTTCAGAAAGACGAAGCACTTCCTGACCAATTGAATCCTGTGCACTGACAACAATTGAACTGCCTGCAAGGTCTGCCGTATACACTGCATCTCCTTGATCAGCCATTTGCTCCGCAACATTGTCCGCACTTTCAGAGATTGTATTTAATTCCTGTTCCATGCTTGCCTGCTGAGTCGAAATGTATTCTGCATAGCCATCTGAAAACTTCTGCATCTCATCAATAAAAGTAGACACATCATCGTTTGACGTCAGCATCTGGTTTTTGAGCGTATCCCAGTTTTCTGTTTCCTCTTTTTTGATGGAGAGGATGGACTGGATTTTCTCTTCTTTTGTGTCTAGTAGAGAAGAGTTATTAGATGGTTGATAGACATTTGCAATCATCAGCTCTAGCTGGGAGAGTTGATTGGAATAGTCCATTAATTTTTTAGTTCTTGTTGAATTTGTTTCAAATTTTTTCTCAAAAAGGTTATCATTAAAGGCTTCACCAATCGGTGAGTTTCTGCGCTTCAGCTCTTTTACTTTGCTTAAAATAGAGGATTCCTGATTTTTGATTTCATTTGGAATCACATTATATCGATCTTGTAACCATAGGAACATCTTTTCAAGCTTTTCTACTTTTTTCGTAAGGCTCTCAAGCTCTTTACTCATTTGACTCACTTTATCTTTCAATTCGTCATTATGAGCGGTAGCTTTTTCTTGAATTTTCTTTTTCACTTCTTCTAAACGAGTAGAGAGTGCTTTAAGGTCATCCTGAGATGAATTCGTGCTGCCGGTATCTGGCTGAGCAGGATTTTCATCGCCTTCACCTTCTTTGCCATCTTCAGTAGAAGGCGGCGTCTCCTGTTCTCCTAATTCATCTGCAAGGTTGTTCATTTCTGTTGAAATTTGCGAGAGCTCATTTGTTTCTTCATCTAGGTTAATCCCAATCTCTTCTGGTTTTTCATTATCTTGATCTGATGGCCCGTCATCATCAGAGTCAACTGGACGCTCAGGCTCATCCATCAACTCTTGCCGTTTAGCCAATAGCTTCGTTTGCAAGGCTGATATCTTATTTCGATAGTCTTTTAAGTAACGATCTTCATACTTTTTAATCAGTTCTTCTTGAGACGCCATCACAAGATCCGTTAATCCCGTTGCTTGCTTAGGAATGGCGTCCTCTCTTGACTTTTGAACAGATTGAATGGCGCTGTCAGTTGTGTTCAGCTTACTTTGTACCCCGTTGATGTCTGTTTTTAGTCCGCCCATTTGATCACTAAAGCTGCGGGCATTTTGGTTTTGAATATCAGCAAGCTGTTTGAGCCCTTGCTGGATTTGTTTTTGACTTGTCGATTGCGCTTTGATCAAGAGGTCCTTTTGTTTGTCTTGATACTGCTGGTATTGATCGACTGCTTTCACAAAGTCCTTTAACTGGTTCTTTGCTTCTTCTGTTGTACTCAAACCGTCTTTATACTGTTTCTGTGAATCGGTCATCGCATTTTTTAATTCTTCTATTTGTTTCTTCTGCTGCTGAACGGCATCTGATAATTTGTTTGAGTTCGGCTTATAGAAATTATACATTGTGTTTTGGAATTCGACTTCTTTGCCGACAATATGCTCAAACTCTTCTCTGACATTGCCGATTTCCTGTGATACAAAACTCCAGTATAACGTTGACATCTGTTCATTCATTTTCTTTTGCGCATTTTCCAGCTCTCTTTGCACTTTCTCTTTATTGACTGAATTGAGCTGATCTTGAATGGAAAATTGAATGGATGCCTTTTCAGGGTGGTCTTTATCATAGCTGAGCACATTTTTAGAGAAATCAGACGGAATATAGAGGACAGCGTCATACTTTCTGTTTTTCAGTCCATTTTCCGCCGCACTGCGATTCACTACGGTCCATGTATAATCTGGACGCTCTGATAATGCTGCCACGACATCCTGTCCGAAACGAGCGGTGTTTTCACTTTCGCTCGCTCCCATATCTTCATTGACCACAGCAATATTACGTGTGGCATTCTTTTTCTGTTTTGCCGGGTCATCTCCAATGAGGTGGAAAAATAAAACCGGCAGAACAAGAATCAATATCATGGTCGATACGATTTTGATGGAGCTTTTTTGCTGCTCTGTCATTGAACACTCTTCCTTTCTACCGCACATAAAGGAACCTGGATTTTCTTCTCTTTCCCGTTTTCAACCAAATACCCGAACCCTGGCTGAATATCTGGTTCTTGTCTTGCATATGGAAGCGGTATGATGTTTTGCTCTGATTTTTTCATGAGTAACATGGCATGACGAACTTGTTTGATTTCGTTTGTGAGTGCATCATAGCCTTTACTGAATTCGGTATGATTCCCTGATGCGATCAGGCTAAAGCCTAGGTGTGCATATGACTTCATGAAATCAGCCAATTGATCTTGAAGACGCGGATCGATCGTCTGCTGAAAACGCGTAATGCCATCAATCACAAGCACAATTTGAGGGAACGACAACTGATCGGTCTCTCCCCTGCGTACAGCTTCGACGTACATCTCTTCCCGCACCTTGAATAAACGGTCTATTTCCTCTGCCCATTCGGTAATATCATCCTTTGTTTCAAGGTAATCGATATTCTCTTCCTTTGCATAATGGGAAAGACCCCGATCAATCGAATCAAACACGGCCAGTTTCTCAGGTTTTGCTGCTAAAAGCTGATCAAGCATCAGTTTTGTCACATTTGTTTTCCCTCGCTGCGTTTGACCGATGATGAGGCAGTGTTTATTCTTTTTCAAGTCAAAGTAAACAGGTGCAACAGATTCCTCATCTAGTCCGACTGGAATGTCATACGGCTGTTTTTGTTCTTCTAAACGACTCTCTAGCTCCCAAATGGTCAGTTTATCAGGAAGCATTGGCACAGGCTTTGGTTTTTCAGCTGATTCAAAGCGATCATGAAGAAGTTGTATCTCTTCTTTCAAATGCTCAAACAGTTCGAGATCGTTCTCTCCTTCAACTGGCAGGAACATTTGTGCAAAGTAAAGCTCTTCTTTGTTGATAATGACTCGTCCTGGAATCGGCTCTAAGCTGAATTTCGGTCTGCCAATAATCGAGTACGCCTCTCCTTGATCCATTAAGTAATGGACGACCTTTGTTTTCAAGTTGTTCATAAGAGATTGGCGGACTGCGTTTACCCGAGTCGCTGTAATCAAGAAGTAAATTCCTAATGATTGTCCATCACGGCTCAGCTGGATAAATTCAGATTCAAGTTCATGCATTTCGTCTTTGACAATGTCAAAGTTGTCGATCACGATGAAAATGAACGGGAGCTTTTTCTCATTTAAGGCGTTGTACATTTTGATATGACTCATTTCTTGTTGCCTGAATAACCGCTTGCGGTATTCAACCTCTTCCCGCAAACGCGTCATTGACTTTTGAATCTTTCTCATTTGATCCATTAAGAAATAATCCGCCGTATGCGGCAGCTTGGCTAACGGAAGCAATGTCCCGTTTCCGAAGTCATAAATATACGCATGCCATTCTTCAGGTGAATATCTCTCCGCAAAGCTCATGAGCAGTGTTGTGGCAGCAAGTGATTTGCCGTAGCCGGAGGAACCGAAGATGCCAATGTTCCCATCTTCCATCATTTGATAAGAAAGTGGATGCTGGCTTTGCTGATCTGGCTCATCGACAAGCGCAAAATGGAAGACATGCTCTTCACTCGACGCATAACGTGATTTTGGAATCCGTTCTTCAAGCGGTGGAAGCCATGGACTTGGGAGCTTCTCAATCCCAAGCTCCTGCTGCATACGTTCAATTTCATCCACAACAGCAGAAATCTCCGATACTGTCTCTTTCTTCACTGCCGGCTCTGTGCTTACCCCTGATAACGGAATGAGTCCAGTATCTGTCACAATGGCAATGTCATCTTCTGATCCGTAGCCATCTTCCATATAAGGCGCACCGCTCCAAGCTGATTGGAACAATTCATAAATTTCATTGTTCCCCACTTGTAAGTAGCCGCGGCCTGTAACGGTAATGGACGCCGCATCACTATTTTTCAAAATTTCCTTACTGTCTGACGCATCTTGTACTTTTAGTGCCACCTTAAAGCGGGAGTTACTCCAAATTTGATCATCGATGACTCCGCCTGGCTTTTGTGTAGCCAAAATGAGATGGACCCCGAGGCTTCGGCCGATACGTGCAGCACTGACAAGCTCCCTGATAAAGTCCGGCTCTTCACTTTTTAATTCAGCAAACTCATCAGAGATTAAGAATAAATGAGGCATTGCCTGTTCAGCCTTTTTCTCCTTATAGAGCTTCGTATAATCATTGATGTGATTCACATGATATTGATCAAACAACCGTTGTCTTTTCTTCAATTCACTTTTAATTGAGGCAAGCGCTCTTTCACTAAAGTTTTTGCTGCCTTCAATATTGGTGATGGTGCCAAGTAAATGAGGAATATTTCGGAACGGCTGCGCCATTCCGCCTCCTTTATAGTCAATCAGCAGGAAAGCGACTTCATGTGGATGAAAGTGTACAGCGAGCGATAAAATGTACGTCTGTAAAAATTCACTTTTCCCTGATCCTGTTGTTCCCGCCAACAGGCCGTGCGGACCGTGTGCTTTTTCATGCAGATTCAGATCCACAATGTCATTTTTCCCTTTATAACCGATTGGCACAGATAGTGATTTGGCCGTTTCCGATGTGAGCCATTTTTCACGAATGCCAATGTCGTCTACCTGTTTGGCATGAAAAAGATCAAGGAAGGAGACCGTTTCAGGAATCGAGTTGGTCATTCCAACTTGATGATCTAATGTTCTCAGCGTTCTGGCAAACAGCTCATTGTCCCCGCGCTCATGTGTATCAAGCTGAAATGGAATTCGGACGGCTTTCTTGTGCTGAATGAGAATATCTCCTTCTTCTTCGTTAATATAACGGACAAGCGTCGAGATATTTTCAGCTAAGCTTTCCTTTGTTTCAGCAGCAAAGATAATTGAGATGCCAAGGTCAGTCCGGCTGCCTTCTAAATATTCTAAAATCACATGTTCAGCAATAAGCTCGTGATTTGTCACGATAAACACAAAGTGAGGCGTAAAGATTTTTTTCTCTTTTTCTTCTTCTAAATCACGCTCACGTAAAATTTCATAAATCGAGGACAACAGCTGATCGCGTGTTTGTTCGTTGTAAATAAACCCTTTGCCGTATGTATGAGGCAGCTGGAAATGCGGAAGCCATTTCATCCATTCCCAATTCTCATACTCCTGCTCATGAAAAATAAAGACAAATCTCAAATCGTGATAGCTGTGCGAGAAAGCAAGCTGTCCGACAAGTTGATGAAGCTCCTTTTTCACAATGGCTGGCTTTCCAATCAAGCCTGTTGGGCCATCTGCAAGACCAAATGTAATGGGTACATCCTTCACTTCACGATAGACCTGTTGCATGTGCTGCGTTTGTTCCATTAAGTCATCCATGTCACGATTGGCCATATCGCCACCGCTCATCGATAATTCATAGCTTGATGGGACTGCACCCGTCCCAAGACGCAGCTGCAAGAAATCGTCACTCACAAGTGTTTTTTCCCAAATCCGGCCGCTAATTTCTGACGTTAAGTACTTCATTTGTTCAAATGACGGATAATGATACGTCAAAATATATTGCTGGCGGTCGTAGAGCTCTTGCAGCTCTTTTCGTTTATTTTCTAAGTATAGAGAATAGACTCGCTGCCGTTTCTCTTCCCGTCTTTTGCGTTGTGATTTCTCTTTAAAGTATTGAACGGACGATGTGATTAAGGTCATGATAAACATCGCCATCGACACGACAATAAAGATCCCGCGCGGCTGGACAAGAGCGACAATTCCCATCACAAGGAGCATCACAAGCGGCGGAAGGACAACAAGCCAAAGCCCTCTGCTGTTATTTTCACTCTCCTGCGAAGGAAAGCTAAAGGATACCCGGTCATCTGGCAGGTCATAAATTAAACGAGGTGTTCGTCTATATAAAGGATATTTTTGTTTTGTTTCTGTGCTTGGTGCTTTTGTTTTTTCCAAACGTGTTTGAAATGGTTCATATGCAGTCACCTGCAATAAATCATCATCTTTCAATGTCACCGTTAGAAAGTTCCAGAACAGTTCATCTCCAGTATAAACCTTCTCTGGACCATGGATTTTTTTCCCGTTCACATAAATCGTCTCGTCCTGAGGCATGACATACCAAGTTCCTTCGATTTTCTCCAAAGTAAACTGGCTCGCATCTTGAAACATGGAATGCGCTTGTTCTTTCCACACATCAATACCATCTTTTTCCTCACGTGAAAAAGACAGCTCGACTCTATTTCCTAGGTAATAAATGTGTTGGTCATGATGTGCTTCCATTAACATAAGTGTAAGTGATCCAAGTTTATATGGTTCATGTAGAAGTAATGTGCCTTTCTTCCCTTCACCCTGATAAATGGAAAAGCCATCATTCGGTTCATCGGGAGATAAACGGATGACCCCTTCATCAAACGAAAGTGTAGGGATTGTCACCGTATGCTCTATTTCAGGTCCAATCACAGCTTCTCGATTGAACTGCTCGTCTAAACGGACGGTTTGATAATCCTCCTCATAAAAAACCCAAAGAAGACTCAAACGCTCCACCTCCTCATGGGACAGCAGCAACTGTCAGTTGTATCGAAAGAATTATTTTTTATCATCTTTTTTCGTCTGAGAGGTTTTCTTTTTCGCTTCAGATTCTTTCTCTTTTTTCTCTTGATCGGCTTTTGACTGCTCTTTTTGTTCAGCTGTTTCATCTGTTTGGCTTGCGCCCGAGGAGTCGTTGGTGCTTGTCTCCGTTGTTTCTTTTTCTTCATATTTCGCCATTTCCTTAATAATCGGGTCTAGCTGTTTTTGTTTTTCTTCTGCAGTAAGACTGTCATCGTTTTGAATGTCATTGCGGTAGGCGACGAGTGCCGTGAATATGTACCGGTCGTCTCCAAGTACACGTGCAATATCAAGTGCTTCCTTGCTATTGCCTTGTCCAATATGAATCCAGAAAAGGAAATATTGCGGATCAGTCTGTAATGTGTATGTATCTGTGATTTCTTTTTTATGCTGATCGAGTAACAGGTTGCCTTGATTCGTTTGTACATACGAAATGGCCAGTTCATATTGAAGAGAGACCGGCATTTGATTGGCTGAATATTTTTCTAACGTATCCACCACTTGGCTGTACTGTTTGTTGAGATAATATTTGTTTGCCTCGACATACGCTTCTTGTTTCGGCATCGCAAAAAAGAAGGTGTAAATGGTGTACACCAATGCCGGGATTAATAGGACAAGCAGACCTAGTCCGATATATCGTTCGATCTTCCATTTCTTTTTCGGAATGGTTAATAGCGTTTTCTCTTTCGTTTCAATCGCTTCGATTTTTTGCTGAGTGAGGGCAGACAATTCTTCCAAAGACTGCGTTTCGCTGATCTCTTTTGCCAGTTCAGATAGTTTCAGCGTTTCGCTGTAAGCCACATATTCTTGAAACTGATATTCATGGTCCACCACTCGAAGAATGACGGCTTTGACTTCTTTTAATAAACGATGTTCATCCGTTTCATATGGCGGGATGCTTTCTTTGACCCCGTAATGCAAAAATGCAGGAGCTAAGCCTTGATGAAAAACAATGTTTTCAGGAGAAACAATAGGATGCAGCCGCTTCACGTCGTGTTTGCACACTGCATCGACAAGCTGGTATGAAAAAATCCATTTGCTTTTTTCATCCTTTGCATGGATGAAACGAAATTCCTGATAGGCAGGAGGCGGTTGAATAGAAATGATGACCTCATCTTCAGTTAATTGAATCTCTTTTTTGAATGAAGGATTGATGTCTTTGATCGGTGCCGCTTCTAAACCGTCTAAGAGTTTAATTGTCTCTCTTTGAAAAATGAAGCTGTAGGTGCCACCCTCTTTTTTCATAACTGCTTCTAATTGTTCTTCTAAATAGGAACTCTTTTTATCTGCCATTTACAAAAGTCCTTTCATAGTATTTCCAGCCTGTCTCCTGTGGTGATTCCACAGTCTGACAGCTTATATTCGCCTGAAAACACAGCTTTCTTATTGACTACTCGCACCCAGCCGCCTTCTCGCTTAGGAAGTGAGATTTGTTTTGCCTGCCAGGCGATATGGATGACTTGTTTAATATGTAAATAATTTGATAGTCTCAAATCAAACACACTGCCATCATAATTTTTTAAGTCGATGGTAATATCGATATACACAAATTTCCACCTCACAAAATAGAAAGAGCGCCGGCATCCATTGACACACTCGGCGCTTTTTCTGCTTTTCACACTTAGAAAGGAAATCCCTTTGATTAGCCGCGGATTTGGCTTGCGATGTCTTGGTCAGTGCTTTCAAGTGTATTTGCCGTTTGATCAAGCTGATTGCTGACATCTGTTAATAGATCAGACATTTTGATGAATGAAGGCTTTAACTGCTCGTATTGATCAGCAAATGCTTCACTAGAAGCACCTTCCCACATTCCTTTTAAATCAGAGATCATTCTATTTAGACGATCAACTTGGTTTAACACTTCTTGACTTTCAACACCATATTGCTTAGCGGTCGCTCTTAGTTCTTCTGGGGTTACGCGAATAATTCCTGACATATTCCTCATTACCTCCCGTGCATAGCCGCCATATAATGGGCTAATCCACTTATTTTTTGACGTTATTATTATAAAAACAGAAATGATACACAGTCAAACAAATCTGTTTTTATTTTACAAAATGAGTCTATAGAATTACTGTTTTTTCGCTTTTTATCTAGTATTTAACATTTTTTTGGTCATATATTCTTAATAAGTGTAGACACACTTCACTGAATCTTTCCGCCTATTGATTTATTACTACGTTATTATTGTACTATTTCTTTTTCGCCTACTTTTAGCATCGATGCGCTCGCTTCTCAGAGCGATCTCTTTTTTAAATTTATGGCATTTTGTTATTGATTTACGTACCTCTTTCTCTTCATAATGTAAGTACGTGAAATATTCGAAAAAGCAGGGGTTTTTATGACAAAAAAGACAGATCCATTTAAGTACAGCCTTGATCGTTTAGAGGATGTGGCAGACCAAATTAGTGATGTGCTCAATTGCCCTATTACTATAGAAGATACGCATCATCGATTGTTGGCTTATAGCACACATAATGATTTTACTGATCCCGCCAGAACTTCAACCATTATCTCCCGCCGGGTACCGGAAAAAGTCATTAATCGGCTTTGGAAGGACGGCATCATTCCTACACTCCTTAAAACAGACGAACCGCTTCGTGTCCCTCAAATTGCAGAGGTGGGTTTATCTAGCAGGGTTGCCATTTCAATCTGGAAGGACAAAGAAGTACTCGGTTTTATCTGGGCGATTGAGTCCACACAGCCTTTTTCAGAAGAAGAAATGGACCTTCTGAAGATGGCAGCGCATGCTGTTAAAAACAAATTACTTAACTTACAAATTCGCAAAACGAAAACAGAAGAACGCAATCAGGAGCTTTTCTGGAAGATGCTCACAGGTCATATTCATGAAAAGGATGAGATGCTAGACCTATTTTTAAGACTTGGCATCAGATGTCCAGACACGTATGCCATCATCATTTTCCGCCTTCGTGACGAACTCACAGAAGACACAGAAAAAAAGCTATCTTACCTGCTTGAAACAACGCAGCAAGTCCAAGTGCTGTTAACAACTGTTGATTTTCACGAATTCATTATTCTTGTCTCACCCAAAACGGAACACCCGCTGCACGATATTAAACAATTCACAAGCGGCATGCTGCAGCAGCTGTCTGACCGTTATCATATCCATCACGTTCAAGCAGCGATTGGTGGAATTTACGATAACATCTCTTATATTCAGCCTTCCTATAAAGAAGCACTGGCTGTATTAAAAACAAAAGAGCGCTTTCCTGTTGAAACCGAACGTTTACACAGTTTTTCTGAACTTGGTATTTATCAATATTTAGATGTCCTCGCTGAAAAACGAAGGGGCTCATCTTACTCCAGTTACTCTTTATCAAAGCTGGAAGATTACGACCTGAGGCATCATTCCAACCTAGTCGAAACCCTTGAACGATTTATTGACTGTGACAGCAATGCCAATATTGCCGCAAAGCAATTAAACATCCACATCAATACCTTGAATTACAGATTAAAACGTATTACAGACATTGCAGAAATAGATTTAAAAAACATGAATGAGAAAATGACCATATACCTTGATATGAAGCTTAAAAACGTCCATTTGTGAAATTTCACAAAGAGGCGTTTTTTTATTTTTTATTTCAACCGAAGCATTTTTTAAACATTCAGGATACACTAGACATACAATATGAATAGATAAGCATGGGAGGAATAAACATGATCATCGGCATTCCGAAAGAGATTAAGAACAATGAAAACCGAGTGGCATTAACACCAGGAGCAGCTTCTCAATTACTTTCAGCTGGACATCAGATTTTGATTGAAACAAACGCTGGTTTTGGAAGCGGATTCACTGATGACGATTATGTATCTGTTGGTGCAGAAATTCTTGATCAAGCGAAAGATGTGTGGGCATCTTCTGATATGATCATGAAGGTAAAAGAACCATTACCTGAGGAATATTCATATTTCAGAGAAGGACTCATCTTATTTACGTACCTGCATCTTGCCGCAGAGCCCTCCTTGGCTGAAGCTTTAAAACAAAAAGGCGTCACAGCTATTGCTTATGAAACAGTAACGGACGGAACATCACTCCCTCTCTTAACACCTATGTCTGAAGTGGCAGGCAGAATGGCCGCCCAAATCGGTGCACAATTTTTAGAAAAGCCAAAAGGCGGTAAAGGCATCTTGCTTGCAGGCGTACCGGGGGTATCAAGAGGAAAGGTCACGATTATAGGCGGCGGTGTTGTTGGAACAAACGCAGCGAAAATGGCGATTGGGCTTGGCGCAGATGTCACTCTTATTGACGTAAACGCAGAACGCTTACGTCAGCTGGACGATCAATTTGGTCATCAAATGAAAACGTTAATGTCTAACCCTGTCAACATCGCCGATTCAGTCAGTGAGGCAGACCTTCTCATTTGTGCGGTGCTGATCCCAGGTGCCAAAGCACCAACGCTTGTGACGGAAGAAATGGTGAAGCAAATGAAGCCCGGTTCCGTCATCGTAGACGTAGCCATTGACCAAGGCGGAATTGTTGAAACAATCGATCATATCACAACACATGATCAGCCTACTTATGAAAAACACGGTATTTTACATTATGCTGTCGCCAATATGCCTGGAGCCGTTCCACGGACATCGACTGTTGCTTTAACGAATGTCACCGTTCCATATGCGCTGCAAATTGCTAATAAAGGCGCTGCAAAAGCCATTCAAGAAAACAAAGCCATCGCAGAAGGTGTCAATGTCATGAACGGACATATCACATATGAAGCCGTCGCTCGTGATCTCGGCTATGATTATGTGCCTGTTCATCAAGCGATCGATGCGTCTTCTATGACAGAAGCTTAATACAGACCCGCCCATTTGATGGGCGGGTTTTATTGTTAACCCATAACAAAAACAGGTTGACAAATAACACTCATCCCCTTAATCTATTTGTACAGATAAGACAGGGGGAAACATCATGCAACAGAAAACAAGAACCGCTGATTTTGTGTTAGTCGGAATGTTTGCTGCACTCATGGCGATTGGTGCGAATATCACATCCATTGTACCGTTTTTACAGGTCGGCGGAATTCCACTTACGATGCAGCCGTTTTTTTGTGTACTTGCTGGTCTTTTGCTTGGCAGACGGCTTGGCGCATTAGCGATGATTGTGTATGCCTTGGTTGGAATTGCTGGCGCACCTGTATTCGCACAGTTTTCAGCAGGCTTTGGGGTGATTTTAGGCAAAAGCGGTGGTTTTATCTTATCGTATATTCCTGCTGCCTGGCTAGCTGGATTCATTTTAGAAAAAAGAAAAAACCCTGGCTTTGGCCGCTTTTTACTTGCAGCTATTGCTGGTACGACCGTCATGTATGTGATCGGAACGACTTATACGTACCTCGCATTAAATGTGTGGCTAAATGCCCCAATTTCTTATCAAACCACGTGGTTTTTTATGATCTGGTTTATGGTGAAAGATTACGCATTGACGATATTACTTGCGATGCTGGCACCTAAAATTTATCGCTCTGTTTCAAAAGCTACGTCCTTTCGAAAACAACAAGCCGCATCATAAGGGCAGACATCATCTACAAGTCGCATAGAAAAGAGCCTGTCTCCATTCAGGCTCTTTTTCCATCATTTATTCAGCGTATTGATCGATGATTCCTTCTAGCATTCCCTCAAGCACTTCTACATCTTCAAGATCTGCTGGACTGAAGCGGTAGCGTACCAGCTGTTCTCCATCGTTATACATCTCCTCAAGCCACCCTCTGAGGCCTCTTGCTCTGCGGTCGACTTCAAACACAATGTCTAAGCCGCCTTCATCTATCAGAAAAATCAGCTCTAGCTCATCAAGCATATAGCGATAGTAGTCTGATGTCGGAATAAACTCAAATTCTTGAACAAATGGCAGTCGGCGCTGGAAGTAAGGCGCTTGTTCACAGTCTGCTTCGTTCAGGTGGAAGCCAAGATTTCTAGTGGCCTCCAGTACATTTCTCACCCAAGGATGTGCTTCAACGAAAATGCGGTCATAGTCAGATTTATCGATTCCTCCTTGGATATCAAGGTCTGTCATTACTGCAATTTCTACTTTTCCGATCGTCATCGGGGTATCGATAGGAAGAATAAATGAAAACGGAAATTCATGCTTTTCTCCAGGCTGGATGGTAAAAGAATCCGTCACCCGTAAAGTAAAGATATTCACATATTTTCTATGCTCTTCATCATCTTTCACAATCACATACTGTGTTTGAATCTTGACATTGATATAGCGGATGTCCTGAGAGATTTTCCCTCCCTTTACATGGACGGTTCCCCTTACCTCTTGTCCTGGATAATAGGCGTTTTTCTCCAAAATAGTATCTACTTTCGCTGCACCAATCCCAGCACTTGCCGCTAGCTTTTTAAAAAATGACATCTCTCATCTTCCCCTTTTCATTTTTATCAGCATATATACGTAAGAAAGAGAAAGAAAGATTCATTTAATTCATACTTTAGACCTAATTATTTTTCACCTTCAGAAAGTGAACAAATGGATAAAACATCACAAAAAAAGCTTATAGAAAAAACAACGTTTTCTCTACAAGCTTTCATGTTAAAGAATAATTGCCGCAAGCCAGCCGAACAGGACAAGCGGAACATTATAAAATACGAAGGTTGGAACACAAGTACCCCAAATGTGGTGATGCTGTCCATCCATATTCAACCCAGATGTCGGTCCAAGCGTACTGTCACTTGCAGGTGAACCTGCATCCCCAACAGCCGCAGCTGAACCAATAATGGCAATGGTGGCTAGTGGGCTAAATCCTAAGTGCATACATAACGGAACAAAAATGGTTGTAATGATTGGAATCGTCGCAAAGGATGAACCGATCCCCATTGTCACAAGTAAACCAACTAATAGCATTAAAATGGCCGCTACGCTTTGATTGTTTCCAATGAACTGAGAAGATGCTTTCACTAGTTGTTCAATATCTCCTGTTTTCGTTAATACGTTGGCAAATCCAGCCGCTACAAGCATGACAAAGCCGATAAATGCCATCATATTCATACCGGAAGTAATCAGCGCATCCGCTTCATCTCGTTTCATCATGCCTGTGGCAAACAGAACAAGAAGGCCTGCCAGTGCACCGAAGATCATTCCTTCCACGCCAAGGCTTTGAGATAAATAAAGCTGGACAATGAGTGATACTAAGATAGCCAGCACTGCGAACAATAAGCTCTTTTTTGTATAAGCTGATTTTTCTACGTCCGTGATATCTCGATCCTCATATACTCTTGGCTTCCGATACACAAAAAGGGAAACAAGCAGCCCGAGCATCATGCCCCCTACAGGGATAAGCATGGCCAATGGAACATCTGTTAATTGAACAGTCAATCCTGCTTCTTTCATGTTATCACGGAGCATTCCGTGGAAAATCTGTCCAAAACCGACTGGAAGTAAAATATATGGTGCAGTGAGTCCGAAGGTCATGACACACGCTAGCAGTCTGCGGTCAATTTGAAGCTCGTTAAACACTTTTAATAATGGCGGAATTAAGACCGGAATAAAGGCAATGTGAACAGGAACGACGTTTTGTGAAAAACAAGATACGATCAAAATCACAAGAATGATCAGTACTTTTGATAATGTTTTTCTTCTTGAGTCGCCTTCTTTTCCTAGAAGCTTCACTGCTCCTTCAACCATGGCATCTGGAAGACCCGTTTTTGTCAGCGCCGCAGCAAATGCCCCTAAAAGTGCATAGCTAATGGCAACTGTCGCATTTCCTCCGAGCCCGTCAGTAAAGGCTTCCACTGTTCCTCCCAAGCCTAATCCACCTGCAAGTCCGCCAGCTAAAGCACCGAGTGCCAGCGCAATCACGACATTGACCCGCAGCAAGCTTAATATCAACATTAAAACAACCGCTAAAACAACTGCATTCATGGTGAAACCCCCGAAATCCTTTAGTTTACTAATGTAGTAGATAATTAAAGTACCAACGTATGTTACCATAGAAAATTTTCTTCGTCAAATGGCGTATGTCCTACATAAAAAAAGCTCCGCCATTTGGCAGAGCCTGATCCTTTATTTCTTTCCTTCAAATCGTTCCACAAATGTGGCCAATGACCGTACCATCACACCTGTCGCCCCTGTTGGCCCAAAGCATGAAGGCTTTTCTGTTGTTGCTGTTCCTGCAATATCTAAGTGAACCCAAGGCGTATCCTCAGCGAATTCACCGATGAATGCTCCTGCCATGATCGCATGACCATCGCGGCCTGGTGAGTTATTGAGATCCGCCATTTTGCTGTTTCGTACGCGCTTTTTATCTTTTTCAGTGATTGGCAGCTGCCAAATCATTTCACCGCATTCTTCTGATGCCTCTTTAAACTGAGCATATAGTTCATCGTTATTCGTCATGACGCCTGTTGTCTCATTTCCAAGTGCCACAATGACCCCGCCTGTTAATGTCGCCACGTCTACAAGGACAGAGGCACCGTGCTGCTTCGCATATGTCACTCCATCTGCTAAAACAAGACGGCCTTCTGCATCCGTATTCAGCACTTCGATTGTTTTACCGCTAAGTGACACAATGACGTCATCCGGTTTCATGGCGTCAGCCGAGATCATATTGTCTGTCGAGGCAATGACAGCAATGACATTTTGCTCTGGGCGCAGTTCACCAATGATTTCCATGGCGCCTAAAACAGAGGCAGAGCCGCCCATATCTGTTTTCATCCCAACCATACTGGCTCTTGGCTTTAAAGAATAGCCACCAGTATCATACGTGATACCTTTACCGACAAGCCCGATGACGTCTGTCCATTCTTCCTTGCCTTGATATTTCAGAACGATCAGCTTTGGTGGTTCTGTTGAGCCTCTATTGACAGCTAGAATTCCGCCCATGCCGAGCTCTTCCATCTGTTCTTTATCTAAAATTTCAATCTCAAATTCGTATTTATACGCAAGCTCTGCCGCGTACGAAGCCAGATCAGAGGATGTGAGCATGTTCGGCGGCATATTCACAAGGGTACGGGCCGAATTGACGGACTGTCCGTAGACCTCGCCCACTTTCAGACTTGCCTGAATTTCAGCTGTATCATGATCCGTCGTTGCATAAACAAACTCGATGAAGCGATCCGGTTCATTTGTTTTATGTTTAAAATCTTGTAATTCATATGTAGCTAAAAGGCAGCTTTCAGAAAGGGCATGGGCTGCATCTTGGGCAGGCAGATTCTTTCCAATAAACGTATCCAGCAAGACCGAAACCGCTTGCTTTTTATCTTGATGGAGCTTTTTAAATAAATGGGCAAACCCTTCTTTTGCCTCTTCAAACGTGTAATCTGATTCCTTCCCAAGTCCGACAAAATAAATGCGTTTGATGCCTGTCTCAGGGGATGGGAAAAACTTCGAAAGCTGATTTCGTTTAGATGAAATATCGCCTTCTTTTAATAATTCAGTGATTCTTCCTTCAAGTAATTCATCCATTTCTTTTGCTTTTCCTGATAATTGGCTCTTTTGAAAAAGTCCGATCACCAGTGTATCTTTATGTTGCAATTCATTTGTCGAGAAAAACATATTTATCACACGCTCCTTCAATGAACTCCATTTTTCACATTGGAACTTCTATTATATCAAAATTTACGTGCCTATACGATCATTGCCAGTCTGTCTTTACTTGATGAACATTTATATTTTCACACGCGGAAGGGCATCATGAAAAAAGCGATGAAAACTTGAGCAGCCCGCCTGCATTCTCCTCGTTCCACATCTACTTTCTTTAATGTTATAATTGAACATGGACTTGGCAGCATTTGATACTGCTATCATTTTTTCATCTTACTAGGGTATACAGTCCATCATTTCGCACCATATTTTTTCTTACAGAGAGGATGTTTCTTGTTCATGAGCGTACTGATGAATTTTCCGCTGCTTGCCAGCCTTGCAGCCATCTTTTTTGCTCAATTTGTAAAAGTACCGATTCAATTTATCATTTCTAGACGACTAGATTGGTCGCTCATTACAAGCACAGGCGGAATGCCAAGTTCACACTCCGCAGCCGTAACAGCACTCTCAACAGCAGTGGCTTTAGAGCACGGGCTAGATACATCTATCTTTGCCATTTCCGCCATCTTTGCCATTATTACCATGTTCGATGCGACAGGTGTGCGCAGACAGGCAGGAGAACAGGCGACTGTACTTAACAAGCTGGTGACAGATTTTAACCGATTTGTTTCTGAAGCAAAGAATTTCCCGAGTGCAGAAGAAAAAGAAAAGCAAAAGAAATTAAAAGAGCTTCTTGGTCATAAGCCGATTGAAGTCTTCTTTGGCGGCTTAACAGGGATCTTACTGACACTCATCTTAGATTATTACTTCATGTAGAAGCGAAAAAAGCTTTGGACCTAAAACTTGTCCAAAGCTTTTTTATTCTTTATTGGCTTGAAACTGCTGACGGAATACTTGCATTGATTTTGCTTCATTCAGCTGGTTAAGGTCTTTTTCCGTTAACGTTCCTTCGCCCTTTTTGATGATATACACATCGAGCACTTTTTTACCCCATTCTCTATACACATCATCTACGGTTTCATAGTATAAATCAAGCTTATGACCTTTAATGGCTTTTCCCGTATCTGCGACCACTCCGTAGCCATAGTTTGGGATAAACAGCACGGTTCCAATCGGAAAGACTGATGGGTCTGCTGCCACAGTTGAATATAAGTCACGTTTCACTTTGACGCCTGAATATGTAATGCCATATGCATGGTGTTCCTTCGTTTTACCTGTTGATTCCACACCTGCTGTATAACCTGTGGCGACAACCTTTTGCTTCGGGTAATCGTTCCAATTAAACGCTTCTTCGAGAGAAACAGCCCGCAAGTCATCACTTTTGAGTGCCATCGTTTCCCTTTTTTGCTGTTGGAAAAAAGAAGATACTTGCTTGCCAGGGTCAGTCTCTTTCACCCAGACAGCTAAATCACTTGGTTCAACTCCAGATATGCCCGTAAAGCTTGTCAAGAGAGCAAGCATGAAAAGGGCTGTCATGAACAATCGTTTCATCCATGTTTTCATCTTTATTTGTCACTCCTCTACCCATCTATTTGTTTCCAAACAAAATGGAAACTATGCAAAGGAGAAACAAAAAAACCCACTTGCATGTCTACAAGTGAGTTAAAACATTTGATACCCTCTTTTTCGAAGTGCATTGATGACAAAACCTGATGCAATTGCACCAATCAGACCGCTTAACAAGATAATGATATCTGCCGCAGCGAGAGAGACAATGCGTTCTCCTATCCCTGAAAAAGCAATGCCCGGTTCTCTGACATAAGCGATCATCTTTTGATTATTGATAATGAAAAGGCATACAATTGGATATAAAATAGCCATAATCCATGACATTCTGAGCAGCATATTGAGCAAAAAGCCAATGCCGAAGAATAACACGAAAAATAAAATAACTGAAATGATAACGACTGGTAAACTGATCACTTCATCTCCACCCCCAAATATCCCATCATTAGTTTAACTTGGAAATAGAGATGAAGTCAATCAATGGAAAAAGCAGATGGATTAAAGCTTCTTTCCTGTCCCTTTACATTCCTCACATGTTTCAGATCCGCCGAGCAATAGCTGAAAATACCCTTTCCCCGAACAATATTGACAGGTGGATTTTTTTTCTTTTGTTTGTGCATTCATATTGCTCACTCCCTTAATCTAAATTTTCTGATAATTCATCATAACATACTTTGCTTCCGATGACCAAGTAAGAAAATATACCATACGTCATAAAAAAAACGTGTATCACGAGGATACACGTTTTTGTCTATTAAGGTTTAGAAGAACTTGAATTTTCCTTTTTTCAGAACAAGTCCTGGGCCGCCAACCATGAATAAAGAACGGTTGTCGATGATTTTCTTCATTGCAGAAGCTTTTGTTCCTTGAAGTTTTTTACCAAACGCAACACCTACAGCGTCGTGTTCACCAAGAGAAGCAACTGTTCCTTTGATGTCTGGCTTAAAGCTTTCAAGAGAACCACCTTTAACTAGTGCTGCAAGGTTTTTCGCTACTGTTTCACCTTGCTGCATCGCGATTTGTGCAGTTGGTGGGTATGGACGGTTGATTTCTTCATTGATGATCAATGAACAGTCACCGATGATGAATACATCATCATTTTCTGGTACACGAAGATCTGGAGACACTTTTACGCGGCCGCGCATGTTTTCAAATCCAGCTTCTTCAACGATTGGGTTACCGCGTACACCAGCAGCCCAAACAACAGTTTCAGCTTTGATTTCTTCTGTATCATCGTCTTTTCCAACAATGATGCCTTCAGGCGTACATTCTTTGATCGCTGTACCAATTTTGAACTCAACACCTTTACCTTGAAGGTAGTTCATTGCATAGTCGATCAATTCAGGATCGAATCCTGGAAGAGCTGTTGGTGCAGCTTCTACACAGATGATACGTACGTCTTTTTGATCAATATCATACTCTTTGCAAAGCTCAGGCACCCGGTTTCCAAGCTCACCAAGGAACTCAATACCTGTGAAGCCTGCACCGCCGACAACGATTGTCAAGCGCTCTGGACGTTTTTCAGCTTCCGTATTATACGTCGCAAATTGAAGCTCAATGTGCTCACGAAGCTGACGAGCAGAGTTGATATTAGAGATTGAGAATGCATATTCTTTCAGTCCTGCAATACCAAATGTTTCAGGAACAGCACCAAGTGCAACAACAAGGTAGTCGTAAGAAAGTTCGCCATCTGATGTCACAACTTTCTTTGCTTCCTTATTAATGCTTTCAACTGTTGCTTGTACAAAGTTGACACGGGAACTGTTAATCACATCTTTGATTTGATAACGACAGCGGTCATGATGAAGTGTACCTGCGCTTGCTTCATGTAACCATGTTGTTTCGTAATGATAATTATGCTTGTTCACAAGAGTAATGTCCGCATCATTTGTGCCAAGCTGTTTTGTTAATCTTGTTACAGTCATTAATCCGCCATAACCTGCACCTAATACAACGATTTTCGGTTTATTCACTGGAATCACATCCACCTTTTTTAAATTTGCTGTAAAACGGATAAAGAATTACATATTGCTATTCTCAACCGCTTTCCGGCATTTTATGAAATTTAAACAAAAAAATAAGTATGTGAAAATCTGAACTTTCACCTACATAAAACGAAAGCATTTGACCGTATCCGACAAAAATTCATAAAAAATTAATATTTAGTTCCCTTAACAATAATAGCGAGTTCTGCTCCTTTTTTCAAGGCTTTAAACTGAAAATCCTTATGATAAACGGTCTTTCTCACTTTTTCCTCTTTTTCAAAGCTTCGGCATCAAAAAACGACAAGTTTTTCAAAACAAGTCAAACGACGATATGTGGTATGATATGATATAGTGATAACAATTTTCATTTGGGAGGATTAAAGGAATGCAAGAAGATTCTAAGGTATATGACATTACCGTTATCGGGGGCGGCCCAGTAGGATTGTTTACTGCGTTTTACGGTGGCATGAGACAGGCAAGTGTGAAAATCATTGAAAGCCTTCCTCAGCTCGGCGGTCAATTATCCGCTCTTTACCCTGAAAAATACATTTATGATGTGGCTGGTTTTCCAAAAATCCGCGCACAAGAATTAGTTGATAACTTAAAGGAACAAATGGATAAATTTGATCAAACCATTTGCTTAGAGCAAGCAGTTGAAACGGTTGAAAAGCAGGCAGATGGCATTTTTAAACTTGTGACAAATCAAGAGATTCATTATTCTAAAACGATCATCATTACAGCTGGTAACGGTGCATTCCAACCGAGAAAGCTTGAGCTAGGTGCAGCAGAATCATTTGAAGGAAGCAACCTGCATTACTTCATTAATGATTTGAACCAATTTGCCGGCAGACGTGTGGCCGTTCTTGGCGGCGGAGACTCTGCAGTAGACTGGGCACTAATGCTTGAACCTATCGCAAAAGAAGTATCCATTATTCACCGCCGTGATAAATTCCGCGCCCATGAGCACAGTGTAGAAAACCTGCACAATTCGAAAGTCAATGTAGTGACACCATTTGTGCCAACTGAGCTCATTGGTGAAGACCGCATTGAACAGATTGTGCTCGAAGAAGTCAAAGGCGACAAAAAACAAGTGCTTGATGTAGACGACGTGATCGTCAACTTCGGTTTTGTTTCCTCCCTTGGACCAATTAAACAATGGGGTCTTGAAATCGAAAAGAACTCGATCGTCGTGAAATCCACAATGGAAACAAACATTGAAGGCTTCTATGCGGCTGGAGACATCTGCACGTATGAAGGAAAGGTCAAATTGATTGCCAGCGGATTTGGTGAAGCACCAACGGCTGTCAACAATGCGAAAGCCTACATGGACCCGAAAGCCCGTGTACAGCCTCTTCATTCCACAAGCTTATTTGAAAACAAATAAAAGCGGATCAAAAAAAGGAGTTCTCACTAGCGGAACTCCTTTTTCGTTTATTTAAAAACCCCAATATAGGCATTCGCCATTCCAAGTACCATTGCAGCAAGCAGCACCACAACAATCCCTGCCACAACCAAAATCACCCGATCCTTCACACGTTCCTTTTTCGGAAGCGGCTTCTCAATCCCGCAAGCTGGACACGTTTTGGAACGATACGGAATCAGTTCATGACAGTTCCTGCAATTGATTTGTTCACTCAAACCTCAGCAACCTCTTTTCTCTACCTACAGTTTATGTTTGGTTATCATGATACTCTTTTTGGGTGGAAATAGCCAGTTGTGAGGGCAAGCTGTAACAAAATTGAGCGATTTATAAATTGTTGAAGAGATAATGGAATCAATGAAGGTTTCATCTGATCAACCGATATAGGAAATGAAGAAGTTCATAATGAAGGATAGGTGGAAAGATGTTAAAGCGTTTAATGATCAGTTTGTGCTTATTACTGATGATTGGTGGCTCAGTAGAACTGTTTGCAAAAGACTATAACAAACATTATGCTCAGTTCGCAGCAGGATTGAATATTAATGTTGATCAACTAGGACCTTTTTTAAAGCGTGTGTCCACTTCAATTTTAGATTCTGGTTTGAGTGATCAAGAAATCAAACAGATACTCTCCAAAGTTCAAAAAATGAATAAAAACAATGAAACGAAAAAAATGGGCACTTATGAAGTGGTGTACCATGAAAAACTCGCAAATATTAAAATTGTGATTGAAGTCCATGTGGAAGATGGCAATAAAGAAGTGGTGATCTATATGTTTAGCACCCAAGAGTTGGTGGATGTCCTGGATAAAGAACTGTTGAAAATAGAAGAAGCAATATGAGAAAGAGACACTGAATGAGTGTCTTTTTTATGGTTCATTTTCCTCATCAAAGAAGCCTCCTCGATCGTGTTGTTTACAAAAACAAACGAACAAGAAGGCTTATCTTAATCCATGATCAGTTGTTAACACTCTTCCGGCGTACCGGTATTCGTCGCTGTTCGGAAAGAAGAACCGCATCCGCATGAAGCAATCGCATTCGGATTGTCGATGGTGAAACCGCCGCCCATTAGTGATTGTTTGAAATCAATGATGGTGCCGTTCATGATATCAAGGCTTTCGGAGTCGACAAGGACCTGGATGCCTTGCTGTTCGAACTGCGTGTCTTTCTCTGAAACTTCATGGTCAAAGCCCATGCCGTATGAAAGACCACTGCATCCGCCGCCTTTTACGCCCACTCGTAGGAACGCATTTTCTTCTTCATGTTCTTTCATCATATCTTTAATCTGCAGTGCAGCAGCTTCTGTAATGGTTACTGGTGTACTCATGATCATCCCTCCTTTTGACTGGATGTTTCTTTTCAATTATAAACGTGATGGTGCCTTTTCTCAAATAAATGGTTTACAGATAAAATGTGCCGTCACAAATCGTTTCAGCAGGCCCTGTCATGAGCACATGGTCGTTGTCTTTCCAGCGAATGATGAGATCTCCGCCTGCTAAGTGAACCGTCATGTCCGTTTCTTTTTTCGCCTGTCCATTCACAATCGTGGATACAGCCGCAGCGCAAGCTCCCGTTCCGCAGGCTTGAGTAATGCCAGACCCTCTTTCCCACACACGAAAATGCAGTTCTGTTTCACTGACCACTTCTACAAATTCTACATTGACGCCTTCTGGGAACATGTCGTGTTTTTCGATGATTGGCCCAATTGTATCAAGCGGTGCCTTTTCAATGTCCTCTAAATAAAAAACGATGTGCGGATTTCCCATTGAAACAGCCGTTCCATTTAAAGTCACAGTGCCAAAATCAAGTGCTTCATGAATCGTTGTGCTGGCCGGTTCACCAAGCATCGGCATCGCTTTTTTTTCAAAACGAGGTTTCCCCATATCTACTGTCACTAAATGAACGTGACCATCCTGCACGTGAACGGTAGCTTCAACGAGTCCTGACAATGTCTCAATCTGGAACGTTGTGTCTGTTACGATTTGATGCTCATACACATATTTTGCGACGCAGCGCAGACCGTTGCCGCAGTTTTTACCCTCTGATCCATCATTGTTGAAAATGCGCATTTTCACAGGAGCAACATCTGATGGGCAAATAAGGATCATTCCGTCTGAACCGATTCCTGTATAAACAGAAGAAACGCGGATCGCTATCTCTGATAGCTGCTCTTCTGGAAGCTGTTCCTTCATCTGATTGACGTATATATAATTATTTCCTAATCCGTGCATTTTCGTGAATTGAAATGATGTCATGAGCTTCCTCCAAAAATGTTGTTTCTTTATAGTATAAAAGGAGTCGATTCAGGAGACAATCTTATCATCCCCCGTTTTTCATACATAGAAGCTCTTTGCTGCCATGGCAAAGGGCTTTTATTATGCATATGCCTCTTTTTTTCTCGTGTGATGCTTCATTTTGATGATATTTTATTAGCATAACATATTGGATGCGCTTTCTATGCATTCTCCTTAAAAATGGAAGATTGAAGTAAGAAAAAAATGCACCTCATGACCCATGTGGTGCATTTAAAACATCTCATTTTCCTCTATAAAAGCATAAATACGCTCGACTAGCTGCTCTGCATTTTCTCCTGAAACAAATTCTCCATTCACAAGTGCAAATGGGGAGTCCATACATTTGCCGCAATAGCTTAAACAGCCGTATTCCATAACGTCTAGGTTTGGGTCTTTATCAAGCTTCTCTTTTGCTTCTTGAGACCCTTGTGCAAGATTACTTACACAAAATTCGATCAGTGGGAACACTTTGCTTCACCTCACATTGCTTTACCATCCTACCGAAATTCCTTCTATTAGTCAAAACATGAGCTTCATCTGTATCGTTACGCCTATTCCTCGTAAAATGTTTTACTATTTAGGACTAACTAATGAATATGTAGGTTATTTTGAAACAATTATTGTGGTTTCACAGTAAATTCGATATAATTTTATTTGGTATTTTAACTTAAAGTTTTTTAGTATAAGTGTTTTTCAATGTCTACGGGGAAAAGGAGAATCGTCATGAAAAATTTAGTCTTGATCGGCGGAGGTTACGGGAATATGCGGGTTCTCCACCGCTTATTGCCAAATCAATTACCTGATGATGTTACTATCACATTAGTTGATCGAAATCCTTACCACTGTTTAAAAACAGAATATTATGCACTCGCTGCTGGAACAATCTCTGATCATCACATCCGAGTATCTTTTCCAGAGCATCCGAAGCTGGATATTCAATATGGGGAAGTAGAAAAAATTGATATTGAAAACAAACAGATCTTATTCAGCGACCGTGAACCCATTCCTTATGACGACACGGTGATTGGACTCGGCTGTGAGGACAAGTATCATAATGTCCCTGGTGCGAAAGAACATACATACAGTATTCAAACCATTGATCAGTCAAGACATACGTATAACAAATTAAACAATTTGGGTGCAGGTGCAACGGTTGGTATCGTCGGTGCTGGACTTAGCGGGGTAGAGCTAGCCAGTGAATTAAGAGAAAGCCGTGCTGATTTAAACATTATTCTTTTTGACCGCGGAGAGCTGATTCTATCAAGCTTCCCAAAAAGATTAAGTTTATATGTGCAAAAGTGGTTTGAAGAAAATGACGTAAAGATCATTAACTGTGCCAATATTACGAAGGTTGAAGAAGGTGTTGTTTACAACCATGATGACGCCATTGAAGCAGAGGTCATCGTATGGACAGCAGGCATTCAGCCAAGCAAAGTGGTACGGGAGATGGATGTTGAAAAAGACGCACAAGGCCGCGTCGTATTAACACCTCATCACAATCTCCCTGGAAATGAGCATGTCTATGTCGTGGGTGATTGCGCAAGCTTGCCGCATGCCCCAAGTGCACAGCTTGCCGAGGCGCAGGCAGAACAAATTGTCCAATCTCTGCAAAAACGCTGGAAAAACGAGCCGCTTCCTGAGGCTTATCCTCAGTTTAAGCTAAAAGGTGTCTTAGGATCTTTAGGGAAAAAAGCCGGCTTTGGCTTAGTAGCAGATCGTCCACTTATTGGCCGTGTACCAAGACTTCTAAAATCCGGACTCCTTTGGATGTACAAGCATCACAATGGCTAACATCATGTGAATTTTTTCTCAAAGCTCCTTCATGACGAGGGAGCTTTTTTTCTATGAAACGGCATGTGCCGATGAACGGGTCAATTTAATCGGAGCAAGGGCAAGGATGCAGTCTTTACGAAAGGTTCTCATCGTTTTCTTCGATAAACAATACGCTTGGATGAGCTGGTCTGTTTGACGGTGGACAATGATTTTACGCTTCGTGCACTCTCCGTTTTTCTTCATATAAATCATCTCAATTGGTATTTGCTGATGAAGAGATTGTTTCAGTAAATAATTCATGATGCTCACGCTCCTTTCATTTGATTATAATCGAACAAACGTTCTTTTTCAACCCAAAAGGAACGTTTGTTCTATTTGTTTTCTCAAAAAAAGAACAGTTTATTCACTGCTCTCCGTGTAACCGTATTTCTCCATTTCTTGATAAATGTCTTTTAATTTTGGATTGCCCTCTCCAACAATTTGATCCTCCACTAAGACAAGCGGATAAAAGAATTCATCATCAAGAATTCGTTCAGACAATTCTTTTTGGTGTTCGTTTTCTGGCGGGTGCTCAATATCAATATATGTGATACGAAACGGCTGATTCGGATATTTTCGTTTTAACGCTGCATCTAACCACTCAAATGTGTCTTTTGAAGAAGGCAGATTCACGCAGCTAGCGCACAGTACATCTCTTCCATATACATAAAGATCAATGGTTTGATTCATTTGGCAAGCCCCCTATTCTTTCTTTATTTTAGCTGAATTTTCTGTATGAAAAAAGTCAAAATCACTTTTTGTTTCAAGATGAGATTGTGCTATAATGAGAAGGAAACTTTGAAACCAATCAATAGATTTTTATCGTCCAGATGAATATAATGGTGATATGTTGTGAAAGGAGCGATTATATCTAATGACTGAAGTCGAAATGAAAGACCAAGTACAGGAAGTACTGGACAAACTTCGTCCATTTCTATTACGTGATGGTGGAGACTGTGAGCTTGTAGACATTGAAGATGGCATTGTGAAATTACGTCTTCTTGGTGCATGCGGCAGCTGCCCAAGTTCAACCATTACATTGAAAGCCGGTATTGAGCGCGCATTATTAGAAGAAGTGCCTGGCGTTGTAGAAGTTGAACAGGTTTTCTAATTCATATATGACATGAAAACGACCCGAATTCGGGTCGTTTTTTTCATTATTAACTTAACTTCTCTCTAAACCAGTCCTTCATAAAGGTCAGTCTTTGAATACGCTGCCCCGGATGGCCACTTCTGGATAAATCATGAGATGCCTTCGGGAATTTGACGAGCCTTGTGTCTTTCCCAAGCTCCTTCAGTGCTACAAAAAGTTGTTCTGCTTGATCAACTGGGCAGCGATAGTCTTCATCGCTGTGCAAGATGAGAAGCGGCGTCTTCACCTGCTTCACATACTTTAGCGGCGAACGATCCCATAGCTTATCGGCCGAATCATAAATATCCCCATCAATCTGCCATCTTGTGAAGTAATAACCGATGTCACTAATGCCATAAAAGCTAATCCAGTTTGAAATGGACCGCTGTGTGACGGCTGCGCGAAAGCGGTCGGTTTGCCCGACAATCCAGTTTGTCATAAAACCTCCATAGCTGCCGCCTGTTACTCCGAGCCTCGTTTCATCAAGTAAATCATAGGCTTTGAGCACATGATCAACAGCCTGCATGACATCCTTATAATCAACGCCACCATAGCTTCCTCTCACACGGTCGCTAAACATCTGTCCGTATCCATGACTGCCATGAGGATTGATATATACGATGGCATAGCCTTCAGCAGCGAGCATTTGAAATTCATGAAAATACGTATAACCATACATCGCATGCGGTCCACCATGAATCTCTAAAATGAGAGGATATTTCTTCCCGTCTTCCATTTGGGAAGGCTTCATAAACCAGCCATGCACCTCATCACCTTCTTTTGACTGAAACGAAAATGGCTCTGGTACCGATAGGACATGCTCCTTAAGAAAGGTGTCATGCTCGAACGTGATTTGCTTTAGATCCGCCTCCCCTAATGTCAGCTCATACAGCTCACTTGGTGAAACGTGCGTAAGCCGGCTGAGCAGCAATTTGGATTCATCTGGATGAAGGCTGAAGTTTGTAATATGTTCTGCCTCTAATCGAACTGGATAGGCTAAGCCTTCAACGGAGAAATAATAAATCCCTGTACTGCCTTGATCAGAAACAAGCGCATAAAACCCCTGGCTATCCTTTGTCCACTGCGGAAGCTGATTGGCTTCGCCCATGACGCTATCTCCTGCCATACAGTTGCCCACATACATATCGAGCATTTCTGACAGCTGAACTACTTTTTCTTCCTTCAGATCATACAGCCATAATGCTGGGAAGGTAGCATTTTGAAATTCGCGCTCATGTCCGATATACACGAGGCTCTCTCCATTTGGAGAAAAAGACACGGTGGAATAAGCGCCAGCTGATTGTGTGATTTTCTTTGTCGTACTGTCCTCTAATGACAGGAGGCACACGTCACTTATGTAAGGTATCTGAGGATTTGATTGAATATAGGCAAGCCATTTCCCGCACGGAGAGACCGTGTGACTCACATGATGATGCTGCCCGCTCGTGACAGCCTCTACCTCTCCTGAGTGGGTATCCACTTGAATGATCTGCGTGAAACGCCCATCTAAATAACCTCTGCCATCTGCTTTATAGGTCAAATCATCATATACCGCAGGAGCGAAATCATCTCGCTCTTCCTTTTTTTCATCATGAACAGATTCTGATTGTTTCAGTGACACAGCCGCATAAATGAAAGCTCCATCTGGTGAAAAGACAGGATGAGATACCCCGTATGGAATCGCCGTTAAGGTGCGCACACCGCCTCCCTGACTCTGAATCAGTGCCAGCTGAGGAACTTCCTTTGGCTTTTGCAAAATAAAAGCAAGCTGCCTGCTGTCTTTTGACCACACTGGCTGATGATGCTTTCCATCCTCAAATGTCCATTGTGACAGCTCCTCTGTCTCTTCATCTCGAACCCATAAATGGATGTTGTAATCATCTTTTTTCTCATTCACCGTGACTTTTGTAAAAACCGCCTTTTTTCCATCTGGTGAATAAACCGGATGAGAAACAGAAACAATCTTCGTTAAATCTTCTGCCGTCATCAATTTCTTCATGAATGTATCTCCCCCTTTTACGCATAAAAAATAGTTCGATCCTCTAAATAATAATCCCTGCTTCTTCCTATAAAAACAAGGATAAAAAAAGAACGTGCAGATTTACAGCACGTTCTCAGATTATTGAAAAAGGGCTAAAATGATCTTTATTTTAGCTCTTTTTCTTCTTTTCAGCGTGATAGAAAACCTTTGCAGTCTAGGAAGGACGAGTACTGGCACGGAGCGAATTTGACATTCGTGAGCACCAGCACGCAGGACTGACACCGAATGCGAGGGTTTGTCTACACGCTGGTAACGTGCATTTTTACAGCACGTTCTTTACTTGATTGACAGGATCATGCTCCACGACAACACCTTCTACCGGTACCGTCAGCAAATCTACTTCGCAATGCGGGAAGTTTTGGGCAAGCTGTTCTAACAGCGCTTCTCCCTTCCCTTTTTCAACTAAGGTTAAGATCGTCGGTCCAGCACCGCTTAATGCCGTTCCATACGCTCCTTTTAGCGAAGCGACATGCTCTACCTTCGACAGCTCTGGGACGAGCATTGTGCGGTAAGGCTGATGAAATAAATCCTTATTCATCATTTCTCCAACAAGCGGCCAGTTTTGCGTCATTAATGCCGCTACAAGCACGTTGCTCACAGCACTCGCACTGACAGCATGTTTATAGGAAAGATCCTCTGGCAGGACATCACGGGCATCCTTTGTCAGCACTTCATAAAAAGGAATCACGACGACAACATCTATATCCACATGCTGCACTTTGACGGCATGTGTCTGGTCTTCTTCATGAAGACCAATCAGTAAACCGCCGAATAAAGAAGCACCCGCATTATCTGGATGACCTTCTACCTCACTTGCAAAAAAGAGCTTTTGATCATCTGTCATATTTAATTCGAGAAGCTGATTGGCCAGCTCAATGGCTGCTACAATTGCAGCAGCACTGCTTCCCAGCCCCCGTGCCAATGGAATATCACTCCACACTTTGACATAAACAGGCGGGAGTGTTTTTCCAAAGTGATCTGCGACCTTTTTGGCTGTTTGATAAATTAGGTTGTCGGTGCCTGATGGAATCCCGGACACGACATCTGTTTCTGCTTCAAACAGCCAGCTATCATGGTCATAGACCGATAGCTTTAAATAGCGGCTGAGCGCCATTCCAACTGAATCAAAGCCTGGTCCTAAATTGGCAGTGCTTCCCGGTACTGTGATTGTAAAAAGCATGGAGGCTTTACTCATACGCGCGCGGCCTTTTCTAAGTGTTCAAGAATTTGATCTTCATCTGCATCGAGTGTGACCGGCTTGATTTGTGAAATATCAATTGCCGTATTTGGATCTTTCAATCCGTTGCCTGTTAATACCGCAACAACTTTACTGCCTGGCTTGATTTCTCCGGATTTCACCTGCTTTAGCACACCTGCGATAGACGCACAAGAGCCCGGTTCTGCAAACACGCCTTCTTCACGTGCAATCAATTGATATGCATGAAGAATTTCCTCGTCAGTCACTTCATCAATCTTTCCGTTTGATTCATCTGCGGCTGCCACAGCTTGCTTCCAGCTCGCTGGATTTCCGATACGGATGGCAGTTGCCACTGTTTCTGGCTGTTCAATCACTTCATTTCGTACGATTGCTGCTGCACCTTCTGCTTCAAAGCCGCGCATGACTGGCAGTCCAGTTCCTTTTTTCTCATGGTATTCCTTGAAGCCTTTCCAGTAGGCGGTGATGTTCCCTGCATTTCCAACAGGAATCGCCAGTACGTCCGGGGCCGAGCCTAGCTGCTCACAGATTTCAAATGCCGCAGTTTTTTGTCCTTCAATTCGGTACGGATTGACAGAGTTAACAAGAGCAATCGGCGCTTTTTCACAGATGCTGCGGACGATTTTCAGCGCATCATCAAAGTTGCCGTCAATCGCAATGATCTCTGCTCCGTACATCACAGCCTGTGCAAGCTTCCCGAAGGCAATTTTCCCGTCTGGAATGATGACGATACATTTCATATCAGCACGGGCTGCATAAGCCGCTGCCGCCGCAGAGGTATTCCCTGTCGAAGCACACATGATCGTATCATTGCCTTCTTCTTTTGCCTTTGCAACAGCCATGACCATTCCACGATCCTTGAAAGAGCCTGTTGGATTGACGCCTTCTGTTTTCACATGAAGCTCAACCCCCAGCTTTTCCGAAAGTTTGGCAAGGTGGATCAGCGGTGTATTCCCTTCATTTAATGTTAGTTTTGGTGTTGATTCGTTTACTGGTAAGAATTCTTGGAATTCCTCAATAAGTCCATTCCACTTCATCAGCTTAAACCGTTCCCTTCTACTCGGTACGTGCTCTTCACTTGAACCACCACGTCGAGATCGTTTAATTTTTGCAGGATATTTGAGAAATCTTCTTCTGAGGTCCGGTGTGTAATAATCACAATTTCAGCCAGCTCATCATGCCCTTTCACAGGAAGCTGAAGGATCTTTTCAAAGCTGATGCCTCTTTCAGAAAAAATAGATGTAATGCGGGAGAATGCCCCGACTTGATCTCTGACATGAATTCTTAAGAATTGCTGAGCAAATACTTCCGATGGCGATTTGATCTTTTTCTCAAACTGCGGTGCGATAAATCCGCTTCCGTTCACGCCAAGGCGCATGTTTTTCATCACTGCGACTAAGTCTGATACAACAGCGGTTGCCGTTGGCAGGCTTCCAGCTCCAGGTCCGTAAAACATCGTTTCCCCTACAGCACTCCCATAGACATACACCGCATTGAATTCATTGTTGACCGATGATAACGGATGGTGATCAGGGAGTAAAGTTGGCTGGACACTGACTTCTACCTTTTCTCCGTCCCGCTGGGCAATTCCGATCAGCTTCATTGTGTAGCCAAATCGTTTACTGAAATTAATGTCTTCATCAGACACGTCAGAGATGCCTCTGACCTTTACATCCTCTAATTCCACATTCATGGAAAAGCCGAGTCTTGCAAGAATCGCCATTTTCCTTGCTGCATCAAGTCCTTCTACATCAGCTGTCGGGTCTGCTTCTGCAAAGCCAAGATCCTGCGCTTCTTTTAAGACATCTTCATATGCGCTTTTATCGACGTTCATTTTCGTTAAAATAAAATTCGTTGTACCGTTCACAATCCCCATCATCTTCGTAATTCGGTCAGAGGCCAATCCTTCCTCCAGCGTACGCAGAATCGGAATTCCTCCGGCTACACTTGCTTCATAATAAAGATCACAGCCATTTTCTTTCGCAACATGTAAAAGCTCTGTTCCGTAAAGCGCCATTAAATCTTTATTGGCTGTAATGACATGCTTCTTCTCATTTAACGCATCTATTAAATATTGTTTTGTCTCTTCAATGCCGCCCATCACTTCAATAATGACGTCGACCTCTGGATCTCTAATCACATCGTATACTTCAGTTGTGAAGACCTCTCTTGCCACATCCACATCTCTCTTTTTATCGGGATTGCTCACAAGCACTTTTTGTATTAATACCGGACAGCCGATCTGGTGCATTAATTTATCCTGGTGATCTTGGATAATCTTGACGACACCGCTCCCCACTGTTCCTAATCCTAATAGTCCAACTCGAATTGCCTTCACCTGAAATTCCACCTTTCTCCGTCAATGTCCTCTCTAAAAAGACATTTGTTAACCTAACACAGACATTCAATGTACACACATTATAAAGGGGTATCCTCATTTTGACAAGGTAATAAAATAAGAGATTGTCAGAATGAAACCGCTTAACAGCTATTTATATCAAGATTCTATATTTTCAAAATATTTTTGTCAGAAAAGCTCCCGAAACTCAGGGAGCCTTATATGATGAACGAACCGGCGTTTTGGCTTGCTGACCTTGTAAGACAAGCGCAATATTTTCAGCACACAAACGCATCATTGTTTTTCTCGTTTCGACACTTGCACTTCCAATATGAGGGAGAACCGTGACGTTAGGTAATGTTGTTAACGGATGAGACGGGCTGACAGGTTCCTGTCTAAATACATCCAGACCGGCTCCGGCAATTTTTCCTGTCGTGACCGCCTCATATAAAGCATCCTCATCCACAGTCTGTCCTCTTGATACATTAATAAAATAGGCTGAGTTCTTCATCAGATCAAATGCTTTTTCATTAAACATGTCTTTTGTTTCCGGGGTTAAAGGGGTAAGACAGACGATGAAATCAGACTGCGTAAGCAGTTCCTCAAATGGCGCATAAGTCACGCCGAGCTGCGCTTCTGCCTCTGGCTTTCTTGACCGGTTATGGTACAGCACCTTCATGTCAAAGCCTGCTGCCCGCTTGGCAAGCGCTGTTCCGATGCTGCCCATGCCAACAATTCCAAGGGTTTTGTGATGAATATCAGCGCCGGCAAGAAGAAGAGGCCCCCAGCCTGTCCAATTTCCTTCCTTAATCCAATCACTCGCCTCGACAATCCGTCTGGCTGACGCCATCAGAAGGGCAAAGGCTAAATCAGCCGTGGATTCTGTTAATACATCCGGTGTATGACAAATAGTGATATTGCGCTTTTCAGCGGCCTCAAGATCAATATTGTCATAGCCAACAGCAAGGTTTGCGATCACCTTAACATTTGGAGTTTTTGATAAAAGGGCTTCATCTACTTGATCTGACAGCATGGTGAGAAGCGCATCCGCTTGAGCTGCTTGTTTTTCTAATTCTTCTCTTGGACATGGCTCATCCTCGCTCGGCCACATCTCAATATGAGCGACTTCTTTTAATGGTGTAAGTGATGCTTCATCCAGCTTTCTTGTGATATAGACATAAGGTTTCGGCAAGAAGAACACTCCTTTGATTGATTTCTTTAAGCATAACGAAAAACGCCTCAAGAGAAAAGAGACGTTTCATCTGTTCACTGAAACTTCAAATCCCTGGACCTGTGATCCAGCCAACTGACGGTATCGGGCTCTCGCCGCTTCGCATGGCACTCATTTCTTGAAAGACCTTCAGAAAGTATTCATAGCGATTGGCATCATTTAGGACGTAATCTAACCGCTCTTCATAATATGATTTTTCATTTTCTCCTGACATGTAGTAGCCTTCCACAATTTCAAAATAATGAAGCGGGAACAACAAGCGGCTGTATAACAAACGCTTAGAAAAGGAAGAAAGAGGTGTCACCTGCTCATATTGCTGAAGAAAGGAGAAGCCTTCTTCAATTAAATCTTCCTTATGCTGGACAAAGGTTTCTCTTAAGTATTCGGCAATATCCCGGGTTGGATGATCAAAGACCCAATCTACAGGTAAACGAAGCGGCTGCTCATGCGGCCAAGTCCTCCGCGAAAAACGCTGGTGGCAGACAGTGCCTGAGTCACATTCCTTCGGTTCATCATCAAGCTCAGTATCCACTAAATATTGAATGGCATTTTCCGTTAATCCAAGATAATACGGAAAGGATTCGATGAATTTTTTTTCAAACTGTTCCAGTGGTTTTTGGTGCATTTGCTGCATCCAAAAGCCTTCAAGCTGATCTAACCGTTTTGCCCACAATTCCTTCCAGGCTCCCACACGTTTTGTTTCAGATACCTCATATGGAAACCCTCTTCCCCTGACATGAAAGGCCGCCAGCTCTGACGCCTGCTGGAACGAGCGGCTTGAGATCGGCGGTGCTGCCTTTAATAAAGCATACAGTTCCTTTCCATGAGTAAAGGTGGGCTTCTCTTCATTTGTTAATTCAAACACAGCGACGTATGGGTCTCCGGCATTCAGTAAATACTGACTGATATGATACAGCTCTGTGAGTTCTTCTTCTCGCAAATGAGACACAGGGACAATGATGAAGAGAGTCTCTGACGTTTGAAAGCTCTGATAACTGCCATATGGCATAAATTGACGCACATCAATACCAAATGTGTGATAAATGGTTTCTTTCATGTTTTCACCTGCGTTCATATGATCGATCTCTTATCATATCGTAGTCGCAGGTTGAGGGATTTATGAATACTATTTACTATCCGAAGCTTTTTACACGTTGTGGACCAAATTACGAGGATTGGGTGAGGAATATATGCCGCATCATCATGAGATGAACGAAGTAGAAAAAACAGCAAGACGCCGTCTACAAGAACGAGGCGTATCCATTCAAGATATAGCAGACCTTGTCTACTTTTTACAGGAAAAATATCATCCTGGCTTAGACATGACAGAATGCATCCACAATGTGGAGCGTGTCATCGCAAAACGAGAAGTCCAAAATGCGATATTAACAGGCGTCGAACTAGACGTACTAGCCGAGCAAAAAAAGCTAACCGAGCCGCTTCAGTCCATTTTAGAAACAGACGAAAGCCTGTATGGTGTTGATGAAATTCTATCCTTTGCTATCGTCAATATTTATGGTTCGATCGGCTTTACGAATTACGGATATATCGATAAAGAAAAACCAGGGATTCTCGGGAAACTCAATGATAAATCCACAGGCGAGTGCCACACCTTTTTAGATGACATTGTCGGCGCCATTGCTGCTGCAGCATCAAGCAGGCTTGCACATAGTACGAGAAATGCGGAATAAAGCAAAAAAGAGGACGCGCGCGTAACGCTTGTCCTCTTTTTTTTATGATAATCGCTCAATCCACTCGGATAATGAATCAATGACATAGGTTGGCTGTTTGTCATACTTCTGAAGCAGCTCTTTTGTTGTCACGCCTGTATGAACGAGTAATGTGTCCATTCCTGCATTCATCCCTGCCATAATATCCGTATCATAGTTATCACCCACCATAAGCGTCTCAGACAGATCGGTCCCGAGCACCCTCATCGCTTGTTCCATGATGATGGATTCTGGCTTCCCGATAAATGTTGGCTTGACCGTAGTAGTGACAGTCAATACAGATGTTAAAGAGCCGTTGCCTGGCAGAAGTCCTCTTTCTGTTGGAATGGCAATATCACCATTTGTTGAGACAAATTGTGCGCCTTGACGAATGGCAATCGCACCTACTGCGAATTTTTCATATGTAATGTCTCGGTCAATTCCAACAACAACGAAATCAGCGTCTTCCTGACCGAACATTAGCCCTTTTTCTTCAATGGCCTGCTTGATTCCTTCTTCACCGATAACGTAAACAGACGCGTCTTTCTTTTGCTCGGCAATATAATTGGCTGTCGCCATACTTGTTGTAAAGACTTGTTCTTCAGTTGCTGGAATATCGAATGAAACAAGCTTGTCTGCTACCTGCTTCGGCGTGCGTGACGAGTTATTCGTGACAAACAAGTAAGGAATGTTTAGCTCATTTAACTTTTGAACAAATTGACCTGCTTCTTCGATCTTTTCTGTTCCTTTATACATTGTTCCGTCTAAATCAATTAAGTAGCCTTTGTATTTCATGATGCTCACAACTCCAATGGATTATTTAAACGCTGATACTGGGCCAAGCTCCTGCTCCAAGTAGGTACGGATGCGGCTTGGGAAAACCTCTAGCGCATGCTCAACCTCGCTGATCACCTGCAGCAAGTCGTGATGAACCACTTCCTGGTATTGCTGCACAAGTGTTTTACGGCACGAGACAAGCTTTTTCAGCTGACTGCCTTCCTCTTCGGGTACAACCTTTTCATCAACAAGAATATCCATGATGTCATCATAGCTTCCTGGATCACGCATAATAAAGCCATCAATCATATCATTTCCCGTATCAAGAATACATTCGACGAGCAAATGAACAATTCGTTCCAGCGCTTTTTTCTCTAGTGGACTTGTCCATGTTTGATGACTGCGCATCAACTCATATTGCTCCTCGAAAAAACGTAATGTCTCTTCAATTTTTTTTCTGTCTACGAAATACATCATGACGCTCCCCTTTGCGTTATTTTCTGATTCGTTTTAAGACAAAATAGGCACAGCCAAAATTACAGTATTCATAAATGTATTCATCAAGTGTGCTGATTTTTGTATCAAATGTGGCCTTTTGGTTTTGGTCATCAAAGAACCCCTTCAGTCTCAGCTGATTGTAGCCCCAGTCCCCCACAATATAATCGTACTTATTTAAAATATCTGAGTACCTTGCTTTAAACGCTTCTTCATCAAAACCGTCTTTAATCTCTCTTACAAGATCAAAAGTAGCATTCTGAATGACGATCATCTTCTCACCTCTTTTTAAACGATCCATCTTTAATGATAATTCATTGGAAGAACTCCATCAATTGCTAAAGCATGTTTTTTCCGATTTAGCCGAAGCTAAAGAAAAAAGGAGGTCACATTTATGAAGAAACAACTGACAGCCGCGATTCTCCTCAGCATGCTTTTAGGCGGGTGCGGCTTTCAATCAGGTATGAACCGGCAAGTGGATGAAGATTCTTCAAGTAAAACCATCCGTCTATCGGATCGTCATGAAGGAAATAATTCCAACATGCCAGAAGCAGACACAAACAGAGCAGGATATGTTCGTTATCAGCGCCAGCAAGTAACGGATCAGAAAGAAAGAACACCTGCTTTAAATCGCGAGCATCTTGCCCACGTCATTACAAGTTTAACTGTGCAGCTCCCAAACATCAAAGATGCAGCCACACTTGTGACAGATGAGGATGCACTGATTGTATATCGAACAGGAAACAAAAACCGGGATGAATCTGCCGATCAAGTAAAGAAAACGGCGGTTTCTGTTCTCCCTCGTTATTATCATGTATACGTCTCTGATAATCCAGAGCACTTTCAATCCATTGCCAATTTTTCACGTCTTCAAACCAATTCACGTGATTTTGATCAAATATTAACCAAAACGATTCAACAAATGAAATATTCCCCTCAAGGTGGAGATATTTCTACGAAAGAAGATGCAAATGGTATGACGAATTCTGACCGTACCATGAGAAGAAACGCCCCTTACGGCCAAAATTAATATGAGAAAAAACGCCAGAGATCTCTGGCGTTTTCTTTGTTATGCTTGCGCCTGACGCTTTTTAGACGCTTCGTTTACTTGTTCATCTGCATGGTAGGAAGAGCGCACAAGCGGTCCAGCTTCACAATGGCTAAAGCCTTTTGACATCGCAATTTCTTTCAGCTCTGCAAACTCATCCGGATGGTAGTATTTTTGAACTTTCAAATGCTTTTTCGAAGGTTGTAAATACTGACCAATCGCCATAATATCCACGTTGCTCGCAAGAAGATCATCCATGACTTCAATGATTTCTTCCTTCGTTTCACCTAGTCCAATCATAATGCTTGATTTCGTTGGAATGTCGGGCTGCATTTCTTTTGCGCGGCGCAAGAATTCTAATGAACGATCATATGTAGCACGTGCACGAACCCTTGGCGTTAATCTGCGAACTGTTTCAATATTGTGATTTAAAATATCAGGACGTGTGTCCATTAACGTCTTCAAATTATCGTAATTGCCGCCCATGTCTGAAGGGAGAACTTCAATTGTCGTGAATGGACTTTTTCTTCTAATGGCACGAACGGTTTCAGCAAACACACCTGCTCCGCCATCCTTTTGATCATCCCTTGCAACCGCTGTTATGACAGCGTGCTTTAAGTTCATTAAGGCTACTGAATCTGCCACGCGTTCTGGCTCTTGCAGGTCAAGCTCAGTTGGAAGTCCTGTTTTCACCGCACAGAAACGGCATGCGCGCGTACAAACAGATCCAAGGATCATAAATGTAGCGGTTCTTCTCACCGCCCAGCATTCATGGATATTCGGACATTTTGCTTCCTCACAAACGGTATTCAGGTTGTTTTCCCGCATCATTTTTTTCAAACCGGTATAGTTTTCATTCGTATTCAGCTTAATTTTAAGCCAGTCCGGTTTTCTTACGTGCTCTTCCTTCTTTGCCAATTCCATCATCTCCATATGAATTCGTTAAAGGTGCATCTACAAAAATCTTCCTGCTATATACGATGGATGCAGCTAAGAAGCTGCAAAAAATTGAATCTTCGGCCTAAAGCCTTTTCTTTAGACACTTTAACATAGTACAGATTGAACAACAAGGGAATGAGCTGCAAAAATACCCAAAAGCCTCCTAAAAAAATCAGAAGAAAATTACTAACATTTTCTTCTTATGAAATAGGATGATCTAACCACACTAAACGGTAGAAGACGATGCTTGATGAAAGGAGATGGACGTTTATGAAAGTGGTTTTAGCCATCATGATCGCTCTTTCAATGCTTCCTTTACCTGTTCATGCACAAGGGGAAGGCAAGCAGCCAGATGTACTGAAGCAGCGAATGGCACTATACGAAAAAGTCGCCATCACGACACAAGTTCCATGGTATGTACTTGCTGCGGTTGATCAGTATGAGCACAATATTCGAAAAAGCAGAAGAGATTTACCGAAACAAAAAGGCATCATTGGTATCTACATTCCCCGGGAAATGTGGATCGGCCCTGAAAACCCGAATAAGCAGGATACCTCTCCTTTAAGCATTAAAGTGTTTGATGGAATTGGACTTGATGGAAACGGGGATGGAAAAGCGAACAGCGATGACGATGAGGATGTATTATTCACGTTTGCTCAATACTTGCTTCATTACGGCAGCAGCATTGATCAATTAAAAATTGCTTTATGGGACTATTATGGCCGAGATCAAACCGTTGGAATCATTTCATCTTTTATGAAGCTATATCAGCACTATGGCCATCTTGACCTCGGAAAGCATGCTTTCCCTCTTCCGGTTGGAGCTGACTACAGCTACCGGAGCACATGGGGAGATGCAAGAGGATTTGGAGGCAGAAGAATTCACGAGGGCACGGATTTATTTGCCCATTATGGACTTCCCGTTCGTGCGACATCGTATGGCGTGATTGAAATGAAAGGCTGGAACCGCTTTGGCGGCTGGCGGATTGGTATTCGAGATATTCATAATCATTATCATTACTTCGCTCATTTAAATGGCTTTGCAAAAGGACTCAAAACAGGTCAAATTGTTGAACCCGGACAGGTCATTGGATCTGTCGGAAGCTCCGGTTATGGCCCCCCAGGCACAGCAGGAAAATTTCCGCCGCATCTTCACTATGGCATGTATAAAGACAACGGCAGAACTGAATGGTCATTTGATCCATACCCTCATTTAAGGGCGTGGGAAAGAGCTGAGCGGAAACGCAAATAAAAAAACAGCCCAATCATTCCTTGGGCTGTTTTTCATTATTCTTTCTTCTCCTTTTTCTCTGGGAGAACAATCGATGGAGCGCCTGAGTTTGTTCCACTGCCGTTATAATAATCTGGTACGTCCCCTTGAACGGCTTGTATGGAGACGGGAACTGAGTTCTTGACCACGATTGTTTCAGATGCAAACGGGATGATGACTCTCACCTTGACCTCGATCAGAACACTAATATCAATCAAGGCATTGTTGATGCCATAGGGCTTAATATTTTTTTCAACGTCCGTATGCGGGTCACCAATGACACTAAAGCGTACAGGCACTTTTGGCCCTAGATTGGCGATGAGTGCATTTCCGGACGCTTGCCCAAGCGGAATGTTATATATAATGCCGTCATGTCCATCTGTTTGATCCTTTAACGCTTCTTTTGCCTCTTTTTGAAAGTTCCCCTTTTCAATGTCCTCTAAATTTTTTTGAAGATGACGTGACAGATCAGCCATTGCTTTCGATGTTGCCTGCGCATTAAAATCGATGGTCGTTACTTTTCCGTTCTCACTTGTATTCATGACCACCATATCCTTCATATTCTCCTGATCGTCTGCAAAGTCTTGAACAGAATATTGAATCAGATGATTGGCGATACGCTCTGTTTCTAGTTCAGCAATGTGAATAAGGGTTGGTTTAATTGAACGGTTAATAAAAAATAGACTAATGACGGTTGAGAGTACAAAGAATAAGATTGCAAGCAGCATGACGTATCGAAATGGCAAAGGGCCCTTTTTATAGGGGCGATAACGGCGGTTCATTCTCAATAAAAAATCCCCCCTTCTCCACTACAAGTGTATGCAGACAGGCGGGGGGATAGGAATCATCTATCCATTTTTATTTCACCATTTTTAATAATGCGTCTCTTCCATTGGTTCCAACTGTAATGCCTAGCGCTTCTGCGGCGTATGTCACAGATTCTAAAGGGGCATCAAGCAATTGCTCAATGGTCCTCACACCAACTGCTCTCCCTGCGATAATTCCTCTATCTGCAAGCTTTTCATTTAAGAGCCCGACATCCAGTGCACCGCACATAATATACCCATGTTCATTTGTCACCGCCATAAAATTCGTCTTCGGCAGTTTGACGGTGACGGCTGTAAAGGAATGTCCATCAATTTTAATAGGTGTTAAATTCACCAAATCCCTTCACTCCTCTCATCACAATCTATGTGACAAGAGGGCGAGTGTTGTTAGGCTAAAGCGGATTTCATGTGGTTTCCTTCAGGCGCCAAGTAAGCACATCACGTAAAAATTCCGGCATGAAATATTCAATGTGTTCATGGTCACGGATATGAGGAAATAGAGAGCCTAATGTATACATATCGACTGTGCCAACCGTATAGGAAGCGTCCTTTTTGATCAATTGATCATGTACAAAGACATCCTTTACCCGTTTGGTTTCGCCTTCTTCTACTGTAAAGGTGAGGCCGCTATACAGCATTTTCCCCATCAGCTCACCTCTAAAGCCGAAGCCCTTGATGCGCAGCTGTTCCATTTTTTCTTCACAGGCACGCCGAACGGTTTCGATGAGCTGTTGACCGGTAAGCGTCACCCGAATGGGATTAATGGGATGCGGGCAGATTCGGTGGACTTCTTCTCTTGTCACGATTCCTGCCTCTAATGAATCAAGCACCATACCTGCATTCATCATGCCGATATCTGCCCCGCACCAATCTTTAATGGCATCTGTTAAGAGCTGCGGAAGCGGGGATTCATCAAACCACTTCGTTTCTAACCTTGACTCAATCGCTGTTACTTTTTCCTGCATGAGGGCTTTGGCTCTTCTTTCTGCTTGCTGTAAGGTAGTGATGGCTTCATCTGATTCACTGATCAGCTGATCCACTGACTGCACCGTTGCTTTTTTCTCGATCAGCTCTTTGCGCGCTATGTCAATTGTCAGCTCGACACAGCCAATATAATGCCCATACTTTTCAGCGCATGCAAGCAGCACCCCATTGTTCATTTCACCCTGTTCTAACAAATGATGCGTGTGCGAGCCTAGGATGATGTCGATGTCAGGGAAATCACGGGCGACCTCCCGATCATGGATGATACCAAGATGGGATAAGAGCACAATGACATCCGCCTGTCCCTTCACTTCCTGCAGCATGACCCGTATGCTGTCAAACGGATCTGTAATGTCCCAGCCCAGCTTTTCATAGACGGGTGTATACGCAATGGTCACGCCTAAGAGACATATTTTCAGTCCGTTTTCCATTTGGATCATATGATAGGGCTTTGCCCACGATGGCCTTTTGCCTTTCTCAAATAAATTAGACAGGACCACTGGAAATTGTGCATGCTCGTACAATTGATCCAGCTGATCATGAGGCAGCGTAATGCCTTCATTATTCCCAATCGTGACCCCGTTATAGCCAAGCTGATTGAGGAGCTTGACGTTTACCTTTCCATAATCAGCTTCTGACACAAGGTTCACTCGGTCCATATGGTCGCCAATATCAAACAAGAGCATCTGATCGTGAACTTGACGCTTTTCTTCAATATAAGCTGCGATTTTTGGCCAGTTCTCAAAGTGGCTGTGCAAGTCGTTTGTATGATATAACCATAGCTTCTGCAGCATGTTGATCTCTCCCTCAAGTTGTCACTGAACCGTCATTCAGGTTGAAAGCCGCAGCTCTCAATTAACTAAATAAATCTAACTGCTTCGGAGAAAGGCTTGAATACGTAATATCCAGCAAATCAATCATCTGCTGGCCATTCGCCGCTGCATCTCCGCCGGAGTTATTATTAAACACGACATAGACATCTTTTGATTGCTGATGCAGAATGTCGAGATTCTTTTTCCACTCTTTTAATTCAGCTTCATTATATAAATATAAGTATCGCACTTCACGCCAATTCTCATGGTCTGCTGGGTGAAGCCAGCCCTGTTTATTTCTTCCGTGAAAACGGACCAATGTTTTATCACGGTGCGTAGCTTGTATGACTGGCGGAATGGAGCCTTCTCCAACTTGCGGCTCATCACAAACAGAATGAATCCATCCTTCTTTTTCCATAAAGGACAAGGTCTGCTCATAAAATTCATCTGAGAACCATGTGCGGTTACGGAATTCGAGGGCACATGGAATGTCACCCATCTTCTCTTTACACCATCTTAAATAGTGGACGTGCTCTTTTTTGCAATCAAACCATGGTGGAAATTGAAACAGAACCATGGCTAGTTTCCCTTCACGAATGAGCGGAGTCAATGAAAGAATAAATGCGTCAAACATCTCTTCCTTCGAAGCAAACGGAATTTCGCCCCTCTGATGCCCGGTCATTCCTTGATATGCTTTCACGACAAATTGAAAGGTATCTGGCGTATCCTTGATCCACTTTTCATGATTACGCTCAGGCTGAACCGCATAAAAGCTGGCATCCAGCTCCACAATGGGAAACGTTGATGAATAGTGAAACAGCTTTTGAGCGCTGCCGATTTTCGGCGGATAAAGACTGTCATGGTCTCCCCAGCCAGTTAATCCGATATAAATCATGTTTCTCACCTCTTGCCACTCTCATGTATAGACGGCTTCCTCACATGAATGCCTTTTTCTCTTGTGATACCCATATTTCTGAAAGAAATTCTTCTGTCTACAACATATCATATTTGCCCGTAATTCTGAATGAAGATGACTGACGGTACGTGATTTTGTCCTGACGCTCTGTTTGTTTGTGATATTAGTTGACAACTTTCTATCTAAAATGATTTGAGCTGATAACATAAATTGCATATCAGAGAAGTTACCAGTGATTGTCCATTTATTTATTCATCTTCACCAAGAGCTTTAGTTCTCAATAAAGGAGACTTAGTGGATATGAACATAGACGATAACCAGTTTGAAGCATTGCAAAAAATCGCCGAAAGGATTCTCAAGCCTGTCTATTTGTGTAACCAGCATGGACGTATTCTCTGCAACTCGCACACCATGATCACGAGCCCAGATTGGATTCGCATTCTCCCCTTTTTCCAAAGAAGGACACCCCATTATTTTTCGATGATATATGCGAAGCAAACCTTTTCCGTCTTTCCGATTGATCTAACCGAACAAACATGTGAGTATGTGGTCATCCCTTCCTTCATTCCTCCGCTGGATGAAACACTGCAAGTCTTCATTGCACAAGCAGTAAACGAAATCTCAATTGCGCGAATGAGACAATATACTGCCCAGCAAACGGCCAAGCGTGCCAGAAATGAAGGGTTTCGCAGATGGATAGAGGGTGCATCGTATTCTCAGCAAGACGCTGCATACATTGCGAAGACGTTTGGATTAAACGTAGAAAACAGCTATCTATGTATGATCTGTCAGCTTGATCATTGTCATGAAACCACTCATTTTTTGAACCAGCAGCTGATGTTAGATCAAGTCGTTGATCTACTTGACAGCGCACTTCCAAGCTCTCCTTTTCCTTCCTTTCTGTTTGTCAAAGGTGATATGGGCATTGTATTAATGGAAGAGACAGGAAGTTGGTCAGAGATGAGTGGCAGACTCCTCTCTTTTTTGAAACAGTTGCAGATGCTCGTTAGCATACAAGCGAATCACACCATTTCCTTTGGCGTGAGCTTGACTAGTTGTCGCATCACCCATCTGTCTGAGGGCTACAGTGAAGCATTAGAGGCTCTTCAAGCCGGACATCTCTCGTCGCAGGCGGAATATATTCAGTTCTATCAGGCAAAGGATGTGCCAGATTTATTGAAGCTTATTCCAAGAAAGGATTTAGTCACGTTTCACCAGATGCACCTTCACCCGTTATATGAAGCTGGTCAAAACCTCCTCCACACCTTATCTGTCTATTTAGAAACGCATTGCCACATTTCAGAAACAGCGAAACGTTTGTCTATTCATCGCAACACGGTCATTTATCGATTGGAGAAGTGTGAGGAGCTGCTTCGGATCAGCTTAAAAGACCCTGAAGCCACATTAAGGCTGCGCTTAGCATTACGTATTCAGATGCTTCTCTCACACCATCCTGATTGAATGTTTTCTGCCGAAGCTTCATATAGTTTGGAGGAGAAAAGTGATACACGAGGAGGCAAAAATCGCTTTGCAGATATTTCGTTGAATCAGTGGATGGCCTTAACCCCTCCTCAATTAGTGAAAGAGCATTTACATGTAGATGATGCCATGATTCGTGCGCTTCATAAAGAAAAATCACCTGTCGTTACATATAAAAGGTGATGACCATTATAATAAAACCGATCAATCTGTGCTGATCGGTTTTTTTATAAACAAATTTTAAGAAATTGCAGAAGTATGCTGCACTTTTTTCCCCCACACGATGGATGCAATGAAGCTTATGCAAAGCACTAGTGTTCCGAGCATAAAAGGAAACTCAATATTCACATCAAATAGTATGCCCGCAAGGCTCGGCCCGACGATATTGGCAAGGCTCATAAAGGATGTATTGAGACCGCCCGCTACTCCTTGCTGATTACCTGCCATTTTGGACAGCAATGTATTGAGAGCTGGACGAACAAATGAAGTAGCCGACAAAAATAAAATAGAGCCTGTAAAGATCAGCCAAAAGGACGGCGCAAAACGGCAGACGATGAGCATCAAAGCCGCTCCTAGCAGTGCATAACGCACGACGCGCATTTCACCAAATCGTTTCACACAGGCATTCACCAACGCACCTTGGACAAGCACGCCAGCAAGACCCGCAACCGTAATCACAAACGCAATATCCTTCGGTGTAAATCCATGTTTTTGGTCTACATATAAGCCGAAAATCGATTCAAAGTGAATAATGCCAAAATTGAGGACAAACGCCAATATAAACAAAAAACCGTAGGATGTCTTTAAAGCTTGCATCATTTGCACAAAAGGGTTGAAATGAATGTCTTTGTTTAACCGCGCTTCTTCCTGCTTTTCCTTTATTAATGTTTCAGGTAAAAACAGGACGGATAATAGGGTTGAAAGAGCTGCAAAGGAACCTGCGATGAGAAAAGGAAAAGCGATCCCATACTCGACCAAATAGCCGCCTACGCCTGGTCCAATAACAAAGCCTAACGTCATTGCTGCACTAAATAGCCCCATTCCTTTCCCTCGGTCCTTCTCACTTGTGATATCAGCAATGTATGCAAACATGGCTGGCATGAGTAAAGCTCCGGCCGCACCGCCTAAAAAACGTGATACAAACAGCATCCACAGCTGATCAGCAAATGCAAAAATAAACTGGGCAATGGTAAAGCCGGCAATCCCGGCAATGATCAATTTTCTACGTCCAAATCGATCGGTCAGTGCGCCTGCAACCGGCGATAAAGCAAATTGTGTAAGACCTGTTGCAGCGACAAGAAAACCGAGTGTTTTTCCTGTTGCGCCAAAGGCTTCAATATAACTTGGCATGACAGGGACAATGAGGCCAAAGCCAAGCATGGCAATAAAAATATTGAGCATCAAAATGTATAATCTGCCCATTTTCTTCATATCAAAAAACCTCTTTCTCCAAAATAAATGAAAATGATGTCAAAAACTCAGAACTTCTTCAGTATAGCGATATCACTGTCTATAAGTCTAGTTTTTCAAAAATTAGTTTTCTTTTCCAATTAAAAAATACCCGCAAATAGCGAGTATCCGTATGACTTTATTCACCTTGTTCATAGATAGAAAGAGCCGCCTGAAGCCCTGCTCCGCAATGGATGGATGCACCGTGTTTGATTAGAATCGCTTCCAGCCCTGCTAACACAAACAGCACGTTTTCTTTTCTGCAGCTATAGCCCATTGTGCCAATTCTCCATATACGTCCGGCTAGCGGTCCAAAGGAGCTTGCGATTTCAATGCCAAAATGCTTAAGCAGATCGGCACGTACCGCTTCTCCATCAATACCACTTGGAATCTCAATACATGTCACAACTGGCATTTTACAATGTGGATCACCGAACAATTCAAGTCCCATCGCTTCAAGACCTTTCATCAAGGCTTTCTCGTGATATGCGTGCCTTTGAAAACGCTCAGACAGTCCTTCTTCCAGCACAACACGAACCCCTTCACGAAGTGCATAGAGCATCGTTGTCGCTTCTGTATGATGATTTAATCGTCTAGGGCTCCAATAATCCTGGAGCTGGCTGAGATCAAAGTAATTGCTTTTAATTGGAGAAATATCCATTTGCTCCTGCAATTCATCCTGTGTCGCAATTCCCTTTTCCACTTTCTTTCTCGATTCAACGACAGCTGCCACCCGGTCATTATACGTGATAGGTGACATGCCTGATGGAACAGACAAGCACTTCTGCGTACCGCCAATCGCCGCATCAATCTTCCATTCGTCCACTTTCACCTGGGCCCCGCCAATGGTTGCTACAGCGTCTACAATGAACAGTGCATCGAGTTCTCGGCACGCTTCACCAATTTGCTCAAGCGGCTGCAACCGCCCCGTGGATGTTTCACCATGGACCATCGCAACGATTCTAGGCTTGACCTGCTTCATTTCCTGAATGATATCGCTAGGATCAAAAACCGTTCCCCATCCACATTCCATTGTATGTACCTCAGCACCATAGCGCTGTCCTATTTCAATGAGCAGATGACCGAAGCGGCCAAAGACAGGCACAAGCATTGAATCACCCGGCTCAATGACACTGGCAAGCACAGCTTCAAGCCCTGAACGAGACGTGCCGTCAATCGGAAAAGCCCATTCATTTTCTGTTTGGAAAAGCGACCGCAATAAGGTCATCGTTTCATTCATGATATGTGTAAATGCTGGATCAAATTGACCGAGAATTGGGGTACTCATCACACGGAGCACTCTCGGGTCTACTTCAACAGGTCCTGGTGTCATAATCGTTCTTGAAGGTATTTGCAGTTCTTTCACGTTATCCATCCTCTCCCTCGCTGTCGTCCTATATGCCCACTTATACAGCAATGCTGTTAAAATAGCAATCTCATTTCCTACGAATTCATTACATAACATTTACGATAAATCCATTTATTTCTTTCTGACAATATGATAGAAATAAAGAGAATACATTCCCTATTAAGGAGGAAATCGAATGAAGAGAACCTTATTTGGAACTGTGGCTGCCGGAATCATGATATTCGGCACGTTAGCCGCCCCGCTGCCTCCAGCTGCGAAAGCTCAAAGCTTTACTCTGAATAAACCGAGCCAAACCATCACATTTTCCCCGTTACAGCTTCAAAACGAAACATCTGCACAACAAGCGAAAACAGCCGCTACAAGTCAAATCGATTCCTATTATCAATCTGCTAATGGCAAATCAGGACCCGCTCTAAAGAAAGCTTTACACGATATTATTGATGATCATAAGCAGCTATCCTACAGCCAAGTTTGGGATGCCTTAAAGAAAACAGATGAAGATCCAAAGAATCCAAGCAATGTGCTCTTGCTCTATAGCGGTGTCTCTCGCTCAAAGCAAGCGAATGGCGGAAATGTTGGCCAGTGGAACCGGGAGCATGTCTGGGCTAAGTCACACGGCAACTTTGGGACAAGCCAGGGCCCCGGTACAGATCTCCATCATCTGCGGGCAACAGACGTGCAAACGAATAGCACACGTGGAAATTTAGATTTTGATCTGGGCGGAAATGAATACAAGGGGGCACCGGGTAATTTCTACGACAGCGACTCATTCGAACCTCATAGCCGGGTGAAAGGGGATGTGGCAAGAATGCTCTTTTATATGGCAGTGCGGTACGAGGGCGATGACCGCTTTCCAGATTTAGAATTAAACGACAAAGTGAATAATGGAAGCGCCCCTCTCCATGGCAAAATGTCCGTACTTCTCAAGTGGCACAAACAAGATCCAGTCGATCAAATCGAACGGAACCGCAACGAGATCATTTATGAAACGTATCAGAACAACCGCAATCCCTTTATCGATCACCCAGAATGGGCAGGCGCGATTTGGGAATAAAAAAGAAGGGCACTGCTATGAGCAAGCAGTGCCTTTCTTTTTTTCAAGCGGACAGACAAGACAATAATCGAGACTCTCCGATTTTTTCTCGAGCTTATAATACATACAGCAGGTCTTTCGGTCGGATGTTTCTAGTAAACTGTCATCTAAGTTTAAGCTGTGATGAAATGGATTTTGTTTTGCTCCGAATACATCACCAGCCGCTTGCTTCAGATACAGATAATCCTCCCGCACGCGCTGCTTCACCGCAGGCTCTTCGGCTTCCCGCATCATGCTGCGATAAAGAGAATTGATACGAACCGCTATATTCTCCCACAAAATGGTATACGGAAGTCTTGAAGTGCGCTTCAGCACGTCTAAAAGAGGGGTAACACACTCCGTAAACAGCGCATGCACAGCCTGCTCTCTCCATTCATGCCGATCTCCTTCTAGTGGAACAAACGAACACAAAGACTCATCAATTTCAATTTTCCGATCCTCTCTAAAGGCACATGCCTCCGGTGAAAACTGATAGACACCGTCATACAGCGTCATCATGTACAAAGAGGAACTGACGGCTAAGTAGGCATAACGCTTTGAAAACATCGACGCTGCTACCGCCACATTCGGTGCATGCATGGCTTCCTTTTCAGCCTCTAATAAACGCAGGACAGATGCTTCTGAAAAAAGCGCAGCAAGTGTGCGGTCAGATGTCATTGGTCCATTTGTGATGTGTACCCCGAAATCAAGTAATTCTCTCTCAACCCACTCTGGCCTCATATCAAAACCTCCATCTTTCGTTTATCGATTTCGCTGCTGGTATAACAAATAAATAAAGAACGGTGCACCAATTGCAGCCGTGAATACACCTGCTGGTACATCTAACGGTAGAAAAGCCGTTCTAGCTACTAAATCTGCCAGCATCACGAGAATACTCCCAACAAGCGCAGATGCCGGCACCAGCGCAATGAAGGAGCGGCCGATGATCATCCGTGCGACATGCGGCGCCATCAGTCCAACAAATTCAATGCCGCCTGCAAAGGCAACAGCAATCCCCGCCAATGTCACACTCATCAGCAGAAAGAATAACCGTTTTGCCTGCACTTTTACCCCGAGACCTGTTGCGAGATCATCTCCAAGCTCCTTCACATTCATCGTTCTTGCTAACACCATGACAATTGGTAAAATGATCATGACCCAAGGAAGCATCGACATGACGTCCTTCATCGTAGAACCATATAAACTGCCCGTCAGCCAAATATATGACTTTGTCGTCGTCATCGTATCACTAAGAACAAGAGTAAACGTCACACACGCCTTCATAATGGCAGAAATCCCGATGCCCATTAGGACAAGTGTGATCGGCTTCACCCCTTTTTTCCATGAAAGCAAATAAATCAGACACGAAACAGCAAAAGCCCCTGCAATCGCCCATAAGGATTGATACGCAATAGGCACAGTGCCCATCCAAAAGACAATAAACATAATCGCACCGAACGAAGCACCACTCGTAATCCCAATGATGTCAGGCGATGCAAGCGGATTGCGGATTAACCCTTGCAAAATAAGTCCTGATACCGCAAGCGCGGCCCCCACTAAGACAGCCAGCAGTGTTCTTGGAATTCTCAGTGTATTGAGCACAAAGGTGTTTCCCTCTCCCTGACCGATTAAATGAAGCAGCACATCCATCGGCTGAATAAACCGGCTGCCCATACAGAGACTGAGAATAAATAATCCAAAAGCAACGGCCGTCAATAAAAGTAAAATCAAAAACGTCCGCTTTGAAAATTGAAATGAAATGCGCCCGCCCTTTGAACGCACTGTATATGTTTTAGCCACCTGTCTTCAACCCCTTGCGCACGAGATAAACAAATAGAGGCGCTCCTGCTACCGCCGTCATGACACCAATCGGTACTTCCTGCGGCATGATCAGAAAACGAGCCGCAAGGTCTGCGACAAGTAAAAGAGACGCCCCCACTACTGCACAATACGGAAGTACCCAGCGGTGGTCAGGTCCGACAAGCTTTTTCACAATATGCGGCACTAGAAAACCAACAAACCCAATCGATCCTGCGACAGCAACGGAACCACCCGCTAAAAAGACGACGAGAACTCCCATCGTGATTTTCAGCACCAGCGTACGCTGGCCAAGTCCCTTTGCAATATCATCTCCTGACAAAAGGACATTGATGGAGCGTCCAAGAAGCAGCGCCACAACTGTTGCACCTAAAATATAAGGCAAAACAGGCAGCAGCATATCAATGCTTCTTCCAGACACTGAACCCGCCATCCAGAACAGGATGCTTTGAATCGACTGTTCATTCACGATTAAAAGACCTTGTGTAAAGGACGCAAACAGTGCAGATATCGCCGCACCTGCAAGGACAATTTTGACCGGTGTCAATCCATCTCTTCCAATGGAGCCCAAGAGAAAAACGAGCATCCCTGCAATCGCAGCACCTAAAAAGGCTGTCCACATATAGCCTGTTAATGACTCTGTTGAAAAGAAAACAATCGAAATGACGATAAAAAATAGTCCACCTGCATTAATGCCTAACAAATCTGGCGCCGCAAGCGGATTTCTCGTTAATGCCTGCATCAGTGCACCTGAAATGGCTAGACTTGATCCAACAACCGCTGCAATTAAAGCTCTTGATAATCTGGATGTCATGACAATGACACTGTTTGGATCCGATTCATCAAAATGAAGAAACGCATGGATGGTGGCTTTGAGGGAAATCGAGGTTTGCCCAAGAGAAATGCTGAGCATAAAAAAGACCAACATCAATACGACGAATCCAGCAAACAGCAGCGCCTTGCTCGAATCCTTTTTTAATAAACTTCTCATCTGATTCCCGCTTTCAATCTGTTATGGAAAAAGGAGAAAATGGTTTTTCACATTTTCTCCTCTGCTATCCTTATTTATCAATTCCGAGACGATCATAAATATCATCAAGCATCATGTTTGCAGCAGTGATACCGCCTGCCATGTTCCAAGTGATTTCATCGACTTTATGCACTTGTTTCGCTTTCACTGCGTCAAGCTGCTTCCATAAAGGATGACTCGTCCACTCTTTATATGCTTTTTCAACCGCTTTATCCTGATCATCCATGAAGTAATAGATCACATCTGCATCCATTTGCGGAATGCTCTCTTTGTCTGTCAGTGTAATGATGTCTTGCTTTTTATCTTTGACATTCTTAGGTCCTTCAAAGCCTAGCTCTGTTAAAATGGACCCTGCGAATCCAGTTTGATAGATTCTAGCATGATCTGCCCGGAAGTTCACCACAGACACACTCATTGGCCAGTTTTTGATGTCTTTTTTCGCTTTTTCTTTGAAATCAGCGACACGATCATCCCACTTCGTTAGCAATTCTTTTGATTTGTCTTGCTGATTTAACGCTTCACCCATTAATTTCACTGTATCTTTAAAAGTGAATACTGTTTCTGTTGCTACAGTTGGAGCGATTTCTTTCAGCTGATCAAAAATTTGCTCGTGGCGGATTTTTGATGCAATGATTAAATCTGGGTTAAGCTTTTCAATTTCCTCTAAGTTTGGCTGAGTTTCCTGCCCAACAATTTTGACATCTTTTAAGTCATCTCTTAAATATTTATACGTAGGTGCTTCAAGCCATGATTCAACAACACCCACTGGTTTAATGCCCATAGCGACTGCTGCATCTGTTGCTCCTTGGTACAGCGTCACCACACGTTTAGGCGATCCTTTTATTTCAGTTGAACCGATAGCGCTTTCAACGGTTCTTGTTTTTTCTTTACTAGCTGACTTGCCTTCACTGTTATTGCTGCCGCAAGCTGCAAGTAAAACGATGGAGAGCACAACTATTAGCGACCAAAAAGATTTTTTGAACATGTACCTCACCTATCCATTCTATATGTAGTCATATCGTTTGATAACGATTCTCATTATCACACTATGATTTTATCATAGAAAAGGATGGTGTCAATGTAAATTTTTAAGAAAAAGGGAGAGTGTTGACTAGTTGTTCATACTAAATAGAACGATTCCACATTTGGATGGTCTTTCCAATATGTTTTCCTGCTTCTAGTAACACCGACAAATGGGTATGTCCATCCAGCACTTCATAGACTGATTGTTGTTTGATCTCTTCATGTGGTAGCTCATGATAGGCAGGAAATTTTTCTATATCATACAGCTCATCCTCGCTGCCTACTAACATCGCATAGGGCCGATCCATCATCGCAAATTGTTTTTTAGGTGCAGACGGGGTTAAAGCAAGTGATAGATTGACGGTGATGGCTGTCAATAGAAGCGGATCCTGCTCGACTGCCCATGCTGGATAATGAAAACGCACGGCTTCAGAATGACTCATCAGCAACCCTTTTGTCATGGCAGACAAAACGAATTTCCATACTTGAACGGTCGCAAAAGGAATTTGATCAGGTCTTGCAGTGTCTGATTGATAGCCAAATTCAGGTGCAATAAAAAAGTAGCCATCAACTTCTCTTTTTTTCGGCCAAGATATGTAGTTTAGCAGTAATCCTGCTCCAGATGAATGCCCGCAAAGATAAACAGCTCCCTTATGCTGCTGTTTGACCGCATCCACAAACTGCGAAATATCTTGCCACACATCTGTGATACTAGGTGTATCACCCTTTTTTCCATCAGAATGGCCGTGACCTCTTAAATCGATTAAAAACGTATTCACTTGAAAATTATGCTGAAGCGTATAGGCGATATGCTCGTAACCAGCCAAACTATGAGCACCACCGCCATGAATCAAGATCACATTGGCCTGCGTCTTCTCTTCTGATAAAAATGGATAATACGCAAGGCTTGTGCCGTCGTGTGATGAAATGAATTGTCTTTCTGGAATATGGACAGGGGCTGCCTGCTGCATACTTGTCAATGAGAATGGTTCGTTCTTGATGTCTGTCAATTTCTCCGCTCCTTCAAACAGAAACGAGAATGGCCAGCCGCGCTAGTCATCTTCATTCCTATATCCTAATGAGTGATATTTCGAAATAAGAATAATTTACTTTCAGTGAAAATAAGAATCGTACTCATATACTGACGGTTCGGTGCTTTGGAAATGGGCACAATTCTCGTCAGAACGAGCAGTTGTTCAACTAGAATATTTCGTAAAAAAACAACCTGATCGAACCATGTTCATAGAATGATGAATATGAATGGAAAGAAAAGGCTTCTAAAGCATACCATAAGAATCCGTCCATCAGGTAAACCACTTTTGAATATCCCTGTTTCTTCTTGCGATCACTCATCACTACAACATCTTAATGTACTACTTTAAAGATGGAATGTTCACCTCCTCAATACCAATACATGAAAAAAAGACGAACGGTCATCGTTCGTCTTCTTCCCTCACTTCACTTCTTCATGCTCCTGCGCGGTATGTCGTTTATTGGCGATAAAGAGTGCACAAGTCATCGCAAGAATGGCCAGCGCCCACCAGAACGTCGATACAGCCTCTTCATGATCGATGATAATCAATCGGATGACAGCTGTGATACCAATATAAATAAAATAGCGAAGCGGAAAATGAAAGTTTGATTTAAAGTATTTAATAATTAAGGCTATAAACTCAAAATACATAAAGAAGATCAGCAGTTCTCCAAGCATCCCATAATAGCTTTCTCCTTTGTTAAACAAAGTGTTGTAGACGAATTGGACAATATACCAAGTTTCACTAATTAAGAGGACGCTTAAAGCAATGGCTAGAAAGAACAGACAGATATTCAGAAGGCCTTGCAAGAGATCGGGTACCTTTTGGAAGTTGTTGAATCGTTTCATTGGGTAGTCTCTCCATTCCATATTATTCATTTGTGGTCTATATTTTGATGTGCCAGAATCGCAGCACGATGTAGTAAATATCGTTCTTTTCCATCCTTTCAAACTGCCCGTGCATGCGGGACATCATTCGTTTTATGCTTCGTTCACCAAGTCCAGTGCTTTCCTGCGTGTCATCTGTCTCTTTTATCGCATTGCTGACGTGAATCTCAAAGATTTCTTGATCGGATAAAAACGTGAGATTGATGTCTTTTTTGGGATCGGCGTATTTAAGTAAGTTGGACATCAAATTATCAAACACTCGGCCAAGCTCCTCGACATTCACGTTGATATAGCTGTCGGGCAGCTCTCCTAACAGGTGTACTTTGAATTTCTCTTGATGCAAGATCGCCACCTGATCTGATAAGAGATCGTAAATGACCTCTTTGACTGCAACGGTCTCAAGCTCAGGTTCATGTTCTTTATCAAGTAGACAATAGGCAAACAGATTATCAGACAGATTTTTCAATTGCAGTGCTTTTTCATAAGCACTTGCTATATATTGATCTTTACGGGTATCCGCTCCAGCCTCCTCTTTTTTCGCAAACTCTAAATTCATCATCAGCGACGTCAGCGGTGTTCTCATATCGTGTGACATTTCAGTAACCAAGCTGCGGCTCTCTTCTTGTAGCTCGTCGATGGCTTGAAGCTTGTCCAGAAAAGCTTTACGAAGATCCTCAATACTTTTGGCAATCATCGCTAATTCGTCATGACCTTTCACCGTCATCTCATAGTCCAGCTCGCCGCCTTCAAGAATATGAATGTCTTGGTGAATCGTTTGCAGGTAGCGTAAACTTTTGCGAATACCGAGAAGAACAATAAGGAGAAAAATAAGTGTCGCTCCGAGCAGCTCAAGTGTAAAGGCAAGATCGTGGTAACGAGATGAATAGAAACCATCCACCATGACGCGGCCTTCACCGTCGCTAAACTGAACCGGAAACGAATGATGCTCGGCGTACTGGGTCACCTTTTCTTTTCCATACGCCGATTCATCCGCAGCCGAATAGATGGAGTCATATTGTAGCACTTCATCCTTGAAGATGGTCAAATTAATGTAATCCTCTTTTTTCACCCACTCACCAAACGCTTTTCGATCTGTTGAAGACAGCTCATTCTCAGACACATAGCGGCTGAATTTTTGAATATACCTGGCTGACTCCTCCTCGTAATACTCGTCCGAACTCAAGTATCCGTCAATGAGCTCATTGGTGATCTTTTGCAGCGTCATAAAAACAAGACCGCTCACAATGGCAGCCGCCAAAATCAGCAATGCCAGCTTTTTGGCTAGTGTATATTTACGATGTGCCAAATCGGTATCCTCTTCCCCATTCCGTTTTAATATATACAGGGCGAGCTGGATCATCTTCAATTTTGGCACGCAGCTTTCGAATATGCACCATCACCGTATTGTTGGAACAATAGAAATAAGGCTGTCCCCACACGCTCTCATAAATATTTTGGGCTGAAAATATTTTGTTTCGCCTGCTCATCAGCAGCTTGAGCACACGATATTCTAAATCAGACAGCTTGATTTGCTGACTTTCTTTCCACACTTCATTAAATTCTTCGCTCACCCTCAGCTTGCCCCCAACAAGAAAAGTTTCTTCCTGCTCCTTCTTTTCCTGATAGACGGTGTACCTGCGTAATTGTGCAATCACTCTAGCATGAAGCTCCTCTTGTGAAAAAGGTTTTGTCATATAATCATCCCCGCCGGCGAGTAAGCCTTCGGTTTTATCGAATGTACTTGATTTGGCTGTCAGAAATAGAATCGGAACGTTAGAGGAGGCTCTCATCTGCTGGCACGTTTCGATGCCTGAAATGCCTGGCATCATCACATCCAAAATCACCAAATCGAGCGAATCGTTCACAAGCTTCAATGCTTGCTCGCCATTCATCGCTCTCAGCACCTCATATCCAGCACGTGTAAGGGATTCCTGCAAAAGGTCTCCAATATCTTGATCATCTTCTACGATTAATATTCGATGCGTCATGTCTCTCTCACCTCATGATACGTGATGTACTTTCTTTTATGTCTTTACTATATATCATCTAGCTATGTGAAAAGATACAGCATAAATCTTAACAGTTTATGAATATGACCATCTGCCATCAATTTGTCACATTCATTTTCAAAAAATTGGATCTTCATAAATTGTTAAGAATTGGGTCGTATATTGATTCATTGTAAGGATCGATGTGTTGATCCGAATGACATTTATCATAACAAGAAAAGGAGCATGGATATGAATGCAAACAAAGTAGCACACGCGATGAATTTGAAGGATCGAGTTCATTTCTTAGACATCGTAAGAGGATTCGCCTTAATGGGAATTATTCTGGTCAATTACTTTTTAATCGTGGATTCGGCGAAGGGGTTCGATATGGAATCAAATGATGTCTTTCACAACTTGGTGAATTGGTTTGCCTCAGGGAAATTCATTACGTTGTTCTCCTTCCTATTCGGGGTTGGTTTTATGATTTTTATGGATCGCGCTGCCCAAAAGGTGGACAGTCCGAACAAGCTGTTTGCCCGCAGGTTAACCATTCTCTTAGGGTTTGGCCTTCTGCATTTAACTTTTGTTTGGATTGGTGATATTTTGGCCTATTATGCAGTCACTGGCTTTTTATTGCTTTTCTTTTACAAACGCACAGCCAAAACCATCCGAAACTGGCTGATCACACTCTTTGTGATTCAATTGCTCACGCCTTTTTTCACGATGCTGCTTCATACCATCAGTGCAGGCTCATCGGGCAAGCCGGACTTTGCAGATTTTGATTTGACCAGCCACAACAGTCTGACTTATTTAGCATCTATTGGTGACCGGTGGACAGATATGGTGACGATGGCTTCCAGTTCTTTTTCTACCGTCTATTCCATGTTCTTCATGTTTTTACTTGGTGTGTATTTTGTGAAAATGGAGTTTTTCAAAAACATGGAGGCGAAAAAAGCGATTTGGAATCGCATTTGGGTCATTTTCACAATCGCGTTTATGATTACACAGAGCAGTACGATCATTACGGCGGTCAATCCTGTTGAAAATACACTGTGGATGGACATGGCCTCTGCCCTTGAACAAAACGGCGGATTAACTGGCAGTATGTTTTATATGAGTACACTTGCGATGCTATTTCTGCACGTTCCTCAGCTGCGAGGTGCTTTAATGGTCTTTACCAAAGTCGGACGGATGTCCCTGACCTGTTATTTGCTTCACTCGATCATTGGAACCATGCTATTTCTAAAGTATGGAGCGGGGCTTGTCGATCATCTTCAGCCTGCTGGTACGTTCTTCATGGCTATTGGCGTGTATGTCTTCCTTGTGCTTTTCAGTACGTTATGGTTAAAACGGTTTAAGTACGGACCGATGGAATTTATTTGGCGTCAGCTGACGTATGGAAAGGTACATGATAAACCGAAAACCAATACATTCACTGCGGCGAAGTAACTCACCGTGATAAAAACAGATAAGAAAAAGGCGAACTGTAGTGGTTCGCCTTTTCTGAAGTCTTTTATGGTTCAATACTGGTCGACCATTTCTTGCAATTGATTCAGATAACTTTCTTTTAATTCATCAGGGTATTCAATTTTCACATGTTTCCCAAATGAGATCAAATAGTGAGTCATATACGATAATTCTTCTTGGTTGTATCCACCCACAATATAAGGAGTATTCTCAATGATCTCCAATCTCATATTTGGGTAATGATTCTTCAAAAACTTTTCTTTTCCTTGTTCCGTTAATCGACATTTAAATGAGATATCATGATAAGTTTTTTCGTACTCGAGCTGCAGTTCTTTTAATTCTTCCTTCGTAAAGGTGTCTCTGATTTCTTCTTCAATCATCACGTCCTTCATAAAGTCACATCTATAGATGCCCCACTTTTTATTTCGAACATCATATGCTTTGGTGAACCAAATCCCATTTCGATAAAACAACTCAAGAAATTGCAGCCTGATCCTTTTATTTTCATTTTGAGTATAAGTCATCTTCACGATTTGATCTTCCATCATCGCCTGTAAAATCAATTCCAATTGATTTTGTTCACTGACTGGTGCGACATTATAGTAATGAATCACATCCAAAGTCTCCGTGATCATTTGTTTTCTCTCATCAGACATTGTGGCAAACAGCTTTTGCCGAATTTGTGAGTAGGATTTTTTAAATGGTGTTGCTGACACCAAGTCTAAAGCTTTAAGCGCGAAAAAAATAGCTTGAATTTCATCGATATTGAAATAAATAGGAACCAATGGAGATTGTTTCACCAGTCGATACCCTCCATGTCTGCCGTTTTCAACGTAAAAAGCTAAACCCATGGACTCCAACTCTTCCATATCTCTCAACGCCGTACGTTTCGATATGCCAAATTCGGTTTCTAAATCTTTTAATTGAAAAGAGTACTTATCACTTAAAAAAATAAGTTCCTGATTTAATCGTTCTGATTTTTTCATTTGATTTTCCTTTTGAAAAAGGTGACATGTTTTGTCACCTTTATATTTTATACTCAGTTTATCAAAAGAAAAGGAGCATGTATATGCAAACATTAATCATTAACGCGCACCCTGATTTCACTCATCGAGAAAGTTATTCAAACAAACTGCAAACACTATTTTTAGAACAGTTTAAAGAAAGATTCCCTCATGATGAACCTACAATTTTACATTTACATGAAACTGAAATTCCTCGTATCGAAAAAGACCAGCTGCTACGTATTTGGGATAAGCAAGCATCCGAACAAACATTAACAGCTACCGAAGAAAAAATCGCTGCTGCTTCATCTGCTTTATTGGCTCAATTCAAAGCACATCATCGAATTGTGATTGTGTCACCTGTTCATAATTTCAATGTGACTTCACGTATGAAAGATTATATAGATAATATCTTGATTGCTAGAGAAACGTTCAAATATACAGAAGCTGGTTCAGTTGGTCTGATGACTGACGATTATCGTGTACTTTTGCTTCAAGCAAGCGGCTCAATTTTCACAAATAACGATCGATATACACCTCTGGAATTTTCACATCATTACCTAAAAGAAATATTTCAAAACTTGATGGGGTTTCATCAATTTCATATTGTCCGGGCACAAGGAACAGCGATTTTAGAAGAAGAAACGATCTTGACATCTGCAGCTGACGATTTGTCTAAAGCCTTTGATGAGTTTTACTCACCTAGCGAGATGTGAATTGGATTTTTTCAAAAACAAAAAGACCAAAAACGTTTGATTTCACGTTTTTGGTCTTTTTTTATTAACCGATTGAACCTTCCATTTCAAACTTGATTAATACGGAAATAAAGAAATTTTCAAGCCAAAAAGAGCCACGAACTAAATCCTTTGCTCTTTTTTAAGACTATTATTTACCTAAAAGACGGATAAATTTACTCAGTTCTTCTTTAGCTTCATCTGTTGTCCCTTCTAGCTCATTCATTAACCCAAACAAATTATCATATGAACTCGCAATTTCTGCTTTAACTTCTGCCAACTCTTGAGCCACTTGCGAAAGTGGAATTACTTCTTCTTCTTCAAACGTATCGACATAACGTGGAATGTTTAAATTGTAATCATTTTCTTTGATTTCATCCAAAGATGCCACATGAGCATATTTTTCAACGTCTTTACGGTTACTGTATGTTTCAATAATTTTGTCGATGTTTTCAGGGGAGAGTTTGTTTTGGTTCTTTCCTTTTACAAACTCATTTGAAGCATCAATAAATAATATGTCTTTATTCTTGCGAGCTTCACGACCTTTAAACACAAGCACACATGTGGGGATGCCTGTGCCAAAGAACAAGTTAGCTGGCAATCCAATCACAGTATCTAACAGATTGTTGTCGATAATATTTTTACGAATTCTACCTTCCGACGCACCACGAAAAAGTACCCCATGCGGCAAGACTATAGCCATTGTTCCTGCTTTATCTAAATGGTAAAGTCCATGAAGAACAAAGGCGTAATCTGCCTTAGATGCTGGTGCTATACCATAACCCTTGAAACGTGTGTCTTTTTCTCTATCAACGTTTTTTGTATCCCACTTATGAGAATATGGGGGATTTGATACGACTGCGTCGAACTTCAAAGGAATTTGTGTGCCATCTTTTTCAGCAAATGGCCAGTCAGCATCCAGTGTGTCTGCACGTTTCAACTCCATATTGCGATAATTTACCCCATGCATCATCAAGTTCATACGAGCTAAGTTATAAGTCGTCGTATTCAACTCTTGGCCGTAAAACTCAACGCTTCCTTCTTCATCACCATTTGGTAATTCTTTTTGGACTGTTAGAAGAAGTGAACCTGATCCCATTGTAGGGTCATAAACACGGAATTGACCGCCAGTACCATCTGCATCATTCGTGACAATTTTCGCTAAGATTTGACTAACTTCATGTGGTGTATAAAATTCCCCTCCTTTTTTACCAGCATTTGCAGCAAATTGTCCAATTAAGTATTCATAAACGTCACCCAAAATGTCGTGCCCTGAATCGTCTTTGAAAGTGAACTCGTTAATCATCAACACGATATCATTCAAAGCCTTTGCACGTTCGTTTGTACTTGAACCTAGACGTGTATCCCCAAGGTTAACATCTGAAAATACATTAGCAAAATCAGCTTCGGCAATCGCGTTACGTTTTGCATTTGTATTGAATGAGTCAAACATATCTTGGAAGTCACTAGCTTTGATTTTATGATTTTCGATTTTTGATACGATTTTGTCCCAGGTGTAGGCTGGGTCAATCGCATATCCGATACCTTTACTGATTTCTTCAAGGTAATCTTCTTTTTCAGTCTCATCTGTCACTTCGTAGAACTCTTCCAAACCATTGATTTTTAAGTATTCATCTTGATTTTCTGATAAGTATCGATAGAACATAAATGGTAAAATATAGTTCTTGTACTCACTTGCATCCATTGTCCCACGCAGTTTGTTAGCCATTCCCCATAGCTGTGATGTAATATGTGTTGCATTACTCATTTGTGTAATCTCCTTTTCTTATATAAACATTTGTTGAAGCAGTGATTTCTTCAAATTTTTAAGCGAATTTAACTCACGCTGATGAAGGGTGATAAGGTTGTTTAGATGACTGAAAATTGCACTAACTTTACGTTGTTCTTCTAAAGAAGGTAGAACCACTTCAAATTCAGTTAGCATTGGCAATCTTAATGAATCCACAGTGGCCTTAACTGTAAATTTTAGCGCGTGCCGTTTAAAATTCCTTTGCATGTAATACAGAATGTATTTTCCATCAGTTACAGACTCAGTGAAATTGCTTATTTTATAGACTCGTTGATGATAATCAAATTTTCCATTTATGTAATGATAAATCTCACCAAGTCGTCCTTCTCCGGGAATTAATATAGCTTCTCCGTCAAAAATCCAGCGATTACTTCGCTCAATATTTTCAGAGCGAACAAAAAATGGGTATTCTCCATCTCCAACTGCATCTTGCAAATCACTCGAACCAGTCTTAATTTTAGTAATTTCCCCCAACTTACGCTGTTCCCAAACATCTGTAAATCCTGCTAAACGAATTTCAGGAAAATTGGCTCCATCTTTCGGAAACATTTTTTGAAGCAGACTCTTTTTCGTATCCTTCAGCAGTTCCAGCTTACGCTGATGAAGGGTGATGAGGTTGTCAAGATTAGAAAAAAATACTCCAATCTTTTTTTGTTCTTCAACTTGACTTGAGACATAAGCTCTTAATTTGGAAAACTCTTTCATACCGATTCCCTTAGCTGTTCCACCTGAGGCATTAGCATTTAGTTTCTCTTGAACAAGAGGGCTTCTCAATAGTTGAGCCAAGAAATCATTATTTGTTTTTCTGTCGTCAGTCTTAAATGCAACTGTACGTTGATTAAGAATATAACCATCATCATCTGGTACTTGTGCAATGTTTCCAAGTGGTGCTTCAGTAGTAAAAAGTACGTCACCCTTTTCTAATCTACGTTCTCCCATCCACATCTCAAAAAGTTCTTGGTCTCCATATTTCGCTTCAACAGACTTATCAATATAACCATCTTTAACATTTAATGCAGAAAGAACTAAATACCCTTTGTTGCCCCATTCCATTCCAAATTTTGCAGGGCTTTTTCCACGATAATCTAGCACTTCTTTCACAGTGTCAACAAGCCTGCGCTGTTCCCAAGCATCCGCAAATCCTGTGAATCTAATTTGAGGTGATTTTGTTATTTTATCGCTCATTTCTGATCTCCTTTTTGTAGTCTGCTTAATTTTATCACTTGACTATTCTCCTTTCTTAATTTCGTCGGCCATTTCGTAAAATGCTTTACGAAAATCAATACGATACCGAACCCAGCTTAACGCTGCAATCTCTTCAACGGCGATTTCTTTATAATCAGCTCTTGCGTCATTCATAATAGCGGTTAATTCCCCTTGTTTATCCATATCCTCTTGACCTAATCGGTGTTTTTTAATCATGTTTTCAAGTTCCTTAGGCTTAGTACTGTTATCTAGTCCCCAATTCCGGATGAAGTTCGTTACAAGTTGGATATTCGTATCCTTTTGTGCTTGATCCATTGCTTGGTTCATTTTTTCAACACTTCGAGGTGCTGGATAATGATCAAATTCAAACTCTTTCGAGAAAATCTTAGACACAAAATGACTCACTTTAGATTTTTCTTTTTCATTGTCAGACTTGGCGATTTCAACTTGGATTTCATCACGTGTACTTTCAGCTTTTGACATTTCATTCGCGTGTACTTGGTCAGCCATCTGGGCGATCAACTCAATCAAATAATCATAGTTGATGGTCACATCGTGAATATGAACCATCGAGAGATTGACTTGCGAAATATCAATGTCTTCTCGCTTTGCACGTCGTTCTTTCAACTCACCTGCGATTACAGTTGTTAAAATGACTTCCTGCTCTTCAGTAATACCTAAACGTTCATAGAACTCTTCAGGATTATCATAGGCAGAAATAGGATTTTGATCATCATCTTCGGTATATTGTTTCAACTGACTCAACAAGCGATTATACTCTTTCAGATTCTCAAAGACTTCATCCTGTGCTTTTTCACTTGGTGGTAATTGTACAAAATCGTCTGTGAGTGTGGAAAGCTTCTTGATGACTTCTTGCATCTCAGCTTGGACCTTGCTAAATGGTTTAGAAGTAATACCAGACTCTTCGTTGCCTTTCTTCAATTCTTCAAGTGGAAGCTGTTCGTCGGCAGATGCACGATTTGAATAAATAGCAAAAGCCTTATTCATTTCATACTCGTTTTGCTCCGGCCAACGATAATTCACGACATTTCCCCAAGGCTTATCGACAAGGTTATGTATTCTATTTGTACGTGAGTATGCTTGAATCAAATTCCCACCCTTAAGCGTTCGATCAATATAGAGCGTATTCAACTCAGGCGCATCAAAACCGGTCAAAAGTTGATCCACAACAATGACTAAATCTAAATAGTTGCCATCATCAGTTGTCTTGTTCAAACGTCTTGCTAAGTCTTCTGTGTAGGCTTTCACTGTCGTCATATCAAAAGCTGTGCCAAACGCTGCATTATAGGCTTTGATAGCTCTGTGCAAGTTCTCGTTCGTTTTCAGTTGATGGACACTATTGGATGTATCTGCTGAGAAACTCACTGCAACTTTTAACCGTTGATCTGCTGGACGATTCGCATTTTCTTCAGCAAACTTATCGAAATATTCCATCGCTCTTGGTGTACTTGCTTTATTACCACCAACGTGAACTGTAAACAAGGCATTATATTTACGCTCATTTGAACGTTTCTTCCAGTTATCGAAGATGTCTTTCACTACTAAGTTCACATGTTCTGGACTATAGTCATAAACACTACCACGAATATTATCATCAATATCATCTTCGGTAGGATCTTCGGGAGCTTCGATCGTTTCCTTAAATTCAACGTTAAACCCTAATACATTTTTATCCGCAATCGCTTCTTTAATGGTATATGCGTGTAATAGTTCACCAAAGATTTCTCGTGTTTCAGGGAATTTTGGTGTACCAGTATAACCAATCCAAGCAGAATTAGGAACTGCTTTTCGAATCGATTCAAGCATCCCTTCATTTTCAGTACCACTGCCAGTTGATCGGTGGGCTTCATCCACAATAAAAAGAATATTTTCATTAAGTGGCTTGAAGCTGTCCCGCACTACATAACGTGACATTTTTTGGATACTTGTCACAATGATGTTCTTATCGCTTTTCTTCGTTAGTTTGCGATGAAGGTCTGAGATATTGGCTGTGTCACCCACAACACCAGTTTTCCCTTCAAAACCAGCAACAGGATCATAGGCTTTATAAGCATCTGCTGTTTGGTTGGTAAGTGCGATCCGGTCAACCAAAAAAATCACTTTATCTACATTAGATAGACGGCTTGCAAGCCACGCTGTCTTAAAACTTGTGATTGTTTTACCTGAGCCTGTCGTGTGCCAAATGTATCCTAATTTACCACCATCATATTTAAAGTCAAACTTTCTAACTTTATCAAGTACACGCTTTGTGGCATAGACTTGATAGGGACGCATGACTTTGATACTTTCTTTATTTTTTGTACCATCTAGTACCATGTAACGTGTTGCCAAATCATGAGCCATTGGAATGGACAACACTTTATCCGCAAACGTCTTCCATGATCGAATAGGGCGAGCATCATCTTCATTTTGCCAGTTGAAAGCAAAAGCTCGGTTAAAGTTTTCGAGTGGGGTATTTGCCATATAACGAATATCAAACGGTGTCATCGCGATTAAAATCTGCAAAGTTGAAAAGATACCGCTGAATTGTTTTTCAGCTATATACTGTTCCATCTGATTTAAAGATTCCGTAGCGCTATGAAGTGCTTTCTTTAATTCAATTTGAATAATCGGCAAACCATTAATGAGCAAAGTCACATCAAACCTGCGAGTCGGCTTACCATCAACAACTTTTGGCCGCTTAATTTGATTTACTACTTGATAAACGGTATTCCCGCCACCGACTTGGGCTTGGTCGAATACTGTCAAGAACACATGTCTACCATTATCAAGGTCAACTTCAATTTCAGAAACACCATTAACGCCATACAAAAACTGTCCGGCCTGGTAAGGTGATTCGATACTAGTGATGATTTTCTTCACTTGGTTAAATTCAGTAACAGACAAGGGCTCATCTAATCGTGCGCTATTGTTTTGTTCTAGGATTATTTTAAAGTTATCCCAAAGTTGTTCAGTTGTTTTAATGTCTTTTTTGTAATCCCATTGTTTTACTCCACCGATTTTGGTCAAATAATCGATAACTTCATTTTCAAATGCTAATTCCGATTGACTTTTCATTTCATTACTCCCCCTTTAATGTTTCTTCTATTACCGAGCTCGTAAACTGCCCTATCAAGTCTGCGTATTGGCTTAACTTATTTTGTAGCTTCATTGTTTCTACGTATATAGTGCCTATTTTCTTCTGTTCCTCGATCGGAACAATTGGAACGATCATTTCCCCAAGGGCACGAAGCGGAATTCTTAGAATAAGGCCACTCCCCTGTGACCCCCTTTCTTTTTGCTGCTTCACATCTTTATGAGCATTAAACAAGTAAAGAAAATATCTCTTATCAAGTTGTTCGCTATCAAACTCTATTTTCGTAAAGTTGAGAGACAACACTTTACCAACATTATTTTCACCAACAATTGTAGCTAGCTGCAATGAGTTACTGATAACAACATCACCTTCATTTAACGATAGGTTATTTTGAGATTTTGCCTTTTCTTCAACAGCTACGTCCTCACGATGATAATCAGCTTCAAAAGACGCTTGGTCATAATACTTTATTTCTTGAGTTTCAAACTGCTTTTGTGCTCTTGTTGGATTAATACCGGGAACGAACGTTACGAATTCATTTAATTTACTTTTCTCCAATTAAATCGCCCCTAATCACATATATGATTTTTTGAAATATCACCATATTACAAATTAAAACACATCAAGATTGTTTCGTCAACGATAATATGAAATATTTCCATATTACATATTGTCGTTTTTGAAAAAACATCTTGAAAACCATAACATAAGCGATTTTAAAATTTCTATAATTTTCTATTTTTATCATATGTTTGTGACTGATGTGCTTAAGGAATCATCTCCAGACATAGTAATATGTACAAATATAAAGGCACACATGATTTAACCTACACATGCGCAATACTGCTTCTTTAATGAGGTTGTGGGGCATAAATCGATTAAAAAACAGAGGACATTTATCTAGATATTACTGAAAAATAAAAGAAGACGAACTTCAAAAGTTCGCCTTCTACACTATTCAAACCCTTGTAAATAAAGGTTTTTAAATTTTAACCAATCGAACCTTCCATTTCGAACTTAATCAAACGGTTCATTTCAACGGCGTATTCCATTGGCAGTTCTTTTGTGAATGGCTCGATGAAGCCCATGACGATCATTTCTGTTGCTTCTTCTTCAGAAATTCCGCGGCTCATCAAGTAGAATAGCTGTTCTTCTGATACTTTTGATACCTTCGCTTCGTGCTCTAATGAAATGTTGTCGTTTAAGATTTCATTGTAAGGGATCGTATCAGATGTTGATTTGTTATCCATGATGAGTGTGTCACACTCGATGTTTGAGCGTGCACCCTCTGCTTTGCGTCCGAAGTGAACGATTCCGCGGTATGTGACTTTACCGCCTTGTTTCGAAATCGATTTCGATACGATCGTTGAAGATGTGTTTGGTGCAAGGTGAATCATTTTCGCACCTGCATCTTGGTGCTGACCTTTACCTGCTAGGGCAATACTTAATGTCATACCACGAGCACCTTCACCTTTTAGGATGACCGCTGGGTATTTCATTGTCAGCTTAGAACCGATGTTTCCATCAATCCATTCCATTGTCGCATTCTCTTCACATACTGTACGTTTCGTCACAAGGTTGAAGACATTGTTTGCCCAGTTCTGAATCGTTGTATAACGGCAGTAGCCGCCCTTTTTAACGACGATTTCAACAACCGCACTGTGAAGAGAGTTTGTTGTGTAAACTGGTGCTGTACAGCCTTCTACGTAATGCACATGTGCGCCTTCATCAACAATGATCAGTGTACGCTCGAACTGACCCATGTTCTCAGAGTTGATACGGAAGTATGCTTGAAGTGGTGTATCTACTTTTACGCCCTTTGGTACGTAGATAAATGAACCACCAGACCATACAGCCGAGTTAAGCGCAGCAAATTTGTTGTCAGTCGGAGGAATGACTTTTGCCCAGTGCTCACGGAAGATGTCTTCGTTCTCTTTTAATGCGCTGTCTGTATCTTTAAACACAATGCCTAGATCTTCAAGGTCTTGCTTCATGTTGTGATACACAACCTCAGATTCATACTGAGCAGATACACCTGCTAAGTACTTTTGCTCTGCTTCTGGGATACCAAGCTTATCAAAGGTTTGTTTGATTTCTTCTGGTACTTCATCCCAAGAACGCTCAGAGCGCTCAGATGGCTTTACGTAGTACGTAATTTCATCAAAGTTTAATGCATTTAAATCTCCGCCCCATTGTGGCATCGGCATGTTGTAAAAGTGCTCAAGAGATTTCAAACGAAAGTCGAGCATCCACTGAGGCTCTTCTTTCATACGAGAAATTTCTTCAACGATCTCTTTTGTCAGTCCGCGCTCTGAACGGAAAATGGAAACGTCTTTATCAGAAAAGCCGTATTTATATTCACCAACATCTGGCATTTTTTTAGCCATCCATTTTCACTCCAATCTTATGATTTGCCGTTATCTTCGGCAGATGCGCCTTTTTCAAGCGCCTTCCAGGATAATGTTGCACATTTGATGCGGGCTGGGAATTTTGCCACTCCCTGCAGCGCCTCAATGTCACCAAGATCAATGGAATCGTCGTATTCTTTTCCTAGCATCATATCGGAGAAAATCTGAGACATTTTCAAAGCTGTTTCAATATCTTTCCCTTTAATCGCCTGCGTCATCATAGAGGCAGATGCCATCGAAATAGAGCATCCTTCTCCTTCAAATTTCGCATCAATGACTTTTTCGTCTTCGATTTTCATCGTGAGACGAATGCGGTCACCACACGTTGGGTTGTTCATATCGACGACAATGCTGTCGTTTAACACACCTTTGTTTCTCGGATTTTTATAATGATCCATAATCACTTGTCTGTACAGTGTGTCTAAGTTTACATTAAAAGACATTCGTAAAATACTCCTTTGTCTTACGGAGCGCTGCGATGAGCTCGTCAATCTCTTCTTCTGTATTGTACAGATAGAAGCTTGCTCTTGCAGTCGCTGATACACCAAGCCATTTCATGAGCGGCTGTGCACAGTGGTGTCCAGCACGAATGGCGACACCTTCCGTATCCAGAACAGTAGACGCATCATGTGGATGGACGTCGTCTAAGTTAAACGTCACAAGTCCAGCTCGGTGCTGCGGTCCATAAACAGTCGCACCATCAAGCTCCTTAAAGCGCTCAAGCGCATAAGTGACAAGCTGATGCTCGTAACGGCTGACTTCTTCCATACCAATGTCATTTAAGAAATCAATCGCTTTTCCTAGTCCAACTGCTCCGGCAATAATCGGTGTTCCCGCTTCAAATTTCCACGGCAGCTCTTTCCAAGTAGAATCATACAGATCCACAAAGTCGATCATTTCACCGCCAAACTCAGCAGGCTCCATATTATTCAAAAGGTCCTTCTTCCCGTAAAGTACACCGATGCCAGTCGGTCCACACATTTTATGCCCAGAGAATGCGAAAAAGTCACAATCTAGATCCTGAACATCAATTTGCATGTGCGGCGTGCTTTGCGCACCATCGACGACAATGATTGCCCCATGATCATGGGCAATTTTAGCGATCTCTTTAATCGGGTTGATGGTTCCTAATACGTTTGAGACATGTGTGACAGCGACGATTTTCGTTTGATGTGTGACCGTTTGCTTCACATCTTCAAGCGATAGCGTGCCGTCTTCCTGTAACGGAATGTATTTCAATGTGGCGCCAGTTGCTTTTGCTGCTTGCTGCCAAGGGATGATATTCGCATGATGCTCCATGTGCGTAATGACAATCTCATCGCCTTCTTTGAGGTTTGCTCTTGCATAGCTGATCGCCACTGTGTTTAGTGCAGTTGTTGTGCCTCTAGTAAAAATAATCTCCTGGACAGATGAAGCACGGATGAATGCACGAACTTTCTCTCTCGCACCCTCGTATGCGTCCGTTGCTTTTGTGCCAAGGGTATGAACACCCCTGTGGACGTTCGAGTTGTAAGACCGGTAATACTCATTCATTGCATCAATGACCACTCTTGGTTTTTGAGAAGTCGCTGCACTGTCCAAATACACCAAATCATGTCCGTTCACTTGCTGATGAAGGATTGGAAACTGCTCACGAACGTCTTTGATATTCATTATTTTACTTTCCTTTCAATCACAGAAACGAGCTGCTTTTTAACTCCTTCAATCGGCAGTTCTTTGACGACTGGATTTAAGAAGCCATAAATCACAAGTCTTTCTGCATCTTCTTTGGATATCCCGCGGCTCATGAGGTAATACAATTGAATTGGATCGACACGTCCAACAGAAGCAGCATGCCCTGCTGTGACATCATCTTCATCAATTAATAGAATTGGGTTTGCGTCACCGCGTGCTTTCTCACTCAGCATGAGAACTCGTGATTCCTGCTCTGCATTTGACTTCGTTGCGCCATGCTCGATTTTACCAATTCCGTTAAAGATAGAGGATGCTTGATCCTTCATCACACCATGCTTCAAGATATACCCTTCAGAGTTTTTACCGAAGTGGATGATGCTTGTTGTAAAGTTTTCTGTTTGATTGCCCCGGCCGACAACAACTGATTTTGTATCACCGAATGTACCGTCGCCCATGAGCTTTGTGATGTTTTCAGACACGACGTCTCCATCATTCATCAGGCCAAGCGCCCATTCGATTTTACTGTCACGGCCATTTGCCATACCGCGTCTGTTCACATAGACTGTGACACCTTCTGCAAGGTTATCTACTGCACCGTAAGTGACGCGGGCATTAGCTCCTGTAAACACTTCAGACACGATATTGAAGATCGCTTCTTCCGGCTTTGCCGTACTGATGTAGTTTTCTACATATGTCACAGCACTATGGTCGTCTGCTACGACGATGACATGGTTGAACAAAGTCGTGTCGTCATTTTCATGCAGGTAGACGGCTTGAATTGGTGCTTCAAGTTCTACATTTTTCGGTACATAGAGGAAAGCTCCACCATTGACTAAAGCAGCATGTAAAGCTGTTAGTTTATGCTCATCTACTTTTACTGCATCAGTCATGAAGTATTTCTGCACTAGATCTCCATGTTCGCGGATCGCTGTATGAAGGTCAGTGAAGATCACACCTTTGTCTTTCGCTTCCGTTGAAAGAGACAAGTATGCTGGCGTTTGATCACGCTGAATGTAGACTGTCTTATCCGTGTCCTCTAAATCAATGAGAGATTTCACTTCTTCAGGAAGCTCTTCTAATGATCCAAATGGCGCACTTTCGACTGTATGCTGTTTGAAATTGGTTAAATTCCATTTAGAAATATTCGTTTTGTCAGGCTTTGGCATTGGAAGGTCTTCTGCTTTTTCAAGAGCCTGTAAGCGAAGGGAGCTCATCCATGCCGGTTCCTGATGCTTCTCGGAGAAGCTTTTGACATAATCTTGATCTACTGATAATTTCGTTTCTAATGTCATCAATAATCCTCCTAACGCTTACGCTTCTTGACCAACAGTTTCGTCTTCAATTCCTAACTCTTTTTTAATCCAGTCATAGCCTTCTGCTTCTAAACGCTGCGCGAGCTCTGGTCCGCCAGATTTCACGATACGTCCTTGCATCATGACATGAACATGATCTGGTGTGATGTAGTTCAGTAGACGCTGATAGTGAGTGATCATTAAGCAGCCGAAGCTTTCGCCGCGCATTCTGTTAATTCCTTTAGAAACCACTTTCAAAGCATCGATATCAAGACCAGAATCGATTTCGTCAAGAATCGCAATCTTTGGTTCAATCATCATTAATTGAAGAATTTCATTGCGTTTTTTCTCCCCGCCTGAGAAACCTTCGTTTAGGTAGCGCTGCGCCATGTCTGGGTCCATTTCAAGGAACTCCATGTTTTCGTCCATTTTGCGGATGAATTTCATCAGAGAGATTTCATCGCCTTCTTCTCTGCGAGCGTTAATAGCAGAACGAAGGAAGTCCGCATTTGTGACACCACTAATTTCAGATGGGTATTGCATCGCAAGGAAAAGACCTGCTTGAGCGCGCTCATCTACTTCCATTTCAAGTACATCTTCGCCATCTAGCAAAATGCTGCCTTTTGTTACTTCATATTTAGGGTGTCCCATAATTGCAGCAGATAAAGTTGATTTACCTGTACCGTTTGGTCCCATTACTGCGTGGAATTCTCCACCTTTTATCTCGAGGTTTACACCCTTTAAGATTTCTTTCCCTTCAATCTCAACGTGCAAGTCCTTAATTGTTAATGTCGAAGCAGTCATATATCGATACCTCCAAAATAATCATTATTCTCAATTTATTCTCATTCTAATTTTATAACAAATTAAAAGTGAATACAACACATTCACGATATACGTGAGAGGATGCTCTCAAAATTCTAACAAAAAAAGCCGGTAGATAAAAGGATTTATGTCGAAAAGACTGTTTTCATAAAGAAAGGACGGGAAACTGTTCTCCCCGTCCCTGAGCTATTTAATAGCCTCGTATATTCATTTTTGCGAGCTGTCTTTTCTCATCTCGATAGGACTGCTCTCGTTTATATTCCACTTTCATCCGTAAGTCATGGTCCCTTTCGTACTCTGCATAGCTCATGCCGTGAGCTTTATGCATGGCCTTTTCCATCTCGGCGGTATAATCCAATCCCAGTGTACTATGGTCCGAACAAATAATAAACCATTCCCTTCTTTGAGTGTAGCTTTATTATATCAAAGACATGCGGCTTCACTCAAAAGGGATATGACGTTCTATGCTGGCATATTTTCTCACACAATCGGCTGAGAACGACTCAACTCCCTGATATGGAAAAATACCGTCTTATCCTTCCCTTAATGCGTCTGTCCTCCAAATTCATCAATACATTGCTGAACGACAGTAATCCCTTGACTCAGTGCTGCCCCGCCGCCAAATGCTGCCGCCACGCTGACAACCTCCAGCAAATTCTCTTCTGTCGCGCCTTGATCGAGCGCTCCCTTTGTATGATAAATCATGCAGTATTCATCCTGTGCATGAATACTGATGCCAAGGGCAATCATTTGCTTTTCCTTTTGCGTTAATGAATCGCTCTGAAAGCATTGCTCCGTAAATTCATTGAATTTCTTCCCAAACACCGGCATTTTCTTCTGAAATTCACCCATTGCCGTTTTATAATCAGTCAGTGATTGCTGCATGGATCCGCTCATATGCTGTTCATTCATCTTCATTCCATCCCTTCAGGTCATTTGTACATTTTTATTATGAGCGAGATTTGAAAAAATACACAAAAAAACCTCGCTTTGATGAAAGCGAGGTTAACACATTGTTATTCAGATACCGGTAGTACAGCACCGTCATATTTTTTGTCGATGAATTCTTTGATTTTATCAGAGTGAAGAACTTCCATTAATGTCTTGATCTTATCTGATTTTTCTTCACCTTTGCGAACCGCCACGATGTTTGCATATGGGTTGTTCTTTGTTTGCTCAAGTTCAATTGAATCTTTTTTCGGATTCAATTTATTTTGAATCGCATAGTTGACGTTAATAAACACAGCATCGCCTTCACTGTTTTCATAAGCTTTCGCTGTTAGTTCAGGAGCGATTTTTTTGAACTTTAGGTTCTTCGGGTTTTCTTTGATGTTCTTTACTGTTGCGTTGATTGTATCAACTTTAGGATCAATCTTAATGACACCAGCATTTTGCAATAGTGCAAGCATACGGCCTTGTTCAGCTACGTTGTTTGTCATGATGATCGTTCCGCCGTTTGGAATATCTTTTACTGATTTGTATTTCTTAGAGTAGATACCGAAAGGCTCAAGGTGAACCGCACCAGCACTAACTAGGTTGTAATCTTTGTTTGATTTATTTTCTTCATTTAAGTAAGGGATATGTTGGAAAAAGTTTGCATCCACTTCTTTTTCAGCTAACGCTTTGTTGTACATTTTATAATCACTAAGTACTTTCACTTTTAGATCGTAGCCTTTTTCTTTTAGAAGTGGTTTTGCTTCTTCAAGAATTTCGGCATGTGGTGTTTTTGAAGCGGCAACCGTAATGGTTTTGCTATCACTTGCGTTATTAGATGAACCGCATGCAGCTAAGATGCCTGCAAATGCTAGAAATAGTGCACTTAAAATCAATTTCTTCATGAATAAATCCTCCCTTAACGTTTATCAATTTTATTTGTAATCAAATCACCGATTATTTGAATAATAAAGACGATGATGAGAATAAACACAGTAGCTACAAGTGTGACATCTGTATTACCAGATTGGTATCCTTCCACATAAGCAAGGTCACCAAGTCCGCCTGCTCCAATTGCACCTGCAATCGCAGTTGAGCCAATTAAAGCAATCGCTGTTACGGTAATACCTGAAATGAGGGCTGGCAATGATTCTGGCAGCAATACTTTGAAAATGATGGTCGACGTTTTCGCTCCCATTGACCGTGCTGCTTCAATGACTCCTTTGTCTACCTCACGCAGTGCAATTTCGACAAGACGTGCATAGAATGGAGCTGACCCAATGACAAGGGCAGGGAGTGCTGCATTTGGACCTAGAATTGTATGCATTAAGAATTTCGTGAACCCTAATAAAAGAATAATTAAGATGATAAAAGGAATCGATCTGAAAATGTTGACGACTGCACCGATGACAGCATTGATCGGTTTATTTTCCCAAAGACCGCCTTTTCCTGTAAGGAAGAGCAGGAGTCCTAGGATAATCCCGATTGCAAAAGCAAATGCCAATGAAATGAGTGTCATGTACACCGTTTCACCCGTTGCATTCCAAATCACATCTAGGTCAACGTTCGGAAACCATTTCTCAAACATGTGTCATCACCTCAATTTCAACCTGTTTACTTTGGATATAGGCGATGGCTTTTTCAACCTCGGTCTCTTCTCCATTAATATGGATAAAGAGTGTTCCAAACGCGCCTTCCTGCGTTTGAGAAATCTTTCCTTGAAGGATGTTTACATCGACCTTGAAGGATCGAATGATTTCAGTGATGAGCGGTTGCTCGGCAGAATCGCCAATAAAGGACAACCGTACGACCTGACCTTCTTTTACTCGCTCTAAGACGTGTTCGATTGTTTCTTTCGCTTCCTCTGGTTCAGCAAGCTGCTGTACAAATCGCTTCGTCATCTCTTCCTTCGGCTGTCTGAAGACGCGTAATACTTCGCCTTCTTCGACAATGCGTCCATTTTCCATGACCGCGACGCGATGACAAATTTTGCGAATGACGTGCATTTCGTGTGTGATGAGCACAATTGTCAGCCCTAAACGTTTATTGATATCCGCTAAAAGATCAAGGATAGAATCCGTTGTTTGCGGATCAAGCGCTGATGTTGCTTCGTCACAAAGAAGAACCTTTGGATCATTTGCTAATGCTCTCGCAATCCCCACACGCTGCTTTTGTCCGCCGCTAAGCTGAGACGGATACGCATTTTCTTTTCCTTCTAAACCGACTAATTTAATCAGTTCATTCGCACGCTCTCTCCGTTTCGATGTAGGTACACCTGCGATCTCAAGCGGGAACATAATATTTTGTCTCACTGTTCTTGACCAAAGTAGGTTAAAGTGCTGGAAAATCATGCTGATTTCTTGTCTTGCTTTCCGAAGTTTCGCATTCGATACTTCATTGATCCGGTTGCCTGCCACTTCAACAATTCCTTCTGTTGGCAGCTCCAGACCGTTTAATAGGCGAATAAGCGAGCTTTTTCCGGCACCGCTATACCCGATAATTCCGAATATTTCACCTTTATCAATATCTAAGTTGACGTCTTTTACTGCGTCAACATTTCCACTTTTTGAGTAGTACGTTTTTGATACATTCTGTAAATGGATCACAGTCTGCTCACCTGCTTTCTTGCTGAATCTATAGGTTGCCATCACATACGTTCATTTATTCTTCGTGCTGTCATGACTCTAGCCTGTTGCCAGATCAGTAAAAAAGACCTAACTGCAACGCAAGCAGAAAGGCCTTTTATTTCAAATACGCCTTTCTCTCATCTTTCAAAGCGTTGCGACTTTGAGTGAATTGGCACCAATTTCAGCTATGCTGACGGTTGCCGGGTTTCATAGGGCACGTCCCTCCACCTCTCTTAATAAGAGAAAATATGTTGTTTTATGTGATGTTCATGTTTTTACTAACGTAGAATATCATGCCACCCGAGATATGTCAACGCTGTAAATCGCTAATTTCCAAGTAAACGACTAAGTTATCATTTTTCGAAAAAAACCGTTCGTCAGCCAAAGTACCGCCTCTAGTCTTAGGAGCGCACGGAATGACCCTTTTACTTTCACTTGTCCCCTGCTAATTAACTGCTGTAAGGACATATCTCCATCTAATAATTGAAGTATTTCTTTTCTCTCACCATAAAAGATGAGATCCGATAACTCAATTGCAGGTAGTTTCTTCACTTCACCACGCTCATCCACAATCAATGTACAAGAGTCAGTTTCCGCCTCAAATGTAATCTTCAAGGATGATGATGAGAGCAGCGGTTTTAGCAATAATCGCTGCCCTGTGTTTCCATGGGTTTTCACTTTTTCCACATGTATAACCTCCCTGTCATTTGGTTATACATAACATTTCTCTACAAACATTCGCTTGTCCTTTATAAATAACTCGACAAATTTTCAGATGAATTGCTTGAAATATGACAAAAAACCGCTTTATTTAGCGGTTTCAATCATTTCATGAAGATATGGTACGGAGTGAAAGGCATAGCCTTTTTGCACCAGCTCACCTTTTTTAAACAGTAGAAAGCAAGGAACGCTTTCGATCTCAAAAGCCTTCGCAAAGCCTGGTGAGTAGTTTAAGTTATTTTCATAAAAAGGTACATCCGGCTGCATGGTGTCTACGACAGCCAGCATTTTCTTTGCCAGCTGACATGTTCCGCAAAACGGTGTATATAAGTATAAAAGAAATAAATCGTCCTTTATCTCCTTGAATTCGTGTTCTTCAATCTCTTTCATATACGTCCACCCTCATAAATATTTCGAATGAACATCAATGTTTGCAGCTAATAGGATAGATGCAATGTGGGCTGACGGTGAAGCGGCCACTTCGCGGTACGTTCTGTCGACAAAAAGATGAAATGCTTCAGGGAATTCTTTTCGAAATTGCTTCCGCAGTTTGTCGCCTGCATCGTCACTGTCTGCTAATATGTAAACGTCTTTCCCCAATAATTCGTCTACGAGCTGATCCAGCTTCGATGTACTGATCGTGCCATTGGTGCAAATGATGGTAACAGGTTCACTTATGACTTCTTTTAGCTTTTGTTTGTCTGTTTTACCTTCTACAATGATGACCTTTTCTACCTCTACATTCATCACGATCACCCGGCCCTTTTGACGTTGTTCACTTCTCCCTTAGATTACAATTTTTCATTCAGGTTGTAAAGATTGGGCGCTTGCACTAAAAAGACTGCAGCTTATGCTCACTGCAGCCTCATCTGTGATTAGCACCAGCCATTTTCATCATCACAGTCTACATATTTTTCTGTTCCGTGGGTCAATGTATCCGTCAGACGATAAAAACGATTTTGCTCATAGGAATAACCTGATTTTAACTCATATTGGTTTTCACTAATCATCGTGCCAATCTCTTCATTTTGATGATACAGCACCATGCCGCTTTCTTTGAATCGTCCAGTGACATGATCTGTTATATCCACATGTTCTTTTTGAAAAGACAAATTGGACACCCCCCCATAAAGGTAGAGTGTCCAATTTCACGTGAATTAGTCTTCTTTTGTCATTTCTTCATATTGCTCAGCAGTCATCAAGTTCTCAATTTCAGATGTATCAGCTGGCTCTACCACGATCATCCATGCTGTTTCGTATGGAGAGTCGTTGACGAATTCAGGGCTGTCATCCAGCTCATCGTTCACTTCGACGATTGTACCGTTGATCGGTGCGTAAAGCTCAGAAACTGTTTTCACTGATTCTACACTTCCGAAAGGCTCGTCCGCTGTAATTTTGTCTCCTACTTCAGGAAGCTCAACGAACACGATATCGCCTAGCTCAGATTGAGCAAAATGCGTAATACCGATACGCACCTTATCTCCTTCTACTTTGACCCATTCATGTTCTTCTGAATAACGTAAATCTTTTGGTGTGCTCATTCAATACCCCTCCAGTCTTTTCTTTCAATCTATATTGAAGATACCACAATCTGAATGAAAGTTACATCATTTCCAGACGCTTTTAAATGTATCTTCATTAAATCCAACTGTGACTCGTTTACCGTCTGTTGTAATCGGGCGCTTGATCAGCATTCCGTTAGATGCGAGTAATTCTAGCTGCTCGCCTTCTGACATTGCAGGAAGTTGATCTTTCAGCTGTAGCTCTCGGTATTTCTGTCCGCTTGTATTAAAGAACTTCTTCAGCTCTAAGCCACTTTTTTCGTAAAGCGCTTTTAATGTTTCTTTATCAGGCGTCTCTTCGACGATATGTATGCTGTTGATATCTTTATTGTGTTCTTCCAGCCATTTTTTTGCTTTTCGGCATGTACCGCAAGATGGGTATTCATAAAAATCTAAAGCCACTATTTTCACCTCCTGCAAGTAGTGAGAACATTTTATCACAAAATATTTTAAAAACCTAAATGTATGCTTACAAAAAGGTGCGGAGTGATACCCGCACCTTTTCAGCCGTCTTATACGATATATTTCTCTGCTTCAAAGATTCGTTTCGCCACTTCGCGCTTTTTGGCGATGACATTGATCGGGGTGAATCTTGTCAGTTTGCGAAGAGCTGACAGACTCATGCGGAGTGCATCTCCTTCTTCCATCGCGATCAAGGATTCTTTTGCATGAGCTTCAATTTTTAAGAAGGCTTCCTGCGTGAAAATTTGTGTGTAAGCAAGCTTTTGAGTATTCTTATCTAGCCCTGATGCAGCGATTGCCTTTTCAGTACGCAGAATCGCCGATTCAGCAGCAAAAATTTCATTGACGATATCCGCTATGTTCACAAGAATCTCTTGCTCTTTGTCTAATGCTTTTCCATACTTCATCGCCGCCATTCCAGATACCATTAAGGCGATCTTTTTCGCATGGGCGAGCAAGTATTTTTCTTGATCGAGCGGCTGATCACCTGGCTCTTCCGGCATCATCATCATGAGCTCTTCCTGTAAGGTTTGCGCCTTTTGAAGCAGCGGAAGCTCTCCCTTCATCGCTTTCTTCAAGAATGTGCCTGGTACAAGCAGACGGTTGATTTCGTTAGTCCCTTCAAAAATACGGTTAATCCGCGAGTCACGATAGGCTCTTTCGACCTCGTATTCTTGCATGAATCCATATCCGCCGTGAATCTGCACGCCTTCATCTGCAATATAATCTAAAGTTTCAGAGCCAAGCACTTTACAAAGAGAGCATTCAATCGCATATTCTGCAATGGACTGGGCAATTTGTTTGCCGTCCTTTTGCTCTTCTTCACTTAATAGACCCATGCGCTGTTCAAATAATCCGACTGTGCGGTAAACAGCACTTTCCATCGCATAGAGCTTTGCCGACATGTTGGCTACTTTTTCACCAATTAAGCTGAATCGAGAAATTGGTGTTTGGAACTGCTTACGCTGGTTTGCATATTCTGCCGATAATTGAATGACACGTTTTGACGCACCAATTGTCCCGACAGCCAGCTTGTAGCGTCCGATATTCAAAATGTTAAAGGCAATGACATGACCTCTGCCAGCTTCACCTAGTAAATTCTCCTTCGGCACTTGAGCATCTTCAAGAATTAACGTTCTCGTCGAGGACCCTTTAATGCCCATCTTTTTCTCTTCAGGTCCAGTTTTGACACCTGGAAAATCCTTTTCTACGATAAAAGCAGAGAAGTGTTCACCATCAATCTTCGCATATACGACAAAGACGTCGGCAAATGCGGAGTTTGTAATCCATTGTTTTTCCCCATTAAGCACATAATGGGTTCCAGCTTCATTCAGGACTGCAGTCGTTTTTGCTCCAAGAGCGTCAGAGCCTGATCCTGGCTCAGTTAGGGCGTACGCCGCAATCGTTTCTCCAGAAGCGAGTCCAGGCAGGTATGCTTCCTTTTGCGCTTGATTTCCAAACAGCACGATTGGCAGAGATCCAATGCCGACATGGGCGCCATAGGAAAGTGAGAAACTCCCTGCTCTGGAGAATTTCTCGGTAATGATGGCTGAACTGATTTTATCTAATCCGAGTCCGCCGAATTCTTCAGGCACATCAGCTCCTAGAAGTCCAAGCTCTCCAGCCTTTTTGAGAAGCCTGACGGAATGCTCGAATTCATGATGTTCAATTTGATCTATATACGGAACAACGTCTTGTAAAATATAATCCTCTGTTGTCTTTCCAATCATTTGATGCTCATCAGAGAAATCCTCTGGTGTAAAGATATGCTCATAATTCGTCTCATCAATTAAGAAGCTTCCACCCTTTTTTACATCTTCCATTGCTTTCATCCTGATTTCCCCCTTTAGATCAATTCAAAAATTCCTGCTGCTCCCATGCCCCCGCCGATACACATTGTGACGATGCCAAATTGCTCGTTTCGCCGTTTCATTTCATGAATGAGTGACAGTGTAAGTTTCGTTCCTGTACAGCCGAGCGGATGCCCTAGCGCGATTGCCCCGCCATTGACATTCACTTTCTCTTCATCGATCCCTAAATGACGAATGACTTGAATTGCCTGAGAGGCAAACGCTTCGTTTAATTCAAACAGCCCGATATCCTTCAGCTCAAGTCCAGCGATTTTCAGCGCACGCGGAATGGCTTCAATTGGACCGATTCCCATTACCTCAGGCGGTACACCGCCAACAGCAAACGCCCTGAACTTGGCGAGCGGCTGAAGGGAAAGTGAGGATGCTTTCTCACGATCCATCATCATCACACACGCAGCGCCGTCACTTGTTTGAGAAGAGTTCCCTGCGGTCACCGTGCCTTTTGTTGAGAAAGCCGGACGCAAAGTGGAAAGAATCTCCTCCGTTGTGCCCGCTCTCACGCCTTCATCCTGTGAGAAGGTGAATGAATGCTCTTCTAATTGATATTGCTCTCCTACCCGCCGCTCTGTTACATCAACGGATACGATTTCATCTGAAAATTTCCCTTCCTGCAATGCTTTGGCTGCCTTTTGATGACTTCTTACCGCAAAGGCGTCCTGATCTTGACGTGTGACCTGATATTTTTGCGCCACTTGCTCTGCCGTGTGGCCCATGCTCATATAATATTCAGGCGCTTGCTCTGCCAATTGAGCATTCGGACGAATGGAATGACCCATCATCGGCACCTGTGACATCGATTCGACTCCTCCGGCTAAGATCGTTTCTGCCTGGCCGAGCATAATCCGTTCACCCGCATAAGCGATTGACTGAAGACCAGATGAGCAGTAGCGGTTGATGGTGATGGCAGGTACTGTATACGGAAGCCCTGCTAACGCCCCAATATTCCGAGCCACATTTAACCCCTGCTCTGCTTCTGGTGTTGCACACCCGATGATCAAATCATCTATCTGTCCGTCGTAATTACCGGCACGCTTTAATGTTTCTTTTACACACAATGCGCCCATATCATCAGGCCGAACATGTTTTAACGATCCTTTTTTCGCCTTCCCTACTGGTGTTCTCGCGCCAGCGACAATGACTGCTTCTCTCATTTTGACTCCCCCTTAGTTACGTAAAGGTTTTCCTTTGACGAGCATGTGCTGCATGCGTGCCTGTGATTTCACTTCTCCTACAAGACTTAAAAAGGCTTCCCTTTCAAGCTCTAATAAGTATTGCTCCTCTACCTCTGTTCCAAATGGCAGTTTCCCGCCGGAAATGACATGAGCTAATTTTTTAACTATGGTCATGTCATGCTCTGAAATGTATCCAGACAGTCTCATATTTTCAGCAGCCAATATCATCGCTGCATAGCCTGTTTCTCCCATGACGGGCACCTTTTGCGTAAGCGGCGCACGATAACCCGATTCATCAAGAGAGAGCACGAGTTGTTTCGCATCATAGATCAGGTGGTCTCCGTTCATGCTGATTCGGTCACTCGCGCGCAGCATGTTCATATCCCGCGCTTCCTCTGCCGAAGTGGATACTTTCGCCATTGCAATTGTTTCAAATGTTTTCATCGTGGCGTCTTGTATAGCGGTCTGCGATGGCTTCGCTGATCCTTGCAGATGGCGAAGGTATAATTCTTTGTTTCCACCGCCGCCTGGAATCAGTCCAACTCCCGCTTCGACAAGACCCATGTATGCTTCACTCGACGCCTGAATAGCTGCTGCCGGCAGACAAACCTCTGTTCCGCCTCCGAGTGTCATGCCAAACGGTGCAGCAACGACTGGACGGTCGCTATATTTCACCTTCATCATTGCCTGCTGGAAGCGGCGGATCACAAAGTCAATTTCAAAGAAATTATCGTCCTGAGCTTCCATTAAAATCAGAGCAAGATTGGCACCAACACAGAAGTTCTTCCCTTGGTTTCCGATGACAAGCCCTCTATAATTCTGTTCCACCTCATCGACAGCGCGATTGATCATGTCAATGACATCTAGTCCAATGGCATTGCTTTTGGAGTGAAATTCGAGCAAGGCGACATCATCACCGATATCAATTAAGCTCGCACCAGAATTTTTAAAAATCACGCCCTGCTTCTTTTTCAATCTCGCTAAGGAAATATTCTTTTCGTTTCCTTTTTCCTGTTCATAAGTCCCATTATGATAAAACGCACGCTCTCCATCAGCATTCTCTTGATAGAATGTATCGTGTCCTTCTGCCAGCATGTCTTGCACCCACTGCGGGATGGTGTGACCTTCTGCTTCCATGCGCTCGGCTGCTTTTTTCACACCGATTGCATCCCACAGCTCAAATGGACCGTGCTGCCAGCCAAATCCCCATTTCATTGCGTTATCGATCGACTGAATATCATCCGCAATTTCGCCTTTTAACTGAGCTGAATAAAGGAGCACAGGTGCCGTCATGTTCCAAAGCAATTGTCCTGCACGGCCATCTTGATAAATAAGCGCTTTCAATTTCGCTTTCGTCCCTTTTTGCTGCTTCGCCATCTCAATGCCTGGATCTTTAAGCTTCGTTCGTTCTCCATACGTGAGCGTCACAGGATCAAGTTCTAAAATGGCCTTTCCATTTTTTTGATAAAATCCTTGCCCTGCCTTGCTGCCAATCCATCCTTTTTCAAGCATTGTTTCAATAAACTCAGGCAGCTGGAAAATATCTTTTTCCTTTCCTTCTACTTGGTCATATACGTTGCGAGCTACATGGGAAAACGTGTCGAGCCCTACGACATCAAGTGTACGGAAGGTCGCACTTTTCGGTCTTCCAATGAGGGGTCCTGTGACCGAATCCACCTCTCCAATGGTGTATTTGTTTTCAAGCATTTCACGCACTGTCACAAGGAGTCCATAAGTACCAATACGATTGGCAATAAAGTTCGGCGTATCTTTCGCTTCAACGACGCCTTTACCAAGTACATCCTCGCCAAACTTTTTCATAAATTGGAGTACTTCTGGATCTGTTTCTTGAATAGGAATGATTTCTAAAAGCTTTAAATAACGGGCTGGGTTAAAAAAGTGTGTGCCTAAAAAGTGGCGTTTAAAATCATCTGATCGGCCTTCTGCCATTTTTTCAACCGAAATACCGGATGTGTTACTTGATACGATGCTGCCTTCTTTGCGGTGTTCGTCGATGAGAGAGAATACGTGTTGTTTGATGCTGAGTTTTTCAGTGACGACTTCAATGATCCAGTCAGCATCATGTAATAAGGAAAGGTGATCTGTGAGATTTCCCGGTGTGATGTATGATAGGTTTTTTGCTGATGTAAGAGGTGCTGGCTTTTGCTTTAACAATTTTTTCATCGCTTCTTGACTTAATCTATTCCGAACACTAGGGTGATCAAGCGTTCTCTTTTTCGCCGTTTCTTCCTTTGTCAGTTCGTTTGGCACAATATCTAGCAATGTTACTGGTATCCCGATATTGGCTAGATGCGCAGCAATGCCTGAGCCCATGACACCTGAACCAATGACAGCCGCCTTGCGAATATGTTTGCCCATAAATATCCCCCTAAACATTTTGAATGAACAGTCATTCATTTTTTGTCCAAAAAAAAGCAATGCCTCTTTCTTTATCTTAAAAGATTTTCCGAAACAGTTCAAGAGCGGATTTCAAAAATTTACACATTCTGATGTGCCTTACTTTGCGGCGTATGAATTAAAGATGAGAGGGCATTGTAAGAATGGAGGTGATGTCCACATGTCTCGTTTGAAGAAAAACCCATCGAAAGCAGGCGTAAGTGCTGCAAGTGTAAAAGGAAACGCAGGTCCATCACAGGAAGCAGACCTAGGCGGTAAAAAGACCAGTCAAAATCAGCAATATAAAAAGAATCAGTAAGGAAACAAAATCGTAAGGAGGAACACATCTTGAACAATCAGCAAATGAATATGCCCCCGCAAGTCATTTCAGTGAAAGATTCCTTGTACTTAGAGGATATGCTGAATTGGAACTTGATCGCTATGAAAAAGGCTCACTTTATGGCCGAGCACTGCCAAGACCAGACGTTGAAACAAGAATTAAATCAAGTGGGCCAAATGCATCATCAGCATTACACACAAATTCTTCAGCATTTAGGCAGCTCAGGGCAAGGCCAGTCTACTGGCTTTATGCAATAGGAGGAAAAAACATGGAACAACAAAACCAACAAAAAATCGGGAATCCACAAACTCCGGTTCCCACGACAACAAACATGAATGATCGTGATTTTATCACAGATCTGCTGTCGACTGAGAAATATATGACAAGTGGATATAACACAGCGCTCAATGAATTCAGTCATGAATCTCTTTACCAAGATATTCAGCGAATTGCGCTTGAAACACAGAAAACACAAAGACATTTATATGATGTCATGTTCAGATATGGCTGGTATTCTGTTGAAGCGGCTGACCAGCAAAAACTCCAGCAGGCACACCAGAAATTCCAGCAAACACTGACAGATCAATCTCCATACGGTTCATCACCAATGTCATAAGAAAAAACTTCCAGTAAATGAAGATGGATATTCATAAAATAATGGATCCGATTTTATCCGGATCCATTATTTTGAAATGACAATTTATACATAATAAGATTAAATATTCCTGAATTTTTATATAATACTAGAAATTAAACTATCTATTCCACCTAATATATTCTATAATATAGAACATATTATAGAAAAAAGGAGTTTAGGAATAAATGTACAAAAAAAGCTTGTTAATAATATTTTTTTCTTTGGTTTTATCAACATTATTTATTAAGGAAAATATTGCAGTTGCAGAAGTAAATTCTTTAGATAATAAAAAAGTAATTTCTTCACTAAACAAAACTGCACAATCAAGGGCATCTACAAAATTTTTCTATGAAAGTATTAGAAATAACATAATGACATATTTTGATATGTTCGAAAACAGAGAGATCAACGAAAAAGAATTAGAAAAATTAATTAAAGAAAACATTTCCCCAGCCTTAAAAAATTCTGACGATCAAGTTGCTCTTGAATTAAGTGAAGAAAAATCAAAAATAAATACAATATCTATAAAAAGCTCCTATGTTGAATATTCATTAGGTAAATTAGGTGCTAATGCTAAAGAAATTAATCTTTTTGCAAAACACCCTCATAATGCTGCCAAAACTAAAAACATTGCAGATGTCGCTTCAAGAGAAGCTGCAAAACGATATTCTAAGTATACGCTATGGCAAGGGAATGGGGACGCTTATAGACACGCTTTATGGAATGCCATAATGACTAAAAATATCAGTAGGAATTGGGCTTACCAAGTAGGTTATGCACACGAAAATTTAAAACCCGGTGAAAAGGCTCCTGATTTGGATACAAAAATGGATATCACGAACAATTATAGAGGTAGACTTGATGGAACTACATATAAAGACTATAATGATGTTCAGTTAACTCAAATTGTTGCTGATACAGTATCTAAAGGAAAAAAAGTTCGCATACGAACTTACACTTCAGGTAAAGCAGATAGAATTTTAGATGGTGTTAAAACAAAGTATGTAAATAAATTTGTTGAAACAACTTCAGGTGGAAGAAAAAGATAGTGAAAAGATGTGACCTATATGAAGAAAATCCTTATAGCTATCACTTTATTACTAGGTAGTTTAATTTATTTAATATTTAGAATAACAAAACCCAAATTATACTTAAATGATTTTTCATACGAAGTAGATAATCCGATTAGCATCAAATGGAATTACATCCTCATAGACACTGGGTTTGTAAAAGATAATCCAAACTCAGTTTATGAAATTTGGATTACACCTATTTACATTATAATTATATTATCTCTTCTCCTTTTGTTTTTTGGCATTAAAAAAAAGTAATTTCACCAAACTACCTCTTCGTGTGGGGTAGTTTTTTATTTATCTTAAAATTTACCTTTATTGGCGCGGTGAGCTTCGTTCAACTGTTTGATTCGTTGAATCGTGTGTTTGATTTCTTCTTTTGCTTCTGGATACGTTTCATTAAAGTGCTTTGCTAGAGGCGGCATGCTTTTTGCGATATGAGAGTAGATCACCCATTGTTTCACATCTTGTTTCAGTGCGTCTGTTGATTCGCCAAGCAGCAGCTCTGTATATTTATCAAGCAAGCCCTCAAGCTTTTCATCTAATTCATTTCCCATTGAGTTTCCGCTCCCTTTTTAAGAAAAAAGCCTGACTCTGTGCGTAACAGATGTCAGGCTTTTGACATACGATTATCTTGCAGCAAGAAATGTCTCGGCTTGTGCCTGCTGTACAATACAACGTCCTCTGCCGTGCGGAATACATAATGGTGTTCCGAATAAAGGATCTGTTGTCACTTGGCAGTTCATATCAAAGACATTTTTCACGAGATCACAGTTAATGACGGTTTCCGGTCTTCCTTCTGCATAAATCGACTTGTCTTTAATGGCAACAAGGTGATGCGCATATCTGCATGCGAGATTCAGGTCATGAAGAACCATGACAATCGTGCGCTGCTCTTTTTCATTTAAGTCAAACAGAAGGTCGAGAATTTCAATTTGATGCGTCATGTCTAAATACGTCGTCGGCTCATCTAACAAAATGATATCCGTCTCCTGCGCTAACGTCATCGCAATCCATGCACGCTGCCTTTGTCCACCTGATAATGAATCGACCGTTCGATCAGCGAGGTCTTCCATCTTTGTTGACTTCAGTGCACGATTCACTGCTTCTTCGTCTTGCTTCGACCACTGCTTCAGCCAATTTTGATAAGGATATCTACCTTGCTTCACTAGCTGATGCACGGTTAATCCTTCTGGCGCTTCTGGTCCTTGTGGAAGAATGGCGAGCTGTTTCGCTACTTCCTTTGTTGGTAATTTGGCAATGGAATGACCTTCAAGCAGGACAGAACCACCCATTGGCTTCATAAGACGGGCCAAAGAGCGAAGTAGCGTGGATTTACCGCATCCATTGCTGCCAATAAATACTGTGATTTCACCCTTAGGGATTGATACATTTAGTTCATCTATGATCATTGTTTCTCCGTAGCCTAAGCTTAAACCTTCAGTAGAAATGGCACTCATTCCGCTCAAACGCTCCTTTTCTCATGCAAATTTTTTATATGAAATATCGTCTATGTATAGACGGAAAAGATCACTTATCTCAATTTAGTGTATCAGATTTAAGTGATCTTGAAAATCATTTTCAATTAAAAAATGAGAAAGTCTCGTTTTACTTCTTCTTTTGGAATGTACGTTTGGTCCCATCTTCAAGCTTAATATCGACCTGAATCCGCTGATAATCATCGTCTAGATTAAAAGCGGCTAATAGCTCATTTACATACGCATCATTGAGCTTCTCACTAGGAATAGACATATCATTTAGCTTCATCTTCATCTCGCGTAATGCTTCTTCACCTTCATAGCGGACACCGTTCATATGATCACGGATAAGTGCTTCTTCTTTGCCTTTCGCCTGACGATAGGTGGCTTCGTATAATTCGCTTTTCTGCCCGTATTGAACATGCAGGTGGAGATGCTCAAATGGAAGTTCCTTCATTTGAACCGCTGAGAGACTCTCTGCTTCTGCTTCCTTTGTTTGTTGCAGCGGTTCGATTGATTGGCAGCCAGACAGCATAAAAAGCAGCACTCCTATTTGTCCCGCCTTCTTCCAACACATCATGTGCTTCCTCCTATTTCTTATCATCGCTTTTTATTCTTCTCCATCCTGCTTTTCGTTATTCAATAAAACAGCGGACTATGGTAGATTGAAACAAAAAGGAGAACGAGATGATGAAAAGAACAGCCATTGTAACTGGTGCCAATAGCGGCTTCGGCAAGCTCATCACGATAGGTCTCGCCAAGCAAGGCTATACAGTGATTGCAGGGGTCAGGCAGGAAGCCAATGCAAAAAAGCTTGCCGAAGAGATCAAGCAAGCCTCTTTATCCGAAGCGATACATATTGAAGCATTAGATGTGACAGATACGCAGTCGATTCAAGCATTTCAGAAAAAGCTACATGCTTACGCCCCCATAACCTTGCTTGTCAACAATGCGGGAACAGCCTATGCGGGTTTTGCTGAAGAAGTTCCTGTTGACACGTACCGCCAGCAATTTGATGTAAACGTCTTCGGAGTCATGGAAGTGACACAAGCCGTCCTTCCGTTTATGACAAATGGTGCAAAGATATTCAATATGAGCAGCATCAGCGGATTAATGGGAATGCCCGCGCTTTCTCCATATGTATCCTCCAAGTTTGCTTTGGAGGGCTATACAGAGAGCTTGCGCATTGAACTGGCCTCGTTCGGTATACAGGCAGCCTTGATCGAGCCAGGCTCTTTCCAAACAAATATTTGGAACACGTCTATGAACGAGCACATGTTGCAGCCAGGGGAAGGATCGAAATACACAAGCATCTATCAAAAGATGATGGTTTATATCAATGCCCAGAAAACCAACTACGGTGACCCGCGTGAAGTCGCAGAGCTTGTGATTCGATTAGCCGAGAAGAAACGGCTGAAAAAGTTGAGATATCCGATTGGGAAAGGGGTGCGACTTTCATTCACAGCAAAGCAGCTCTTGCCTTGGAGCATGTGGGAAAAGATCATATTACGTACACTCTCTTCAAAAAAATAAGCATAAAAAAACAGGTAGACCTTTAACGTCCACCTGTTTTTTCATTTATTCGGTTTCAGACTGTCCAAGGGTAATGTCTAGATTTTTATTTTTCCCTTCACGAATGACAGTCATTGTCGTTTTATCGCCGACTTTTGTTTCTTTGTACAAAATTTCTTTCAGCTGAGAGCTGTTTGCCACGTTTTTCCCTTTGAATTTGATGATGACATCTCCAGATTTCAAGCCTGCTTTTTGTGCAGGTGATCCTTTTGATACATCTTTTACATAAATCCCTTTGCCGATTTGTTTATCAAATAAGCCGAGCGTATTTTCTTGATACGTTTCAGGCACTTGCTCAAGGTCAATCATTTGTACGCCAAGGTAAGGACGTTCAACCTTTCCATTTTTCAACAGCTCATCTACAATCGGTTTGACATCGTTACTTGGAATCGCAAAGCCAAGTGATTCCACACCGCTTTCGCTAATTTTTAAACTGTTGATGCCAATCACTTGACCATCTGTATTGATAAGCGGTCCCCCGCTGTTCCCGGGGTTAATCGCTGCATCTGTTTGCAGTACATTCATTTCCACCGTACCAGATGATGTGTTCGCTTCAACTGTACGATCAAGACCACTAATAATCCCTTCTGTCACAGTACCAGAGAACTGTGCACCGAGCGGGTTCCCAATTGCGATCACTTTGTCTCCAGCACGGAGCTTAGAAGAATCACCAAAGCTCGCCACTTTATCAATGCCGTCTGCATTGATTTCAACAACAGCTAAATCTGTCATCACATCATTGCCGACCAGCTTTGCGTCTTTTGTTTTCCCATCATAAAGTGTGACCTTCAGTTTATTGGCACCCTCGACTACGTGGTTATTTGTAATAATGTACGCTTTTTTGCCATCTTTTTTAAAGACGACACCAGAACCCGTTCCAGCTTCAGCTTCTGTTGAGTCACCGCTAAGGCCAAACGAATTTTGTGTAGATTGATAGTTTGAGACTCCTACAATGGTTGGCTCTAAATCTTCTACCATATCAGCGACATTCGTGGCATTGGTGATTTGTTTTGTTGAGAAATTATCAGAAGCTGCCGGCTCACTTGAAGCTGTTTGCGTTTGTGTGTTTGCAGCTGTGTCCTGTGACTGCGGCAAAAGCGGTGTAATGCCAAGCACAAGGCCTCCGCCAATAATCCCTCCAAGGATCGGACTGAGCCATGCCGCTTTCCGCTTTTTCTCCTTTTTCGACGCACGGTCATCCTCCATTTGAGGAGAATGGTTTGTCACACTCTCCTGAGTGGCAGATGCTTCGTTTTCATGAGGTTGATAAACGAGTTCCTTTTCTTTTTCTGGTTCGTCTATTTGTTTCTCATTCTCTTGATGCACATCTTCTTGATGATTCATCTTCTTCTCTTCATCTTCTCTTCGGAAATCCATCGCTTGCACTCCTTTACATCGTGTTCATGACTTGCTTGATTCATATGTTTAGATAGGACTCATGTCCTCTTAATGGCAATATCATTGAAGATACTTCATGACAATATGTCAAATTATATAATACTTATTGATAGAAAAAAAGCAAGGTGCGCACATTCGTGAAAAGCACCTATTTATCTACCTTTTGTCTATGCCCTTTTTTCCCTTGAGCTTATCATAAACAAACATTATGGGATAATGATGAGAAGAATATGTGAAATTGTGAAAAAAGCATGTGATTGTTGACATGCCGCCTTTGTATCCCGTTATAATGACGTTGAGAGGATGTGGAAGACTTTGTCGTACACCATTTATTTAGTGGAAGATGAACAAAACTTAAACGAACTTTTAACCAAATATTTAGAAAGTGAAAATTGGAATGTCTCCTCTTTTTTAACCGGAGAAGCGGCACGCCGGGCAATGAACAAGCCGCCGCATCTATGGATTTTAGATATCATGCTGCCTGATACAGATGGCTACACACTCATTAAAGAAATCAAAGCCGCATCACCTGACGTACCGGTCATTTTCATTTCGGCACGCGATGCAGATATCGACCGTGTCCTCGGCTTAGAGCTGGGAAGCAGTGATTATATTGCGAAGCCATTTCTTCCGCGCGAGCTGATCATTCGGGTGCAAAAGCTGCTTGAGCTTGTGTACAAAAATAGCGATACTCCGCAGCAGAAAAGCGTCACACCCGTCTCCTCCTATGTCATTCATGAGGATGTAAGAGAGGTGTATGAAGGAGATCAGCTGATTAACTTAACTTCTAAGGAATTTGACTTGCTGCTTTTATTTACACATCATCAGGGACATGCTTTTTCTCGTGAAGATATCCTCGTCAAAATTTGGGGACACGATTACTTCGGAACAGATCGTGTGGTCGATGACCTTGTCAGACGGCTACGCAAAAAAATGCCCGACTTAAAGGTCGAGACCATCTATGGATTTGGCTATAGGATGCTAAAAGGATGAAGAACAAACCGCTCGCTTTTCAAATTTGGGTCGTCATCTCTGGTATTTTGCTCACGATCTCGATTGTCCTGATCATCCTATTTTCCAACACATTACGAAACTTTTTCACGAATGAAATTTATAAAAATATCGAAAATGAACAGCAGGTGCTCACAGAATATCCGTTGAACCGAGACGGCTCGCCAAAGTCGACACCGGAAAACCGCTCGGTGCAGCACATTCTGATTCCGTCAGATGAATTAAACCAAATGACGCAGTTTTTCCCGCACGCCTTTATTGAGAAAATCCAAGCCTTTGTGAAAAAACAAAAAAGCGCAACGAAACGCTATTCTGAAGAGGTGAATGGCCAGCACATCTTTTTTGTCATCAAAAAAGTATCAACAGACAATACACAATATATTCTTCTGTCCTATGCACCAGACTCTTATCGAGACGACCTGTCCTTTACGCTGTTTAAACAGCTGATATTTATCCTGGGCACCGTTATTTTATTAAGCTGGATTCCATCGATTTGGCTTGCCCGCTACTTATCCCGTCCAATCGTTGCATTTGAAAAGCACGTGAAGCGGATTGCGCAAGAGGACTGGGACGACCCTGTCATCGTTGACCGGCAAGATGAGATCGGGAAGCTTGGTCATACCATTGAAGAAATGAGACAAAAGCTCATTCAAAAGGATGAAACAGAACGGACTCTTTTGCAAAATATATCACATGACTTAAAGACACCTGTCATGGTCATCCGCGGCTATACGCAGTCGATTAAAGATGGTATTTTTCCTAAGGGAGATCTTGAACAAACGGTGGAAGTCATTGAAGGTGAAGCGGAAAAACTTGAGAAGAAAATCAAGGATTTGCTGTACTTAACAAAGCTTGATTATTTATCAAAACAACACCCCGCACATGCTTCCTTCCTACTCAGTAATACGATGCTGGAAGTGGTCGACCGAATACGCTGGTCGAAAAATGAATTGCAGTGGAACGTGGACTTAGATGATGAGGCTGCTCTTGAAGGCGATCCAGAACAATGGAGCAAATTATTTGAGAATGTACTAGAAAATCAACTCCGCTACGCAAAAAGTAAAATTGATATCCAAATGAAACAGGAAGAGGATCAAATACGCATTGTCATTCGTAATGACGGTCCTCACATTGAAGAACATATGCTATCCAACCTATACGAACCTTTTAGTAAGGGAAAAAAGGGCGAATTCGGTATTGGATTAAGCATTGTCAAAAAAATTCTCTCCATGCATCAAGCGTCTATATCAATTGAAAATGATGATCTAGGTGTACGTTATACGATCACGGTTCCAAAGAAGAGACTGTAGGTTTTTGACCGCAGTCTTTTTTAGATGAATGAATACCCATTGAAATCACGGTATGTGGCTTTGATTTTCTTGCCAGCTTGATACATCCATTTCTTTTCAATGGTTGTCTCTTTCGGCATTTTGACTTTTTCTACTTGTATTCCTTTTGTTCGCAAGCGTCTCATCATATCATCGATTTCTCTCATGGAACATCATCCTTTCACATTTTTTGACCAGTTGGTCACCTTACTTTATAATATAAAGAATTACACTGTAAAAAACAAGTTACAATCTGATTAATTTTTGAAAACTTTCGTCGTTTATGACCGATAAGTCACATCTCTTTGCGCACGTTTCCTAAGACATTTGTCTCTCGGTAAGAAAGGATGACATTCATATTGAAAAAGAAAGAAAAAATGATCATTGAGGCCGGCATGAAATTGTTTGCCAGCAAAGGCTACAATACAACGTCTGTTCAGGAAATTGCGGATGAATGCCACATGTCAAAGGGTGCTTTTTATCTTTATTTTAAATCAAAGGAAGCACTGCTCATTTCAATCTTGCATTACTATTATGATAAGGTATTTACCCGGATTCACGAGGTTCAAACAGAGGGCGGCACACCAAAGGAAGCCTACCGAAAGCAGCTCACTGTCTACTACGATAATATTTTACAGCAAAAGGATTTTATTAAAATGCAGCTGAGCGATCGAGCACTGCCAATGAATGAAGAAACGCAGCTGCTCGCAAAACAAATCAGACTTGCCACCATTCAGCTTCACATTGATAACATTAAGCAGGTATATGGAGATGCAGCGATTCCTTATATGGCTGATCTTTGTTTGACGATTGAGGGCATGAGCCACGTTTATTTCGAGCTTGCGATTTTATATGATTTTCAGCTGGAGGCTGAGGAGCTAGCTGCAACGATGATTCACCGTATCGATGATTTGATGGGCGGTATGATGGAGCGAAATGATTTTCCGCTCATATCTGTAGATCAAGCGAGCGATTGGTTTGGTCCTATTTACGAACGGTCATTCGACCCGCTGACAGAATCTCTTTTAAAAGAATTAAGAGAGCAGGCTGAAGCACACTATGAAGTGAAAGACGAGCCAGATTTATTTGAAGCGCTTGGCATTTTAGAAAATGAATTAAACAAACAAAAACCAAGACAAGTCATCGTAAAAGGCATGCTGTATCAATTAAAATTATACGCACCGCTCCAAACCAACTCTGAATCACTTATGCGTATTTTGAAAGAGGATCATTTGTAGAACCCAGGGCAGTCCCTGGACTTTCATTTTGTTCGATACTCTCAATGAAAAAAACCAGGGGCTGCTTCCCCTGGTTTCTTATTTTGCTTTCGGTGTCACCATTTCTTCTGGTTTCACAAACTCTTCAAACTGCTCTTCTGTTAAGAGCTCTAATTGAAGTGCTGCTTCTTTTAATGTTAAACCTTCTTTGTGAGCAAGCTTTGCAATTTTCGCTGCATTTTCATAACCAATGTGCGGGTTGAGTGCCGTCACAAGCATCAATGAATTGTTCAAATTTTTCTCGATTGTTTCTAGGTTTGGTTCGATTCCAACTGCACACTTGTCATGGAATGAGTTCATGCCGTCAGCAAGTAATTCAACTGATTGTAAGAAGTTATAAATGATGACCGGCTTAAATACGTTCAGCTCAAAATTTCCTTGGCTAGCGGCAAAACCGATTGTTGCATCATTCCCCATGATTTGTGCTGCAATCATTGTTAAAGCTTCACTTTGAGTTGGGTTGACTTTACCTGGCATAATGGAGCTTCCTGGTTCATTTTCAGGAATGATCAATTCACCAATTCCGCAGCGCGGACCACTTGCCAGCCATCTCACATCATTGGCAATTTTCATTAAATCAGCTGCAAGTGCTTTTAGGGCACCGTGTGCATACGTAATTTCATCATGGCTTGTCAGCGCATGGAATTTGTTTGGTGAAGAATTGAATGTTTGACCTGTCAGTTGGCTGATTTCCTCAGCGACATATTGTCCGAACTCAGGATGTGCGTTAATCCCTGTACCAACAGCTGTTCCGCCAATCGCAAGCTCTCTCATTTTTTCAGTTGATTCTAGGATCATTTCTTTTGAACGATCCAGCATGTACACCCAGCCGCTAATCTCTTGACCTACTGTCAGTGGTGTTGCGTCTTGCAAGTGCGTACGACCGATTTTAACAATCTCTTGATACGCTTTTGCTTTCTCATCAAGAGTGGCTCTTAATTGATCAATCGCCGGCAATAATTTTTTATACACAGCTAAAACAGCTGCCACGTGCATAGCAGTTGGGAATGTGTCGTTTGAGCTTTGGCTGCGGTTGACATCATCATTCGGATGAATGCTGAACTCACTATTTTTATCTTTCAAGTAAGCAGTTGCTCTATTTGCAACAACTTCGTTCATATTCATGTTACTTTGTGTTCCACTGCCTGTCTGCCATACAACAAGCGGGAAATGCTCGTCATACTTTCCGCTGATGATGTCATCACATACAGCAGCAATTGCTTCTGCTTTTTCGCTCTCAAGGTTGCCAAGACGTTCGTTGGCAATCGCTGTGCTACGTTTCAAAATTGCAAACGCATTCACAACTTCCTTTGGCATTTTCTCAGAACCGATTTTGAAATTTTCTTTGCTTCGTTGTGTTTGTGCACCCCAGAACTTGTCCTTTGGCACCTTGATTTCGCCCATTGTATCTTTTTCGATTCTAAATTCCGTCATTATGTATCCCTCCATAGCTTCTCATCACTCAACTCTATTCTATACAAAAAACCAAAATCCTTTAAGCGTTTTCAATTAAAATTTTATCTTTATTTTAATTTTAGTTCAATATAAACGCGGACATCTTTCGAATATTTGTATTTTGGGTTCGTTTTTCCGTAATCCTTTGATGTATATGTCACTTCATAATGCTTGTCAAACGACTGTAGAATACGGTCAATCTCCTCTTTTGTTCCTGCTAAACGAATTTGCGCCATCTTGTTTCCTCCAAAACCCTCATTCTTTCTTTTACCACAAAATAATGTAACACAGAATATTGTTTTTTCAAGCAGGTAATGCTAAGAAAAAGTTATTGAGGCGGGTGATCCTTTTGAATCAGACTCCATTGAAAGAGCACTTATACGATAATCTCTCCGTCATTCTCCCGCAATTAAAGGAAATGGACGATTTGGTTCATGAGAAAAAAACGCTGCCTCACGGGCAGGTCGTTTACTATTTATACATAAAAGAAATGAACGAAAAGATGGAGATTCAAACCTTTTTGAAGCTGCTTCTCCAAGATCATACGTCTCTCACAAAAGAGAAGCTGGAATCCAATTTATCGATGATGACCACACGTTCGGTGAAGACCTCTGAACAATTGGTCAATGCGATTTTTGAAGGGCATTGCGTGGTGCTCATTAATGGATTTCAGCATGCGTATATTTTAGAAACGCATGGAACGAAGAAACGCAGTTTAGGGGATGCTACCTCTGAAACAGTCGTGAGAGGACCAAAAATTGGCTTTATTGAAGATTTAAATACGAATTTAGCGCTTGTAAGACAGCGCTTGAAAAATCCTGATCTCAAAACCGTCGATATGAAGATTGGTCTACAGAAATACACTCAGGTGACCATCATGTACATCGACGGTATCGTTCAAGTGCCTGTTTTAAAGGAAGTCAAAAAACGGCTCAAGCAAGTCACCATTGATGATATACAGGACTCTGGTGTTCTTGAGGAGCTCATTGAAGACAATGTGTATTCTCCTTTCCCGCAAATTCAAAACACAGAACGGCCGGATAAAGTGGCATCTGCTTTAAATAATGGCCGGGTCGCCATCTTTGTCGATCATTCACCTTTTGTGTTAATTGTACCTGCATCCCTTGCGACAATTATGCAATCACCCGATGATTATTATGAAAGATGGATCGCCGCCTCTCTTATTCGTTTGCTGCGGTTTACCTCGATCTTTCTGACGTTATTTCTATCAGCCATTTATATTGCGCTTGTGTCGTTTCATCAAGGTCTTTTGCCAACCACTTTGGCTATTACAATCTCGAGCACAAGGGAAAATGTCCCCTTTTCACCCATTGTCGAGGCACTCATCATGGAGATGACCATTGAGCTGCTGCGGGAAGCTGGCTTAAGGCTGCCAAATCCGCTCGGTCAAACGATCGGACTTGTTGGCGGGGTTGTCATTGGACAGGCTGCCGTTCAGGCACATATTGTCAGCTCGATTATGGTGATTATCGTTAGTGTCATTGCACTTGCATCCTTTACTGTTCCTCAATATGGGATGGGCATGTCCTTTCGCGTGCTCCGCTTTGTGTCCATGTTTACTGCGGCTACCTTTGGTTTATATGGGATTGTGCTGTTTATGCTTGTACTCCTTACTCATCTCACGCGACAAAAAAGTTTTGGCACGCCTTATTTCTCACCAGATTTTGTGTTCAGCTATAAAAACGAAGACAATTCCATTATTCGATTGCCTTTAAAAAATCAACAGAAAGGAGAACGACATGGTCAATCATAAAGAGTCGATTACCAGCTATCAGGCAAGTGCCATTATTGCCAATACAACACTAGGCGCAAGTATGATGATTCTGCCAAGATCAATGGCTCAGGCTGCGGCTACACCTGACGGCTGGATTGCACTCTTACTCATGAGTGTCATTTACATTGTGTTTATTTTTGCAAATGTCCTCATGATGAAAAAAGTCCCCTTCTCCTCTTATTATGATTATACGAACGAGGGGCTTGGAAAATGGATTGGCGCTCTTGCCAACCTCTTGATTATTATTTATTTTCTTGGCGTCGCCAGCTATGAAGTACGAGCGATGTCGGAAATGGTGAAATTCTTTTTGCTTCAAAACACGCCTGTAGCGGTGACAATGATCAGCTTTATTATAGTTGGTTTTTATCTTGTGATTGGCGGGATTGGTGATTTAGCCAGGCTTTTTCCTTTTATTTTGATTGTGACGCTCATCATCTTATTTGTCGCTTACGGACTTAGCTTGCAAGAATTTAAGTTAGATAACCTCCGGCCCGTTTTAGGAGAGGGGTTCTCCCCTGTCTTCAATTCCTTTAATGCATCAGCCATATCGTTTGTCGGCATTGAAATGATGCTGTTTATGCCTGCTTATATGAACACGCAAAAACACACTTTTGCTTATGGAACAGTCGGCTTTTTGATTCCTGCGATTATTTATATTTTCACTTATATTCTTGTGATAGGTGCGCTGACGGTCAAAGAAACGGCGACTTTGACTTGGCCGACCATTGCCTTATTCCAATCGTTTGATATTCAGGGGATTTTTATTGAACGAATTGAATCATTTTTGCTTATCGTTTGGCTGGTTCAGCTGTATACAAGCTTTGTCGGATATACATTTTTTGCCGCAATCGGGGTATCCAGACTGACCAAGTTTCCTAAAAAGGTAGTCGTCGCTCTAATGGGAATTGTCATTTACTTTGCAGCGATTTTCCCAAAGGATGTCGATACAGTGCGAGATTATTTAACCTATGTGAACAACCTCTTTTTCCTGCTGTTCGGCATTCTCCCGTTTCTCTTATTTATAATCGTTTTTTTCAAAAGGAGGCGGAAAACAGCATGAAAAAGAAGGCAGCTTGTGCTCTTTTGATGCTAGTTCTATTAAGTGGTTGCTGGGATAGTACAAATATTGAGGAGCTCAACATGGCGATTGGGTTTGCAGTAGATAAAGGGGACCAAGGACATAAATTAAAGCTGTCTATGCAAGTCCTCGTTCCTCAAAAGATCGATCAGGAAGCAAGCATCAAAGACCCTACGAAAATCATTGAAAATAGCGGGGATTCTATGCATCAAATTTTCCGCACAACGGCGCTGAAAAGCCACCGCATTTTTGCGCAGCAGCTAAGGGTGTATTTATTTTCTGAGGAGCTCATCAATGAGAATAATTTTGACCTCGTCATTAATCAATTCATTCGAGACAATGAAACGCGGAGAGGCAGCCTCGTCTTTATGACCTCTGAGAAACCTGGGGACATGCTGAAAATCAATGACGACGGACAGCCAGCCTCTTCGACCTTATACGATCTTTCAGAAAACAGAAAAACGACCATTTCCATGTTCAAGACGGTCTCATTAGGAGATATTTCTTCTGCCATGCAAAACAATGTATCCTTTGCTCTTCCGAAAGTCAGCGTCGATCAAGGAAAATTAATGATCGACGGTGCCTCTATTATTAAGAATAGACGATTTCTCACCAATATCTCTCCGTCAGCAGTGGAGTCATACAATTTGTTAACTGGGGACGGAGAAGGCGGAGTCATACAATTTGAATATGATCACAGCCTCTACTCTTTTGAGATTTTCAAAATCAAGCACCATATCAAAACCCATAAATCAGCCAGTGGAAAATATCAATTTGATGTGTCAGTGGATCTTGATGGGCGATTGTCTGAGGATTGGAATGAACGCGAAAACGCTTTTAATGAAAAGTATCTCAGAGAAATTGAAGGCGTTGTCAAGCGTCGATTAGAGAAAAACGTAAATGATTTCATCGGAGAATTACAGCATGAGATTAAAGCAGATATTTGCGGGTTTTATCAAAAGGCGAGTATTGCCTACCCAAAGGACTTTCGAAAAGAAGCAAAACATTGGGATGAGATTTTTAGTGAATCAGATATTCGTTACAAAACAAATGTGAAAATCCGTGACTTCGGGACTAAGGGCGCAACACAATCCTGATAGAGTATGTTAAAATGGTAAGAAAAAAAGGGTGTCAATCATGAAACGAGCTTTACTTTCGGCCGGCATTCTATTTTTGATTCTAGGAATACTCCTGTTAGTCGTTGTATTCATGCAATCAAAAGAAGATTTCTTCATTGAAGCCGACAGCTTTTCGAGCACATTTTTGATCGTGATTTATTATGGACAAACCCCTGCGCTCCTTCTTATTGGAGGCGGTTTATTCGTCGGACTTTCACAGATCATTGGTTTGCAGGAGAAAAAAGCAGCAGTGGCAAAGGAGAGCGTACAGCTATTATCCGAGATGAAGAAAGCCCTAGAAGACAAATCGGCCGAGGAGCAGGAGGCTTTTCCAGTTCCTGAGCTCCATCAACTATCCGAACGTCCGATCACAGGACAGAAGGACTAATTTTACGCATGTTCTAGCAGCTTTCATTTGAAAGCTGTTTTTTTATTTTATTGAATCAGCTTATGACGATGCGCATACACAGCCGCTTGCGTCCGGTCTTCTACATCGAGTTTGGAAAGAATGTTGGTAATGTGTGTCTTCACTGTTTTAATTGTAATAAATAGTTCCTCAGCAATGACCTTATTCGATTTTCCATCCGCAATCAGCTTCAAGATTTCCATTTCTCTTGCTGTTAATGCATCATGAAGGATCGATCCATTTGAGGAATGACGGAGTTTATTCATGACCTTTCCAGCCACTTTTGATTCAAGTCTTGGTTCGCCGATACTTGCAGACCGAATGGCATCCGCAATTTCTCCTGCCTTGGATGTTTTTAATAAATAGCTTAAAGCACCTGCCTCAATCACTGGATAGACTTTATCATCGTCAATAAAGCTCGTCAGAACGATAATTCGAGCATCTTCAATTTCCTGACAAATTCTTTTCGTTGCTTCAATGCCATCCATTCCTTCCATGACAAGATCCATTAAAATCACATCTGGCTTTAATTCAACCGCAAGCTCTACACCTTTTTGTCCATCTGACGCTTCACCAATGACTTCAATATCAGCCTGCGCCTCTAAAAAGGCAGCAAGCCCCATTCTCACCATTTCGTGATCGTCGATTAAAAGTACTCGAATCATCGAACGTTCTCTCCTTTTCCTTCATCAAAAATGGGGACCTTCACATCGATTTGTGTTCCTTTTCCCTCAAATGACATAATCTCTGCGACACCGCCTACTTCACTTGTTCTTTCACGAATCGATTCAAGTCCGTAGGAAGCTGTCTTCACATGATCTGTTTGAAAACCGATCCCATTGTCGATAATCTTCAGCTGCACCTGCCGATTTCGAATGAGCAGACGTACCGTCACCTTTGTCGCCTTTGCATGCCTGAACACATTTGATAGGGCTTCCTGTACAATTCGGAAGAGGTGATCCTCTACTCCTTTAGACAGCGGAACATCATCTTCTATTTCCCAATCAATATCAATCGGCTGCTTTGCTTGAAATTCATTTAGGAGTTCAATCAAGCCTTTTTTCAAGTCTTTTCCTTCAAGGGTGATCGGTCTTAGATGAAGCAAAAGCGCACGCATTTCATTTTGTGCATCGCCAGCCATTCGTTCGACTAGGCGCATTTGCTTTAAAATCTTTTCATCCTTTTCCTTCATGCCTTCAAGAATCGCAGAGGTCATCATCGAAATCGCAAACAACTGCTGGCTAACCGCATCATGCAGTTCTCGTGCTAGACGCTGACGTTCTTCTGAAACGACGGATTTCTTCATTTGCACCTGCCATTCAGCCCGTTCATTCGAGAGCTTTTGCAAAGAAGCTACTTGCCCTTCAACTCGTTTCGCCATTTCATTTAATTGATCTGCCGCTAAGCCAATTTCATCGTCGCCAAGAGACGGCAGCCTGTATGCAAAGTTCCCATTTTCAAACTTTAAAATCGACTCTACAAGCTGATCGAGACGCTTCTTATGCTGATAGCCAAATACATGCGAGGCAGAAACCCCAATGACAAGACTAATGATCAGTAAAATACAAAAAAACGGAATGCCGAACCAGCGGGTAGAGAGGAGAATCATCGGATCAAGCTGATAATAAAAAAACATGGGCAGCATCGTCATGATGACAACACCAAGCGAGATCCCTACTCCAAGACGAATAGATTGCCACTGGATACCTAGATGGAGTTTCCTCATAAGTATCTCACATCCACATCTCCAATCAGTAAAGAGATGGAGATTTTCACTTTTCGTTTGCTCTCATCGTAATTGTTGGTCATCACATACACTTTACTGCCGAATCCGCTTCTTTTTTCATCAATAATTTTCATATCACCAATTGCAGCTGAAGCACTCACACATACTTCAATATCCTGCGGTACGTAAATATCCACATCTCCGATGAGCCCGCTAATCACGATCGTGCTCTCTTCTTCTGCGATGATGGCCTTTGATAAGTCGATTTTGACATCCCCGATAAACCCTGAAATCGTCAAATCACTTAATTGAAACGGCTTTTTCATCAGCCTGACTTCACCGATAAAAAAGTCATGCTCTTTGCGCGGCTTTGTCTGGCTCTTTGTTTTCTTTTGGTCGCCCTCTTTTTCAAGATTGACTTTCAGCGAAGGCTTTCCATCGTCCGATGCTTCCTTTTTATCGACATCAAAAACGGGTTTATTCTTCAATAAGCGATAGCCGGCATATATCAAAAAGGCCGCAAATAAATATCCTGTGAGACTAAATGTAATATTGAGCAGAAATTTTAAAAAGAGAAAGCCGGCAAAAATATAGGAAACTGAACCGAGCCAACGTTTGGATCTTGAGTGCAGCCAATAGCCAGCCAGCGCAAAAAACACAGGCCAAAACAAATCGGCTCCGATCCCAATAATTTTGAGAAATAGATTAATACCAAAAATCACGACAATGATGCCTAAAATTTGATTCCTTGAAAAACGCAGTTGACTCGCCTCCTTCCTTTCTTCCATTCATTACCGCAGCTTTAAGTTTCCACTTGTCATTTCAATATCGACTAAGTGTGTTCCTTTTCCCCGCGTGCCTGTAAAGCCTCGTCCTTCACTATCCGCTTGATCAAAGTGATAGGAGTGATCGACGCTTCCACTTGTTTTTTTCACCTGGACATTGAAATCTCCTTCATCCGGTAAATTAAATTTTGCACTGCCTGATGTCATATGGAAGGAGACAGGTGATGCAATGGTATCAAAACTTGCCGTTAATCTACCGCTTGTCATGCCTAGTTGCAGCTCCCCTTTGACATCTTTAATATCGGCACGTCCAGAGGTTGCCCCAATATCACTATTTTTCGCATCGATGTGAGACACGGAGAGTCTGCCCGATGTCGCTTTGATTTCTACATTTTTTGCTGAGAAATTCTCGGCTTTGAGGTTTCCGCTTGTTGATTTGAGCGTCACATCTTGAAGAGAGAGCTTCCCTTCGCCATCCATCTCGCTGACCCCGCTTCCACCCGTAATCTTCACATTTTTATGATAATCTGTTGGAATTTTGACTAAGAGTTCTCCTTTTTCAAATGAGGAGAAAAACAAGAATCCTTTATTTTCAGCACGGACGTTGAATGTACTGCCTGTTTGGTCCGCATACATTTTCCCTTTTCCATTAACGACAATCACGGAAATATCGGAACGATTTTCAGGCTTTACCTTCACGCGAAACCCAGAAAGAGAGATATCTAATTGATCAATTTCATCTTTTTTCGCTGAAGCTGTTGTGACTGCTTTTTCACGGGAGAAACTCAAATGAAAGAGATCTTCATTTTTGAAAAGCATCCCAATCATTAAAAAGACACCTACAAGTATACAAATTAGACCGATTAACCGCTTCATTCGTACCATCCTTTTATCTTCTGACCTTTTCATTATAAGTAAAAGCGAAACAGAAAGAAATCAAATATCGGAAGAAAAATCCTGCTTTTCTTCCGATCTGACATCGATTCCTTAGTTTGCTTGCTGCTCAGGCTTCTTCTCCAGCTTGAGCTTCTGCCATTCTTTTTCAACCTCATCCGCATAGTCTAGATGAGCATATGCTCCTTGATCGGCAAATTGTGCATAGCTGCCCGCTTTTGTCTCCATTTCTTCGATACGGTTCTCCATTCGAAGAAATTCCTTATATGCACTTTCACTGTCTACTTTGTTCATGGATTCGTTCATATGCTGCTTTGCCTGTGCAGCATTTGCTCTTGCAATCAGAGCCTGCTTCTTGTCTTTAATATCACGCAGCTTCGTTTCTAACTGCTGCAATTGCTCTTTCAGCTCTTTCAATTGTTTCACAGAGTGCTGATAAGCTTCCTGATATTCCTGGTGCTTTTCTTCAAAATACTTCATTTCTGTGAGCGCTTTTCGTGCAAGTTCCTCTTCTCCCGCATGATATGCCAGCTCAGCCTGCTTCTTTCTTTTATCAGCAAATGCTTCTGTCTCTTCTGCTTTGTGCAGGAAGCCTTGTTGAATCGTTTGCTGTTTGATGATCGCATGTTTCGCTTTGGCAATATCGTCCTCCATATCACGAACGTACTGATTCAGCATGACACGCGGATTCTCCAATTTATCTAAGCCTTCATTGACCGTTGCAACAAACATATCTCTTACTCTTCTGAATACCATTTGATATTCCTCCTCTTATTTTTTCTTTAAAAAGTCTTCCCATTCTTGATCAAATGACGTGTGAATAGGTTCTTCCATTTTCGGTGCCGTGTTTGGCTCCATATATGATCTGCTTGATGATTCTTTTGCCTGTTCACCATTGATCATCGTCCAGCCGAAGTAGAGAAGCCCCCCAGCCAATGCGATTCCAAGGATAAACGGCAGAGATTGCACAACAATCAGTACACCAATGACCGCTAGAATGACACCGAAGGTTTGACTGCCTTTCTCATATTTCTTTACACCTACATAGATGAGCCACGCCCCAATCAGAATCGGGATCAGCCCTCCTAGTGAACCACCGAAGAAGATGGATAGACCGACAAACATTAAAATCGAACCGATGATGGTTTTACTTGTTATTTTCATCTTCATGCCTCCTTTCTTGCTCCTTGCTTTTACTATAGTCAAAAAAGAAAGCTGGCAAAACGTGTCACAGATTGATCTTTCATTGCGACCAGAGTCGTAACTTCACTCAGACTAAGCGATAGAACCCAATAAAAAAGCACTCTTCTCATTCGAAGAGTGCTTCAGATTGTTGACAAAGGGCTAAAATGATCTTTATTTTAGCCCTTTGTCTTCTTTTCAGCGTGTAGACCGAAACACGTCTGCGCTTCGTTCATATTCAACATCAGCTTCACCGAGCCGATGATTCACGACTCGTGCGGCTGCAAATAAATAGTCGGATAGACGGTTCACATAGGTGAGTGTAACCGCTGGAATTTCCTCCTGCTTCGCAAGCGTCACAATATGCCTCTCTGCTCTTCTGACGACTGTCCGCGCCACATGTAAGAGAGCTGCTCCTTCCTGGCCGCCCGGTAAAATAAACTTTGTGAGAGGCGTGGCTTCTTCTACATAGATATCCATTCTTTGTTCAAGGACTGCCACTGATGCTTCAGTTAATTTGCCTTCTTTACGTGGTTTGACTGCTGCCAAATCACCGCCGCAGTCAAAGAGCTCGTGCTGTATCACAATCAGCTCTGACAAAATGTCTTGAAACAATTCGCCATGCTGACGTAAATTTGCATGTGCGAGTCCAATGAAGCTATTCGCCTCATCTAACGTGCCGTACGCCTCGACTCTTACATCATCTTTATCGGCTCTCCCGCCGATCAAGCCTGTTTGGCCTTGATCCCCTGTTTTTGTATAAAGTTTCATCGGTGTCCCTCCTTGTCTATTGCTTTGTCCTTTTAGTATAACCTGAAGTGGAAAGGATGTATTTGTTTAACTAAAGCACTGTGATTTTCATCGCATCATAAACAAAAAAGCGAACCCTTTGGTTCATTTTTGAATGGCATTCAATGTATAAAGAAGACGGTGCACTTTCTGTTTTAATCTTTCATGTAAATGCTCATCATCTTCTGTTTCCTGCATACCCGCAGCAGCGATACAAAGATGATGAATGGACATGCTCGTCTCCTGTTTAATCATGTGGACAAGCTGCCCCATGAGCTGAACAGACGATCCGTCTGATAAAGATTCTTTCAGTACAAGCCAAATGGTCAGCTCTTTTTGATGACGCATGCCGTAAAGCACCATGTCGTTTTCTGTGTCTTCAGCAGCAAATTGGTTTGGTCCACTCGTTTGGTCGTAAAACAATATTCCTTCACGATCATCCAGCTCGTCACGAAGTATCTCAGTTCCTGTTCCGAGAGATCTTTCCCAAAAAAAGCCGCCCCTTTTCTGATGTGAGGAAAGGACGCGGAGCGGCTGTTTGAGGGAAAACGTCATTCCTTCTGAGCCATACGTTTTCCAGCCATCCGCTAACTTTCCATTTGATGCTATAGAAGCCCCCGCAGGCTCAATGATCAGCTGAGGGTTTGCTCTTCGCGGGTGTTGGAGCGGTGTTACCTCTGTTTCATACACACGGTTGATTCGCTCAGGCGTCAAGACGTGATGCGGCAGTCCTATCATTTCCGTCTTTCCTTCATCAAGCAGCAGCAGCCGGTCACAATATAAACTGGCGATGTTCACATCATGAAACACGCCGATCACCGTTAGCCTAGAGGAAGTGGTCTCTTCTTTAATTAAATCAAGCAAGTCTTTTTGATAGGCCAAATCAAGAAAACTGGTTGGTTCATCCAGCAATAAATATTCAGGCTGCTGGGCTAATGCCTGTGCCAAGTACACACGCTGCTGTTCTCCCCCGCTCAACTCATGAATGGATTGATCCTTAAATTGTGCAACATCCGTTTGTTCCATTACTTTGTTTACGACCTGCATATCTTCTCGAGTAACAGATTGCAGCCATCCTTTTTGATATGGGTAACGACCGAATTGAACCGTTTCTTCCACTGTAAATGAGAAGGCTTGGTCCGTTTTCTGCGGTAGAACAGCCATTTTTTGCGCAAACGCCTTTGGACGGTAGGATTGAACCAATTGACCGCTCAGGCGTACCTCGCCACTCTCAGGTGCCAGCATCCCAGAAATCATTTTAAGCAAGGTCGACTTCCCGCTTCCATTTGGACCAAGTATACCGAGAAATTCTCCTTGCTTTACCTCAAGGCTGATGCCACGTATGACCTCTTTCTCTCCATATCCACCTCTGATTTCCTTCACTTGAATCATAGATGTGTCCCTCCTCTATATTTACGGATGAGGATGATGCCGAATACAGGGGCACCAATTAACGCAGTAATGATGCCAATCGGTAATTCAGTCGGTTCAATGATCGTACGGGATAACACATCTGCTAAAACGAGAAAGGAAGCGCCGTTCAGCATAGACAAAGGCAGGAGGTGCCGGTGGTCTGTGATGGCTAAGAGGCGAATAAAATGCGGAATCACAAGTCCCACAAATCCGATCGTCCCTGACACCGCTACCGCACTACCAGTCAGAATTGAGCCAGCAAGCAGCACTATATATTTGCTCCTTTTCACATGTACACCTAATAGCTGTGCCTTCTCCTCGCCATACGTCATGACATTCAAATCTCGTCCCATCAGCATTAATGCAAAGGTCCCCACAAGAAAGAAAGGAAGGAAAAGCGCAATATAGCGCCAGCCCCTCATGGACACACTGCCGAGAAGCCAATGAATAATCTCTTTTAGATCATCACCTGTTAAAGCAATCATCAATGATATAAGCGCACTCAAAAAAGAGCTAAAAATCACCCCTGTTAAAATTAAAGAAGAGATGCTCATCCCCCGATGAACAAGACGCGCAAAAAAGAGGACGAGACATAGGGTCACAAGCGCTGTTGTCATACTGAAAAAAGGCAGTGTGAAACTGCCGAGCAAAGGGAGCTGCAAGCTGAAAAATAGTGTCGCGACGGCTCCAACTGATGCCCCTTGAGATACACCTAGCGTATATGGGTCAGCGAGAGGATTTTTTAATAAACCTTGAAAGGCTGCACCTGATAACGCCAGCGCTGCTCCGACTAGTGCCGCTAATATCACTCTCGGCAGCCGGATATTCATCATAATATTGCGATCAATTGAATCTATTGTGCCAATCTGCACCCCGAATAGTTCATGAACAAATATACGGAGAATAGAAGGAATGGGAATCCCTAAGCTTCCAAAGGAGATTCCCATTCCAATGCTCACCACAAGAAGTAAAACACTTAGTGTGTATGCGATGATGAATTTATTTGAACGTGTCAGGATAGATGCTTTTCGCAAGAGCCTCGACTCCTTCAACCAATCGCGGTCCCGGTCTTGATGCGAGATCCGTATTCAATTGAAAGACTTGTTTTTCCTTCACTGCTTTGATCGCATTCCAGCCGTCTCTCTTTTTCAGATCAGCTAAGCTGGAACCATCAATTGTGACGATCACATCAGGATTTCGTTTGATAATCGCTTCTTCTGTCATTTGCACCCAGCCAGTTTGATCGCCAGCAGCATTTTTCGCATGGATAACAGAAAGCATTTCGTCCATAAATGTATTTGTACCTGTTGTATAGATTTCAGGCGCACCTGATACTTCGACAAAGACTGTTTTTTGTTCGTCTTTGGAGATCGCCTCTGCTTGTTTCTTGATGTCATTCAATTTTGTTTTCATCTCATCTACAAGCTTTGTTGATGCTTCTTTTACACCTGTTGCTTCACCGATCAAATTGATCGATTTGTACGCATCCTTAAAGGAGGTGGCATCATTTACAGTCAGTACTTGAATTCCTGCATCTTCAAGCTGTTTAAATCCATCTTTTGATCCCATCTGCGATGCATGAGCTAATACTAGATCAGGCTTTAAGGAAATGACCTTCTCGACATTGAATTCAAGTCCGCCAATCTTCTCTACCTTTTCAACTTCCTTTGGATAATTGTCAAAATCTGATCGTCCAACCATTTTATCGCCAAGACCAAGCGCATAGGCAACCTCTGTATTACTTGGAATTAATGAAACAATACGCTTAGGCTGCTCTTTGATTTCGACTGTTTTACCAGCTGCATCTTTAATCGAGACAGGAAATGCCGCAGCCGCTGTTTCGTTATTTTGTGAACTCTTTGCTTTATGGTCTGTCTCAGCACCTGCACATCCTGCTAAAACACCCATCACAAGCAATAGCGATAGCCAAATGGCCGTTAACTTTTTCATGAATGAACCCCCTGGTTTATGTACTGCTTGACGTCATCTCTTCCGTCAATTCTTTTCTAATTTCGGGAATATTATACTACAGTGCAGATAGGTTGTATATGTGATTTCTAAAAGCGTCTTTTTCGTTCTTACTAAAAGAAAAACAGCCTCCGAAAAGACTGTTTTTCACTCATCTATCAATTGATTTGTTCCCCATTGATGACGACTTTCTGAAAAGAAGGAGATACTGCATGCTCCAAAGAAAGTGGATACGTCACATGATCTATGACACAATTTTTCATGTTGAAGTGTGTAACGGGGGAATGTGAGTAGGCGGCTATTTTCACACCATATCGTCCGCCGCTGCTTTTCAGTCCTTCTACTTCAATATGACGCACAACAGGACGATGTGGACCCGCATCCCCTTCCTCATACATCATGTCGATACAGACCACTTCATGCTTTAAGCTTTTGACTGTGTTGTTTTTAAAGTAAATATGTTCAATGGTACCGCCTCTGACAGAGTTGGTTTTAATACGCAGTGCCCGGTCAAGGTTCGGACTATCCATTACATTATTCTCTGCATATACATACCTGACCCCGCCAGAGATTTCACTCCCGATCGTCACTCCGCCGTGTCCATCACGCATCTCATTTCTACGAATGACAATGTTTTCAGATGAAACCCCTATTCTCCGCCCGTCCTCGTTTCTGCCAGATTTGATGGCAATACAATCGTCTCCATTATCAAAATAACAATCTTCAATGAGCACATTCCGGCAAGACTCCGGATTAACACCATCTGTATTTGGTCCATGCCCGATGATATGGACTCCACGGACGATGACATTTTCACTTAGCACAGGATGAATTTGCCACATCGGTGAATCCTTCACTGTCACTCCTTCAATGAGAACTTGCTGGCATTGGTAGGGCTGGATAAAGCTTGACCTTAAATAATGGCCTTCTCCAAACACTCTTTCTTCTACTGGTATCCTCTTTTCAGCCATTTCAAATAGAAGCTGCCGATCCCGGTCCTGAGACGGCTGGCCATTCGTGCCATACTTCCAAGGCCACCAATGATGTTCATCCCCTCTGCCATCAAGCGTTCCAGCTCCTGTGATGGCGATATTTTCTGCATGGTGTGCATAAATGAGAGGTGAATAATTATAAAGCTCAATCCCTTCATATCTTGTCAGTACAATCGGCAGATAATCCTTTGGATCTTGGCTGAATGCCACATAGGCTTTCTCATGCAAATGCAGCTCTACATGACTCTTCAATTCTAGAGCACCTGTCACAAACGTCCCTTCTGGAATAAGCACACGTCCCCCTTTCAAACGGTGCGCATCATCAATCGCAGACTGGATAGCATCTGTTGAAAGCTCTATCCCTTTCCCATCTGCACCATAATGAACCACATTAAATTCACGATCAGGGAACAGCGGCGCTTTTATCTGCTTTAACACTTGATCGATTCCGTTTGCTTTTTTGTCTTTCTTCTCTTGCCTTGCTAAACGCGTGAGTCCGATTCCTGTGAGTACCGTTCCTGCTGTGATATACATCAAATCCCGCATTTTAAACACGTTCTCATCCCCCAGTCGCCTTAAAGTGTGACACCTGTTTTGAAAATAGCCAGCTCTCTAAAATTGTTTTTTTCATGATTTAATAGCTTTCCGCTCGCCACATCAATGACAGTTGAAATGAATTTTTCTAATACAACATCTTCTGGTACATCTTCAAGCAGTTCTCCCGCATTAAAGTCAATCCAGTGCTTTTTTGTTTCATATAAGGCTGTATTCGTCGAGACTTTCATTGTAGGGACAAACGTACCAAATGGTGTCCCTCTTCCTGTTGTAAAAAGGACCAACTGACAGCCGGAAGCAGCAAGTGCGGATGAAGCAACCAAATCATTACCTGGCGCACTTAATAAATTCAGGCCCTTTCGCTTCAGCAATTCCCCATATTTCAATACATCTTGAATGTCAGAAGTCCCTGCTTTTTGTGTACAGCCGAGAGATTTATCCTCTAATGTCGAAATTCCACCAGCTTTATTTCCCGGGGAAGGATTTTCATATACTGGCTGTCGATGATCCATGAAGTATTGTTTAAAGTCATTGATCATTTGCACAATATTGTCGAAAGTCGCTTCTGATTCCGCTCTCTCCATTAAAATCGTTTCAGCTCCAAACATTTCGGGCACTTCTGTTAACACTGTCGTGCCGCCTTGAGCAACAATAAAATCGGACAGCCTTCCTAAAAGCGGATTTGCGGTAATGCCGGAGAATCCATCTGATCCTCCGCACTTCAAGCCGATTTTCAGCTCAGATAACGGGATCTCTTCACGGTGATCTTCTTTCGCCGCATCATAAATTTCCTTGAGTAAAGCGACTCCCGTCTCAATCTCATCTCCTACTTCTTGGCTTCTTAAAAATTTCACTCTCTCACGGTCATATTCACCTAATGTGGACTGAAAATCTTCAATATCATTATTTTCACAACCAAGTCCAAGGACGAGCACCCCTCCAGCGTTAGGATGCTTCACGGCATTTTGTAAAATGGTTTTTGTATTTTCATGATCGTCCCCAAGCTGGGAGCATCCATAATTGTGCTTTAATACGAGAGCTGTTTCAAACGGATGGATGTTTCCGCCCATTTCAGCGGTGAATATTTGGATGATTTGATCGGCAATGCCATTCACGCATCCAACGGTTGGGACAATCCAAAGCTCATTGCGAATCCCGCTTTCCCCATTTTTTCGTTTATATCCTTTAAATGTAAGATTCGTTTTTTCATAGGGGTTGTCTGTGAATGAAGGCTCGTATTCGTAATCGAGCTTTCCTGATAGATTGGTTTTGATATTATGCGTATGCACCCATTCTCCAGCAGAAATGGTAGTCGTTGCATGCCCAATGGGGTAGCCATATTTCATGATATTCTCTCTTTGCTTGATATCAGCCAAAGCAAACTTATGACCTTTGGGAACGTTCTCTTTTAAGACAACAGAGTGATCTTGATGATGCAGCTCCTCCCCTTGTTCAAGTACTTTTAATGCAATACCGACATTATCTGAAGGGTGAATCACAATAAAATCTTTCATGCCTTCTCCCCCTGACTTTCATATTGATGATGCAGCATTCGTTGAACAGCCGCTCTCATCCCTTGCTCCTGTATGAAGGTAAGCTGATCAGCTACAGCGTGACTCAAATCATCTACATCCGTTAAATTTCTCCCCCATAATGGCTCACATGATAGAATCCTGGCTGCGATCGCTTCATTGGATTGGTTCTCCCCTTCCCAGGCTTCCTCCATAAATGCCATTACAGTCTCATCATCCTTTATCCTTTCTGCATATGCTCTGTAAAAATAAATGAGACTGCTGAGTGAAAACACGAGATTCATTGGCAGCTGTTTCTTTTGCTCAACATAATCAAGCAATGACGGAAGAACTCGGGTTCGGAACTTGGATATACCATTGAGCGCAATATCGAGCAATTGATGCTTCACAAATGGATTGCAAAAACGATCCCAAACCGATTGTGTATAAAGAAGAAGCTCATCTTGAGAGAGCTCAAGCCCTGGCAGTACTTCCTCCTCCAGCATACGCCGGATGAACGGACCAACATGCTTGTCATCCACAGCTTCTTTTACAGTGTCTATACCACATGAGTAAGCGATTGGCACCATTGCTGTATGTGCACCATTTAAAATTCGTACCTTGCTCATGCGATAAGGCGCAATATCTTCTACAAAAAGGACATTTAATCCTGCTTTTTGAAAGGGAAGCTCTTTTTGTACGAAGGCAGGTGCTTCAATAACAAAGAGGTGATAATATTCTGCCGTGACAAGCAACTCGTCGATATACCCATCTTCCTTTTGGACAATTTCAGCTGCTTCCTTAGAAAACCCAGGAACAATCCGATCCACAAGCGTATTACAAAACGTGTTGGCTTCTTTGATCCATGTGATAAACGCAGGCGGCAGGTCCCACTCAGCTGCCATGTCTATCACATATTCCTTCAAACGGTCACCGTTATGTTCGACCAGTTCACATGGAAGGATGATCAGCCCTTTTTGTTCATCTCCAGTAAATGCTTTAAACCGGTGATATAAGAACGCTGTCAGCTTTCCTGGAAAACTGGCTTGCGGTCGATCCTCCAAGCGATCCTCCTTTCTGAACATAAGTCCTGCCTCTGTCGTGTTTGAGAAGACAAAGCGGAGATCGGGGTTTTCAGCTACGTATAAAAAACCATCGTAATCCGTATACGTACTGATTCCTCTGCTGATCGATTGAATGATCATGCGCTCATTCATTTCTTGCTGGTCATGATAGCCCTGTATACATAAAGTATATAAGCCATCTTGTTCATTTAAAGCCGCAACGGATCCTTTTCGCGGAGGAACAACAACAGCTCTTCCTTTAAAATCTGTGCAGTCGTTCAGCTTCTGGATGTGCCAATTAATAAATCCTCGCATAAAATTCCCTTCACCGATCTGTAAAATCGTTTCCGGATACTCAGGCGCCGGGTACATGGCTTTTGATAAACGTTTCAAATGGATTCCCCTCTCTTCGTGATATGCACACGTGAACATTTATCTTTAAAAGGTGCTGATTACTGCACCTTTTTGACTGAATCTCTGATCATCAGCTCTGTGTGGACATAGATTTTTCCCATTTGATCTTCTTCCTGCTCTTCACCGTTTATGACTGATAGGATGGCTTCTGCTCCAAGTGCACACATTTTTTCGATAGGCTTTTTTACCGTTGTCAGTGCAGGCGTGGTGTAGGATGAGAATGCTATGTCATCAAAACCGATAATAGAGATATCACCTGGACATGTCTTGCCTTTTGCATATAAAGCATTCATCGCACCAATGGCCATGTCATCGTTAGAGCAAAAAAGCGCTGTTGGCGGATGATCAAGGGTCAGCAGGGATTCCATTGATTCATAGCCGCTTTTCATGTGGTAGTCACCTGTGATCATATATTCTTTCTTCATAGGAATATGGTGATCAATTAACGCTTGGAGAAAGCCGGCTTTTCTCTCCTGAGTCGATTTAAAGCCTTCTTTTCCTTCAATGATGGCGATTTGATGATGGCCTTGCTGAATGAAATAGTGCGCTGCCTGATATGCTCCTTGACTATCATCTGCTAATATATTCATCACTTCATTACTTTCTACACGGCGATTCAGCACAATGATTGGAATGCCCTGTTTCTTGACATGATGGATAAACGCTTCATCGTGCTCGCTTTGACTCATAAGCAAAATGCCATCGTAGCGCTGTTTATGAATGGTTGTGTAATCGTGAAAGTCGTCAATTCCCCTTACAAACAGATTATAATGCTCAGTCATCACGCTATTGACGCCCTTTAACGCATCTACAAAGAAGCTTGAAGATGTGCCTTCTGTTAAACTCGTAAAAAACAGACCGATTGTAAACGATTTTTGTGATACAAGGCCTCTGGCATGGACATTCGGTGAATAATTCAGCTGTTTTGCAATCGACAAAATCTTTTGTTTTGTCTTCTCTTTAATAAAAGGACTGTTATTCAAAGCCCTTGATACCGTAGTATGAGAGACGTTTGCCAATTTTGCTATGTCTTTAATTGTGACTGTCATGCTATTCCGCCTTTTATGATTTTTTTCCATCTTATCATAAAACCGCTTTCATTTTCTCACCTTTTTCTTCATGTGATTTTACTTTGGTGATGGAGCTGCTTTGCCCGGTCAAATTGAAAATATTGCTTGGCATTTTCATAGCTGATTCCTTTCACGATCCCCCCTAACAGCTCAAGGTCATAGGGGACTTCTCCTTTTTCTACCCAATCTCCGATGATATCACAAAGCAGTCTTCGGAAATATTCATGCCTTGTATACGACAAAAAGCTTCGTGAATCAGTCAGCATCCCGATGAAACGGCTGATCAGTCCAATACTGGAAAGAGCCATCATCTGCTCTGTCATTCCTTGCTTCGTATCATTAAACCACCAGGCTGTGCCGTGCTGCATCTTCCCCGGTGTCTTCCCGTCTTGAAAGCTTCCAGCCAATGTTGATATCACCACATTGTCCCTAGGATTCAAGGAATAGAGAATGGTGTTTGGCAATGCATCTTCTTGTTCTAAACGATCTAATATTCGGCAAAGCGGCTTTGCAATGTCCTCATCATTCATCGCATCATACCCCGTATCTGGTCCGAGCCGCTCAAACATTTTCGTATTGTTGTTTCTAAGCGCATTGATATGAAGCTGCATCGCCCAGCCACGCTCACAGTATGCCTGACCTAGCATAATGAATGTCTCTGTTTTAAACTTGATCTTCTCTTCTTCCGTCAATGGATGACCAGACATTCTTTTATGAAAGATGGTCTCCACTTCTTCTTCTGACGTTTCTTCATATGTCATTTCATTTATAGCATGATCTGAGATCAAACAGCCGTGTTCATGGAAGAAATCAATTCTTGCACGGAGTGCTTTTAAGAAGTCTTGGTAGGATTGTATTGGAGTAGCTGAAACCTCTGCCAGCTCGTGAACATATTTTGCAAACAGATCATTCGCTATATCGAGTGCTTTATCAGGTCGAAACCCTGGGAGCACTTGTACAGAGAATTCCTCTTCCCGCAGTTTTTGATGATAGTGAAGCGAATCGACCGGATCATCTGTTGTCACAACGGTTTCAACGTTTGATTTCACAATGAAGTCCCTCGCACCAAATCCCTCTCCTTGCAGCTTTTCATTGACTTTCTTCCAAATAATGTCTGCGTTTTTTTCGTTTAATAGGTCTTCGACTTCAAAATATCGTCTTAGCTCTAGATGAGTCCAGTGATAGAGTGGATTTCCAATGGTCATGGGTACGGTCTTCGCCCACGCCAAAAATTTCTCATGATCTGATGCATCCCCCGTAATGTGCGTTTCAGGGATGCCATTTGTTCTCATGGCACGCCATTTGTAATGATCTCCATAAAGCCATGCTTCGGTGATATTTTGGAAGGTTTTATTTTCATAGATGTCTTTAGGACTTAAATGACAATGGTAATCTATAATTGGAAGGTCCTTTGCAAACTCATGGTATAGCTTTTCCGCCGTTGGACTGTTTAGTAAAAACTGCTCATCTAAAAAGGCTCTCATCAAATTCCCCCATCCCTCTTATCGTATGAAAAATAATTTGTTCACGTTAACAATTTAATTGTAATCGTTTACAAAGTTGATTTCAATCCTAAAACAGGAAAAAACGATCTCCTTAAGAAAGGAAAATCGTTTTTTGCCTATTTTACAGGAGGTGATTTTTTTAGGATAATCGCAATAGTTGTTCCAGCACCTAGTTCGCTTTCCACTTGAATATCACCGTCATGCAGCAAGACAAGCTCTTTTGCTATTGCCAGCCCAAGTCCTGTTCCATTCGTTGGGTCATTTGTATTTGTCCCTCTGTAGTAGCGGTTAAATAAGTGATCTACCGTTTCTTGTGCCATTCCGCATCCGTTGTCTTTCATTTCGATCCGAACTTCTTCATTTGTTTCAGATAAAACAGCTGTAATATGAGTGCCTTTTTGGTTATGCTTGACTGCATTCGCCAGCAGGTTCTCAATCACTCGTCTGAACCAGGCTTTGTCGATCTCAAACATGACACCGTTTGTTTGATCTTCAAAAGAGGATGAAAAATCCTCAGAAAAGGAGCTTCTTGAAAACTCGTCCATAATAGAGGCTAAAAATTCACCCAGCTCGACCGGCTTTCGATTAATAGGCAAGGCCCCATTTTTCAATCGGTACGTGAGGTTTAAATCCTCAATCAAGGTCGACATGTATTCTGATTTCTCACGAATCACCTGTCCCATTTCCATGACTTCTTCCTTGGACCATTGATATTGATCAGATTCAAGCATGAGCCCATAGCCGTAAATCGTACTAAGAGGTGTTTTCAAATCATGAGACAATCCTGCAATCCATTCTTCCCTTGTGGTTTGAATTTTTCTTCGGTTTGCTTCATTCTCTTTTAATGTAAGCGTGAGCTGATCCATTGTTTTTAGGATATCCTCAAATAATCGGTATTCCCGCTTAATACGACCTTTTTTATTTTTACTGATTGGAATTCCTTTTCTATTTGTTGGTTCCTGCAATTTATTTCTAGATAAGAAAATCAGCCAGCGGATAATGTGATAGATCGGCAGACCATAGCGATACGAGTACCATAATGTCATGACGATAATAATAGTGAGTGCAAGACCTGCAATCAAGATGGTTCTATATTGATTTAAAGCATCTGTCTCTTTATCATACAATTCGTCTGGGCTATATACTTTGTTTGGTACCGAAACGATCAAATATAGACTTTTATTCACTCTGATATAAGATAGGTCACTTCTAAACTCCCAAGGCTTCGATTGGTACTTAAGCAATTCAACATCTGTTACGTTATGTTTCAAATCGTTTTTGGCTCGAATGCCTTTTAAGTATTTTCCTTCTTCATTAAACAGGTGTACCGATCCATTCATTCTTTTCAAGAACTCTATCGTTTCAAGCGAATATTGAGAAAGTGCAGCCAGATTTTTCTCATGCTGCTTAAGATAATTGGCTACCTTTGTGCTGTTCGTTTTGAACCCATATAACACGATAAAGCTTTCTTGATCAATCTCAATTGGCCAGAAGTACATCTTGTAATCTTTAAATTGTCTTTTTTCAAAGATCTTGATCATTTCATCCTTTTGATAGGATGTTGGAATATTTTTAGGAAGGTGATAGCTATATACGTTATGTTTTTTTGAATCAATCACTTGCAGCCAGCCGTCACGTTTTTTCACTGCTTGCTTGAGCTGATCTTCGGCTTCCATTTTGCCATCCTCGTTAAAATAGAGCCAGCTCATGAGTGTGTCCCCATCAGCCTTTGTTAAACCAGTTTCGGTCATATTCTCATAGTATTTTTTATAATATAGATTCTCAGTAAACGTATTCCCGATCAGCAGAATCGCAATGACGATAAACATCTGTCCGACAAAGTGAAAGAAAAGTTTTGTTCGTAAATTCATGAATTAATTAAGAACCTTCACAGGGTGCGGAATAAATTTATATCCCATACCACGGATGGTCACAATATATTCAGGCTGACTTGGATCTAATTCAATCTTTTCTCTCAGCTTTCGAATATGAACCATGACGGTGTTGTTATCACCATACGACGGGACGCCCCATACTTTCTCATAGATTTGATCTTTTGAAAGAACCACATTCGGATGATCACAAAAGTACTTCAGCAAGGATAGAAGCTGAGCTGAGCATGCCGTCATCTCTCCTCTCACTTTCAGTTCGGCTGAATGAGGATGATATGAGAAATGGGCATATTCATATTGGTTTTGAGCCTCTTCTTGCTCTTCCTGTAAGGAGATATATGTTCGGTTTAAGTGAGCCTTAATTCTAGCCACAAGCTCTAGCGGATTAAATGGCTTTGTAATGTAATCATCTGCCCCCTGCGCAAAGCCGGTCAGTTTATCTACATCAGACGTTCTTGCAGTTAAATAGAAAATGGGTGCTTTCGTATATTTTCTCATTTCAGGAAGAACATCAAAGCCAGACTTACCGGGCATCATCACATCTAGAAGTAAGAGGTGGATGTCCTCGTTTTTGACAACATCTAATGCTTCATCTGCATGGTAGGCTTTATAAATATGCTTGAATCCTTCTTTTTTTAATACGCGTTCAACCATTTTTACAATTGCTTCTTCGTCATCTGCAATCAATATTTTTGCTGTTTCCACGCATCTCTTTCCTTTCTAGCTATGATCTCTAACCGTATATTACCATTGTCTAAAGTAAAAAAGTACCTCTTTTCTGCATAAAAGCGAAAAAATATCAACTGGAGAAAATGGCAGTACTAGGAAGTTTCAGAGACGCAAAAAAACTCGGCTATTCCACCGAGTTCCTTTTACTTTTATTATCCATTCACAGCTTCTAGCTTTCTTTCATGATTCATTAAGTCATATGTTAAACAGATCGGCTTATTTGTTCTAGGATCAAGTACAATTTCTGCATCAATGTGGAATACCTGACCAAGCACCTCTTTGGTCATGACCTCATGAGGCGTCCCATCTTTGATGACTTTTCCTTGATTGAGGGCAATCATGTAATGAGAAAAACGTGCCGCATGATTCAAATCATGAATGACCATCAACACAGTTCGTCCCTGCTCTCTGTTTAACCGTTCTAACAGCTGAAGAATCTCGAGCTGATGCGCAAGATCCAAATACGTCGTTGGCTCATCTAATAGAAGCAGTTCTGTTTCCTGGGCAAGTGCCATCGCAATCCATACACGCTGACGCTGTCCACCGGAAAGTGCTTCAATTGGCCGGTCATGAAAAGCGATCATGCCCGTTTCCTCAAGTGCCCATCTGATGATTCGTTTATCTTCATTTGATAAGCGACCAAATCCATTTTGATGTGGGAAACGTCCATATGACACAAGCTCATACACTGTCAGTCCGCTTGGTGCTTCGGGCGTTTGCGGTAAGATCGCCATTTGTTTTGAAATTTCTTTTGTAGGCGTTTGATGAATAGCCTGACCATTTAAGTAAACAGCTCCTTGATGGGACTTCATGATCCGAGACATTGTTTTTAAAATCGTTGATTTCCCGCATCCATTCGGCCCGATCAGTGTTGTCACCTTGCCTTTTGGGATACTGATATTTAAATCATCTACAATCAAACGGTCCTGATAACCGATACAAAGCTTTTCTGTTTCGAGCGATTTCATATGTTTTTCTCCTTCCTCATTAGTTCGTTTTCATCAATAAGTAAATGAAGTAAGGTGCGCCTAAAGCAGAAACGACAAGGCCAACTGGCACCTCTGATGGTGCAAGTATGACGCGGCCAAGTGTATCTGCCAGTAATAATAACAGTGCGCCAATCAACGCGGAGGCCGGTATCATTCCTTGATGCTTTGGCCCAACAAGCTTTCTCGCCAAGTGCGGTGCGGCTAACCCTAGGAACGAGATACTACCTGCAACAGCGACACTTGCACCTGCTAATGCAACGGCAATCAGCATCAGAAAGCTTCTTTCTTTATGAACCGAGATCCCTAAGCCATAGGACAGCTGGTCACCTAAATTCATGATATTTAGGTAGCGTGCTCTCACAAGCGCTAACACAAGGAAAATGAGCATCCATGGCAGAACAGACAGGACATACGTCCAGCTTGAGCCCCAAATGCTTCCTGATAACCACACGATGGCTTGGTTAAAGTCATTTGGGCTCATTTTTAATTGGATGACCACAATCGCTGCTGAAAACGCAGCATTAACGCCAATTCCCGTTAAAATCAATCGAACAGGTGTGATGCCTTTTTTCCACGCTAACACATAGATGAGAAATGCAGCAAAGCCTGCACCTGCAAATGCGAAAAGCGGCAGTACAAAAATCGTCAAATTACCTAAGTTCGACATCGTGCCTTGGAATGCAAAGATAAAGAGCACAACGGCAAATCCTGCGCCCGCATTCACACCAAGAATACCGGGATCAGCCAAGCCGTTTTGAGAAACACCTTGCCAGATAGCTCCTGATACAGCGATGGAAGCACCAACAAGTAAGGCGATGATCATTCTTGGAAGTCTGAATTCGAACAGCACAAGCTCATCCATTTCACTTCCGAATCCAAAAAATGTTTTCAATGTATCTACCGGAGAAATACGAATTTCTCCGGTATTTAAACTAATCAGAAATACCGCGACGATGGCTAAAAAGATCATCAGCATCGTTCGTTTATATTTCTTTTTCTTTGCCTGCTGCACCATTTCCATTTAAATTCCGCTCCTTTCACGTCTAGCTAAATATAAGAAGAAAGGAACGCCTATAATCGCAGTAATGGCACCGACTGGCGTTTCAAATGGAGCATTGACTAGCCTTGCAGCAATGTCTGCATAAATTAACAAAATGGCACCTAAAATAGCTGAGCAAGGGATAATCCATCGATAGTCCACTCCGACCAAGAATCTAGTGACATGGGGAATGACAAGCCCGATAAAACCAATTGAGCCTGCCACCGACACAGCAGCACCGGTTAAAAGAATTACGACCAATATTCCTAGCACCTTGACCGTTTTCGTATACTGCCCGAGCCCTTTAGCCAATTCATCACCTAAGCTCAGTACAGTGATCGAGCGAGCAAGGATCATCGCAATCAAAAGTCCTGCAATAGCGACTGGAATAATGACCTGAATGTTGCTCCAATTCACACCTGCAACGCCGCCCGCATACCAAAAGCTCATGTCCTGAGCGACATCAAACCGGATGGCAATTGCTGAAGAGATTGAGCTTAAAAGTGCTCCAACCGCCGTACCCGCTAGTGCGAGCTTCACTGGGGTCAGTCCTCCTTTAGACAGAGTACCGACACCAAACACAATAGATGCACCGAGTGCGGCTCCAGCAAATGACCAAAGAATTAATGTGAAAGAAGATTGGCCTGGGAAAAATGCAAATGCTATCGCAATCGCAAATGCAGAGCCATTTGTCACACCCATAATTTCAGGAGACGCAAGCGCATTTCTTGTCATCCCTTGCATGATGGCACCAGATACAGCTAAAAAGGCACCGACGAGTGCAGCCCCAACTGTACGCGGCAGCCTCAATTCCCGAATGATTTGATGTGAAGTTTGTTGTGGATCAAATTGAAAAATGGCTTCCCATACCGTGTGAAGATGAATATTTGCTGCTCCTAATGATACCGATAAAAAAAGACCAAATGCTAAAGCGATAATTCCTATGATAACAACAGCTGCTGTTCCAAAAGGCTTCGTGACAATATCCATTGCATCGTCCTTGGCTGGCAGCTGTTTATTCGATTGTGAGCCCAAAACCAGTCTCTTCCTTTCCGTTCATATCTATTCCTCATTAGTGATAATGATTATCAATCTCGAAGTCTAGTATATCATTTTCTTTTCTTTTTGAAATCATTGTTCTGAACATTTTCTTTATTTTCATCAAAAAACCGGGAGAAACTTACCATTTTTCTTTAGGTCCTAAAATAGCCGATGCATTTTTCATCCCATCATGTTACGATATAATTGAAATTGAGAATCATTATCAAAAGAAAGTGAATAGGAGAGAATCTTTGTGAAAAAACGATCGGGATTTCTTTTGATTTTCTTAGCCGTTCTTATGCTTTTTACAGCTGCTTGCGGCAGCACTTCAAATAAAAAATCTGGCGCCAACCAGAATGACACAATCACCTATCAGGATGTCAAAGGTGAGGTCAAACTCCCTAAAGATCCGAAACGAATTGTGCTTCTGGCGGAAAGCTACTATGGAGACCTCGTGACACTTGGCAAGACGCCAATTGCTGCAACTGCACCCATCTTTAAAAACCCTTTCTATAAGGGAAAAACGGATGGTGTCAAAAACCTTGGACCAACCCCTTCTGTCGAAAAGGTAGCGGCTTTGAAGCCAGATATGATTATCGCTTGGGGAGAAGACGAGAAATTTGATCAATACAAAAAAATTGCTCCAACCGTTGCAATTAAATACAATCAATATTCCTTTAAAGATCAGCTAAAAGAATTCGGTAAAATGACAGGTACACCGAAAAAAGCAGCAGAATGGATCACAAAATGGGATACAAAAATAGCTGAGGTAAAGCCTAAAGTAACAAAAGCGGTCGGCAGCAAAACCGTTTCAATCGTGTCGCCTTTTGATAAAGGTATTTATATCTTTGGAAACACCTTTGCGCGCGGAGGCGAAATTATTTATGACGAGCTGAAATTACGTGCGCCAAAGGCAGTTAAAAAAGACGCTATCGACAGCGGTGTCGGCTATGCAAACATTTCCCTTGAAAAGCTGCCAGAATACGCAGGCGACTATATTTTCACTAGTCCATGGAGTGGTTCAAAAAGTAAAGGAGACCAAGTGTATGAAAGCAGCATTTGGACATCACTGCCTGCTGTACAAAATAAACACGTATTTGAAATCGATCCTGTCGGTTATTTCTTTAATGACCCAGTGTCACTAGAAGGACAGCTTGAGTTTATTGTGGACCGATTAACATCCGCATCATAAAAAAACGTTTCTCCATTTCTGGAGAAACGTTAAAATTATTCTGTTCCTTTGGCGAATCCTTTTGACATGAATGGATAAAGCAAAATACCTACTAAGAACAGACCGATGCCAAGTCCAAATGTTTTCAAATCAGCTGTGCCTGAAATAATGACCCAAGCGGAATACCCCATCGCAACAAGCGCAATGATTCCGTCTCTTGTTCGCTTCCCTTTTTGAAGATCATACGTGTCACCTTGCATGATGACCTTAAAGCTATAGATCGAAGACACAATATACGGAATGAGATACGCAAGTGTCGCTGATGTCGTTAAAAAGGTAAAAGCTTCATTAATCGTACGGGACATCACTGAGAAAATAAACAGTTGTGACATGATATTTGTAACTGTCAAAGCAAAAACAGGACTGCCTTTTTTGTTTGTTTTTGCAAATACTGCTGGGAAATCGCCAGCCTTTGCTGCTTGATACGGTACTTCTGAACCAAGTAAGATCCAGCCAAGCATCGAGCCAAATAAACAAATGATCGCAAGCAGTGCCATGACTATTCCGCCAGCCGGTCCAATAATGAGCTGAAGCACGTCAACGAATGGTTTATCTGAGCCTTGCAACTGATCATGCGGCAGGACGCCCATTGTAATCAATGTAATAATCATGTAGATGGAAAGTGCGATTAAAAGACCTGTAATCGTTGCACGTTTCACATCGCGCTGCGAGGATGCTCTCCCTGATAAAATCACAGCTGATTCGATGCCAATAAATGCCCATAGTGTGGAAATGGCCGCATGATGAATTTGGCCTCCAAGTCCGAGCACTCCTTCGCCTTCTGCTGCAACTGGGAAGTAATAATGTTCAAATAATGCCGTTTGGAATGCAAATAATCCCGCAACAATAAAAAGGACGAATCCAAGTACCTTTGAAAAGGTCGTAATAAAGTTTAATTTACTTGCAGCACTTAAGCTTGTAATTAAGATCGTATGTGTGCCCCAAAGAAGAATGGTACATACAATAAACGTTGTCAGCTGACCAAGTGTGATCGCTTCTTTTCCAAAGGTGAAAATCTCCGTCTTCACGGTGAGAATAGGGAAAAATGTCGTTAAATAACCGGCAAGACTCGTAATAATTGCGACATTACTAATCCAGCTTGCCACCCAATATCCCCAAACCATTGTAAAACCGGCCGCTTTCCCTTTTTTCGGATCGTTAAAAAGCGCTCTTGCATAACTTTGTGGTCCAGCCGTCAGCTGCGGCTTATGAATGGACAAATGCCCAAAAACAAGTGCAATCATCAGCACACCGCCACCTGTAACAAGCCATGCCATCGTCACACCTAAAGGACTGGCATGCTGGGCAAGTGTACTTGGCAGCATAAAGATGCCTGACCCTACCATATTTCCGACGACAAAAGCCGTCAATAACCAAAAACCCCATTTTTTTGTCTGTTCCATTTCCGTACCTCCGTTATATTCACTTCGGACCAGACCCGGCAGTATCTTCATTGATATATTCGTGAAGCAATGACTTGTATTCTTTATGTTCATCATGGGTCACTTTCTTAACAGCATACCCTTATCTTAGATACTCAGAACATAAAAAAAAGCCTGAACAACAGTCCATGCTTTTCAAAACATACACCTTGATCTCCGGATAGCCCTCCACGCTTCAAAGACGTGGCAGTCCTGCATTTATTCAATGCAGACCCAGCATAAAGAAAGTTGGAGCTCTCTCTACACTTCGGCGCTGATGCCTTTTTTCTCATGATCTTCGATTCCATCTCTCCCATGAGTGACTCATCATCCGCGCAACCTCTACCTCACTGAGACATAGCGTGAGGATTTCTATTCATTTTTACTACACGAAGGTTATCAAACATTCTCACATCTGTCAAAGGGAAAAACATAGAAAAAAGGCAGAGAATCATTTCTCTGCCTATTACCTGCTTATTGATCGTTGTTTTTCTTCTTTTGTACAGCTTCCTGAAGCGGATCGCCTGCTAGCTCTTTGCTTGCTTCTTCTAACAGCTGATCAACCTGCTTGTGGTCTTGCTCGCTTTTCGCCTTTTTATCCTTTTGGAAAAATGACATCGCTGTTTCCTCCCTTTTCATAAAATGCGGTTGCCTGTTTAATTTGTGCTACAGTGCGCCTCATTATACAAGGTGGAAAGGCTCAATCATCATGGAAGGTCTGTCTCATTTTTTGCAAATACGTCAAAAAGGTCTTTAAGTCTTCCTTTGTGAAGTCTGACATCATATGCTGAATCACCTTTCCGAAAAGACGTGTATGCTTTTCATAAATCGCTACCCCTTTTTCCGTAGCTTCTAACCGGACTAGCGTGGGGTCGTCTTTGTCACGTTCTCTCTGAATATAGCCCTGCTCACATAATTTATTGAGTGCAATGGAGGCTGCACCTGGGTTTAAGGAGAGTCTTTGTTTCAGCTCTTCGGCATGTGATACTTTGCCTTGTATCAAAATAGAAAGAGCATATATCTGCGGTGGCGTGATGTCTTTTTCTAACTCAAGTAACTTGCGGTTTAATTTACGGCTGACTTCATAATGTACGAGAACAATTTCTTTTAAAATGTCTGCATTACTCATCCGAATCGCATCCTTATCGTTAGTATCAACATGACTTCCCCCTTATTATAGAATGTTTTTCCAATCAGCCAACCCTTTTGTCCTCTTTTTCTTTAGAAATAAGCCTTGCTGAATGAATTCACCCTTGATATAGTGAGTACTTGAACAAAAGATAGAACAGGAGTACGCATCATGACAGGAAAAACACACATTATGGGCGGAATCGCCGCCTCAACGGCCGTCGCCTACTACTACGGACTCGACCCAGTCATCATGGCTGCAGCTGGATCAGCAGGTGCTCTGATCCCCGATCTTTGCCATACAAAAAGTAAAATCGGCAGAAAATTTCCGCTGCTCTCGACACTAATCAGCAGCGTGTTCGGTCATCGCACGTTTACACACAGTTTATTATTTCTGCTGATCATTTATTTTCTCGCGACAACATACATTCCAAATGACAGCTTAAGTACCGGTTTACTCGTTGGAATGGCGAGCCACCTTATCCTTGATGCTGGAACAGTGAACGGCATTAAATTTTTATTTCCAGCTTCCATTAAAGTGCGTCTCCCCTTCTATGTCAAAACAGGCAGCACAGGAGAACAAGTCGTACTAGCTGCTCTCACCGTCGTCACCTGCTATTACATCGCCGTCATCTGCGGCATATCCATCCCAATCCAGTTCTAACAGAATAAAAAAAGAGTTTTGCGAAAAAGACAGGATATGAATTGATCATTCCTCATTTTTTTAGTAGGTTTAAGATAAGTGTTTTTGCCTTGCAGCTGAATACAGAATGGTGAGGAGATACATAAATGAAAGCGTTTTTCAAAAATCACTGGTTTTTAGTGTATTCCATCCTTTTCATGTGGATGAAAACATACATCATTTATCAATTCGGATTTCACATACGAACGGCCAATCTGTTTCATGAATGGCTGCTTTTGATCAATCCACTTAGCTTTTTGCTCCCTTTGTTTGGGATTGCTCTTTTTTTAAATGAAACCAACCAAAAGGTTTTTTTATTGACCGCAAATTTTATTCTAACGGCGATTCTCATCTCGAATACGATCTTTTATGGTTTTTATATTGATTTCATTACCATTCCCGTGTTATTCCAAGCGAAGAACATGGGAGATATGGGCAGCAGTATGACGGAATTATTCCACCCGCTCTTTGTGCTGATGCTCATTGATTTTGTGGTACTGGCATGGCTGCTCAAGCGCAAACCATTAGCCCCAAAAGCGTCATTCAAGACGATCAAAACGTATTATGCGGTCTGCTGCAGCTTCTTATTGTTTCATGTCAGCTCAGCTATGATGGATCACCCTCGATTTCTGACAAGCTCTTATGATCGTGAAGTCATTGTCAGAAACCTCGGGCTTTTCCAATTTCATCTGTATGACGGTGCTGCCCAAACGGCACGCATTGGACAAAAGGCCTTTGCAGATGAAGATACGCTTTCTACTGTAGCAAACTACACAAAGGCTGATTACAGCGCACCAAACGAAGAGTATTTTGGACTTGCTAAAGGCAAGAACGTTGTGTTCATTTCACTTGAATCGACGCAGCAATTTGTCATGAATCAAAAGGTGAATGGACAATCCATCACTCCCTTTTTAAATCAACTGGCTAAAAAGAGTTTTTATTTTGATGAATTTTATCAGCAGACAGAGCAGGGGAAGACGTCGGATTCAGAGTTTATTGTCGCTAATTCCCTCTACCCTTCTAGCAGCGGCGCTGTCTTTTTCACAGCGAGTGACAACGAATATGACACGTTATACAAGCAGTTGAAAAAGGAAAACTATCAATCCGTCCAATTTCATGCGAATAATAAAACGTTTTGGAATCGTGATGTGATGTATGAATCGCTTGGAATTGATCGTTTTTATGATGTCGATTCATATCATGTCAATGAACGGAATTCAACTGGCTGGGGCTTAAAAGATATCGACTTCTTTGATCAATCCATTGATCATTTAAAAAAGTTGAAGCAGCCTTATTACAGCACATTCATTACACTGACCAATCATTTTCCATTTGAAATTGACCCGAAGGATCAGTTTATTGATGAATATGATTCGTCCAGTACCATTTTAAACCGCTATGTGACGACCGTCCGCTATCAAGATGAAGCGGTTAAAATGTTTTTTGACCGTATGAAAGAAGAAGGATTGTATGACAATACGATGTTTGTCCTCATGGGTGACCACTATGGCATCTCAGAGGCACATCATGAGGCAATGGCACAGCTGCTCAATAAAGAGGAAATCACGCCGTTTGATGCGGTCAAACTGCAGCGGGTACCCTTTTTGATTTACATTCCAGGTGTCACGGATCAAGCACCGCAGACCATTTCTGAAACAGCTGGTCAAATGGACGTAAAGCCGACACTTCTTCACTTACTTGGGATTGAAACGAAGGATGCCATTCAATTCGGCAATGATTTATTTTCAAATGAACGTACGCCTTTCGCTGTACTGAGAAACGGGAACTTTATTACAGATGATTATCTCTATACAAAGAACACCTGCTATGATCAAAAAACAAAAGAACCTGTTGAACAGGATGAGGTGTGTCAGCCTTATATCGAAAAAGCCAATAAAGAGCTTTCCTTATCAGACAAAGTGATCAATGGGAATTTGCTGCGTTTTTATCAGAAGTAAACAGGATAAAACGATCCCTTTTATCTTCACGCTGAAAGTCGCCATTTGGCGGCTTTTTCTTTTCTCTTTTTACTGAAAGCCTATGAATGCTCAAATAAGTTTGCTTATAATAAAGGGAACCACATGATATTGAATGATAAGAGGTGTGAACATGAAGTATACATTCTTAGCCTTCATCTCCATATGTTTGCTCCTGAGTGGATGCCAAACAGAGATGATGCCATCTAATTCGAATAAAAAAACAGAGCTTGTGATTTCAGCAGCGGCAAGTCTTCAGGATGCACTAAAGGAAATTGAAGCCTCCTTTCACAAGCAACATCCGAATGTGACATTAACGAATAACTTCGGGTCATCCGGCGCATTGAAGCAGCAAATCGCTCAAGGAGCAAAAGCGGATCTTTTTTTCTCAGCAGCTGAGGAGCCCTTCGATGAACTTGTTCAATCTGGAGACATTGATCAAGATTATATCAAGGACGCTATACAAAACGAGCTAGTCCTTATTGTGCCAAAAGATGGCTCTTCCTCTATTAAAAGCTTTCAAGACGTCCGGCACGTAAAAGGAAAGATTGCTCTTGGCACACCTGAATCGGTTCCTGCTGGTACATATGGCAAAGAGATCTTCACACAACTGAACATATGGGACCAAGTGAAAAAGAATGCTGTCTACGGCAAGGATGTGCGGCAAGTCCTAAGCTACGTCGAAACAGGAAATGTAGAAGCAGGTGTTGTGTATAAAACAGACGCCCTCGTTTCCAAAAAAGTAAAGATTGCAGCTGAGGCAAATCCGGACATGCACTCCCCGATTATGTATCCAGTAGGGATTGTAAAAGGGACAGAACATCTAACGGAAGCCAAGGTCTTTTTTCAATTTCTTCAATCTGATAAAGCCAAATCCATTTTTAAGAAATACGGCTTTCAAGTGTCGTAATGGCTATGCTGACTGAAGAATTTCTATCACCCATTTGGCTGTCCATTCAAGTGGCCATCGTCAGCGGACTGTTGGCCACTGTTTTTGGCACAACGGTCGGCTTTTGGATGACGCGAACAACTTTTAAAGGGAAAATGATTGTGGAAACGTTCCTGATGATGCCGCTCGTTCTCCCGCCAACAGTCGTTGGCTTTTTATTGCTCGTCGTATTCGGAAAACATAGTGTAATAGGGGGTGCGATTGAATGGATCTTCCATCAGCCGGTCATTTTCACATGGTGGGCGGCGGTCATTGCTTCGACAGTCGTGGCATTTCCGCTCATGTATCAATCAGCAAAGGCGGGCTTTTCTACAATTGAGTCAGATATTGAAGGGGCTGCAAAAGTTGATGGTGCTCATTCATTCCAAGTCTTTGCCTATATTACGGTACCTCTTGCCCTGCCTTCCCTGCTGTCTGGCAGCGTCCTCAGCTTTGCGAGAGCCCTAGGAGAATTCGGAGCGACCTTAATGTTTGCCGGCAACATCCCAGGAAAAACTCAAACACTCCCAACCGCTATCTATGTGGCGATTGACTCTGGACGAATGGAACTTGCTTGGGCCTGGACGATTTGTATTGTGATCTTATCTTTTATTATGCTTTTGGCTGTGCGCAGAAGCAGTACATAAAAAATCCCCTTTCTCATATGAGAAAGAGGATTTTTTTCATTTATTCAAACCCAACCGTCATCGTCTCTGGATTCGAGCCGACGCGCTCGTTATTGTTTAACGCATCGATTTTTTCCATGTCTTCTTTGGATAGTTCGAAATCAAAAATATCTGCATTTTGTTTAATGCGTTCTTCGTTGATTGATTTAGGAATCGTCACGACGCCGCTTTGCAGATCCCAGCGCAAGATGACTTGCGCAACAGATTTGTTGTAGCGTGCAGCAATGTCCTTCAATACGTCATGATCTAATAGCTTTCCTTGCATCAGCGGAGACCACGCTTCAATTTGAATGCCTTTTTCTTTTGCGTATTGACGCAGTTCGACAAGTGTCAGTTTCGGATGAAATTCAACTTGGTTCACGGCTGGAACAACCTCAGCATCTTTTAACAGCTCTTCTAAATGCTGAATGTAGAAGTTGCTGACGCCAATGGCTCTCACTTTCCCATCCTTGTAAAGCGTCTCAAGCGCACGCCATGTGTCTTTAAATGTATCTGCATTTGGGCCAGGCCAATGAATCAAATAGAGGTCTAAGTAATCAAGACCTAATCGATTCAAGCTTGCGTCAAACGCAGCCAGCGCTTTGTCATAGCCTTGATCCGTGTTCCATACTTTAGACGTAATGAACAAGTCTTCTCGTTTCACGCCAGATTCTTTAATCGCTTTGCCTACGCCTGTCTCATTTTTATAAACGGCAGCCGTATCAATACTGCGGTATCCGTTTCGTATGGCTGCTTTTACGGCATCTACCACTTGATTGCCGTCCTCCACTTTGAATACACCTAAACCAAACCAAGGCATTTCCACTCCGTTATTCAGTGTTACGGTATCATTCAAGCTTTTGACCATTTTAACAACCACCTTTTTCATAGATTCCATCTTTTTCATTATCTCACGTTGTCCATTAAAACTCTATTATCAGGCGTTTTTCTTCGCTTCGATGGCTAACAGCAAAGCACCTGTCATGCCGGCCTTGTCCTCAAGTCCAGGAGAGACAATGTATGTATCAAGCGGCGGCAGGTCTACATAATCATTGAGATAAGCAGCAAGCTTCTCTCGAATCAGTGGAAACAGCTGCTTTTGCTTCATGACACCCCCGCCCATCATGATGCGCTCTGGGCTTAAAATGAGCGAGTACTGCATCAGCGCCTGAGCCAAATAATCAGCTTCAAGTGCCCAAACTGATTCTTCCTCCGTGAGCTCTTTGGCAGATTTCCCCCACCTTTTCTCAATCGCTGGGCCAGCTGCCAGTCCTTCTAAACACGTCCCATGCGCTGGGCAGACTCCTTCAAACGGGTCTGATTCATGCTGCCTGACAAGGATGTGCCCCATCTCTGGGTGCGAATGACCGTGAAGAAGTTCGTTTTTTACAACAGCGCCAGCACCGATACCCGTACCGACCGTGATATACATACAGCTTTTCAGCCCTTTGGCTGCTCCTTTTGTTAATTCACCTAAGGCTGCCGCATTAACATCTGTTGTAAAGGATACTGGGACCCGTAATTGCTTCTCTAGTTCTGGAATGAACGGGTAATGCTTCCACTCTACTTTCGGCGTGTTCATGATATAACCGTAAGAAGGATCGTCTTTTTGAACACAGATTGGTCCAAAGGAGCCGACCCCTAATGCTACAATGTCATGCTGCTCGAAAAATGGAATGAGCTTTTGTAATGTTTTTTCTGGGTGCTCTGTTGGAATCGTCATTTCCTCGAGAATGTCCCCATGCTCATTGCCGATTGCACAACAAAACTTTGTACCGCCAGCTTCAATTGCTCCATAATACGCCATCATTGATCTCCCCCTGCTTGTTCTCTTTCTTCATCATAAAACATAGGGGAAAAGATGACAACATTACGTATTAGTCAGGAGAACAGCTTCCATGTCATTGATATACTCCCTTAAATGATGGGCAATGTCACGATTGATTTCACCATCTTCATACAGAGTTTGAATTTCATTTCGTATTGTCTGTACAGCTTGGAAGTTAAGCTCTTTTTTCTTCCGGTCAAATGAACGGTCTTTTTGCTGAAAGAAGCTTGGACCGTGTTCACATCGATAAATGACTTGGTTGTAAAAACCAATCACTTGATGACACGTTTGTTTATTTTCATCGGTCATATGCTGTTTGATCGAGTCCACAGCAGCCTCAGCCGTTTTCTTACGGATTTGTTTGTACGAGCCCTCGTTTTCTAAAATGCCGCTGGAAACGTGCTGATTCGGCCGCCATAATTGGAGCCATTGAAGCAAGCGCAGAAACTTCACTTTTGAAAAACGGATTTTGAAGGAGTTTGAATACAGCATTTCTAGCTCATGAAATCTTTCTTGCAGCTCATAGGCTTCTTCTTTATCGATTTTCTCTTCCTCAATGAGCTGTTGCAGCTTCATCTGCTCAGCTTTGATTCCGTGCAGCCTGATCTTTCTCTCTTGTTTTCTCATCCCGAATTGATACGGTTCACGCTGGATATTGCGCAGCTTCATTCGGTAATCATTGATGAGTGCAAGAGACACTTCCCTATTGTCTTCATTCATTCCTTCTCTTAAGGTTTTAATGGCACTTCTTAGCAGCTTCCGTTTCGCATGCTGAATCTTTGTATCCAAATCCACAGCGATTTGCTTGTCTTTTTTCTCAGATAAAAGAGGCAGTAACACACTAGCTAAAATGAGTGTACATAAGATGACGCCTGCTGCGAGGAAAATAATCAAATGCCGTTCAGGAAACGGTGATCCGTCCGCAAGTGTAAATGGGATGGAGAAGGCACCGGCTAATGTCACAGCCCCACGAACACCAGAGAATGTCATGAGCATCGAGGCGCGAAGCTTCGGTTTTTTCACATTTTGCTTTTTCGTTGCACTCCAATTCCCTGCCCAGAACAGCCATACCCATAAGAACCTCAGGATCATAAGACACAGCGTGATGATTAAGATGTAACTGATGACCTGCATATTATTAAAGGCTTCATCCTGGAAAATGACCGTCGATACATCAGGAATCTGCAACCCAAGGATAACGAAAACAAGTCCGTTTAAAATAAATAAAATAATATTCCATGTGTTTGATGAAGCAATTTGCAGTTTGGCTAAATTTGCTTCCATTCGATCCTGCTCAATGGCATGTGTCACACCACCCGCTACAACCGCTAAAATTCCGGACACACCGATTTCTTCCGCTGCTAAATAGATCACAAATGGTGTAAGGATTTGCAGGATGATGTGCATCGTGACATCGTCCATTCCTAACCGGCGGAGGAAATAGCGGAAACGAATGATAAAAAAGGATAGAATAAATCCAGTCAATAGACCGCCTGCGGCAATCAGGACAAAGCTAAAGGATGCCTCAGCAATCGAAAAAGCGCCAGTCACCGTTGCAGCAATAGCAAATTTAAAAGCGACAAGTCCTGATGCATCGTTCATCAATCCCTCGCCTTCCAGCAGTCTCATGATGCCCTTTGGCATGTTCACACGGCTGGAAAGAGCACTTACTGCTACCACATCTGTCGGTGATAAAATCGCTGCAAGCGCAAATGCGGCTGGAAGCGGAATGCTTGGGATCATCCAATGGATGGTATATCCTGCTACAATGACTGTCGCAAATACTAACCCTAGGGCTAACAGAAGAATCGGCGCTCTTAATTTCCACAGCTCGTCCCTTGGGGTACGCTTCCCGTCATTAAATAACAGCGGCGCAATGAATAAAACGAAGAATAGTTCGGGATTTAAAGAAATATGTAAACCTGAAGGAAAAGCCGCCACCAATATTCCTAAGCCCACTTGAATTAACGGGACTGGAATAAAGGGGACAAAACGATTGATAATATTAGATGATGCGATGAGTGCTAGTAATACAAGCACTGCCAAAAAAATCTCCACTAGTACGTGTCCCTCCTATTTCAATTTTTTCGTCAAGTTTTGCTTACATGCAAAGATGTGTTCATTCCATGTTGATTCATCCGTCCGATCATAGGTGCTTCTTTAGTATTCCGCAAAATGTGAAACCAACACATAACAATCCATCTAGGCAAAAAAAGCTGAATCCAGATATTCAGCCAGCTGACAAAATTTTCATCCCATGTATTGTTTCAATGATGAACAAAAAGACCCTGCTTTTATTTTACACGAAAACTCCATTACCTGCTGACATCCAGCTCGTATCAAACACAAAAAAAAGAGCGAAACCGCTCTTTTCTCGTTTTACCCTTTATTTAAAAAATAAGACCTAGCGGGAAGCCGCCATTTGAATAGGTAGGAACAAACCCTGCATACGACAAGGATGAGAAACAGCAAATACAAAGCAATCTCTCCTTGTGCTAAACCGAGTCCTACGAGTAAGCCGCCAAGTGCTGCCCAAACTGCGTAAATCTCCGCTTTTAGCACAAGCGGCTTTCGCCCTGCCAATAAATCACGCACAATTCCGCCTCCGCTTCCAGTCAAAATGGCTGCCACAATGACCGCACTGAGCGGAAGCTCTCTTTGCACAGCAAATAATGCACCTTGAATCGCAAACGCTGCTAAACCAATCGCATCCGAGAAATTCCCCCATGTGCTCCAGTGCTTGAGCAAAAGCTTTGGAAAAAGAAACACAATCGTAATGGATACAAGAGCAATGGTAAACATTTTGCCCTGTGACCATAAAGCAGACACCGGAAGACCGATTAATAGATTTCGAATCGCTCCACCGCCAAATGCTGTCACAATCCCTAAAATGTACACACCAAGAATATCGTACTCTTCCTCCATTGCTACTATCGCACCACTAATGGCGAATGCGATAATACCAATGATACTTAAGACTTCCCATGCCATTTTCCGCTTATCTCCTTACATGATCTGATCATCTAACACTACTCCCTTAATGTATATCTGACATAAGCGAAAAGCAATACAAATTTTCTTTAAATTTTATCTTTTTGCAAAAATAAAAAATAGCCCGCTTAAAAGCAGGCTATCTCTCAATCTTCTTTTGCATTTAACAGCAGCATACTGAGGATGATCAGAATAAATGCAATAAGTGCTAACAGCGGAATGGTAATAAAACCAAACCAGTTCAGATAATCAACGGAACAAGGAATGCCGCTTAAGCAAGGACGAATCGACGCAAAGCCCGGGATCTTTTGTTCCATATAATGATAGATGGAAAAGCCAGCACCGATCACAGCCAAAGGCAGTACGTAATACTTCACTTTGACATCGCCCCGGAACGTAGCAATTCCAAGTAAGAGCACGAGCGGGTACATGAAAATGCGCTGAAACCAGCACATATCGCATGGGATAAACTTCTTTATTTCACTTAAATACAGGCTGCTCATCGTCGCAACGATAGAGACAATCCAAGCACTGTATAAGTAAATGAGCTTATTCTTCATGATTTTTTCCCTTTGAGCTCTTGATCAATTAATTCTTTGATTTCATCATAGTCATAAAAGTTTTGAACTTGTTTATTGTTAATCAAAATCGTTGGTGTTGAATTCACTTTATATTTGTTCACAAGCTGATCGTCTGTGTTCAGCTGCGGCTGATACGTTTTCTTTGATAAGTTATCTTTGAGTTTGTCCGTATCAATTTTTGTTGTCTTTTTCGCTAGTTCAGTCAGCTTAGCAGGCGTAACCCATTCTGCTTCACTATCTGGCTGTGCTTGATAGACAGCTTCATGGAATGCCCAGAAGTTTTTTGGATCTTCTTTCCACACTTCTTCAGAAGCTAGTGCTGCTAACACTGCGCCATCTCCATGAACAGGCAGTGGTAAATTAATAAATGAAAAGGATACATCGCCTTTATCTATGTAGTCTGCTTTCAGCTTTGGGAAAATGTCTGTTTCAAATGATTTACATGACGGACATTTGTAGTCCCCAAACTCAACGACTTGCACCGCTGCGTTTTTGTCCCCTATGACAGGCTGTCCTTTAATCGAAGGCTTACTGTCAACTGTTTGTGCTTCTTGGCTGTTCTTGTTCCCAATCACAACAAATAGACCGATGAGAAGAGCTGCGATGATGGTTAAAATGACAGCAAATTTAATGGATGAAGATTGATTATTTTTCTTACTCACATAAGCACCTACCTTATCTTTTTCATTCCTTAAAAAAGAAAAAGGATAATAGCTTAGAAAAATGCCATTATCCAACTTCTTCTATTTTAACAAGAGGGGGTCGATTATGAAAGATGGTATTCATGAAATTTTCCTTACAATTTTATTTCATGACCCTCATGGCATTTAAAACAGCGAGTACGGTGACACCGACATCCGAGAAGACGGCTTCCCACATGGTCGCAATACCGAATGCACCGAGTAATAGGAAAATGCCTTTGACACCAAGGGCAAATGCGATATTCTGCCATACAATCCTTCTTGTTCGTTTTGCGACAGCGATGGCTTCTGCTACCTTTGATGGCTGGTCCGTCATGATGACGATATCAGCCGCTTCGACAGCTGCATCTGATCCAAGCCCGCCCATTGCAATTCCTATGTCTGCTCTTGCTAATACAGGTGTATCATTAATGCCGTCCCCAACAAATAACAGTTTTTCTTGAGGCGCTTTTTTCTGATCAATTTCTTCTAATTTCGTTACTTTATCCTGCGGCAATAATTCTGCATGTACTTCGTCGATACCAATTTGCTTGGCGACCGCAGTTCCGACTTGCTTAGCATCACCAGTGAGCATGACGGTTTGAATACCAGACGCTTTTAGAGCAGAAACGGCCTCGATTGCATCATCCTTCAATTCATCTGCAATCAAGATCGATCCGGCAAACTCACCGTTAATCGCCATGTACACAACGGTTCCGCTTCTTTTTTCTTTTTCATACGCAATGCCTTCTCGCTCCATCAAGCGATGATTTCCCGCTAAGACATGGGAACCGCTGATGGTCGCTTTAATTCCATGTCCCGCGATATCCTCATATGCTTCAATCTGGCTTTCATCAAGCGGCGAGCTGTATGCCGCTTTAATCGATTCTGCAATAGGGTGTGAGGAATGGGCTTCTGCCAGTGCTGCAAAAGAAAGCAGCTCCTCTTCTGACCACTTGTCACTGGTTGTGACGATATTGGTCACCGTAAAGTTTCCTTTTGTGAGTGTGCCCGTCTTATCAAATACAGCATATCTCACAGAATTCAATGCTTCTAGATAGTTACTGCCTTTCACAAGGATGCCTCGTTTAGAAGCTGCCCCAATTCCCCCGAAAAATCCTAATGGAATGGACACAACAAGAGCACAAGGACAAGAGATCACGAGAAAGACAAGTGCCCGGTACACCCAGTCAGACAATTGTGCCGATGGAATGAAAAGCGGCGGCATAAAGGCAAGCAATAAGGCAAGCAAGACGACAGCCGGTGTATAATATTTTGCAAACTTTGTGATGAAATTTTCTGTCTGTGCTTTTCGGCTGCTCGCATTCTCAACCAAATCTAAAATTTTCGTCACTGCCGATTCACTTAGCTCTTTTTGCACTTCAATTTCAAGTATACCGTTTTGATTCACAAATCCTGCAAGAACTTCTTTTCCCGCTTCTACATCCCGCGGCACCGACTCCCCTGTTAATGCAGATGTATCTACGAGCGAGAAGCCTTCCATAACGAGCCCATCCAGCGGAATTTTTTCACCAGGCTTCACGACAATACGGTCACCGGCTTTTACTTCTTCTGGATTTACTTTTTTCGTTTCATTTCCGACTTTTAGATTCGCGTATTCTGGACGTATATTCATTAATTCACTAATTGATCGTCTTGAACGGTTCACTGCCGCCCCTTGGAAGAGCTCTCCAATTTGGTAAAAGAGCATGACAGCAAGCGCTTCTGGATATTGCTGAATGACAAAAGCACCAACCGTTGCAATCGTCATTAAGAAGTTCTCATCAAATACTTGGCCGCGCACAATATTTTTCAGCGCTTTAAAAACCACATCACCGCCGACTAGTAAATATGCTGCGAAGAACATAATGAACTTTAATACACCATCTTCAGGTATAAAGAAAGCTGCTGTTCCAATGACTGCACCGCCAATTAATTTCAGCACAATCGTTTTTAAATTTTTCGTCCCATGATCATGATCGTGATGATGTCCTTCTTCTTTCGGTGATACACTCACATGAGGTTCAATGGACTGAACGGTTTTTTCAATGCGCTTTGACATCGTTTCTTGCTTATCTGCATGCGTAACAGTCAATGTGCCTGTCGCAAAATTAACAGAGCAAGCTTCAACACCATCCATTTTGCTGACACCTGTTTCTATTTTACGTGCACAGTTGCCGCAATCAAGACCGCTTAATACGTATTCATCCTTCATCTTTTTCATGTTCTCACCTTTTTCTATATAAGTAGCCTTCCCTGATTCAATCAAACCTATCAGCTGCTGTGGATATTATATATGAGCACATATTCATATATTGAATTATCTTTATTATATGAGGAGTTCTGATCAGCTGTCAATCATTTATAAGCAAATGTTTGGTTTTTTTATGCCCAATACTGCCACATGGATTTTCAATAATCCAAGCTCATGTCCCCCGCTCCCCGCATAACATAAAAACGATCGTTTGACCTCTGACAGAAAAAGTGCAGCTTTTCTCTTTACAAAAGAAGGACATACACTTAGAATGAAATAAAAGTTTCCCTAAGGAAACAAATTAGCATTAGAGAATCATTTCATCCTTTAGTCAAAATTATTTAATGTATGCATATATCTTTAGGAAGTGCAATGATGATTGAAAGGGGCCGCAAGACATGCCAAATGCTTTAACAATCGACCGTCTTCATGTCTCATATCACGGGCAGGATGCATTAGAGAACATCTCTCTTTCCATACAGGAAGGAACGATGACAGGAATCATAGGTCCAAATGGTGCCGGTAAATCGACTTTACTCAAGGCATGTTTGGATTTAATTGAAAAAGACCAAGGGGATATTCGCTTTTTTGAACAGCCCTTTAAACAAGTCAGAAAACAGATCGCCTATGTACCACAGAGAAATGATCTAGACTGGACGTTTCCTATTCATGTGCTGGATACCGTGCTACTTGGAACATATCCGAAGCTTGGCCTGATGAAACGTCCGAAAAAAGAAGACCGGGCATATGCGTACCACTGTTTAGAAAAGGTCGGCATGCAGGACTTTGCCAAAAGACAGATTGGTGAGTTATCCGGCGGTCAGCAGCAGCGTGTCTTCCTTGCAAGAGCACTTGCGCAAAACGCACAGCTCTTCTGTTTGGATGAACCGTTTGTTGGGATTGATATGGCCAGTGAAGAAACGATGGTTCGCATTTTGCAAGAATTACGGGATGAAGGAAAAACCATTTTGGTTGTCCATCATGATTTAAGTAAAGCCGATGATTACTTCAGCCACCTCGTTCTGTTAAATAAAAAACTCATCAAAGCTGGACCTGTACACGACATCCTTCGCCCAGAGGTCATGCTGGAGGCATATGAAACGCAGCTACCATTCTTAAAATCAGCAGGAGGAGACGTGTAATGGAATTTTTAACCGGACTCTTTGAATATGCGTTTTTACAAAAAGCGTTATTTACATCCGTGATGGTAGGCATTATTTGCGGGGTCATTGGCTGCTTTATCATTTTACGGGGCATGGCATTGATGGGAGACGCCATATCGCATGCTGTGCTGCCAGGTGTCGCCATCTCTTATATGCTGGGAATTAACTTTTTCTTCGGGGCCGTCTTAACTGGCGTATTAACAGCGATTGGGATCGGATATGTGAGTCAAAACAGCCGAATTAAAAATGACTCTGCGATTGGCATTGTCTTCACCGCTTTTTTCTCAATCGGGATCATTTTGATCACATTTTTGAAAAGTTCCAGTGATTTATATCATATCTTGTTTGGAAACGTTCTAGCTGTTCGATCATCTGATATGTGGATTACACTTGGCATCGGCATTTTTATCCTGCTGGCTGTCATCGTTTTCTACAAAGAACTGCTCATTAGTTCATTTGATCCGGTCATTTCTTCGGTTTACGGTTTACCGAATCGAATGATCCATTATTTTCTCATGACGCTGTTGACCCTTGTGACCGTTGCTTCACTGCAAACTGTTGGGATTATTCTTGTTGTTGCTATGCTTATTACGCCGGCAGCCACTGCGTATCTCTTAACAGACCGGCTATGGATCATGATCTATTTATCTGCTTTTTTCGGGGCAGTTTCTGCCGTCGTCGGACTTGGGCTTAGTTTTACGTATAACTTGTCGTCTGGCGCTTCTATCGTGCTGGTCGCGACCATTTTATTCGGGAGTGCCTTTATCCTTTCACCAAAGCAAGGAATTCTATGGAGATCATTAAAATCTAAACGAAAACGAACGCAGCTAAAAAAGGAAGCGTCTATGTAAAAGGAGGACATATATGAAGAAGGTATTTGCAATCCGTTTGACCGCAGTATTCATTGCCCTTATGGTCATCACAGGCTGTTCTACTAAACAAAATAATTCCGGCAAAGATGACGGCACATTAAAAGTCGTCACGACCTACTCCATTCTTTATGACATTGTGAAGGAAGTAGGCGGAGAGCATGTCTCTATTCACAGCATTGTTCCCATTGGTACAGACCCACATGAATTTGACCCACTGCCAAAGGATGTTCAGCATACAACGGATGCAGACCTTGTTCTATATAATGGTTTAAACCTTGAAACAGGGAACGGCTGGTTTCAAAAGCTGCTCGAATCGAGTGGCAAGGACGGGGATGATGCACCTGTAGCCGAATTAAGTAAAGGCGTCAAAGTAAAACATTTATCTTCAAAAGGCCTCGAAAGCCAGCAGGACCCCCATGCTTGGCTGAATGTCGAAAATGGGGTTCTGTATGCTCAAAATGCCCGGGATGCGCTTATTGAAGCGGACCCTGAGCATCAAGAGGATTACGAAAAAAATACAGAAGCCTATATCAAAAAGCTTCAAGCGCTTCACGATGAAGCAAAAGACAAGTTTGATCAGCTGCCAAAAGACAAAAAGCTCCTTGTGACAAGTGAGGGAGCCTTCAAGTATTTTGCAGATGCCTATGGACTGAAAGCAGGCTACATTTGGGAGATCAACACAGAAAGTGAAGGAACACCTGGACAAATGAAGCGCATCATTCATTTTGTCAAAGATCATCAAGTTCCTGCGCTCTTTCTTGAAACAAGTGTCGATCAACGCAGCCTTGAAAGCTTATCTGAGGAAACCGGGGTTCCGATTAAAGGAAAAGTATTCACTGACTCCATTGGAAAGAAAGGTGAAGATGGGGACAGCTACTATAAGATGATGAAATGGAATATTGACACCATTTACAAAGGGCTTTCATCATAAGAAAAGACAGGCGGAGTGATTCCGCCTGTCTTAGATTGTTGACAAAGGGCTAAAATGATGTTTATTTTAGCCCTTTGTCTTCTTTTCAGCGTGATAGAAAACCTTTGCAGTCTAGGAAGGACGAGCACTGGCGCGGAACGAATTTGACATTCGTGAGCACCAGCGCGCAGGACTGACAACGAATGCGAGGGTTTGTCTACACGCTGAGACAGGCGGAGTGAATCCGCCTGTCTTTTTTGTTAGCTGGCTATATTTTGCGGGTGTTTTTTCGGCCAGATCACATAGCTGATGCTAATGACGAAATCAATGGCTAAGACCATTCCCCATACTCTCGCTAGCTGCATCAGTGCTTCCGTTCGTTCTGGTGCTTGGATGAGAAAAGATAACCCAAATAGCAGACCAGCTCCGATGACATAAGAGACGAAATGCCGCGTCCAGCTGACCATTTCATACACTGACCGTTCCTTCCCGTACTTAGGTCTTCCCTTCGGCTTAGGGCCTCCTGCAAATCGATAAGCAAACCGAGCATCTGCCCATTTCACCATTTGATGTCCAAAGGCGAGACTCACCCCAATATAAACAGCCGCAAGCCCGTGGATGACACTCGCCACAGCCCCTTGCCTTAAATCCATATAAGTAGCCGCAAGAAGGATTAGATCCAAAATCGGCGTACAGACCAGAAAGAAGGCGCCCCACTTTTTCTGTCTAAATACATAACGCAGTGTTAAACCCACCAGAATAAACAGCCAAAAACCAATTTCACATGCCACAATCAATAACCCGACCAATTTTCACCACATCCTTTTTAACACAATTGTATTAAATAAAAAATAACACAACTGTGTTAAAAAAACAATAGCTGTGCTAAAATCAATGTATGCCAAAAATCGTCGATCACCATAAACAAAAACAAAAAGTCGCTCAAGCTGCCATGAGAGTGATTAAACAGGATGGATTGGAAAACGCTTCTGTACGAAAAGTAGCGGTAGAAGCTGGTATTTCAGCGGGCTCTATGCGTCATTATTTTTCCACACAGCAAGAGTTATTTCTTTTCTCTATGACATTGATTCAGGAAAGAGTCAAAGAGCGTATTACAGGACTTCAGCTTAACGGTTCAACGGAAGAAAATGTCCTCGCGTTATTGGAACAGGTTCTTCCACTTGATGAAGAACGAAGATTTGAAATGGAGGTGTGGCAGGCTTTTACAGTCAAGTCGCTGACTGAACCAGATTTACAGCCGCTCAATGCAAAGATGTATGACGAGCTTCTCCAAATGACCCAATATTGTTTAATGAAATTAAAAGAGGATGGGCTTTTGCTTGATCATATCGATCTTTTAGTCGAAACTGAGCGGCTTTATGCGGTCATCAACGGGCTTGCATTGAATGGAATCTTGCAGCCTCATCGTTTACCGCCTGAGCTCTTACGCTCCGTGCTGCAGATGCATCTGCAATCGATCACCAAAAAAGACATGTCTCCCTCATGAGGGAGCATGTCTTTTTTTAATCTTCCATAAAAATACGTTTTGCTTCGTAGTAGAGCACCTGCACAAATTTCTTCACATTGATACGAGTATGTTCTTCTCTACCGCTCGTCTCTTTTGTTAATTCACTCATTTTCTTTCGCACGATGGTGAAATCAAAGAATTTAGATGCATAATTTTCAAAGGTCGGATGAGAAAAATCAGTTAACCCAAGTGATGCGATGTGTTTCAAAGATTGGTTGATCGCACGTCTTACCCGCTGTTCCGCTGCCTTCGCTTCTCTTGCAATGTCTGCTGATGTGTACGGCTCATTTAATTTATCCTCCGTGATTCCGGTAAAAATGACCTTTAAAGAAGGAAAAGAATCATGATGATCAGTATGCAGCCCTACATACTGATCTGTGAAGAGAATCATATCTAATAAATCTTTAGACCCCTTCTCACCGACAATCCCAAGCTCCGCCAGCAAGAACTGACCTGCCTCTGCAAGACTTTTCCCCCGCTGCTTCGTTTTCGTCTGACCGCGCTGCTGAAACTGCATGACGGATTTGAGTGAGTGCTGAATGTTTTCAATTGAATGCTCTAAATGAAGACGTTCAATCATGAGATGGAGCACGCTTAAGACCTCTACACGATTGATTGGCTTTGTCACATAATACTCAACACCAAGCGTATACGCCTGGCCGATTAATTCCTTTGTTTCTACCTGCGACAGCATTAAGTATTTCCCATGAAACTCATCCTTAATGGCTCGAATCGTTTCAAGACCGTCTCTTTCCGGCATCAATAAATCAATACATAAGATATCAATGTGCAAATCATTTAAGTAGCTTGCCGTTAACTCTGCGCCATCCTCTGCTTCCCCTGCGACAATGCCAAGCTCTTCATCTTCAATGAGCTGAGCCAGTGAAGAACGCACGGCTTCATCATCATCAACAATAAAAAATCTCATCTCCCAATCCCCTCTTTTCTACTGACTTGATCCACTGGTATCGTTAACGTGAAAATCGTTTGTTTATTTGGGATACTCTTCATCTCAACACTTCCGCCAAGTTTCTCCGCTGTATCCTTCACATAGGAAAGCCCGATACCGCTTGATGGATTCCCAGCCTGGTCGTATTTTAAAGTAAAACCGGGTTTAAAAATCACATGATGATTACGCTCTTTAATGCCAGGCCCGTTGTCACTGATTTGAAAGATCACCTGGTTCTCTTTCTGTGAAATAGAGAGTGACACCTCTCCATCCACTGGAATGGCTTCGACAGCATTGGAAACGATATTATTTAACAAAGATAGAATGGTATACACGTGATAGGCGGGATGCTGCCCATCTTCATCATAATGAAAGACAATGTTTTTTTTAAGAGATTCTGCGTAATTTTCATGGATACGAATCACAAGCCCAGCAATATGGGCAGGACTTGCATAAGCCTGGAAATTTTCTTCATGAATCAGCTTTGATAATGCAGAAAAAATCCGCTGGTTATCCTTTTTGATCTCATGTACCTCTCCTGCAATTTGCAGGGCTGTTTTTCCGAGCTTTTTCAAATCCAATGATTCTGTATCCTTTGCGTGGTGCAGGGATTGATACAATTGATAGGATGTCGCTGTAATGTGCTCAGCATGTGCAAGTGTTTTATGAAAATATGTAGATTCCGTGTAAAGGTTAGACAGAAGCATCAGCAGATGTTCCTTTTCCTTTTTCATTTGACGCTCTCTCGCCTGCTCTTCATATAATCGAATCATTGTATAACAAGCCAACACGAAAAAGCTTCTGAAAATCGCCAAAACAAAAAGTTGAAACAGCGTCCGCATCGTTAAAATTTCATCGATGGTGCCACGAAGTGCAATCATCTCAACAACGCTCGCACACAGTTCCATGATGATGCCTGTCGCACCAATCAGCCAAGGCTGATCGCGGAAACGTCTGACCTGTAATAAATAAAAGAGCGTGCCATAGACGACATAATAAAGCAGGGAAGGAAATCTTAATGAAACCGCCTCTTCCAGCGGAAGATGACCTGTGACGGCTGTATCAAGAAGCACGCGAAACGCAAAAACAGATACCCCTGCAATAATACCGCTTGCCCATGCCGGGAATTTTTTCATTTGAAGCAGGATAAAGAAAAAGACAACGGTTCCAAAGCTGACCCGAAAGCTGTCCTCAAATGGATAAAATTTAAACTCTCCGCCAATCGGTGTCAGTACAATGAGCATCACAATTAAATAAGGCTCTGTATTCAGCCATTTTTTTAGTAGATTCAAACGCAGTCACATCCCTAATAATTGACGATAGTATACTATGTGAGCTTGAGAAAAACAAACATCCATGAAAAAGCGCACACCGGAACTTTGTCGGTGTGCGCTTCTCATGATGCCGCTTAATCTTCTAAACGATCCTTTTCTAAAAGTGATGCGCCAGCAATACCTGGTTTGGTCATTTCAAAAGGATTCAAGATGACGTCAAGCTCTTCCTCTGTTAACACATCATTTTGCAGACAAAGCTCACGTACAGATGCGCCTGTAAGAATCGCTTCTCTTGCAATTCGTGCAGCAGCTTCATAACCAATATGCGGATTCACCGCTGTCATGACACCAGCACTTCTTTCTACATATTCTTTTAATCTTGTTTCATCTGCTTTTAGATCACGCAAGCAGTTGTCCACGAAGGATTCGAATACATTTTTCATCATGCTGAGAGATTGCAGTAAGTTGAATATTAAAACTGGTTCCATGACGTTCAGTTCAAGCTGACCAGCCTCTGATGCAAGACAGATCGTGTGGTCATTTCCGATCACTTGGAATGCCACTTGGTTCATGACCTCAGGCATTACTGGGTTAACTTTCCCTGGCATGATAGATGAACCTGGCTGTCTCGGCGGCAGGTGAAGCTCACCAAAGCCTGCTCTTGGACCTGATGCCATCAAGCGAATATCATTCGCCATTTTGGACATATTCATCATACATACTTTCAGTGCAGCTGATACTTCTGTATAAGCATCCGTATTTTGCGTGGCATCGACTAAGTCTTCTGCTCCAACTAACGGTAATCCGCTAATGTCAGATAGATAGCCAACCACTTGGCGAATATATTTAGGATCAGCATTTAAGCCAGTTCCGACTGCTGTTGCTCCCATATTAACTTCATATAAATGCTGTCTAGACTGCTTGATACGTTTAATATCACGAGCAAGAACCTTTGCATAAGCACTAAACTCTTGACCAAGTCTGATTGGAACAGCGTCCTGAAGATGCGTACGCCCCATTTTAATGACATGATCGAATTCCTGCGCTTTTTCCGTCATGACTTGATGCATGTTTTCCATCGTATAAAGTAGTTTTTCAATCATATTCAATGTTGAAATATGAATCGCTGTTGGGAAAACGTCGTTTGTTGACTGCGACATGTTCACATGCGTGTTTGGACTTAGCTCAGTATAAGCGCCTTTTTCCTTTCCTAGTAGTTCAAGCGCTCTATTTGCAATGACTTCATTGGCATTCATATTCATTGAAGTGCCAGCCCCGCCTTGAATTGGATCGACAATAAATTGGTTGTTCCATTTTCCTTCAATAACCTCATCTGCGGCTTGAACAATTTTTTCTCCAAGACCAGAATATAGTCGCTTTGTATCCATATTTGCAAGTGCGGCTGCCTTTTTGACAATCCCTAATGCTTTGATGAGTTCCTCATGAACATGGTAGCCAGTAATTGGAAAGTTCTCTACTGCACGTAATGTTTGAATTCCATAATACGCTTGAGTGTCTACTTCCTTTTCACCTAGAAAGTCTCGTTCGATTCGAACTTGCTTGTCCTGTAGCTTCGTCATTTGAAAAGATCTCCTTTTACGCTGCTTTTGTTTGTTGTTTTAATTCCTCAATATACTTCTTCGATTTCTCTTGATCAAAAACTTTTTCCCACTTAGACATGACAATGGCTGCAAGTGAGTTACCAAATACGTTAACAGTTGTACGAACCATGTCAAGTATACGGTCGATCCCAACGATGAAGGCAAGTCCTTCAAGCGGCAGTCCCATTGCACCAAGTGTTGTGATGACAACAACGATTGATGCACCTGGTACACCAGCCATTCCTTTAGATGTCAGCATCAAGATTAATAGTAACGTAATTTGCTCATAGATGGAAAGCGGCATGCCGTACATTTGTGCAACAAATATGGCGGCAATGGATTGATAGATGGCACTTCCATCTAGGTTAAAGGTGTAGCCTGTTGGGATAACGAACGACGTGATCGCTTTCGGGCAGCCGAACTTCTCCATTTTATCCATAAGTCTAGGCAGTACAGCTTCTGAACTTGCTGTTGAGAATGCAAGAATGATTTCTTCTTTTAGCACTCTAAATAGTGTAAAGACGCTTGTTCCAGCTAATTTTGCGATAATGCCAAGTACGACAATGACGAAGAATGCCATTGTACCGTAAACGACAAGTACCAGTTTACCTAGCGGGAGAAGCGCTCCGACCCCGAATTTGATCACCGTCACACTGATGAGCGCGAATACACCAAATGGTGCAAACTTCATCACTTTATTGGTCACCCAGAACATGGCTTCGAGTATACCCTCAAAGAATCCTAATACTGGTTTCCCTTTGTCTCCTACTGCGGCAATTCCTAATCCGAATAAGACTGTAAAGAAGATCGTTGGTAATAGATCACCTTCTGCAATGGATTGGAAAACGTTTGTTGGCACTAGATGCACAATGGTTTCAGAGAAACTCGCTTTTTCGGAAGAAGCTTTCGATGTCTCTTCATATTTAGAGATATCGCCTTTTTCCATGTTGCTCATGTCAATTCCTGTACCAGGATGGAAGACGTTTGCTGCAAGCAGTCCCACTGCTAATGCAATCGTTGTCACAATTTCGAAGTAAAGAATCGTTTTTCCGCCGAGTCTTCCGATGGTTTTCATATCCCCTACACCAGCTACTGCTACAATCAACGCAGCAATAACAATTGGAAGAACGATCATTTTAATTAAATGGATGAATATATCGCCAATCGGCGTTAACACATTAATAACGGTTTCATTTTGATAAAACAGCGCTCCCACGATAACACCCAGAACAAGTGCAATGAGTATTTGAGAAGCTAACCCTAACTTTTTCATACGTGAACCCCCTTTTTTTGATAACGCTTTCTTTGTTGCTTAATCGCATCTTAACGATGAACCTACAAAAAACGACAAAAAGGAACAAAAAGAAGTGAATTTTTTATGAAAAATCTTTTAAAAGGTGGGTTTTTCCACAAAATTGTTAAAAAAAGACTTCGCTTTTGGCGAAGTCTTAATGATGTTGCATTTGTTCACTTGGCGGTTCTTGCTTTGGATAAAATTCATCATACATAGCATATCCAATAAGAACAAGAGCAACATAGAACAATGCACTAATCGTCCAAATCCATTTGACATTCAGCTTCATTGTGCCACTCCCTCTCTAACCGGTTTCAAACGCTGCAATCTGAGCGCGTTCAATACAACCGACACGGAGCTAAAGGCCATTGCTGCTCCTGCAAGCCATGGCGCAAGAAGTCCAAAAGCAGCTATCGGTATCCCAATGCAGTTATAAGCAAGCGCCCAAAATAGATTTTGCTTGATGTTTCTCATTGTTTTTTTACTAAATTCAAGCGCATCTGCAATGGCATGGAGGTCTCCTGTCATGAGCGTGATATCTGCTGCTTCCATGGCGACATCTGTCCCTGTTCCAACTGCCATCCCAATTTTCGCTGTCGCAAGAGCCGGGGCATCATTGATGCCATCTCCGACCATGGCGACTTTCTTTCCTTGTTCCTGAAGCGCCGCAATGTGAGCAGCCTTTTCCTCAGGCAGGACTTCAGCAATGACATGATCAATGCCCGCCTGTTTCGCAATCGCCTCTGCTGTCAGCTTGTTATCACCTGTCATCATCACAACGTGAATCCCTTGCTCTTTCAGACGCTTGATAGCTTGAGGTGAGGATGATTTGATCGTATCTGCGACCGCGACTATGCCGGCGACTTCTCCATCAATCGCGACAAGCATAGCCGTTTTCCCTTGCTGCTCCAGTAACGTTACAGACGCTTCGACTTGATCATATGGGATATGATGTTTTTGTAATAGCTTACGCGTTCCAATCAAAAGCTTGCGTCCTGCGGCTTTTGCTTCAATTCCATGGCCTGGGTCTGCTTGGAACGCTTCGACCTCGACCGCTTCAAGACCTTGTTCCTTCATTCCGTCTGTGATCGCTCTGGCAAGCGGGTGTTCCGACTGCTGTTCTGCTGATCCTGCTAGCTGTAGCAGCGCAGCTTCTGTCCAATTGGCATATGCCAACACATCTGTCAGACTCGGCTCCCCTTTTGTCACAGTCCCTGTTTTATCTAAAACAACCGTGTCGAGTGATTGGGTCACTTCTAAATGCTCCCCGCCTTTAAATAAAATGCCTGATTCAGCTGCACGGCCGCTGCCAGCCATTATAGAGGTTGGTGTGGCAAGACCAAGCGCACACGGACATGCGATGACGATGACTGCGATAAACGTTTCAAGGGCTGACGTCACATTTCCTGGTTCAATAAAGAAAAACCATATCAGGAAGGTGAGCACAGCAATTCCTACAACGATGGGAACGAATATCCCTGATATTTGATCTGCCATCCTTTGAATCGGCGCTTTTGAGCCCTGTGCTTGTTCTACGACTCGGATAATCTGTGAAAGGGCGGTCTCTTTCCCGACTTTTGTCGCTTTCACTTTCATAAACCCATTTTTATTGATGGTTGCCCCGATAACCGCATCACCTGCAGTTTTATCAACAGGCAGACTTTCTCCCGTAATCATGGACTCGTCAATTGCGGTTGTTCCCTCCACGATCTCTCCATCTACCGGCACTTTTTCCCCCGGTTTGACAAACACAAGATCATTCACTTTTACTTCGGAAATTGGCACGGTCATCTCTTTTCCATCTCGCTCGATGACCGCTTCTTTCGCTTGTAGGCCCATCAGCTTTTGAATCGCTTCTGATGATCTCCCTTTTGCTCTTGCTTCCATTAATTTTCCGAGCACGATCAACGTAATAAGCACAGCACTTGTTTCATAATAGAGGGCTGCCTCATGTGTGCCTTGAACCGCTGACTGAATGCTTTCGTATAAACTATAGAAAAACGCAGCTGATGTCCCAAGTGCGACAAGAACATCCATGTTGGCACTTTTATTACGTAAAGCTTTATATGCTCCTACATAGAAGGGCCAGCCGACAATGAACTGAACCGGCGCTGCTAAAGCCAGCTGAACCCATGGATTCATGAACGCTTCTGGCAGCCAAATAAAAGACGTGAAGGAAAAATGGCTGACCATTGCCCAAAGAAGCGGCAGTGACAAGATCATTGAAAATAAAAAGCGTGCCGTCTGCTTCTCTATTGCTGCTTGGCGATGATCTTTCTTTCCTTCCTCTGCTTCATCTGCAGCTGGTTCAATTAAAGAATATCCAATGGACTGAACCGCATCCTTTATATCACTTGTAGACGTTTGGCCAGGATGATACGTGACCTGAAGGGTCTCAAGTGCAAAGTTCACAGATCCGTGATCAACACCGTCCATCCGGTTAATTTTTTTCTCGATTCGGTTGGCACACGCTGCACACGTCATTCCCTCTATATCAAATTCTGCTTGCTCCATCACCACATTGTAGCCAAGGGATTGAATTTTTTGCTTCAGATCATCTGGTGTTAGTTGTTCTGTTTCATACACAATATGAGATGTTTCCAGCGCCAAATTCACATTGGCATCATCCACACCTTCCAGCTTGTTCAAACCCTTTTCAATGCGTCCTGCACAGGCAGCACAGGTCATCCCCGTAATATGAAAATCAATTTCCTTTTTCATTCATCTCACCTCTTCACATACTCCATGGGGGTATCTTTTTTTGAAAAAAATACGCGCTGTCACATGCAGCACGTATATCATTTATACGACATCATATCCCTGTTCTTCAATCACATCAGAGATTCGGTGTAACGTGACTTGATCAGGATGAAAAGAAACCTCCACCTGTCCCTTGTCTAAATGGACTTTCACAGATTCAACACCTGCTAATTCTCCTACATTTCCCTCGACTGCTTTCACGCAATGTCCGCAAGACATGCCCTGCACTTGAAGTGTTGCTTGTTCCACTTCTCATCGCCTCCATCAATCATTTTCTACACCTTACTATACCCTAGTAGGGTATCAATGTAAACATATAAATGCTACGATTTTGTGAGCTTATGAAAGACGTTCATTAACTCTTCAATGGCTTCATCCCCATTGCCGCTCTTAATAGCATCCGCTACGCAGTGATGTGTATGCTTTTCCATCAAATGAAGACTGACTTTTTTCAAAGCTGCATTGACAGCGGAGATTTGATTGACAACATCTATACAGTAACGATCGTTTTCAATCATTTGCTGAATCCCGCGCACTTGTCCTTCCACTCGTTTCAACCGATTGATCAATTGATCTTTATCCTTCTCGGCTCTAGGCGAAGCCATATGTCTTTCTTCATGTTCTGTCATGTGATCACCTTTTTTCTAATATGACTTGTCTTTCCTTAAATTAAAGCATATCTCCACTGGAAAAGGCAAAGATATGCTGAATGCGCGTCTAAGAGCTGTGTTTGTCCTAGTTTGTTAATTGTTCAATATCCTGTAAAAGATTGACGGACTGCTGAAGCTGCTTGATCAACCCTTGCTGGTCCTCAAGCATAGCAGCAACGTCGATGTTGTCCGCTTTCAATTGCTGTAAATACGTTTGAATTTCCTCTGACAGCACCTTATTTTTTTCAATGATCTGCACATGCAGGTCTTCTGCTATTTTTGGTGCTGTCAGTTCATTAAATTCTTGAATGTCTGCCTTCAATGATTCAAGCTGCTGGGTTAATTCTGCTTTTTTGGCGGCGTTTTTTACAGCTTCTTCTGCGAGCTGTGGAAAGTCCTCCGTAAATTGCTGAATGTCCGTCACATACTCATTTGCCTCTGTGACATATGTCGTTGTATCACTTACTTGGTCAAGCAAACCGGAGCATCCACTTAATACAAGCGTGCCCGAAAATAACAAAGAGATCACATGTTTTTTCAAGATCGATCATCCTTTCATCTGCGGTATTGAAAACATCATTTGTCCCGCTCCCCCATCACACAGATGCAATAAGACCTTAAAAAAGCCAGACCTTTGCCTCATGTGTGATAGGCAAAGGTCTGGCTAACATGTTCATGCCGGAATGGCCGAGAAACAACGTGAGTTTCTGTAATGACGACCAAACCGTAAAAGCTACTCCCCTTTAGGAAACCGTTCAAATGTTATGTTTATCATATCGAATGTCAGGACAACAGTCAATGAGAAGCTGGCGGTAGATCATGCTCTTCATACAGCATATAGCCCGCTCCAGTTGACGCATAAATCCGGTTGCGCCCTTGGCGTTTTGACATATACAAGGCTTGGTCCGCTTCAAATAGAAGAGTTTCTAATACATTTGGATCATAAGCTGTATGAGCGATTCCAAAGCTCGCTGTCACTCGCACTTTTTCCTCATCAGTCTCAAAGAAACTCGTCTCAAACGAATGTCTCATTCGCTCCGCAATATGACATGCCTCTTCAAATGAATGATGCGGCAGACAAATAGCAAACTCTTCTCCGCCATATCGTCCGAATAAATCGTCCATCTGTAAATGCTGCTGACAAATGGTGACAACATGACGCAGCGCCTCGTCTCCAATATGATGTCCATGCGTGTCATTGATTTGTTTAAAGAAATCAATATCAAACAGCAAGATCGCCGTATCCTGCGCATCCTCTTCCAAGATCATCTGCGTTCGTTCAATAAAAGAAGAACGATTGAAGATATTCGTCAACCCATCAATATACGCACGACGCTCCAGCTCTTCCTGCAGCAAACGCTGCTCTGTTACATCACTGATCACAATTTGCCTGCCCTCGATCTCTCCTCTTCTATTAAATAGGGACGATGCGGTCAAGTGATAATAGCTGGAATGATCTTTTTCCCTTTTCAACATTAAATCATATTGCGAATGATCCTGCGGAGAACGCAGCCACTGAATGAACGCGGTATCTTTGATGATCCCTGAGAAAATATCGTCAATTTTAAAGCCAATGCCCTTTTTATTAGAAAGTGCTGGAATGATCGATGCAGCAGCGGGGTTGTAATCTATGAGTGTCCGGTATCGATCTAAAATGAGAACCCCTTCAGACATATGCTCAAACACACGCTCCATTGCAATGGGAGAGAGCTTAAAGAGCTGGAACGACATAATCGCCCATAAGTAGAGTGCATTGGTTAAAAACATCACCACAGGGACCGGGTCAATATGAAGAGGCGTAACGCCTAATAAATAGATAAAAGATGTCGTGATTGGCAGTAACATTCCCACTAGCAAAATGAGGATCTGCTTTAAATATTCTTTTTTTGTGACACGTAAAAACCAAACCAGCATAAAAATAGCGAGCATCGAACAGCCAAATGTATAGACGCCATGAATGATATACCAATAGCCAATCGTAAAATCAGCCAATAAAAATCCGTCTACTGGATTCATCGTGATGCTACGATAAAAGAGTGAATGAAAAGAGTTGGTGAACACCATAATGGTAGTGAGAGTTGGAATCAGTAAGATGAGAAGCACGCGGCGCTTTGTGAAATATTGATGGAATCCCGTAAATTGCAGCACAATCATCAGACTGAATGGTGCGATGAACGGAAGACCTATGTATTGAAAACAAACCCAGAACATGATCTGTCCAGGTGTACTTGCCAATAATTCAAACGTGTGCCCAAAGATATAAATCGCAGTTGCTCCAGACATGTACATAAACAATTGACAGCCAATATACCGGCGGCGGTTCGCATGAGCAATGATTGATAATATCACGGACAGAATGCCAGAAACACTCATGATCACAATAAAATGTAAAACAATCGAATCCATGTAAACGCCCCAATTTCAGTTATTTAGAACTAGTCTAATCTTACTATATATGAGGAAGTCATAAATGGGAAGATGTGATTTTGATTTGGTTGGAGGTTTTTTGTACAGTTTCGGTCGTTATCTGTTCGTGATCCCTTATATTTTCACTACTTTTTGCTTAATTTGAGGGAGAAGTATGTTGCGGTAGGTGAAATATCTGTACAATGTGGAAATCGGGGATCAATGACGAGGAGGCTTACAAGGTATATGACTTTTTTGATTATTATGGCGGGGCTATTTATGCTGATTCTCTTAGAGAAGCCATTTGAGAAGAGAAGTTCTGGGTTGATATTTTTGGTGAGTTATTTACTACTGATTGCAGTTTATGTGATTCAAACAACGTTTGTGGAACTCTTATCTAATCAGCTCTTACTCATCATTGCTATTATAGTTGTTTGTCCTTTGTTAATTCGATTTTTACAGTTGTTTCGGGGGACATAAGTTGACCAATACATTAAAAAAAGATGCTGGCTATCGGCATCTTTAAGTTTTCCGAGAAAATCTCGTCAGTCTTATTTTCTTCTTAATTCCATCCATTTTATAATAGAGAAATTTCTCGTTAAAGCAAGGTGTTGTTCTCATATTCCACTCTAGAAATCCTTCTCAACACAAAGCCGATTTTGTATTGCTAGATTATTCCGATTAATGGCTTGAAGAATAATCTCATTGAAAATGTCCTGGAAAATCGTTGTATCTTTAAATCGAGTAAGGCGATGCCAAATGATAAGGAACGGGGTCATTGATGCTCAAACCTAAAAACATCAATATTCTATGCTATGCCAATTGATCTAGTGGTAGAGGCCACGTTCTTTTAAACCGATTCACCCCAACTTAAAGAAATGCAAACAACATCAATAAATATCCACGACCCTGTTCCTTATCATGAAGCAATGGATCTAAAACGTTTTGATATATTAGTCGTACAAAACCTCCCTCATATTAAACATAATATAACCTCTTTTTATAAAGCGGAGCCACATATATAATGAGGGGTAATAGTCATCATAAATATACAGTATATATTTTTATTTAATAGCACTATAAGGGTAGCAATTATCATTTAAGAATAATAAATTAGAACCTTTTAGTCTTCATACTCCATTCATAATGTCCTCGAACACCATTCTCCAACCTAGATATGAATTTAATCATACCACTATCAAAAGGCTCATTACTGATAAAGACTTTATTTTTAAGTTCAATGAATGTATTAATTTCTATGTTTAACATTTCCTTTGCTCTATCTAAAGCTGTCTCTATTGAACAATTTTCTTGTTTTTGCAGAATGATAACCAAATTATGAATTTCATCATTCTCAAATTCTTTTTTAAAAGATAATAAATCATTTGTCCAATTTACTATTTTATTGATAGAGTTAATTAAATCTCTCAGTAAAATACTACGACTAGAAGCAGGAATAAAACTTCTCCCTCCTCTTTCTATTAGATCAAAACAGACAAAAACACTCCCACTATGCATCCTATGATTGACGTACTCTTCAAGAGTTGGTATGTACTTTTCTTTTTCATTTTTAATTTCCCATTTAATAGAATTAAAACAATTTTGAATACTTTGAATAATTCTTTTTTTCCATTCATCAGGCATTCCTATACTAAGACGTTTCCACCAATCATGCCACGCATATAAAAAAGTATCATCATCATAAAATGCTCTTTCATTAAGAATTTCAATTATCTTTTTAGAATATATATCATATAACTTTTGATTGTTCAAATTGTCGCTATAATCATCCAATATACAAAACAATAAAAGATAATCAGAAGACAATCTTACACTGTCGTAAGAGTCATAAGGTTGAGAACGTCCTGCCAAGTATGAAATTTTTTGTCTTTCATATCTTTTTATGTTTGAATCATTCATTAAATTATTAATTTTAGCCCAATTAACTGTGTCTTCATGTACTTTTTTAACATAAGGATTGATAGAACTTTCGAAACATTCTTCTATTTTCGGTATGTTTTTTACTTCTAACATTTCGTCCTCCTAAAAATTATTTTCTTTTTTATGTATTTACCCTGTTTAAATTTTCAAAAAACGCAGTTAATAATCTTGTTTTTCTGTCTAAAAAAAGATAAACAGAAAAATGCTTATCTTAACAGAATAATTAATAAAAAATACCATTTACCTGTTTCCGCAGGGTAAACTATAAAGAGACTTGAACAATATTCCATTATTAAACAAACAGTTGGTTTAACTTTGTTCTTGTCTTTGTACAGAATCTCTTTGAATTAATTGCGTATATGCTTCTTCATAAAATGAAGTAATGTTTGGCCTAAAGCAGTTAGGATAACACCTTTCCCATCACATTTTGGGCATATTTTTTCTTCGTTCTTAATAGAAATATGACTTGTTCCATTACAATTAGGACAAACATGCTCTAAATCGTCTGTTGATATAATGACTGACATCTCTTTCACCTCAACTTATAGAATAATGATGTTTCTTGGCTAAACCTTAAATCTAATAAGATCCATAAACATACATTTTTTAAATAAAATTTCTATTTGGCAATAAAGATATCATATTATAACATAATTAAAGTGCTCAATGTTTGAGTGACAAATTAATCTATTAAGGAGGCTTTAAGAGAGCTGCATCGTGCAAACCATTAATTGAGCGACCAACATAAAGCCCTGAACAATTAAGGAATCTCAATACACCACAATGATTAAGGATGTTTTTAGCGAAGTAATTAAATATTTATCATTTTTTGCTCCTCTATAAACTGCACCATTAGATTCTGCTCCGACATACGCTTCACAAAGTCTGTCAAATCAAGTGATGGATCTATTAAAGGGCATAAAAAAAGACGCTCAAAAAATAGCGCCTTTTAAAAATAATGATAGAGTTTTGGAACTTCTAAAATGATGCCAAACCCGTATCAAGGGCTTTCAAACCCTTGATACCCGACTGCATTCTAAAAGTTTTGATGGAGACGGTGGGAGTCGAACCCACGTCCAGAGACATCGATTACTTAAGCGTCTACGAGCGTAGTCAACATATTTCGTGTTCACTCATCCGCATGCCTGCTGACGGGCGCTTGGAGAGCTAGTCTGATGGATCTCTTCTTACGTCCTCAGACGGAAACGTAAGCGTAGCCTACTTCATTGGGCTCCTCACAGACACATAGGCGATGTCAGGAAGAGCTCGCTGCACTTATTAGGCAGCTAGTGCTAAGTTTTGGTTAAAACTTTTAGTTTTGCCAGTTACATTTAAGTGCGTGTTAACGAGATCGCCTCTCGGCTCGCAGCCTAAGCTCGAACCATCCCTGTCGAATCCGTAACGTCCCCTTGTAAAAGGGATATACGGGATGGAAACGTTCAGCTTAACTGCTTCCGTATATAACTATTATAACAATCTCTTCGCTTGAAACAACTGGTGGTTTCTGTAAGAAAAGCAATGATTGTTTACTGCATAACATATTGTAGCATAATGCTTCCGCTCTCAGCAAGACATCTGCATGAATCTAGAATTGCTTTTGGCGATCACGGAAAGCACGCTCGATTTCACGTTTTGCATCTTTTTTCTTCAGATCGTCACGTTTATCATATTTCTTTTTCCCTTTACCAATTCCGATCAGCACTTTGGCAAAGCCATTTTTTAAATAGAGTTTCAGAGGCACGAGTGAGTAGCCCTCTTCCTTTGTCGCACCAATCAATTTGCTGATTTGCTTGCGATGAAGCAGCAGCTTTCTCGTTCTCAGCGGATCATGGTTATAACGGTTCCCCTGCTCGTATGGGCTCACGTGCATGTTGTGAAGAAACACTTCTCCTCGCTCGATTTTGGCAAAGGAATCTTTTAAATTCACTTTTCCTGCACGAATCGATTTGATTTCAGTTCCTTGTAACACAAGGCCGGCTTCATACGTTTCTTCTATAAAATAGTCATGATTTGCTTTTTTGTTTTGGGAAACAACCTTTCCCTCTCCCTTTGGCATTGGCGTACACCCTCCTTTTGACACAAACACGGTCCAAATCGTACGGATTATTTTATCAAACAATCCAGCTTTCGACAATGCTGACGCCATATGGTCAAAAAGCAAATAGAGCGTGACGCCCTATTTGCTTTTTGGCACGTTACTTTTTCTTTTTACGCTTTTGTTTTGGCGCGTTATCAAATACGCGTTTTTTCTTTTTTTTCTTCTTACTGCCTGTGAACCAGTCACTTCCGCCTTTATCTTCCTTTGGTTTATCCCCAGAGGCATTTTGACCTCCGCGTCCTTTTTTCGCTGGTGAATCTGTCCGTTTTTTGAACTTAAAATCTTTTGGCGATTTACGGCGGGTGCCTTTCATGCCGACGATTTCAAAATCAATGGAGTGCTCATCTTTATTAACACTAACCACTTTGACAGTGATTTCGTCACCGATACGGTAGACATTTCCTGTCCGCTCACCGATCATGGCAAAGTGCTGTTCATCAAAGCGATAGTAGTCGTCTGTCATGTAGCTGACATGGACAAGACCTTCAATTGTATTCGGCAGTTCAACAAATAGTCCGAAGTTCGTCACGGAACTAATCATGCCATCAAACTCTTCACCGATTTTATCAAGCATAAATTCTGCCTTCTTGAGGTCATCTGTTTCACGCTCTGCATCGACTGAACGGCGCTCCATAGTAGACGCATGATCTGCGATTTCAGGCAGCAGCTGGCCCCACTTTTCTAAGGTTGCTTCGTCTGTTTTTTTCTGAATCAAATAGGTTCTGATCAGTCTATGCACGATTAAATCCGGATAACGGCGGATCGGTGATGTAAAGTGCGTATAGAATTCCGTTGATAACCCAAAATGGCCGATGCTTTCTGGATCATATTTCGCCTGTTTCATCGAACGAAGCATCACGGTTTGTATCACAACTTCTTCTGGTTGATCCCTCACAGCATCAAGTACACTTTGAAGGGCACGCGGGTGGATGTTTGTCGACGTTCCTTTCACAATGTAACCAAACGTTGTCACGAACTCTAAAAAGCGCTGAAGCTTCTCAGGATTTGGTTCTTCGTGAATTCGATATATGAAAGGTACATTCAACCAGTGGAAATGCTCTGCAACCGTTTCGTTTGCAACAAGCATGAATTCTTCAATTAATTTCTCTGCGACAGATCGCTCACGAATGACAACGTCTTTCGCCGCTCCTTCATCATCTACAAGCACTTTTGCTTCCTTGAAATCAAAGTCTACTGCTCCGCGCTCCATTCGTTTGTCGCGAAGAATCTCTGCAAGCTTCTCCATCTCTTGGAACATTGGCACAAGCGGCTCATATTTGTCTAAAAGCTCTTCGTCTTGGTCGACTAAAATCTTATTCACATCAGAATAGGTCATTCTTTCCGTCGTTTTGATCACACTTTGGAAAATCTCATGTTTGACGACCTTCCCATTTCGATCGATGACCATTTCACAAGACAGGGTGAGACGATCGACCTTCGGATTCAATGAGCAAATACCGTTTGACAGGCGGTGCGGGATCATCGGAATGACGCGGTCTACGAGATACACACTCGTTCCACGCTCATAAGCTTCCTGATCAATCGGGGAGTTCTCTGTGACATAATGAGAGACATCTGCAATATGCACCCCTAGCTTATATTTGCCATCATCCAGCTTTTGCACCGTAACGGCATCATCTAAGTCCTTCGCATCTGCTCCGTCAATTGTTACAATCGTTTCGTTGCGCAAGTCACGTCTGCCTTCCAGGTCTTTTTCATCAATCGTTTCAGGTGTGTCTACTGCCTGCTGAAGCGCTTCTTTTGGGAACTCACCTGGCAGGCCGTGTTTATGAATGATCGATAAAATATCAATGCCAGGGTCATTTTTATGACCGAGGATTTCAGTCACTTCGCCCTCTGCACTCATTCTTCCTTCTGGGTAGCTTGTCAGCGTCACGACCACTTTATGCCCTTCGACCGCTCCATTTTTAGCGGATTTCGGGATGAAGATATCGGTTGTGATTTTTTTATCATCAGGAATGACAAAGCCAAAGCTTTTCGTTTCTGTGTAGGTACCGACAACCGTCTGAGTATTACGCTCCAGAATTCGGATGACAGTTCCTTCTTTTTTTGTGCCGTTTGATTTGTGGCTGACACGAACCATGACCGTATCACCATTCATCGCTGTGCCTAGCTCATTAGGCGGAATGAAAATATCATCCTGTCCAAACTCTTCTGGTGTCACAAATGCAAAACCTTTTGCATGAGCAGACAGCTTTCCTTTTACCAAGTTCATTTTTTCTGGTACACCGTAGCGATCGCTGCGCGTGCGAACAATGAGTCCTTGATCTTCCAGCATCACAAGTGCTTTGACGAGCTCTTTATAATCATCAGGATTGGTAATCTCCATCATCACTTCCAGCTCTTGAACGGTTAACGGTTTATAAGCTTCATCTTTCATAAAAGCGAGTAATTCATCCATAAATTCTTCTTTTTGCACACTCTAACCCCCTATATATTTAAATTGACCAATTAAGTGATTCTAAGAATGCATATACATCCTGATGAACCTTCTCACGCTCTTTATCAAGCGTGATCACATGGCCTGATTCTTCATACCATTTCAAATGCTTTTGATCTGTCTCTACTTCGTTATAAATGATATTCGCACTGTCTGTATTAATCATATGATCGTGACGTGCCTGAACAACAAAAGTAGGTGAATAAATCATGTCGACATTGTTTCTGACATCTGCAATCAGTTCTTGCAGGCTTTTGAGTGTATCCATTGGCGTTTTCTTGAACTCTTCCATTTCCTGTTCAATCTGCTCCTCTGACTTACCCTCGAATTTCTTATAGTTACGGGCATATTCTAGTACACCCTGGTACATGACTTCTTCACTTTTTATGTACATAGGTGCACACATAGGTACAATTCCCTTTACAGGTACAGTGTAACCTAATTTCAATGAAAAAACTCCTCCGAGGGATAGTCCGCAAACCGCAATTTCCTCATAGCCTTCATCTTTTAAGAATTGATAGCCTTCTTCTACATCTTTCCACCAGTCAGCCGGGCCAGATTGGACAAGCTCTTCTGGCGGCACACCGTGTCCTTTATATTGAGGTGCATGGCATGTATACCCTCTTTCGTTCAAATAACGGCCTAGCATTCGAACATCGGCTGTATTCCCAGTAAAACCGTGAAGAAGAAGCACCGCCTTTTCTCCACCTTTAAACGTAAATGGTTTCGGTGTAACAACTTTCATGATGTGACTTCCTTTCCTTCTGATATGGTTTATATTTTCCACTTGTATGTATGAAACAAACACAAAAGAGTGCTGATAATAAAAAAAGGTCTGAAAAAAGATCAGACCTTCTGTTACTCGCGCCTTACACGCCTAGATATGCCAATGCAAGTGTTAAGATGAAGAAAAGCACTGACAAAATAACCGTTAATCGGTGAAGTATCAAGTCAAGGCCTCTCGCTTTTTGCTTACCGAAAAGCTGCTCGGCTCCACCTGAAATAGCGCCTGACAGTCCAGCACTTTTACTTGATTGTAACAATACAACGATGATAAGTGCGATACTGACAATTACGAGTAATGTGATAACAAATGCGTGCATGAAAACACCTCCAGACAAACTGGTACACATAACTTTATTTTACATGAAAACAAGGTGCATGTCACGAAACATCAAAATAAAGATTCCCTCTATATTGTCGACTTTATTCGTTATTTTGATTCAATTTCATTCCAAAGAGTAGTATGCAGCATTTTTTATATGCAATTTTCGGTTAAAAATACGTTTTTAACGGGTTGCTTCTTCTTTCAATAGCTGTTTTAATTCTACTAACAAACGTTCAGCTCCTTCAGGACTCAGCATCACATTCCCATTTCCATAGCTTTTGTTATACTTCGTCACTTGTCCAGTTAACAGGCAGCTCTTATCTGCATCATATTTTTTCAGCATAATGGTTTGATCTTCAATGAAAATTTCTAATAGCTGCTCTTCTTTAATATTGAGCACCTTGCGCATTTCTGAAGGCAGAACAATTCTGCCTAGTGAATCAATATGTCTGACCATCCCAGTTCTTTTCAACGACATTGCCTCCTTGATCATTTCATTCGTTGACTTTTGTCAACATCTTCATAGTAAAATAGATCTTCAAATTTTTTATCAAAGTAATGAATCATTTTGCCAATGACAAGCTGGCCTGGTTTCCGGTGACCATTTAATACCCTGCTGAGTGTGGCAGGAGAAATGCCAATTTCATCAGCGAGCTGATTTAAAGACATATCGTTTTCGATCATATACTGCATGACAAAAGCCCGCCTGATCTGAATCTTTTCGACCATCATTACAACCTCCTATGGAATCAATATGTACAACGTGTAGGTGCTCACATGAAACAGATCTATTAACTTAAGTCAACACTTTTACCCCTCTGCTATTTCCTTTGGTCAATGATCATACTAAAATAAGTCATATACTGAAATGTGAGGTTCGATGTCATGAATCACTTTGGTGAACAATTACGCATTTTAAGAGAAAATAGAAAAATGTCTGTCAATCAACTCGCCATGTATTCAGGTGTAAGCGCTGCTGGAATTTCTCGTATTGAAAATGGAAAGCGCGGTGTGCCAAAACCTTTGACTATCAAAAAATTAGCACATGCCTTGAAGGTGCCTTATGAGGATTTAATGCTGCTTGCCGGTCATATTGAACAGGAGCAAGTTCATGAAATGAAACCAAAATATGAATCCATGTTGAAAATCTATCAAACGGCGCTTCAAAAGGATGTAGAACATCTTCCCATTTTTGATGGGGACAAATGGGAAAGGCTCTCCGCACAAGACATCAGCCAGCTGAATGAATACTTTCTCACGCTCATCAACCAAAAAAAGGCGAACAAATAGCGGGGCATAAACCTAATGTACATCCACTATTAACTAATGTCAATATTTTCATGGTATACTTGTTGCCAATAGTCAACAAATCAGATAAAATAGACATATCTAATCTATAACCATGTGAGGTTTTGCCTTGATGAACTTTGGTGCATATTTAAGAGCATTACGTGAGGAAAAGAAGCTGTCAGTGAACCAATTAGCGATGTATTCAGAGGTCAGCGCTGCTGGTATTTCTCGTATTGAAAACGGGAAACGCGGTATTCCAAAGCCTCCTACGATTAAAAAACTAGCCGGTGCATTAAAGGTCCCTTATGAGGAAATGATGCAGGCTGCGGGCTATATTGAGGAAGCCTCTTCTGTCCATCAGTTGAAGGAAGAGGAAATGGCATTATCCAAAATAAAGGAAGCTGCAGCGCTATATGAACTTGGTGATCTCGAAATATTTGATGGAGACATTTGGTCAACTCTTTCGAAAAAAGAAATAGAGGATCTTAACCGCTATCTGTTATTTATGTTAAACAGCCGTTCGTCATCATAGAATGTTTTGAGCATTGACAAGCTTTTTGAGCTGATTTATGACAGATTTACGGTATAATGGGTTCAGATTGGAGTGAAGAAAGATGAATCAATCTGACATGTGCCCGCGGTTTGAAAAAGCAGTTGAGTTATTGAGTAAACGCTGGGTTGCACTGATTGTTTTTCAGCTTCTCTCAGGTCCGCAGCGCTTTAGTGAAATTGAGGCTGCTCTGACAAATTTAAGCGGAAGAGTATTATCTGAGAGATTAAAAGAGCTGGAAGTAGCAGGCATTGTAAAACGGGAGGTTTTTGCTGAAACACCCGTGCGCATTGAGTATTCTTTAACTGATATGGGGCGTTCCCTTGCACCCGTTTTTGAGGAAATTTCGAAGTGGTCCTCTGAATGGATCACGCTTGAATCATAAAATACCTGCATGTGAACCGCCTGATCATCATAAAACAACCTCCCTTACAGATGTAAGGGAGGTTTTGTCTTTTTAACCGCTTAAGCAGATGTGATGTTTTTTGCAGCTAATGCTTTTCTTTCTTTTTTCTTGTTAGTTGGGCTTAAATAGCGTTCGAGCCAGCCCATGACTAGGTCAGCGATAATGGCCATGAGCGCAGTTGGAATAGCACCTGCTAAAATGATGGCTGTTCCATTTGTGGCGTTTGATCCTCTGATGATGATATCACCTAGACCTCCCGCACCAACAAATGTCCCAATCGCTGTAATGCCGATGGCGATGACAAGGGCGGTTCTTAAACCAGCCATAATGACCGATAAAGCAAGCGGTAATTCAACCATTCTCAGCACTTGCCATTTCGTCATGCCCATCGCTTTACCCGATTCTAAATAAGCATGTTCAATGCTGACAATCCCTGTATACGTGTTGCGGATGATCGGCAGAAGCGAATACAGAAAGAGTGATAAGATGACTGTATTTGCGCCAAGACCTAATACAAGCATCAGCACGGAAAGCATCGCTAACGCCGGTATGGTTTGTATAACATTGGTAATGGCGAAGATCCAATTGCTCAGCTTACGGTAATGCGCCACAAAGATGCCTACTGGAATTCCGACAATCGCCGCAAACAGCACCCCATACGCTGACATGAGAAAATGCCGATAAAATTCTTCTAACACATATGAACCGTTCTGCTGATAATACGTCCATAATTGCTGCAGTGTGTCCATCAGCCGTGACACCTCCCCATCTTACTCAAAGTAATTGTGCTTTTTCAGGAAATTTTTCGCAACGGTGGCTGGTTCTTGAAGCTCCCCGTCGACTTGATAGTTAAGCTCTTGCATTTGCTCTGTATCGATTTTTCCGATCAGCCTGTTGATCACCTTATCAAGCCCTGGGTTCTCTTTTAGGACTTTTTCCGGGACAACTGGCGATGCATCATATGGCGGGAAAAACCGCTTATCATCTTTTAAAATTTTGAGGTCATAGGCTTTGATTCGTCCATCTGTTGAATAGGCAAGCACAATATCCATTTTTTCATTTTTTAATGCATCGTAGACTAAACCAATCTGCATTGGATACGTGCTTCCAAATTCAATTCCGTATGTTTTCACGAATCCTTCATAACCGTCGCCTTTCTTTTTGAGCCAAATATTATCGACACCGAACCGGTAATTTTTCGCATTCTTTTTCAAGTCAGAGACGGTTTCTAACTTGTTTTCCTTAGCCATCTTTTGCGTCACGGCAAAGGCATACGTATTATCAAAGCCATAGGAATCAAACCATTTGTAATCATAGCGTTTCTTAAATTCTTTTTGGACGATCTCCATCGCACGCTCCGGGTCTTTTTCCGCATCCATTCCAAGCGTACTCGTCAAATCTGTCCCTGTATATCTTGTGGCAGAAATGTCGATATCTCCGTTTTCCATTGCTTTCTGCTGTACGGTATTAGAGCCTAGGTTTTTCACAATGGTTGTCTTTTTATCTGTGTAATGTTCGATGATATCGCTAACCATGTAGGCCATAATTTCTGATTCGGTAAAGTTTTGTGCTCCAATTCGCAGCGTATTACCTGAAGAGCCGGCTAGTCCAGGTAGTGAACAGCCGCTTATCAATAGCAAGCATCCGGCAAGCAGTGCACTGATCCATCTTGTTTTTCGATTCTTCACATAAGCCAACTCCTTATGAAACTTCCTTCAATCCTTTTAAGCCTTCTGGTGTTACTTTTTTCTCCAGCTTCATCAATGAAAAGTCGATGATGACCGCTAAAATGGTGACTGGGATGGCACCTGCAATAATGTATTCCGGCTGGTATAGCTGAAGTCCAATCAAAATGTAGTCACCAAGACCTCCTCCACCGATAAAAGCAGCAAGTGTTGTCCAGCCAATTAAATAAATCGTTGACGTTCGGACACCTGCCATAATGATCGGTACAGCAAGCGGAAGTTCCACAAGACGAATTTGTTCCCATGTGGTCATGCCGATCCCTTTACCGGATTCAAGCATGTTTTTGTTCACACCTTGGACGCCCGCATACGTATTTCTCAAAATAGGCAATACCGAATAGAAAAAGAGAGCAACGATTGCAGGTATTTTCCCCACCCCCAAAATAGGAATAAAAAATGCAAGAATCGCTAAACTAGGGAGTGTTTGAAAGATATTCACGACACCGATGACAAAACCTGCGCCTCGTTTCATTCGTGTGAGAACGACGCCTAAAGGAACGGCAACGATAATTCCTAGCACGACGGCAATTAAGGAAATATATAAATGCTCCCACATTTTTGTGAGGAGTTCCCCACCATTTTTCTCTAGAAAATCGATGATTTGATCCATGTGTCCACCTCCCTTAGTTCATTTCAATGGCAGACGCCGGCGTATCGTCTCCCCAAATAGAGTCGTACACAACATCTACAAGACTTGCCCGTGTTACAATGCCTTTTAAATGCCCTTTGGCATCCACAACCGGTACATATTTAATACCGCGTATTAAGATTTTCCGAACGGTGTCTCTTAGAAGTGCGCCTTCTTGTACAGTATAGAACTCTGTATTTAAGATCTCACCAACGAAAGCCGCTTTTCTGCGGTTCGCATCGATTGTTTCAATATCGATATAGCCTTTTAGCACATGATGTTCATCTACTACAAGCAAGGAATCGACCCGCTTTTCTCTCATGATGTAGATGGCATCAGTCAACGTTTGTTCGACTGTAATGGTGACTGGTGACGTGTTCATCATTTGTTCTACACGTTCCATATTCGGATTTGATTGAAGCAGGCGTTCTTTTCCGATGAATTCTTCTACGAACTCGTTGGCGGGGTTACGCAAAATATCTTCAGGTGTGCCTACTTGGACAATCTCTCCATCTTTTAAAATCACAATTCGGTCAGCGAGTTTAATGGCTTCATCCATGTCATGTGTGACGAATACGATGGTTTTATTTAACGTTTTTTGCAGTTTCTTAAATTCTTCCTGCAATGTATCTCGTGTAATTGGATCAAGTGCACCAAATGGTTCATCCATGAGGATCAGAGGGGGTTCTGCTGCCAGTGCGCGAAGAACTCCGATGCGCTGCTGCTGTCCTCCACTGAGTTCATGAGGATAGCGCTCTAAAAATTCCGGGCCCATGTCGACGAGCTTCAGCAGTTCGCGTGCTCGTTCTTTCCGTTTTTCTTCCGGCCATTTTAAGAGCTTCGGCACAAGTGAGATGTTTTGCGCGATGGTCATATGGGGGAACAGTCCAATTTGCTGAATCACATAACCGATTTCTCTTCTTAATTGAACTGGATCTTTTTTCATAATATTTTCTCCCTCGATGAAAATGTTTCCTGAGGAAGGTTCAATGAGTCGGTTGATCATCTTCATGGTTGTTGTCTTACCACAGCCACTTGGTCCAATAAAACAAATAAATTCTCCTTTTGCTATTTCTAAATCAATATTTTTGACAGCTTTTTTTCCGCCTTTATACGTCTTAGATACATTCTCTAGTTTCAGCAAATGAGACACCTCCAATTAGTTGGATCTATATATTCAGAAAATTTACACCTTATTCATTATAGTGCAAACTTTATAAAATAAAAAGTTTATGATGTGTTTGTATTGCATAAGATTTATATAAAATTTTCAGTTAACGCTGTAATATCTAGAGATCTCTCCTTTTTCCTTCAAATTACTAGCAATTACTCAATATTTATTGTTTTCATCAACAAACAGGTATATGATATATTGTGTTACAAATTGTCAGTCGTGAAGGGATGAAGCGGGGAGTGGACAAGCAAGCGTTAGGCGCCATTCAAAAAGCACAGGATCATTATATTGAAAAAGCTGCGGAGAACATGAATGCCTTTGGTCTTTCTTCTACAGTGGGTAGAGTGCTTGGTATCATTCACATGAACCGTAAACCAATGACGCTGGAAGAGCTATCAGAGGCGACCGGCATGAGCAAAACGAGGATGAGTCAAGTCGTTCGAGAAATGCTCGATTTGAATATTGCGGAAAAGGTTTATGAAAAAGGAATACGTAAAGATCTTTATGACGTTGAGCAAGATCAATACCAAACGTTTATTTCATTGTTTGCAGCCAATTGGTCCCGAGTTGTCAGCAAAAACCGTAAAGCACATAAGAAAACGTGCAAGGAATTGCAAGAGCTGCTTGAACAGGACGACTTACCTGAAGAAACAGAGGATAAAATCAATCTGCTTCTTTCAGAAATCAAGGAAAGTCTTGATTACTATGATTGGATTAGCCGCTTAATTGAATTCTTTGAAAGTGAAGAAGTATTTAAGCATGTGCCGAAACCTTAAAAAAAGCTGTTTTATTTTACATCATTGTAGAAAAAAACAGCTTTTTTATATACACTTATGACATAAACATCGGAAACATCCCTTTTAAGCCTGCGCCGATCATCTCAACTGCCACTACAGCAAGAATTAATCCCATCAAACGCGTCACAACATTCATCTCTGTTTTCCCCATTTTCCGCATAATGAAACTGGAATAATGAAAGGCATAATACGTCATGGCAAGAACAATGATAATGCCGATTAGAATCGAAAACATGTGGAGCATCCCTTGACTTCCCGGGGTTAAACTCATTACTGTAGCGATTGTACCGGGCCCAGCGATGATCGGGATTGCCAGCGGCGTAACGGAGATATCTGCCTTCTCTTTGCTTTCTGCCTTTTCCTCCGAATGAGGATTTTGGACGTGTGATTCTTTTGCATTCAGCAAATTGTAAGCGATACCAAAAATAAAAATACCTCCGGCGATGCGGAGTGCATGAATATCGATCCCAAACAATTTGAATATGAGCCTGCCTGCCAATAGAAAGGCAATCAAAATAATGAAAGAGACCACGATGGCTTTTTTGGCTGTCTGAGCGCGTTCTTTCTCTGTATAGCCTTCTGTTAAGGTGATGAAAAGAGGCACGTTTCCAATGGGGTTTGATACAGCAAATAATGAGACCACAACATGAATCATAAAGGAAATCAACAGACACCCTCCTTTTTTCATAGTGTCTGCCAAACTGATGTGAATATTCCCTTTGATGTTAAAACCTGTTTATCTTTAACCGATGATAATAGAGGTTTAAAGAAAAGGGTTCACACTTGAAAAAACCATTACGATCATTCTTCTGTCTGTTGCGGTGTTAGGCGCAGCTGGCTGGATTGTTTGGCAGCAGCAGAGGAAAAACATCAGCAAGAAAGCAAAACGAACACTAAGCAGCTTTCGAAGTTAAAATCAGATCAAACGGATATGAAGCATGAAAACGATGAACAAAAAAAGCAAATAGCCACCGTCACAAAAAAGCTCAAAAAAGAAAAGAAAGCCTATGAAAAAGAGGTCAAACAGCGTAAAGCGCTTGAGATAAAAGTCGACCAGCTTCAAAAAGAGCTGGCAGCAGCAAAAGCTACTGCTCAAGCGAATAAGCAGACCGCACAGGCTACAAGAAAACCAACTGTCAAAAAAGACCCGAATGTCACTCATCACCCTCCCTCTCAGGTGGGTACAGGACCAATATGATTGGGGCGTGAAACAAGGGTATATGAAAGAATAGAAAGGATGAAAACATGTGATACAGATTCAGCGATTATCTCATGATCAATCTCTCCCTATGGATCTTTTACTATTAGCTGACCCTTCAAAGGAAAAGGTTCTCGCTTATGTGCAATCCGGCTCTTGTTATGCCGCCTTTCATGAAGAGGATGTGATTGGTGTTTATGTGCTATCATCGCTACCTCAGCATACAGTCGAAATCATGAATGTTGCTGTGAAGGAGTCATGGCAAGGAAAGGGAATTGGGAAACAGCTGATCCGTCATGCGATCGCTGAAGCGAAAGCCGCTGGTTTCCATAGGATTGAAATCGGCACAGGCAACTCGAGTATTCAGCAGCTCGCACTTTATCAAAAATGCGGCTTCCGCCTGACTTCGATCGATCGCGATTTCTTCCTTAAGCATTATGATGAACCGATTTATGAAAACGGGATTCAATGTATGGATATGGTACGGCTGTCCTTCACGTTTCAAGCAGACTGACTTTTTGTTCAGCCTGCTTTTTTTATACTCTTCGCTTTTTCACAGCATGAATCACATATTGAATGAAAAAGTAAAGCACAGCGCCAGCTAAAAAGCAGACAACACATCCAAAAAGCGTCGCCTCTGAGCTGAATTGATACTCTTCAATTTTCATGATATAAAATGGCATACCAAACAGTGTCGGACTTGATTCAACATGATTGACTTCTAGCAGCAGTAAAAAGACAGGGGTCATAAACACAGCAAATATATACAGCATCGCAAGTGTTAAGCCGCTAGAAAACGAATGAAATACTTTGATCATCTCTTTCTCTCCTTCATCTCTTTTAAACTGGCTGTGATATTTTTCCCATCTGGGCAAGCTGGATGCAGCATCACAGTGTTCAGTAAAGAAAAAAACAACAGCTGATGACTCACCGGATGCTTCCACATTAAAAAAAGCACACTCGAGCAGAGCACAGGAAACAGCGGACCCGCAAGTGCCACCATCAGATTAAAGCTCGGCCGGGCAAATGTCTCATGGACGATCGCCACTTGCTTCCAATCAATCATCATCACAAAATCAAAAAGGGGTCTTTTTTCGAATTTGTTACACACCATGACCATCAACATATGACCGAGTTCGTGAATGAGCACAACAGCTAGTAAACTAATGACAAGCCCCATCATCGCAATACAGGCCTTTTTAACATCGCAGCATATATACAACTGAAAAAGGCAAGTGAACCAAGCAGATAAGCGGTGGCGAGAAGAGATACATCAGATGAAAGCCATTCTAATAAAAGCATATCGATAAAGCTGAATACAGCAATCATCAACACGATCACAAACAGCTTATTAAAATCACTGATTTTCACGACAAACCCTGTACAGGCCGCCATGGCGGTAATCAATAAAATGGACAAACTCGCCAATCCATGACCTTCACTTTCAATACCGATCACCAAATAGGCAAGCCCAATATACACAAAATATGTCAGCAGATTAATGGTGTAATAAAATAACATTCTCGACATTAAATAAGCGCCCTTTGATGTATTTAACATAAAGATGGCCCTTTGATTGATATGATATTCCCTGCCAATCATCAGCGGAAGCATGATCAATATTTCCTTTAACGCAAACTGCACAATAAAGGCATACAGCCAGCCAGTTTCTGCCGGGGTAAAAACAAATGGCAGCCCCACCGTCAAACAAATGAGAAAGAGAAACAAAATGCCTTGCTCTTTAAAAACAGCTGATCGGCTGAAATAGACCAATTCCTGCCGCAGATGCGTCAGAAAGGAAGAGTGCGTTCTGATTTTCTGGTAGGAAAACGACTTCACCTCTTTTTTCAGCTGCAAAAACATCTGATGAACATAGCAAGCTGCTAAACCCTTCACCCATAGCCATCCAGCGCTTAGGATGATGACAAGTAACAACAGATAGACAGCCGGCCATACATGGATCATCTCCACCGCTTTTTGAAAAAGGAGAAATATTAGTACATGAAGCGCCGCAAAGCCGATCGTTTGAAGCAGCAAATGCTCTTTTGTTTTTGATACGAAATGGCTCACACCGATCCGCAGCAGCATCCATGAAGAGACCGTATAAAGTGCCAATATGCAACATGTGATGCAGACAACGATGATCCAATACAGAGATGGAGTGACACCCGTGATCAAAAGACCTAATATAATCGGTAAAAAAAGCAGTCCAGCCATGAGGAAGCAAAAAAGAACTGGAAAGAAATACACGCAAAGGATAAATGGCACACTCTGAATCGCACTGTTTAAAAAGTAGAATTGATATTCTTGGCGCTTCAGTTTATTCCGGGATAACACAATCCCTGCTCCTAATAGTAAGAGCGACATTTTGACAAATTGGAGGTATAGCGTAGCTGGCTCACTTTCACCTACCTGCATGTAAAAGCGCAGGCTGATGACAACGTATATCGCATAGATCAGCAAGAGAAAAACGGCAGCTGCGAGAAGCTGCAAAGGATACTTTTTTCCAAGCTGCTTTCCTTTCGCTGTCAGCATGCCCCATTCTATTTTATGAAGAACGTGTCGTGTCCAAATCATTGAGTAACCTCTCCACCTGCATATAGTAATCTCGATTTACTTCTTTATAAATCTCTTCAAGTGCCTGATGAGGAAATGTCTGAGTCGTTTCTTGGCGGGACATATTCAGCTTGACGTCACCATTTCTTAAGATCATGAGATGGTCATATAATGTATCACCAAAGCTCAAATGATGAGTTGATATCAGAATGCCAGCGCCTTGATCTCTCAGCTTCATGAGCACCTTTCTTAAGATAATCATCATATCTGGATCAAGTCCGTTCGTTGGCTCGTCGAACACATAATAATCACATGGCCTGAGAAGCTGCGAAATGATTTGTGTTTTTTTTTGATTGCCATGGGACAGCTGAGCGATTGGCTGATCCATATACGGACTCAGCTCAAACAAATCGATGAATGTCTCTTCACGTGTGATATCTTGCTCATGTGGCAGCTGAAGTAATTGAAAGTATTCCCTCGGTGTTAAATAATCGAACAACGCATGTTCGTCAGGAATATAGGAAACGTGTTTTTTCAATAGGGAAATATGTGCTGAGGATTGAAGGTTCAGCTGTTCACCATGTAAGGAAACAGAGCCAGTAAATGGCGTTAGCCCAAACATAGCTTGGATCATTGTTGTCTTTCCTGCACCATTGTGTCCTAAAAGAAGCATCGTTCGGCCTTTCTCTACGTTCATTTGTATATGGCGGAGAGAGAAGGTGCGGCTATACGTTTTTTCTTGTATTTGTAATGTCAGCATCATATTCCTCCGTTTGTTTCAGATGGAACAGATGACCTCGCATCTGTTCTCATCCCTGTTAGAAACCGCATTTGATTTTCACGTACATGCCTAAGAACTTGAATTCGCCTAAAAATTTAGAGCCTTTTCCAAAGGTCTTGCATGCCCAAATCAATGCTGCGACTGTCACAATACCTAAAATAGCGGCAAGGACATAAATCCAAAATGCATTTTTCTGTATGTTCTTAGAAGTTAGAATTCGTTGCTTCCTTTCATCATAGGCCGCCAGTAGGTGAAGGACATACATATACACACCTACTGGAAAACGAAGGCTAAAAGGATTCAGCATCTCATCACCCCCTAATATATGTAAAATGATACCACCCCCTTACAGAAAGCATAAGTTCATTTCAGATCATATTTTTAGTCGATTTTTCATGATTTAGTGCTTATAAATGGAGGGGATTTTGACTGCTTCTCTAACTGAAGGAGGATTTTTTACAAAAATAGGATAAGACAAATGAATTAGCTATCGGATTTCGCTCAACACAAAAAAAACGCTGCGTCCCGCTCTCATGAAAGAGCGGGACGCAGCGCGTAGCTGGCATTATTTATTCAAGTTATAGAATGTTGCAATGCCGTGATATTGTGCTGTTTCAGCCAATTGATCTTCGATGCGAAGTAATTGGTTGTATTTCGCCACACGGTCCGTACGAGACGGAGCACCTGTTTTGATTTGTCCAGCGTTTGTTGCAACAGCGATGTCTGCAATTGTGCTGTCTTCTGTTTCACCAGAACGGTGAGAGATGACTGCTGTGTATCCTGCGCGTTTTGCCATTTCGATTGCATCAAATGTTTCAGTTAATGTACCGATTTGGTTTACTTTGATCAGGATAGAGTTACCTACGCCGTTTTTGATTCCTTCAGAAAGCTTCTTCGTGTTTGTCACGAATAAGTCATCTCCTACTAGCTGAACCTTGCTGCCAAGGCGCTCAGTTAATAGTTTGTGACCTTCCCAGTCGTTTTCATCAAGGCCGTCTTCGATCGAGATGATTGGGTATTTCGATACCATATCTTCATACCAGTCAACCATTTCAGCAGATGTTTTCACAACACCTTCGCCTGATAAATGATATTTACCGTCTTCTTTGTTGTAGAACTCAGAAGATGCAGCATCCATTGCAAGTTTCACTTCTTCACCTGGTTTGAAACCAGCTTTTTCAATCGCTTCTACGATTGTTTGAAGTGCTTCTTCGTTAGAACCAAGGTTTGGAGCGAATCCGCCTTCGTCACCTACAGCTGTGTTTAAGCCTTTTGCACTTAATACAGATTTCAGGCTATGGAAGATTTGTGCGCCCATGCGAAGTGCTTCACGGAAGTTCGGTGCACCTACAGGCATAATCATGAATTCTTGAATGTCTACGTTGTTATCCGCATGCTCTCCGCCGTTGACGATGTTCATCATCGGCACTGGAAGCGTTTTGGAGTTGAATCCACCAAGGTATTGGTAAAGTGGAATTTGTAAGAAATCAGCAGCCGCACGTGCTACAGCGATAGATACGCCAAGGATTGCGTTTGCGCCTAATTTCCCTTTGTTTTCTGTTCCATCAAGTTCGATTAACATTTTGTCAATCGCTACTTGTTCTGTTACATCAAAGCCTAAAAGTTCTGGTGCAATGATTTCATTTACGTTGTTTACAGCTGTCAGAACACCTTTTCCAAGGTAACGGTCTTTGTCTCCGTCACGTAGTTCTACTGCTTCATATTCACCAGTAGAAGCACCACTTGGTACTAATGCACGGCCAAAGCCGCCAGATTCTGTGTAAACTTCTACTTCAACTGTTGGGTTACCGCGAGAGTCTAATACTTCGCGTGCATATACGTCAACAATGTATGGCATCGTTATTTCTCTCCTTTTGAATCAATTTTTTTATTTCTGAATCAATGATGTTCCTGTCATCTCTTTTGGTTTTTCAAGACCAAGTAAGTCTAAAAGCGTTGGAGATAGATCGGCTAGAATGCCGCCTTCTCTAAGCGTTGCACCTTTTTTCGTCACGATGACTGGAACAGGGTTTGTCGTATGTGCAGTATGCGGCTTTCCTTCTTCGGTAATTAGCACGTCTGCGTTACCGTGGTCTGCCGTGATGATGGCATGTCCGCCTTTTGCTAGGATTGCGTCGACTACAGCTCCTAAGCACTCATCTACTGCTTCAATGGCTTTGATTGTTGGCTCGAGCATACCTGAATGACCAACCATATCCGGGTTAGCAAAGTTCAGGATGATCGCATCATGCTTATCAGCATTGATGTCTGCAACAAGTGCATCCTTTACCTCGTAAGCGCTCATTTCTGGCTTGAGGTCATAGGTTGCCACATCTGGCGAATTGATCAAGATGCGGTCTTCACCAGGAAATTCTTCTTCACGCCCACCACTCATAAAGAACGTCACATGAGGATATTTCTCTGTTTCAGCAATCCGCAGCTGTTTCAATCCATTTTGAGAAAGCACTTCTCCTACTGTGTTATCCAAATTCACTGGTTTGAAGGCGACATAGCCATCAACCGTTTCACTGAAGTGTGTAAAGCAGACGAAGTGTAAATCCTTCGGATGTGCTTCCCCGCGATCAAATGAGCGGAAATCTTCATTTGTGAAGGTGTTCGAAATTTGGATCGCACGGTCTGGACGGAAGTTATAGAAAATCACAGAGTCTCCGTCGTTTACTTTTGCAACTGGCTCACCATTTTCTCTCGTGATGACAGATGGAATAACGAATTCATCGTAGATTCCATTTTCATAGGAGTCATCAACGACATCATAAATGTTTTGATAACTTGGGCCTTCACCATACGCCATCGCGCGATATGCTTTCTCCACACGATCCCAGCGTTTGTCACGGTCCATTGAGTAATAGCGTCCAGAAAGTGTTGCCACTTCTCCGACACCGATTTCTTTGATTTGTTCTTCAAGCTGTTTTAAGTACACTTTGGCTGTCTTTTGACCAACATCACGTCCGTCTAAGAAGCCATGAATGTATACCTTTGTTAAGCCTTCTTTTTTCGCCAGCTTCAGCAGGGCAAAGAGATGCTGGATGTGGCTGTGCACACCGCCGTCTGACAAGAGACCGAATAAATGAAGGGCCTTGTCATTCTCTTTTGCATAAGTCATTGCATCTAGGAACGTTTCGTTTTTCTCAAATTCCCCTTCACGAATGGCAACATTCACTCTTGTTAAGCTTTGATACACAATGCGTCCTGCACCGATGTTCAGATGCCCAACTTCAGAGTTACCCATTTGACCTTGCGGGAGGCCTACTGCCTCACCTGAAGCCGTTAAGGTTTGATGCGGGAATTCATTCCAGTAGCGGTCGAAGTTCGGTTTCTTTGCTTGGGCAACAGCGTTACCGACTGTTTCGCCTCTTAAACCGAATCCATCTAAGATGATTAATGCAGCTGGTTTCTTACTCATATTGACCTTCCTCCAATAATTGAACGAAAGACTGAGGTTCTAAGCTTGCGCCGCCTACCAAAGCACCGTCAATATCGGATTCTGCCATATATTCTTTAATATTCGCCGGCTTCACGCTTCCGCCATATTGAATGCGAAGGCTGTCTGCCGCTTCTTGACCATATTCGCTTGCAACCGTTTGACGGATATGCGAACAAACATCGTTTGCATCTTTCGCTGTAGAAGATTTCCCTGTACCGATCGCCCAGATTGGCTCATATGCAATGACAGATTCAGCGACTTGCTGAGTCGTTAAACCAGCTAGTGCTTTCTTCACTTGATCAGCGACAAGTTCATTTGTTTTGCCAGCTTCACGCTCTTCAAGCGTTTCACCTACGCAGATAATTGGAAAGATGCCATGCTTGAATGCAGCATGTGCTTTTTTGTTCACTGTTTCATCTGTTTCAGCGAAGAATTCACGGCGCTCTGAATGACCGATCACTGAGTAGCCGATGCCAAGATCTTTTAGCGCAGCAGGGCTGATTTCACCAGTGAATGCACCATTTTCTTCAAAGTGCATGTTTTGTGCACCAATTTTAAGGTCTGTTCCGTTAGAAAGGCTGTTTAGCTTTTCAAGGAAAAGTGCTGGCGCACAGACAATTGATTCCACTTTGTCAGGAGATGGAATGGATGACTTGACTTCTTCAACGAAGCTAACCGCTTCGCCAAGTGTTTTGTTCATTTTCCAGTTCCCAGCTATAATTGGTTTTCTCATGATTGACACTTCCTTATAGCAGTTTTGGTCTTATTTATCGTTTAATGCAGTAACACCTGGAAGCTCTTTGCCTTCCATAAATTCAAGTGAAGCGCCGCCGCCTGTAGAAATATGGCTCATCTGATCAGCAAGACCAAACTTCTCAACAGCTGCTGCTGAGTCTCCACCGCCAATGACAGAATATGTATCTTTTGCTTCTGCCAGTGCTTCTGCGATTGCTTTTGTTCCTTTAGCGAATGCATCAATTTCAAATACACCCATTGGTCCGTTCCAGACAACAAGTTTGCTGTTTTTAATGACATCAGCATACTTCTCTCTTGTCTCTGTTCCAATATCAAGTGCTTCTAGATCACTTGGAATTTCAGAGATTGGCACAATGCTTGTATTCGCATCATTTGAAAAGTCGTCGGCTACCAGAACATCTGTTGGAATCAGGAAGTTCACGCCTTTTTCTTTTGCACGGTCCATAAAGGATTTCGCTAAATCTACTTTGTCTTCTTCTAATAAAGATTTTCCTACTTCGTGGCCAAGTGCTTTCACAAATGTGTAAGCAAGTCCGCCGCCGATGATGAGGTTGTCCACTTTATCCAGAAGACTTTCAATCACACCGATTTTATCCTTTACTTTTGCACCACCGATAATCGCTGTAAATGGACGATCAGGGTTTGAAATGGCTTTTCCTAGAACCTCAAGCTCTTTTTGCATGAGGAAGCCCGAAACAGCCGGAAGATATGCTGCAATACCAGCAGTGGATGCATGTGCACGGTGTGCAGCACCGAACGCATCATTGACATACACATCGGCTAAATCAGCAAATGCTTTTGATAATTCAGGATCGTTCTTTTCTTCACCAGGATAGAAACGAACGTTTTCAAGCACTAGCACATCTCCTTCTTTTAAGTCAGAGATTTGCTTTTTCACGTTGTCTCCGTAAGCTTCATCCGCTTTTTTCACTTCTTGTCCAAGAAGCTCTTGCAGACGTTTTGCCACAGGTGTCAGACGCAGTTCTTCAGTAACTTGACCCTTCGGACGACCCAAATGACTAGCTAGCAGTACCTTTGCGCCTTGTCCTGTTAAATACTCAATCGTTGGTAATGCTGCGCGAATACGAGTATCATCCGTCACTTCTCCGTCTTTCATTGGAACGTTAAAATCTACGCGGCAGAACACAACTTTACCTTTTACGTCAATGTCTTTTACTGATTTCTTATTCATGCTCGTCAGGAGATCCTCCTTTATTCTGGTTTCCTTACGCATTGGACAAGTCTCTCTTTATCCTTTTCCCATTTTGCCCTCATCAAAACGAGAAATCGTGCAGAACGGATAAAAACAGAGAAAAAGGGAAAGGGATGCTTCCCCTTCCCTTGTCCGTCTTCATTATATCGTGTCTCTAGGAAAGAACCAAGTGAGTTCCTTCAGTGTGAGAAATTAAAGACCTTGTTTTGCAATGTAAGCTGCAAGGTCAACAACGCGGTGAGAATATCCACTCTCGTTATCGTACCAAGAAATGACTTTCACCATGCTGCCTTCCATCACCATTGTAGAAAGAGCATCGATTGTTGAAGAGTTTGCATTACCATTGTAGTCACCAGATACTAATGGCTCTTCGCTGTAGCCAAGGATTCCATTAAGTTCTCCTTCAGCTGCTTCTTTAAGTGCTGCATTTACATCTTCAGCTGTTACATCTTGGTTTAATTCAGCCACAAGGTCAACTAAAGAAACGTTAGGTGTTGGAACACGCATAGCGCCACCGTTTAATTTACCTTTAAGTTCAGGCAATACAAGTGAAACAGCTTTCGCAGCACCTGTAGAAGTTGGGATGATGTTTTCCGCAGCTGCACGAGCACGACGGTAGTCTTTGTGCGGAAGATCAAGAATTTGTTGGTCATTTGTGTATGAGTGAACAGTTGTCATCATACCGCGTTTGATACCAAATTTATCGTTAAGTACTTTTGCAAATGGAGCTAAGCAGTTTGTTGTACAAGATGCATTAGAGATGACATCGTGGCTAGCTGCATCGTATTTGTCTTCGTTTACACCCATAACGATTGTGATATCTTCTTCGTTAGCAGGAGCAGAGATGATGACTTTTTTAGCGCCAGCTTCTAAGTGTTTTGCAGCGTCTGCACGTTTTGTGAAGAATCCAGTAGATTCAACAACGATTTCTACGCCTTGTTTACCCCAGCTTAATTTCGCAGGGTCACGCTCAGCTGATACTTCGATTGTTTTACCGTTCACTACTAAGTTTGTACCGTCTACAGAAACCTCTGCATCTAGTTTTCCGTGAACAGAGTCATATTGTAAAAGGTGTGCAAGCATGTTAGCGTCTGTTAGATCGTTAACCGCTACTACCTCAACTTCAGGATTGTTTAATGCTGCACGAAATACGTTACGTCCAATACGTCCAAATCCGTTAATACCGACTTTTACTGCCATGATGTTTCCTCCTTTTATAGGTAACAATGTTTTATATTGAGGGATCAATTGACTCCCTTAATAACTCTTTTGCGGCTCCTTCGTCTGTGACGAGAACCGTTCGGCGGGGTTTTTTGAAATAAGCTTCAATGGCCCCTGCCTTTGATGATCCACCTGCAACAGCAATGATGTGTGGAATGCTTTCTAAATCATCTAGCTGCATGCCGACGGAGTGCACTTTGTGGACGACCTCACCATCACGATTAAAGTAATAGCCAAAGGCCTCTGTCACTGCGTCATGCTCATCAATCTTTTTTAAATCTTCAGCTGGTGTATTTCGTCTCATCGCCATTGTTTTTGCTTCACCGATCCCATGAATGAGCATCGTGGATGATTTAATCGTGTGAAGCACTTCTTTGACTGACGGCTCTTCAATAATAGAAGAGTAAGCACCTTCTGACAGCTGCCCTGGAACAAACAGCAGTTTGTAAGTACCGGAAGCTTTTTCAGCCATGTGGGCACAAATGGTGTTTGCCTGATTTTTTACATTCTCCCCAAGACCGCCTCTCGCAGGGACAAACATCATGCCTCTGTTTTTGGCATCAGGGGTCATCATTTCGGCAACGGCTTCCATCGTCGTTCCGCCAGTGACGGCGACGATATTATTTCCAGTAAACCTTTTTTTCATACATTGGACAGCAGCTCTTCCCATTTCTTGCTTCACCCACGGGGATTCGTCACTGTCACCAGAAACGATGATGACTTCTTCTAGGCCTAACTTCCTCTTTAATGTATTTTCCAAAAAGGTTAAACCTAAAACGTCCTTCATCATTCCTTCAAGCATTTCAAGCAAAGCGTGGCCTTCACTCGTCAGCATCATGCCGCTCGTTTTGACATCCAGCAGGTTTTGTTCTTTTAGAAACTGAACTTCAGCTCTTAAGATGCGCTCACTGAGACCTAGGCTCGTCGCAAGGCTTCTGCGGCCGATTGGTTCAGCTAACCTGATGTATTGCAAAATGTCGTAGCGTTTTTGCATAACGATGAGAAGATCTGGCAATAATTTTTTTTGAGCTTCCAATAAACGATTCATGGCTAACGACCCTTTCTTTTCACGTTGGACTAAAAACGTCCCACTGTGACAAAAAACGTCCCGCCACAGCCAAAAAAAATCAATCCCTGCTTTCTTTAATTATTTTAACAGGATAATCTTGCATTTTCAACTCTTACAAACACATTTAGACAAAAAATAGACACATTTTCACCGATAACCTGCTTGTCATCAAGGTTCTTGCTATGATATTTCTTTTCAAAATATTTATTTTCTTCTATATTCAATGAATTCACCATTGAAAATGTGCATGCGTGTGAGATCCGCATGCACATTTTGTTGATATAGTTGGTCTTTTATGTTTTTGGGATGGTTCCTTCCTCTTCAGCGAAACGCTTTGCCTCTTCCTTCGGTTTGATTTTGAAATAATAAATGATGTAGCAGACAGCCATGAACGGAACGCCGCAATAAAGGCCAATCCGCTGATCCTCAATAAAGAATAGGCTGATGAGAACGATGCCAAATGCGATGAAGCCTGCCAATGGCACAAATGGATAGAGCGGTGTACGGAAGACGAGATCCTTTACATCTCCACCCGCTTTTATGAATTGTTTTCTAAAGAAATACTGAGACAAACAAATGGACATCCACACCACAACTAGAACCATTCCGGAAATCGAAATGAGCCACACATACACCGTTTTTGGTGCCACAACACTTGTGAGCAGGGATAAAGCGGATACACCCATTGTCACCAATAATGCATTGATCGGGATTTTACGCTTGGACAGCTTTTTCGTAAAGCCAGGTCCTTTCCCGTCCTTTGAAAGCGACCAAAGCATACGTGATGATGCATATAATCCAGAGTTTGCTACAGATAAGACAGCTGTGATGATAATAAAATTCATGATATCTGCAGCATATGGGATGCCGACCTTGTCCAGCACGACCACAAACGGACTGTCAACAGTGCCTGCTGTCTGCCATGGAAGAAGTGCGGCAAGAACCGCAATTGATAAAACGAAAAAGACCATCGTTCTCCAAATAATATTCCGTATCGATCGAGGCAATGTTTTTTCAGGGCTTTCACTCTCACCTGCTGCAATCCCTACAAGTTCTGTTCCTTGAAAGGAGAAATTGACCGTGACCATGGTTAATAAAATAGCAAAAACACCATTAGGAAATAGTCCGCCATGATCCGTCAAATGACGAAATAAAGGGGCTGGTTCTCCGCCTTTTAAATGAATCATTCCGAAAATTGCGCCAATTCCGATGATAATAAACAATAGGATGGCAGCGACCTTGATAGCTGAAAACCAAAACTCCGTTTCAGCGAAGCTGCGAGCTGAGATGGCATTCACGGCAAATAATATCACACTAAATGCTAGGCACCAGAGCCAAACCGGGATATCTGGGAACCACCTTTGGAGCAATATGCCTGCTGACGTAAACTCCAGTCCAATCGTACACGCCCAGCTAAACCAATACAGCCAGCCGATCATAAAGCCTGTGGACGGGCCTATATATTTGGTTGCATACTCCTGAAAGGAACCGGCTGTCGGCATCGCCACTGCTAATTCTCCAAGACACAGCATGACCAAATACATTAACAGTCCGCCAATGATAAACGATAGAATGGCTCCGCCAGGTCCTGCCTGATGGATAATCAATCCTGATCCAAGGAAAAGGCCCGTACCGATGACGCCGCCTAAGGCAATCATAAAGAGATGTCTGCTTTTCATGGAACGCTCTAGTTCATTATGCTGTTCTTGCTTCAAATCCACTTCCCCACTTTCTTTCTTCTATTCATCATCCTTTGACAAAATTCGCTGTTCGTTGAAAAAGAAAGGGAGAAAGTGAAGGTTCCTCCCCCTTTGGCATTTAGGCTTGAAACAGTGCTTCAATATGACCAATTGCCCAGTCTAAATCTTCTTTTGAAATGGTCAGCGGCGGTGCAAAACGGATAACTGTCTCATGGGTTTCTTTACATAACAATCCTGCTTGCTTCAGCTTTTCACAATAAGGTCTAGCTGCCTCTGTCAGCTCCATTCCTATAAATAATCCGCGGCCGCGCACTTCCTTAATCACAGGGCTTTGAATGCGTGATAGTTTGTCTTTGAAGTATTCGCCAAGCTCCATGGAACGTGCTGCAAGCTTTTCGTCGATTAAAACATCCAGTGCAGCAAGCGACACCGCACACGCAAGAGGATTTCCTCCGAAGGTAGACCCATGAGAACCAGGGTTAAACACGCCTAATATATCGCGGTTTGCTACGACACACGAGATTGGAAAGACGCCGCCGCCTAAAGCTTTCCCGAGGATCAGCATATCTGGCTCAATGTCTTCCCAGTCACACGCAAACATCTTACCTGTTCGTGCTAACCCCACTTGAATCTCATCCGCAATGAACAGCACATGTTCTTTCTCACAAAGCGCCTTGGCATCTTTCAAGAAGCCTTCTGGCGGCATGACAATTCCCGCTTCTCCTTGAATCGGTTCTATGAGGAAAGCCGCTGTCTGTGGTGTGATAGCTTCACGTAACGCTTCAATATCTCCGTAAGGAATCAGTTTTATTCCGGGAAGCATTGGACCGAAGCCTCTTTGGTATTCTGCTTCAGAGGAAAGAGACACAGCCGTCATCGTTCTCCCATGGAAATTGCCAACACACGCAATGATTTCTGCACGATTCTCTTCGATTCCCTTAACATCATAGCCCCAGCGTCTTGCTGCTTTTACAGCGGTTTCTACAGCCTCAGCACCAGTATTCATTGGCAGTGCCATGTCTTTATTTGTCAGTTTGCAAATTTTTTCATACCAAGGACCAAGCTGATCATTATGAAAAGCTCTCGAGGTGAGTGTCACACGGTCTGCTTGTTTTTTGAGCGCCTCAATAATGAGGGGATGGCGATGTCCTTGGTTCACTGCGGAATACGCACTGAGCATATCCATATATCGATTGCCTTCAGGGTCTGTCACCCACACTCCCTCAGCCTCTGAAATCACAATTGGCAGCGGATGATAGTTTGCCGCTCCATATTGTTCTGTTTGTTGAATCAATTCATTTGTCTGTGTCATCATCTATTCCTCCTTCTGTAAGGTAGCTTCTTTCAATTGGGTTCATCTTCATCCATATGTTATGCAAGGATCGTGCCAACTTTCTGACTGCTTGATCATGAGGGTCTACCTCATTATTTACGCAAAATTTCTTTGCGCATGCCAAATTTTTTAGAGGAAACCGCAAAATTTTTCATGTAAAATAGAGGTAACGTCAGGAGGTGGCACAAGTGAAAAAAGATCTGCATGCCGCAAAGCTTGAAAATGAGATTGATTTGTATAAACAAATGCTCGATTTAATTGATGTCGGGGTTCATGCAATTGACGAGAATGGCCATACGGTTGTTTATAATAAAAAAATGATGGAGATTGAGTCTTTAAAACGCTCTGATGTTCTCCATAAAAATGTACTCGACTTCTTCACCTTTCAAGATGAGATGCACAGTACACTTGTCCAAGCGCTTCGTACCGGGAAACAAACCGTTCATGCCAAGCAGACGTATCATAATTACAACGGAAAAGAAATCACAACGATTAACCATACATACCCGCTCGTTCGAGACGGCCTCATTCAAGGGGCAGTTGAAATTTCAAATGATGTGACCAAGCTGGAACGGCTGATTCATCACAATATGAAGAAAAAAGGAAGCACACGCTTTACCTTTGATTCCATTATTGGACAAAGCCCTGCATTTTTAGAGGTGATTGAACATGCGAAACGAGCGACACGCACCTCTTCTTATGTGCTCATTGTTGGCGAAACAGGGACTGGGAAAGAACTGTTTGCTCAAAGCATTCATAACGGCAGCAGCCGGTCATCTGGACCATTTATTACCCAAAATTGTGCAGCACTGCCTGATAATCTGATTGAAAGTCTGCTCTTTGGTACACAAAAAGGGGCTTTTACGGGGGCAACTGATCAGCCTGGTTTATTTGAACAGGCGCAAGGAGGAACATTGCTTTTAGATGAGATCAACTCATTAAATCCTCCTCTTCAAGCAAAACTGCTGCGCGTCTTACAGGAGAAACGCGTGAGAAGGCTAGGCAGCACAAAAGAAATCGCTGTTGATGTAAGAGTCATTGCCAATATGAATGAGGACCCTGTGGATGCGATCGCAGGTGGACGCATGCGCAAGGATTTATTTTATCGGCTCGGTATTGTCACCTTATTTATCCCGCCGCTTTCTGAGCGAAAAGAGGACATTCCTACGTTTGTGAATCATTTTATTCAAAAATATAATGAGCTGTTTCAAATGAAGGTGAAGACGGCTGACGAAGAGGTACTTGCCCTTTTCCAAGCGTATCATTGGCCAGGCAATGTAAGAGAACTGGAGCATGTGATTGAGGCGGGGATGAATATGATGATGGATGAAGACGACTTAAGCATGCATCACCTTCCCTATCATTTTAGATTTAAGCACGGGGAAGGCCGTCCTAAGGCGCAATTGCAAACAAATTCTCTGCAGCAAACCGCCGCTGCTGACACCTTTGTCTATACAAGCCCAGAACAGACGACTGATTTCCAAACCCAAATGGAGCGATTCGAAAAACAATACATCGTCCATTACTTAGAAAAAATGGACGATAATATTTCACAGACTGCAAAGTTATTGGGCATGAGCAGGCAAAGTCTGCAATATCGAATGAAAAAGCTACATATTTCTCGTCAATAATAGAGCTGTGCCATCATTCGGCACAGCTTATTGTGTATCTGACTGTTCTGCTTTTTTTTGCAGCACATCACCGAGCAGATTTTCTACATTTTTCAAATGCGTAAGCATCGCTTTCTCTGCTTCTTCTGGCTGCCTTGCCATGACGGCTTTGTAAATTTGTTCATGTTCTTCGTAAAGCTGCCGAATGGAGGCTTTCGTTGAGAATAATACGACTTTTCTCGTTTCCCGCATCGTTTCTACTAACAAGGTTGAGACTTGATTCATTAACACCTTTAATACATCATTCTTCGAGGCTTTGGCTAAGGCGAGATGGAAGGTGATATCTGCCTCTTCACCAATTTCTTCATGTGCTTCTGCCAGCTTCATTTGTTCGAGTGCATCACGCAGCTGATGAAGGTCATCGTCCGTCCGAAGCAGCGCCGCCTTTTTAACAGCACCTGTTTCAATGATGGTTCTCACTTCAAGGAGCTGCCTGACATCATGCTGCTTCATTAAAAATGCAGGAGATAAAGAAAATGCGAGCTGTTCAGGATCGAACTGCTTCACATACGTGCCTTCCCCTTGCTTCATCTCTATTAATCCGATCGCTTTGAGAGCAGACAGCGCCTCTCTTACAGCGGAACGGCTGACTTGAAAGCTTTCTGAGAGCGCTTGAACCGAATCTAATTTTTCCCCCGGAAGAAGCTCACCTGTACGAATGAATTCGATTAATGCATCCGCAATTTCTTCATATATTTTTTTGGTTTTGATTTGTTTATATTTCAATTGGTCTCACCTCATCACTGTTGTCTATCCTTATCGGCTCATGCCCTATCTTATACTTTACCCCAAAATTTCCGTTCAGACGTCTCCCCGATTTAATTTTCAAAAAATCTTCTGTGTGCCTTGCTTTCAACAAAAAAGAAGCACCTGCCTTGTTTCTGGCAAGTACTTCTTTTTAATCATAGCGCTTCCGCAGTGTAGATGATGGGAGATTCATTTGTTCACGATATTTCGCAATGGTTCTGCGCGACACACGGATACCAAAGGTTTGCTGAAGCTGCGTCATCATTTGCTGATCTGAATACGGTTTTTTCTTATTTTCCGTTTGGATCAGCTCTGCGATGTGCGTCTTGACTGTGTAGCTGGACGCCTCTTCCAGCGAAGGTCCTTCTAGTTTTGCTTGGAAAAATTGTTTCATTTCCATGAGACCATAAGGGGTTTGCACCATTTTCCCTTTCACCGTTCGGCTGACTGTTGACTCATGCACTTGCAATATATCTGCGATTCGCTTCATCGTAAGCGGTTTCATTTTATGTTTCCCTGTAAGGAAAAAATCTGTCTGATGGAAGATAATCTCACGAACGACATGGGTCATCGTTTGTTTTCTTTGCTTCAGCGCTTGGACAAGCCAATTGTATTGCTGCTCTTTTTCCTTTAGATACACATATGCTTCATGCCGCTTCTGGTCTTGAATCATGGCGAAGTATCCTTCATTCATTTCAACGTCTGGAAAAGCGCGCTGATTCAGCTCAAATGTGATGTGGTCCTGCACGACAGTAATCGTCACATCTGGCTCTATATACACAGGGTCCTCTTCATATGAGAAATGTATGCCCGGTCTTGGTTCCAGCTGCGACACCTCATCTTGTACCGCTTGAAGTGTTTTCATTGAAACGCCTGTTTTCGCCGCGATTTCCTTCCAAGCCTTTCTTGCAAAGAGAAAGAAGTGCTCGTCGATGATCAGCTCGGCTTCATACCAGCGCTCCTTTTTTCTTCTCAGCTGAAGCAGAATGCATTCTTGTAATGATCTTGCGCCAATACCGGCAGGCTCTAGCGATTGAAGCTGATGAAGGACGGCTTCTACTTCTTCAGCTGGCACCTCTAAGACAGCTGCCATCTCGTCAACCGGTTCATTTAAATAGCCATTGGAATCAATGGACTCGATCATAAAGTCAAAGATCCTTTGATTCTTTTCACTTAGATTCAAATCAATAGCTTGTTTCTTTAAATACATTTGCAGGCTTTCTTTTTGATGCGTTCGATACGGCTCTGTCATTCGATCTTGAGATTTTTTATGATAAACTGGTTGATAGCTGTCCGTGTCTTTCCGCTCAATCAGAGGGTTCTCAAGCGCTAACTGGTCAAGATACTCGCCAAGCTCAGCGCTATTCAGCTGGAGCAGCGTAATGGCCTGCCTGAGTTCTTGTGTGAGCACCTGCTTTAATACTTGTTCTTGTTGCAGATTAAGGCTCATTGTCTCCCCTCCCTCTCATCATTTTACATGAAGATTGACGGACCGTATATACGAAATAGGAGTGATTCCCATGTCTGAACTTTTTTCCGTTCCATACTTTGTTGACAACTTGAAACAGCACATCGCCATGAATCAAAATGAAGACAAGATTCATGCCATGAATGCCTATTACCGCTCAGTGGTGTCCACACTTGTACAAGACCAGCTGACCAAAAACGCTGTGGTCTTGAAGCGTATTCAGCATCTTGATGAAGCATATCAAAAAGTGAAAAAAGAAAGCGAATGAATGAACGAAAAAGAGCACCCTTTGTCATGATGGCAAAGGGTGTTTTTCATTTGCGAAAAGCTTCTGATCCAGCCTTGATTTGTACATCATCAAAAAGCCAGACCGTCCGGTAGTATAGATGATAAAGGCAAACCATAGTCCGTGATTGTGCCAAATAGGCGTGACCGCTGCTTGAACAACGATAAACAAGATCATCGCAAACAGCATCGAATTTCTGACAGGGGCAATTTCTGTCGCACCTGTAAATACGCCGTATATGACCAAACCGAAACAAGCGGCAAACGGATAGAGAACGAGCCAGTCTGCATAGCCTAATGTCACATCAAGAAGCCGGGGAAGATTTGTAAACAAGCTCAAGATCGGCTCTTTTAAGAGAAAATAAACCGACGCAATGACGCATGCCATGACAAGTGCCCACTGTCTCGAAAGAGTTAAAGTTCTTTCATAAAGGGTACGGTCATTTGCACCAACTGATCTGCCCACAAGGATGCTGGATGCATTGGCAAAACCATCGAACAAATAAGCCATGATATAGTGAATTTGAAATAAGATGGCATTGGCCGCCAGCATCTCTGTTCCAAAAGAAGCACCTTTTGCTGTAAACATGTTAATCACCACTAGCAGACAAATCGTCCGAATAAACAAATCTTTATTCACATGAAACATTTTCTGAACTGCCTGTGTATCCATGATTTTCTTAAGAGAAGGCATCTGGAACCCGTTTTTTGAATGCTTCATGATGATCCATGCGCCTAGCACAAAGGCAGTTAATTCAGATATCAATGTCGCAGCCGCCACCCCTTTGACTGCAAACGAAAACACATGAACAAGCAGAAGGGCAAGGACCATATTCATGACATTGATCAAGATTTGTAAAGAGAGGGCTTCTTTCATTTTTGCCATTCCCATCAGCCACCCTAATATCACATAATTCATCAAGGTAAACGGGGCACCCCAAATACGAATATGAAAATAATCTGCTGCAAATTGCCGGACATCCGCAGCGGGAGAAATCACTAGAAAAGCAGATTGAATAATTGGCCATTGCAGGGCAATAAAACAAAGGCCGACAATGATGGCGATTAAAAAAGGTCTTAGAAAAGCAAGTACGCCCTGCTCCTCACTCTGCGCCCCGTTTGCCTGGGCGGCAAAAGCAGATGTACTCACCCGCAAAAAACCAAAGAGCCAATATAGTGTACTGAAAATGAGACTGCCAACCGCGACGCCTCCAATATAAGCGGGATTGGCGAGCTGACCGACAACTGCTGTATCAACAGCTCCAAGTAATGGGGTGGTCATCGTTGAGATGGTTAAAGGAATGGCCAAAGCTAAATACGCTCGATGGTTCACGATGCCACCTGCCTTTCATGAAAAATAGCCTCTTCTAAAAGAGGCGTTGATGAAATGAAGATTTACCGAACCGGTCTGCCAATTGTTCGGGACAAAGGATGGTCTGCGAGCATTGCATCTCTCATTTTCTGCACCGCTGTCTCTTCTGATGAAAAGAAATCATCCTTTGATTGAAATTGAGCAACAAGTTCACCTTGATCCAATATCGCCAATTGATCACTTACATGATAGGCTGCCGTCATATCATGTGTAATAAATAAGTAAGCGACACCCAGTTCCTTCTTTAATTCTACTAATAAATCTAAAATGACAGCCTGTGTAACCATGTCTAAGCTGCTGACGGATTCATCCAGTACGACGAGCTTTGGCTGCAGCAATAAGGCTCTTGCGATGTTGATCCTTTGCAGCTGGCCGCCGCTGAATTGATGCGGATATTTAGACAAGTCCTTTTCACTGAGCCCGACTCTTTCCAGCCAGTGAATCAACACGTTTTTGCGTTCTTGTCGGCCCATAGCTTCATAGTTTTCAAGCGGCTCGGATAAAATTTGTTCGACTGTCCACCTTGGATTCACCGCCGAATATGAATCTTGAAACACCGCTTGCACATGCCGGCGATAATGTTTGCGTGTTCGCTGATCTGCACAATATATATCCTGCCCTTCAAAAAGGACCTGACCGGCTCTTGGTTTCTCTAGACCAAGTATGATGCGGCCTAGTGTACTTTTCCCTGCGCCGCTTTGCCCCAGCAATGCGAGGCATGTGCCTTCTTCAATGATTAAATTGACGCCGCTTAAGACTTGGTCTGCGCCTTTTTTTCTCATCAGAAACGACCGGCTGTTGTATGAATGACTAACTGCTTTCACTTCTAATAAATGCAAGGGCCTTCTCACCTCAAATCGGGCAAACAGCTGGGATGGATGGACGAGCTGCTAATAGTTTCTTTGTATAATTATGCTTCGGGTTTTCAAAAAGCTCAAGCACTTCTGCCTTTTCAACCATTTCTCCTTGTCTCATGACGACAACCTGATCTGCCATTTCTGCAATGACGCCAAGATCGTGAGTAATGAGCAAAATGGCAGTTCCATACTCATGACGAATTTGGTTTAGGTGCTCAAGCACCAGCTTCTGCGTGTGTACATCTAAAGCAGTTGTTGGTTCATCTGCTATGAGAAGAGGCGGGTGCATGCAGGCTGCCATGGCAATCATGACACGCTGCAGCATGCCGCCGCTTAGTTCAAAGGGATACTTGTTTAACAGCTTATCTGGCTGCGGCAGATTCATCTGCGCTAACGCATCCATTGCCTTCGCTCGTGCCTGCCTTTTACTGACAGCGGTATGCCGGCGGATGGTTTCAATCAGCTGATGACCGATCGTCCATACTGGTGTAAAGCTGTTCATTGGATTTTGCATAATATATGAGATGTCTTTGCCCCGAATAGAGCGCATATCCTTTTCACTCATACCGATCAATTCTCGTCCTTGTAATGTGATGCTGCCAGTGACTTCCGTTGTTTTCGGGTCAAGCATATGTAAGATCGACATACTTGTCACCGTTTTCCCGCAGCCGCTCTCACCTATTAATCCAACGATTTGACCACGCCCTACTTCAAACGATACGTCCTGAATAAGAGAGGTTGTCCCATGAGGCGTTTTCGTCTGCACATGCAGGTTCTCTATTTGTAAAATGGACTCTTGCACATCGATCATTCCTTTACACACGGCGTTTGATACCATATTTCTCTGAGAGGGCCTCTCCTAGTAAATTAAAGAGGACCACGACAGCCATGATCACAAGACCTGGGTACAGCATCAACTGAGGATTCGTTTGAATGTACGACTTCCCTTCATGGATCATCGCTCCCCATTCAGGCATAGGAGGCTGAACGCCTAATCCGAGAAAGGACATCGCAGAAATGTCCATAATCGCCCAGCCCATTTCGAGTGTACCTATGACCGCGAGTGGCGGCAGGACATTTGGAATCATATGCTTTCTCATGATGTTCCAGTGGGACGTCCCGCTGATTTTTGCGGCAGCAATAAAGTTCTGTTCTTTTAAACTCAGCACCATTCCTCGAAAGACGCGAGCATAGTATACCCATTGTACCAGCATCAAGGCAAGCACTACTTGAGAAAGTCCAGGACCGAAGATGCCGACTAATCCAAGAATCAGCACCAGGTTCGGGAATGCCATGATCCCGTCACAGATTCTCATCAAGACGTGATCGATCCAGCCGCCTTTGTAACCTGACAACAAACCAACGATTAACCCAATCAATAAAGAAGAGAGAAAGATTAATAACGCACAGCCTAGTGAAACACGTGCACCATATAAAATTCGAGATAAATTGCATCGGCCTAATTGATCTGTCCCAAGAGGATACTCCCACGAAGACCCCTTTAGCTTCATCGCTAGATTGACAGCCGCCGGATCATGTGGAGCGATCCACGGTGCACATACTGTCACAATCAGCAATAGACCAAGGAGCACCACACAGATCGAGATCATCTTTTGATGAGAGAAGAGATATTTTCCTTTTGTCATCATGGCTGGCGGCCTTCCTTTCTGGAAATACGGGGGTCAATGATCAGTTGGAGCAAGTCCACAATCAAGCTGCTCAAGATAAAGATACATGCTGCCATGAGGACATAGAATTGAATGACCGGCAGATCCCGGTTAAAGATCGCTTCAATAAAGAAGCGCCCAAACCCCGGCCATGAAAAAACCGCCTCTACGATAATGGTTCCTGTCAGCAGCTTGCCAAGATTCACCCCAAGCCCTGTCAGCATTGGCGATATCGCGATTCTCAATACATGCTTGAACATGATCGACCGTTCCTTTAATCCTCTGATTCTCGCATATTGAACAAAAGGCTCTTGAAGCGCCTCACTCACACTTGATCGTAATAGCCTTGTATACGTAGCAATTAAAGGGACGGCCAGTGTGATCGACGGCAGGATGAGATGCTCCCATGTTCCGACCCCTTCAACTGGTAAAAGATCGAGCTTCACTGAAAAAAAGAAGATGAGCAAATACCCCAAGACAAACGTCGGGATAGATGCTCCTAAAAAAGAAATAAGCCGGCTCATATGATCAACGACGCCATTTTTCCTCATGCCGCTGAAAAAGCCGAGCGGAATGCTGACACAAATAGCAATCAATAGACTAGTAAGCGCCAATTGAATCGTCGCTGGTATTCTATAGATCACCTCATTGAGCACAGGCTGGTTGGACATATACGACTGGCCAAAATCAAGGTGAATGACTTTTTCAATGGTGTGAAGATACTGCATATAAAACGGTTGGTCTAAACCAAATTCATTTCGTTTTTGCGCTAAAATTTCATCCGTAGGCTGGATATGAGCCGCTGCTAAATATGCCTCAGCCGGGTCAACTGGTGAAAGGTGAATCATACCAGTCGTAAAAAGTGTGGCTAATAAAAATACAGGGATGATTGATAGCATGCGTTTGACGATATAGCGGCCCATTTCCTTACCTTCCTTCTATTACTTCAGCTTAATGCCTGTGAATGGATGTTCATCGCGATTTGCTGGGAACTCAAAGTCCTTCACATTTTTTTGATAAACGGCTGTCTTTTTAAAATAAGAGATTGGCACAATCGCCCCTTGATCCTGTAATGAAGATAACACAGACGAATAAAGTGCTTTTCGTTTGTTTTCATTGGTTGTTGATGGAATTTCGCTCATTTCTTTGATCAGCTTGTCCTTATTTGGATAGGCTGAGATGGCTTCTTTGAATCCAAAACCATCTGATGAGACGACGTTCATAAATGTATGCGGATCATAAGGCGCTCCGTAGTTGCTAAAGAAGTTCATATCAAATTTGTTGGCTTTAAAGCGCTGCACCTGTGTTGCCAGCTCCACACCTTCAAGTTTGACGCCAACGCCAATGGCTCCCCATTCTGCTTGAAGCGTCTCAGCCATCGCTTTTTGAATCGATTCTGCTGAGTCATACATCATACTAAATTCAAGCGCTTTTCCATCTTTTTCACGAACGGTTTTTCCTTTTGGAAGTGTCCAGCCTGCTTCATCCAGCAATGCTTTCGCTTTGTCTACATCATACTGGAAAGACTTCACCTTAATATCAGATGTGTAAGGCATGTTGGTCGGCAATATGTGATCTGCTTCATCCTCTAAGCCAGAGGTGACACCTTCTACCATTGATTTCTTATTAATAGCATATTGAAGGGCATGACGCACTTTCTCATCTGACAGCTGATCCACTTTTGTGTTCATGACAAGCTGTCTCGTTGCTACAGGCTCTGACATTTTTGTTTCATACTTGCCGCTCGCCTCTAGCTGTTTGTAGGCATCAAGGCTAATGGTTCCTTCTCCGTAAAGGACATCTACATCGCCTTTTTCAAATGCCATGACTCTCGTTTCCGCATCTGGGATCACCTTGACTTTGATTTCTTTAACCTTTGGTTTTTCTCCCCAATAATGATCATTTCGTTCGAAAATGGCATAGTCATCTTTTTGATATGTTTTTAATACCCAAGGGCCTGTCCCCACTGGTTTTTCAATCCCTTTTGACGTATCTCCGTTTTTAGGGAAGCCTGCTTCTCCTAAGAAACGAACCGGGCGGACAACTGCTAATTCTTGAACAGTTGGATAATATGGCTCTGTTAATGTGAGTTTAAACGTTTTCTTGTCTACTGCTTCTGTCTTTTTGATTTTTTTTATAACACCTAACCAGCTATGTATATCCTTGTTTTTTAAGATGGAATCAAAGTTCTTTTTCACAATGTTAGCATTAAACTCAGATCCATCTGAGAACGTCACATTGTCTCTTAAATGAAAAGTATACACCTTGCCATCCTTTGAAACATCCCATGATTTCGCTAATTCAGGTTTTAGCTTTCCATTCTTTTGATAGCTGACCAATGGCTCATAAATCATTGATTGTGCAAACAATTGCGATGGGTTGTATACGTGCGGATTCATTTCGCCAATATCTCTCGGCCAAGCCATCGTGATCATGTCAGGATGATCCTTGTTTCCTTCTGCTCCATTGTTTGCTTGAGAGCAGCCTACTAATAAAAAGATTAGCAGGAAAGGTAATACTGTATTTATTTTAATTTTCGGAAAAAATTTACTCCAAATAGACATAAGATGTTCCTCCTAATTGACGCTGATAATCATTTTCATTTTAAGGAGGAAGGACCCCTTTGTCAATATCATATTTAAAACGAATTGACAATACATATACCTATTTATTCCATTAATTGATGAATTTGATAGAAAGAGAGACAGGCTGCTTACGAATGAGCAGCCTGTGAAGAGGTGAATGTTTTTTCTCGCAGGGCATTACGAAGTGTGTCAATGATACGATCCTGTTCAGCTTCTGTCATACTTGTTCCAGAGGGGAGACAAAGCCCTGTTTCAAATAACAACTCAGATACGGGAGTGCCTTTCACTGCTGAATAAAAAGGACAATCACGAAAGAGCGGCTGCTGGTGCAGCGGCTTCCATACACGCCTTGCTTCGATCTGTTCTTTTTCTAGTGCAGCAATGATGTCCACTGGAGACGTTCTCTTATCACGATCAATAGTCAATGTCGTCAGCCAGCGGTTGGACTTGGTGCCTTGATATTCTGGCATGAAATACAGGCCCTCTACCTTAGATAAAGCATCCTGATAACGCTTGAAAATGCGTCGCTTCTGTTCAACACGCTCGTCCAATATTTCCATCTGAGCAATCCCGACGCCTGCTAGCAGGTTGCTCATGCGATAGTTGTATCCTATCTCTTGATGCTCATAATGCATGGCGCGTTCTCTAGCCTGTGAAGCGAGAAAGCGGCAGCGTTCGATCGCAGCTTCATCATCACTCACAAGCATACCGCCACCTGATGTTGTAATGATTTTATTTCCATTAAACGAATAGACACCGAACCTGCCCATTGAGCCGCTTTTTTTCCCTTTATATAGAGCACCTAACGATTCAGCCGCATCCTCAATGACTGGTACATCATATGCTTCACACAACGCCAGAATCTCGTCCATTTTTGCGCTTTGTCCATATAAATGCACGACAATAACAGCACGGGGTCTTTTTCCAAGTCGTTTTGATTCCACAAAGGCTTTCTCTAAAGCAAGCGGGCACATATTCCATGTATCTCTTTCAGAATCAATAAAAACGGGTGTGGCTTGTTCGTATAAAATCGGATTTGCAGTTGCAACAAATGTGAGGGTGGAACAAAAGACAATGTCACCTTTTTGAACGCCAATAAGCTTTAATGCAAGGTGAATTGCTGCTGTTCCAGAAGATAAAGCCGCTCCTGCATTCACTCCTGCATAGCGTGCGACTGCCTGCTCAAATTCATTCACAATAGGTCCAAGCGGTGCAATCCAGTTACTCTTGAAAGCTTCCTCTATTTTCAGATACTCTTTTCCGCTCATATGCGGTGGTGATAAGTAAATTCGTTTCCTTTCTTGCATCATTTCCCACCTTCTCTCCGATCTTTGATTTCTATTGCAGGAATGCCTACAGCGACTTTCTGATCGTGTATATCTTTTGTTACTGCGGCTCCTGCGCCAATGATTGTCCAGCTTCCGATCGATATCCCGGGTATCACAACAGCACCTGCCCCAATATGGGTACCCATTCGTACAGACACACAGCCAGTTAACACTGCTCCTGGTGATAGGTGCACAAACGATTCGAGTATACAGTCATGCTCTACGATAGATCCTGTGTTGATAATCGCATGTTCACCGATTGCTGCATCTGCTTGAACCACTGCTCTTGCCATCACGACAGTTCCCCCTCCAATCACCGCTGATGGACTTATGACCGCCTCTGGATGGATGAGTGTGGCAAACGCCTTGTTTTCAAATGAGAGGCGTTCCTTTACTAGCTGTCTCATCTCATTTTGCCCAATAGCAATCAGCCATTTCATATGAGGCATTGTCTCTCTCAGCTGTTGACTCATGGAGATCGGTCCATACAAGATGCCGCTTTGAGTGGCCTCCTCTTCAAATTGATCATCTAATACGGCACATAATGAGTAATCGGGATGTGCAACAATCATTTCCTGAATGACTTTGCTATGCCCGCCAGCCCCAATTAAACCTATGGGTTGCTCTTTACATATCGGTTCCTTTGAATTTTTCAGCTGTGGCATGATGCGGCTGCTGCACCCCCTCTGTTTTGATGACTTTCAGCAAGGTCATCCATAAAATTTTCATATCAAGCCAAAACGTTTGATGCTCGACATACCAGAGGTCATAGGTGAATTTCTCCTCCCAGGAGATCGTGTTCCTTCCATTCACCTGTGCCCATCCAGTAATGCCAGGCTTTACAAGATGGCGCCTTGCTTGCTCCTCTGTATACATCGGCAGATACTCCATCAGAAGAGGCCTTGGTCCAACGAGACTGAGCTCTCCTTTTAGGACATTGACTAATTGCGGCAATTCATCAAGACTGAGCTTGCGAATCAAGGCGCCGGTTTTTGTTAATCGAAGATGATCTGGCAGGAGCCCCCCGTGCTCGTCGCGTTCATCGGTCATCGTCCGAAATTTATATAGCATAAATGGCCGGCCATACAGACCAGGCCGCTTCTGCCGAAACAACACAGGCGTCCCAATTTTCCACCGAATCAGTCCATAAATCAGAAGAAAAAGAAGACTGCCTGCGATGAGCAGCGTCAATGCCACCATCACATCTAACATTCTTTTCATCATTAAATCTCCTTATCTCACTAGCGGGAAACAGCTTGTTTTACCTTATGCACCAGCTGCTGCCGCTCTCGTTTTGTTCCTGCAAATTGATACAAGTAGCCCATATAGAGAATGAAACAAAGACCACCAATACAAAACAGCTCCAACCATGAGGTCACGTCATAAATCGCTTGAATCCCTGCACAGACGCCCCAAATCATGAGCGCTCCTGCAAGTGGAACCAATGTATGTTTGTAAAAGATGGTGCGTTTCTGATTCGTGATGCGGGCCGTATAAAATGGCAGAAACACGATATTTTTCATCAATAAAACTATCGCTCCTGCTGATGCAATGCCATATAAGCCAAGCTGAAGCATATGAGTCAATCCATAGGCAAAAATCACATTGGATACTCCTAATATGAGCGTGACCACCGCTGGAACTTTCAATCGATTAAAAGCGGTCGGCACATATGTCAGCGGTAAAAACATCAAGGTCAAACATAAATAAGCTGCATGAATCATGAGAAGCCATTTCAGCTCTTCAAAGGCAGGTCCAAGCCATAAAAGCATGAGCGGACCGGCGAGCCCTCCTAGTAGAGCGGCTGGGAACGCGACAAATAAACCGCTCCATTTAATGGCACTGGCTGCATATTGGATGAGACCTTCTTCATCTTGATTCGAGTAAAATTTCGTGATCGTTGGGGCAAATACAACCGCCAGTGTCCCTGCGAGTGTGCGTAATAATAATGGGAATTGTAAAATCGCCGCATACTGTCCCGTCGCTTCCGCTCCAATGAGCAGGTTGGTCATCAATAAGTCAATTTGTAAAAACAACAAAATTCCCATTTGCTCAAAAGAATGCCAGACCCCTGATCGAACAAGTGTGAGACTAGAAGATACTGAGACGTGCCGCCACTTAAACGAAAACCAAGGAATGAGTTTTTTAAAATAATAGATACCGATTCCCATAGCCGCCAAGCTTCCTATGACGGCCGCAAGCGGAATATGCCAGATGGCTGGTGCCGTCCATGTAAACAGCATCATAATCATAAATGCCCTCAAAAACATCTGAATGGACTGACCAACACTTGATACATATAACTTATTCGCATAAAACGGCGCAGCCCCAATGCCGGACATGACAAAATTGAGCATAAATAAAAGACCCCCTAATATAAAGGCGGTCTGTGTGTCTTTTGCGAGATAATCAGGCACATGAAGCCACTCTACCAGCTGACGGGACATGAACAGACAAAACAGAAAAAGACTGATCGATAAAAAAATGGAACTAACGAAATAAGATGAGAGATAGCGCTGCGCCTTCTCCATTTCTCCTTTATGAGCCGCCACAGAAAAAAAGCGTACCACAACAGCACTTAATGAAGCCGTAATAACCGATAAATAGTTGATCATATTTTGCGTCAGATGGATTAAGCCGAATGCTTCCACTCCAAGTGTATGAACGATGTACGGTGTTAAACAAACAGACATAAGCATCATCAAGACAAACGTCATGAAGTTTGCACTGGCATTGTAAAGAAACGCTCGATTCATTTTGTTTTCACGCAGCGTTTAAAAGCTTTCATCCAGCTTCCTCTCCCTTTTGTCCGCTCGTTTTCATCAGCTGATGAATCGCCTCTTTCACAGCCGCCTCATTCGGTTCTTTTAATAGCGTCAAAAACGGAAGATGAGCCACCCATTCATACCCTTCCATCACCTTATGATCAAACGACCTGAGGACAACACACGGTGTATGCGTAATCGCACAAAAGATCATGCCATGAAGCCGGTCTGTCACGACGACCTGCGCCTTTCTTAACTCTGTCCATAAGGCAGATAATTCATCTAAGCGAGTCGTTCGATCAACTCGTTTGCCAATTGTCGTTGTGATGAAACCGACTTGATCATACGTGTCTTGAATATGCTGCTGCAGCTGCTGCCGGCTCTCCTTGGTGAGATAGGCTTCCTTATCCTCACGCAGACAAAGCAGAACCCCTTCACGTTTTTGTTCCTTTGATGCTTCGTCTAATGTCAGCACCATATCAGGCTGTTTCCACACATCTTGATCAGGGAAGTGCTGCTTCATCCAAGTATAGGTTGTTTGATCTCTTGCCATGAGAAGCAGCCTTGGATGATGTTTGTATGTCTGAATGGCGCGGCGTTCCTCTCTTTTTCCTCTCTTTGTTTCTGTAAAATGGGCAGTGGCCGGCAGTTGAATCACCGGATAGGACTTGAAGGTCTTCATGATAAATTGTCTCGTCCATTCTTCATAACGGTATAAGTCCCCCATATTGCCCCCACCGATGATACAGACGATGTCTTCTGGGTGCCGCATACGCTTTAACGGACGAGCGAGGCGATAGATCTCTTTCATGTCCACTTCCATGATGTCATAAGCGGGAAAGTGCTCTTTTAAAAAACAATAACTCGCATAGGCAATCGCATGATCCCCTAAATTATCATGCCCCGGCAGCAGCGTGAGAATGATTTTCTTCTGATGACTCAGCTCTGGCAGGCTTTGGCGGCTCAGTCGATATTCAAGTGGATATTTAACCTTTAAGAGCAGCCACTCTGCGGCGTGCGCCTTCAATTGCTGCAATGTCAATCCCATCACCCCTATTTCCTTGTTTGATATTCGATCCATTTTTGATAGCTTGAAGCGGCGGCAGAAAGCGGATAAACCAACCGGCACTTAGCAAGGAATAAAATCATTCGCTTTCGAGCGGTGAGCTTCGATGGTTCCACTTGTTTGACGGCATACAGAAAGGCCTCGTGTGTCACCATTTCCCGCATGTGATCAAGCTTTTCCCGAATAGAGAGGGCATTTTGGCTCTTCCATTCGTTGAGCATACAATGAAGAGTATGATTGACAATAAAAAAATCAAGTGCCTTCTCATACAGAGAGATGTCATCATATTCTTTCAAAAACAAGCGCTGCGCATGATAAAAGGTCAGTCCATGATGAAAATACTGCTTCTGATATCGCTGCACAATAGATGACAGATGAACCCTGTAGTAATAAAGAGGTTCATGAACAAAGGCGATGCTGCGTGATAAAGAAAAACAGCGCAGCGTCACATATTGATCTTCTATGTTCTCAAGTTCCCCCCTCAGCGGAAATCGAATGTGATGTTCTTCGATAAAGGCACGCCGATACAGCTTATTCCATGAAAACCCCGTGATGTCTCCGTGCAATAACGCTTCAATTAAACTCGTCTTTTCGGCTGATCGCTCGACTAACAGCGTTGTTGGTATGGTTCGCTTTGACTGTTCAAATTGAATCCAGTACTCACTGACAACAAGATCTGCGCCGGTCATTTCAGCTTTTTCATACAAGGCTTCACAGTAATGAGGCGCGAGAATATCATCTGAATCAATAAAGGCGATATACGTCCCTTTTGCTTCTTCGATGCCCCGGTTCCTCACAGCGCCTAACCCTTGATTGGTTTGATGAATGACCCGAAAGCGCTGATCTTGCGCAGCAAACGCTTCAAGATATTCTCCGCTGTGATCCGTCGATCCATCATTCACGAGAATCACCTCTATATCTGAAAAACTTTGATCTGCAATTGATTGAAGGCATTGCTCCACATATTGACTCGTATTGTAGACTGCGACCAATAGACTGATAGCTGGCATTACAACATGCCCCACCTTTCTCCAAATCTACTTTGTAAATATCGTCCTGTACGGTAAAACAGATGAATCGAACGGCATCAGCATGATGCTGTACAGAATATAGCAAACAGCAATCCCTACATAGATAAAGACATTAGACCGCTGATCAAAAATACGGGTGAAATATGGCAGTAAAATGAGCTGATACAAGCCAAAATAAATATGAAATCTTGCATAAATGACATCCTTTGTAGCAAGGATGCCAAACAAGAAACCGAGCAAACAAAAATTCACAACGTAATCACTCTCAGGCGTCAGCTCACGAAGTCGTTTTCGATAAAGGAAAGCAAGCAAAAGCGGCAAAACCAACACACCAATTTTTGTCACATTCATTCCATTCGTATTCGTTGTGAGCCATTCCTCGTAATGCCCATATGAACTGCCTTGCAGCATCACGACAAACACGGAAACAAAGCGGTCATAAAGAGCGGTTAACCCTAAGAAAATCATGCATAAAACCAACATCATCCAAGACCACGATTTTGTTCTCACGATAAAATACACAGGAATCATGATGAGAGCCGATGAATGAAACAATGAACATACGAGGACAAGCGGAAAATACAATTTCCACTGACCATTGATCACAAGACGGATGGCATAAAAAAGAACCGCAGCCACCATATACTGACGCATGCCATTAAACGAAGCGTAATAATGAAAAGTGCCGAGAAAAAGCAGCATACTCAGCTCAAAGGGACGGCCATATTGAATGAGCGTCTTGATGATAAAAAAATAGGTGATCGCCCCAACCGAGATATACATGATTTGCGGATCACGGGACAGTTGATTGAGCATCCATAAAATAAACGTAAATCCTGGGTCAGTGGCCGCCTTGTCCACACCAAGTCCGAATATATGCCAAGGCTTTTCATAATTGACGGAGAACTCATACATCTGTCCATATGTGACAAAATCGGTTCCTACTTTGTACCGAATACCAGCGACAATACAAAGAAACAAAAACGGAAATAACACCAGAATCTTGTTAGGCCGCCATCCGCTTTGAATGGTATCATCACGCCTGCCGTAAAATGCGGCAAAGCTCGACCATAAATAGACCATGATCATGTTCACCAAATAAACCGCCATCTGCCATTCCTTCCTTACAGTCCATATCCATTCATCACACGTGTGATGTTCTGTTTGACATCAAATCCTCTTTGTTCAAGCTGGGACGTAATGGTCTCTTGAAGAGGAGGCTCTGCATGATATGCTTCAAGCACCGCCTTCATCCATTCATGCGCAGAATCCCCCAGCGACATTCTTTTCACAAGACCGCAGCCTAAATCCACTTCCTCTGTAATATGATCTGAAATCACACAAGGCAATCCAGATGCCTGTGCTTCCACTAATACAAGCGGAAGTCCTTCAAACAAGGATGGCATCACAAATACATCAAATGCTTTCATATACTGCGGAACGTCTGATACGACGCCTGTAAAGACAATGTCGTCTAACAAGCCTGCCTTCTCCGCATATGATTCAACCACCTGCCTCAGTGGTCCATCCCCTACAAGGACAAGTTGAAATGAGACCCCTTGTTTCTTTAAGGTCTGTGCCAGTTCCATAAAAAAAACGTGATTTTTTTGCTCATGAAACCGGCCAATATGACCAATAATCATGCTCTTTTCGTGAAGACCCCGCTGCTTTTTGATCTTCACCTTTTCGTCTGGATCAGGCTGAAAGAAAAGGGATAAATCAATCCCATTCGGCAGCACCTCAACTTGTCCATTCTTCATTTTTTTCTGCCCAAATAAAAAGGAACCGGCATCCTCACCGCATGCAACAAGCTGTGTAGAAAATGCAAAGATCAGCTGGCGAAACCCTTTGAGCATCATATGGTCTACCCAATTTGGCGACTGTTTCCAAGCTGTATTATGCGAATGACAAATCCGCACCTTCACACCCGCCAATTTCGCAGCAAGTGCGGAGAAACCTGTTTGAAAATCCGTATGGGCATGCACTGCCTGATACGGTCCTGTTCGTTTGATTGTCTTTGTCAATGTTTTCACAAATGCCAAAGGAGAGGACGCCCCAATACTTGGGACGTACAAGATGCGTCCCCCGAGCCTCTGAATTTCCTCATCATAATCACAGACATCCTTTCGGTGGGTAATAAAGTCAAATTGAAGGACATTTCTATCGAGTGCACGATAGATGTTCATGATCATCGTTTCAGCCCCGCCGCGGTTCATCCCGCCCACAATATGGAGTACACGCTTTGGCTCACTCATCCCGAATCGTCCTCCTTTTCAACAAAGACGCCTCCAACTTCCGCTGGTGATAAAATTTCATGATCTTCGGTGATAAACAGGCGCGGACCACCGGCTTTAGTGCAAACAGATAATGAACCGGCGACAATTTTAATAACCAGCATGCTTTTAAAACGAGCCAGGCATTATCCATCGAATATTGAAACTTACGGCGCTGAAAGGCCGCTTCATCCTCTCTCACAAGGTATAACGGCTCTTGTAAATTAAAGCCTTTTCTCCCCGCAGCAAAAAAACGGATCCAAAGATCGATATCTTCCATCCGCCTTGTTGTTTTCACAGAGCGATACCCATGTAAAGCCTTGTATGCAGCAGCCCTCATCATAATGGTTCCATGACAAAACGGCGTCCCTCTTGCCAGCACTTTCCGATCAGGCTCTGAAATCAGTGCACGTACACCTTTTGTACCCGATTCATCAAACACCGTCATCGCCGTACCGACCACATCATATTCAGGATGTGTTTCTAGGAAATGAACCTGTTTTTCTAAACGAACTGGTACTGATACATCGTCGCCATCCTGCCGTGCAATCAAGTCTCCCCTTGCTTCAGCGAGACAGCGATTCAGACTGGCAGCGAGCCTTTGATTATGCTCATTGCGGATAAGGCGAATTCTTTCAGGGTCTCGTTTTGTATAAGACAGCACTTTTTCATAGGTGCCGTCTGTTGATGCGTCATCACATATGATGAGCTCCCAGTTGTCATATGTTTGATGAAGAATGGATTCAATACTTTCTTCTACTGTGTCTTGGCAATTGTAGACGCCCATGATGATAGACACCTTTGGCTTACGCATGCTCACATCACCTTCTCTGCTTGATCCATATAGGTTGTATAAATTTCTTCCATAGCACTCACCGCCTGCTCCTGTGCAAATGCATGCGCTAAGGAGCGTCCCGCTTTTCCCATGAGGGGCAGCTGATCCCTTTTGTGATAGAGCTGGTGCAAATATTCAGCCAAGCCATTTACATCATGCGGTTTGACTAAAAAACCATTGACGCCATGTCTGATCAGCTCACAGTGTCCTCTATTTTCTGTTGCAATGACCGGCTTTTCCGCAGACATTGCTTCAAGCAGATTCATGCCGAGCCCTTCTCTCAAACTAGTCGACACACATACATCACTCATATGCATCCATTCCTCAATTTGTTTGCAAAAACCAGCAAAGTGGACATGCTTTTCAAGATGGAGCCCGCAAACCAGCTTTTCATACATCGGCCTCATTGTGCCTTCCCCGGCAAATACGATCTTCACATTTGATATTTTCCTATATATCTGGGCACATGCTTTGATGAGCATCCCTTGGTTTTTATTTGCATTTAATTCACCAGCACACAGCACAATAAAATCTTCCGAGGAAAAGCCATAGACTGCACGAAGACGCTGCTTCTCTTTTTCATCAACTGGTGCAAATCGTTTCATATCCACACCCATACCGGGAACATAATAGACAGATGAACGCTCTTTTGATAGACGATCTGCTCTTTTAAAATCCTCTCCATTAATAGTGATCAAAGCGTCTGTATGGCGGGCGAGCCATCGCTCAATCGGATAATAGAGCAGCCAGTTTTGAAGCGGCGCCCCCTGCCAAAAGTGAAAGCCGTGTGCTGTGTAAAGAACCTTCGTCCCTTGTTTGCGCGCGCTTTTGGCTGCAAGTCTGCCAATAACACTTCCCATTGGTGTGTGACAATGGATGAAGTCGTAGTGCTCTTTCGCTAACAGCTTCTTCAGCTCCACATACGCAAACCGGTTGTGCACATGAAAAGGTGAGCGCTGAATCGGAATTGAGTGCGCTTGATCCACATAGGGCAGCTCCAGCTGACCATTTGCTGCTGTATGCACTTCCCATCCTTGTTCCTGAAACCACCGGAAATATGGAAGGTGAAATGCCTTAAAATGATAGTCAACCGTTGCGCAAAACAAGACTTTTTTCTTCATTGGCAAGCGCTTCCTCCTCTCTGGTCATCTGTTCAGACAACAAATCATGCGATTCGATGGCAGCAAACAATGCTTCTCTCATTTGCTCTTCACTCATCATGTCAAATTCATGGATAAAGCGGTTCAGCACATATGGGTCCCCATCCAGCGCATGACCGATATGAATTTTCGGAAAAATTTGTTCCTGTGCTTTTTCATGCTGGTTGAGTAATTCTTCATACATTTTCTCCCCAGGACGAATGCCTGTGAACGTAATCGGAATCTGGTCTGTGGTATAGCCTGAGAGGTGAATGAGGTTTTCTGCGAGGTCAACAATTTTCACTGGCTCCCCCATATCTAATACAAAAATCTGTCTTCCTTCTGCCAGTGCACCCGCCTGAATGACAAGCCTTGATGCTTCTGGAATGGTCATAAAATATCTTGTCATGGCTGGGTGCGTGACCGTGACCGGCCCGCCTTGTTCGATCTGTTTCTTAAAAATTGGAATGACGCTTCCCCTGCTTCCGAGTACATTTCCAAATCGAACCGCTACAAATTTTGTTTCACTGCTTGCCCCCATTTGCATGATCAGCATTTCAGCAAATCGCTTTGTGGCGCCCATCACATTGGCAGGATTGACCGCTTTGTCAGAGGAAATGAGGACGAATGTTTCAATGCCATGCTCATGTGCAGCTTCTGCGACATTTTTTGTCCCGATAATATTGTTTTTCACTGCTTCTTTTGGACTGATCTCCATGAGCGGGACGTGCTTATGTGCCGCGGCATGATAAATCATATCCGGCTGAAACTGACCAACGATTTCACTCATTTTCTGTTTATCTTGGATATCTGCAATTTGTGGATAGAGACTGATGGTGTCCCCATAAATTTCTTTCAGCTCTAGTAAAATAGAATGAATGCTAAATTCCCCGTGTCCCACAAGCACAATCGCTTGAGGAGCAAACACACAAATTTGACGACAGATTTCTGACCCAATCGATCCGCCTGCCCCTGTGACCATAATCGTTTTCCCCTTTAAATGGACAGATAGACGGCTTGAATCTAATTGAATCGGTTCTCTTCCGAGTAAATCCTCTGGCTGTACATCCCGTAATTGATTCAGCGCATGAGTTCCTTTTAAAATCTGCTCCATCTCTGGCATGATCTGCGTTTTGACCCCAGTCGCTACGCATTCCTTATACAGCCCTTTTAAGGTATGGCTGCTTTTGGACGGAATGGCGATGATGATCTTTTGAATATCCATCATCACAACAGCTGTTTGAATCTGTTCTTTTCCCCCTAGAACAGGCAGTCCCATGATTTCAAGCTTATGCTTCGTCTTGTCATCATCTATGAAGGCGACTGGTTCAATATGTACATCACTCGATTGCTGAAGCTGACGAACGATGATGGTCCCGGCTGATCCGGCGCCAATGATTAAGGCCCGCTCCTTTTCTACCTGCAGCCGCTTTGCACCATCATGAAATAGCCGAGAGGCCATTCGAGATGCACCGATGAATAATACGTGGAAAAGCCACACAATGAACAAAAACCGAAAGGGCCATGTCTGCACGAAAAGGTACAGCATTGCCATTGAAAATAAAAAAGAACACACAAAGGTCTTCATTAAAGAAAATAGCTCTCTTACCCCTGTATAAGCCCATACTTGCTTGTACACGTGAAAAATATACGAAAACAAATGGTGCCCAATGAGCAGACTGAGCGAAGAAATGACGAGCATTTCAAATGTATAAACAGTTAACGCCGCTTCTTGGACAAATTGAAAGCCAAAAAAGACAGCCACTAAGATGAGATATGAATCTAGTGCCACGATGATTGATAATCTTTGGGCGTAAGTCAACGCTCCTCCCCCTTTTTCAACATCACTATTCTTACGTAAAATGGGCATCAAACCCGTCCTCACACCCCACTATTGATGACGAGCATCTAAGGCATTTGTCATGCCCACAGCAGGATCGAGTGCCTCCATTGTTAAAGATTAGGAGACATCACCTATCAATCTTGTTAATACATATACAGCCTTCCCTTTTTCTCTTTCTTGCCATTTAGCATAGCCCCAAGCAGTTTACCTGTTGTTCCTTCTAACACTTCTTTTGATTTCTTCACAGCCGCTATCTTTGTTTTGCCGCTTAAGACAACAAGAATGCTCCCATCGGTCCGGTTCGCCAGGATCTTTGCATCGGCCACTGGCAGAAGCGGCGCAGAATCAACAATCACCATGTCATATTGCTGTTCAATTTCATAAAACAGCTGCTTCATGACAGAAGAGGAGAGCAGCTCAGCTGGATTCGGCGGAATGGTTCCGCTCGGAAGCAGTTCTAAATGCTCAATGGGTGTAGGCAAAATAGCTTCCTCCAAGCTGCAATTATTTAATAGCACATTGGTCAAGCCCGTGTGATGACTCAGGTCAAAATATTCATGAACAGCCGGCTTTCGTAAATCAGCATCCATCAGCAGCACTCGCTTTTTCTGCTGTGCAAAAACAGCTGCTAGGTTTGCAGCCGTAAATGATTTCCCTTCCTTCGGCAAGGAGGATGTCACCAATATGGATTTCAGCCTTGTTTGGATTGATGTGAATTCGATGTTAGTTCGGATTGTACGGAATTGTTCTGCAATGACAGAGTGAGGATTTAATACAGAAATACAGGATAAATCTCTCTTTTCTCTTTTCTTCCTCTTAAAGATCAATGTTCTGTCCTCCCGTTATGACGGACTGCTTGTCTTTTTTTGCCCTCCTGTCTGCCTGCATCTGATAGACACTTCCGAGCGACGGCAATCCGATCTCTTCTCTTATTTGATGTGTTCGTTTTACAGTATCATCGAGTAAATTCATTAAGAAGATGAGTGTCATCCCCCCTAATAAAGAGGCACCTAGTGCCAGAACGATATGAACGAATTTTCTTGAATTCATGAGAATCGTATTGGACAGCTTGGCTTCAGACAAAACATTAATGCGATCCATATTCATGGTTTTTTTGATTTCTTCTTGCAGCACCTCTGTTGCGGTATTCGCAATGGCGACTGCCTTTGCGCGATCCTCATCTTGTACAGAAATATTAATGACCTCAGACTCATTTTCTGTACTTGTGGCAATTTTGTGTTTTAATCCTTCAGCTGATTCTGTGAGGTTGAGTGTTTCTTTTACTTTTTCAATGACGATCGGACTTTTTAATAAAACTTGAAAGGTACGTGTATATTGAAGGTTCATCTGAATATCGTTTAAGTTTGCTTGTGCGTCATTGCTGCGTTTATGAACAAGAATTTGAGTGGTTGCCTGATATACAGGAGTCGAGACATAGAACTGATAGTAGGCTGAAGTGCCCGTTACGATCAGGACAATCAGGATCAGAAGGGCCATTTTCTCTTTAATGACAGAAAACAGCTGCTTAAAACCTATATTCTCATTCATAGATACCTCCCGATTTCATCATAAAAAGGTTATATATGGTTTCTTTTTGTTAATGATTGGATTATAAAAGATAATACCCGCAAAGAAAAATGTCATAATAGGTCTTATAGTTCTTTTTAAAGAACGAAATCGTTCGTTTTCTTTTGTTTACTTCCTGTTTCTTACGTTTTTGAATTTTATAAAGAACAATTTATTTCTTATAATGAACGAAAAGGTCGCAGTACGATTCGCCAGGGAGAAGGGAGATCATTGATAAGAATGATAGGAAAGGTGATACGCATTTACCGAAAGAGGAAAGGATACTCCATTCAGCAGCTGGCTGAAGATGCCCATGTCTCTAAGTCGTATTTGAGTAAAATTGAGCGTGGTGTCCACAGAAATCCATCTGTCCAGTTTTTAAAAAAGGTATCCTCTTCACTAGAAATTGATTTACAAGAGCTGTTTGATGCAGAGACGATGATATTTCATTACTCTGAGGGTGGTGAACACGAATGGCGGGAGCATATCGTCAATGCCGTCCAATCCGGCATGCCGAAAGAAGAACTCTATCAGCTGCTCCAAACGTACCGAAAGGAGCAGGAAGAAAAGACGTTACATGTCACTCATAGAAAGCTGACGGATTCGAATATATCAGAGTGGAAGCGTCTGATGAGTGAGGCGAAAGCTATCGGCTTAAGCATTGAGGAAGTAAAAGCATTCCTCGCCAACATGGGAGAACGACGGGCGTAAGCCTTTCAGGAAGAGTCAAATTGCGGGGAGAGGCGTTTGACGCTTCGCTGAAAAAGAGCCTTTTATCATGAAAAGGCTCTTTTTTCTCTTATTCTTCTTTTTTTGTTCGTGCTTTTTTCGTTATATCATTGTTTTTCCAATAGGCCCATAGTGATGTAATCCCAAGAAAGGCTAACGTGATAAATTGCTGAATACCTTCTTCATCAATAGGAATTGGGCTTTTTCCCGCAGCGGTTAGAGCACTGTTGACAAGCGCGAGCAAAAGCAGCACAAGCCTTGCGATTGTACCTGCACTAATTTTTTGAACCTTCAACTGTATCCCCTCCCTTTTTTCCCCTTCACGGGCGGTACTGCTCGTTCTCTCTCATATGTATGCAAAAACCGAATGAATAGAAGACCGGATCAAAAAAAGAGACATCATTCCCATATAAGGAATGATGCCTGATTTCATTTTATTTTGATGTAGAAAACATCTCTTTTGCTTCATCCAATGCCATTTTATTGCCTAGTGCTGAGTAATCGAGCCATGGCTGATCGGCAATCGGATAGACTTGATTTTTCTTCACGGCTTTTAGACCCTTCCAAATCGGAGTCTTTTCTAATTGCTTGAATGCCTGCTGCGCTTTATCATCACGATTCACGACGACAAAGATAGCATCTGCATCATAGTCAGGAAGAACCTCTTGAGAAATCACTTCAAATGGCCGCTTGCTGTCCAGTTTCTTCACACCATCGACAGGTGCCATACCTAAATCCTCGTATAAAATAGGACCCATTGGGCGCTTCATGCTAAATACTCGAAGCTCCTTTGCCGTCACACGGATCGCCATTACTTTCCCGTTTCCAATCTTTTGTTTGATGAGCGATTTGACTTCTTTTGCTTCTTGATTGTAATCCTGAATATATTGATCGGCTTCTTTTTCTTTATTGACGAGCTTGCCGATTTTTTTCAAATGATCACGCCAAGTGCCGTCATTTAAATTAAACACTTCCGTTTTGGCGATTTTCTTATATTTCGATAAGTCTTGTCCAGCTAGTTCTTCATCGACATAAATGACATCTGGTTGTAATGCAAGTAGTGACTCCATATCGGGATCGGCTGCGATGCCCAGCTTCTTCGTACCACTCAGCTGCTTTTTCGCATGTGGAAGGAAATCTTTTAAGTCCCCTCCTACAACAGAGCCTGCCGGCTTGATACCGAGTGCTAATAAGTCATTGGTTAAATGGATAGACAAGGAAGCAATTTTCGGTGTTCCATGATCATTTTGAGTTGTTGTATTCTTTGTTTCCTGTTGACCACAAGCGGCAAGCATAATGAAACAGAGCGTTAAACCAAGCACAAGTAATTTTTTCATGATGAGTTCCTCTTTCACGTTTATTTCGTTTTTGTTAATAAATAGAGAAAATAAGGTGCGCCAATAAAAGCCACAACCACACCCGCTGGTATGGCATTTGGGGCAAAGATGGAACGTCCTATTGTATCGGCACTGACCAAAATCAACAAGCCAAGCAGCGCACTAACCGGTAAAAAATACTGATGGAGTGAGCCGACAAGCCGCCTTGCCAAATGCGGGGCGACAAGTCCAATAAAACCAATACCGCCTGTCATCGAAACACTTGCACTCGCCAAACCAACAGCTAAGGTCAGCAAAAGGAGACGCTGACGCTGGACACGTACACCTACACTTGAGGCGACAGCATCTCCTAATGTCAATGCATTGAGCGTGTTTGACTGCATCAGCGTAAGCGGCACAAGGCATACAATCCAAGGCAGAAGCGCTAACACATGAATCCAGTCTCTCCCCCAGACATTGCCGACAAGCCATCTTGAAGCAAATGTGTAAGTATCTTCATCCAGCTTCAATGACAAATATAACGTCAAAGCACTGAATCCCGCCGCAACCGCAATTCCTACTAGGATCAGCCGGATGGGAACAAGCCCTTCCTGCCGGTTATACGCCAGAAGCACGATGACCGCTGCCGCAAGAAGCCCTCCGCCAAATGTAAAGAGCGGAATAAGAAGAGATGGATTGCCTTCTAGTGCATGGAAATACGTCACAAACACGATTAAGCCAAATGCTGCTCCTGCATTCAGTCCAATAATTCCTGGATCGGCCAGCGGGTTACGAGATAAGCTCTGCAAAATGCCGCCCGCAATGCCAAGACCAATTCCCGCCAGCATCGTCACCACGATTCGAGGCAGACGATAGTCAAACAGCACCGTTTCACTTTGAAAATCCCCAAAGCCGAATAACGTTTTGACGACCACAAGAGGACTTAGTTTCAGCGTGCCGGTATTTAAGCTATACAGCACAACAGCCGCAGTCAAACAAAGCAAAACGACTGTCACGACAAGAGCCCGCTGTTTCTCTCTCATGACAGGTTCCTCCCTTCTTTTCTGGCAATATATAAGAAGAAAGGAACACCGACAAGTGCCACCATCACGCCAATGGCAAGCTCTCGGGGCGGATTAACGGTGCGGCTGGCAAGGTCAGCAAAGACTAGCAGCACCGCGCCTAATATCGCCGACATCGGAATGACAAAACGATAGTTTACACCAACCAGCTTTCTTGCGATATGCGGGATGACAAGACCGACAAACCCAATCGATCCGACTGCTGATACAGAAACCCCTGCTAATAATACGGCAGCTGCCATTCCTAGTATTCGCACTTGTCGTGTTTTCACCCCTAAATTTGCCGCTACATCTTCACCGAGCGACAGCAGCGACAGTGAACGCCCTAATAGCATCGCCCATACGATCACTATCAGAATGACTGGGGCAAGAATCGTCAGCTGCGGCCATTTCACACCAGCCACACCGCCTGCATACCAAAACGCAAGGTCCTGACTCAAGTCAAAATAAATCGCGATCCCAGAGCTAAGCGCATGAAGCAATGCAGCCACAACGGCTCCTGCTACAGTTAAGCGCAGCGGTGTCAAAACTCCACCAGCCGCCCCAATCGCAAAGATCAGCAGCGTACTAAGCACTGCACCAATAAAGGAAAAAAACATAAGTGCCGAATAAGGCATTTCTGGGAAAAAGGCAAAACAGAGAGCGACCACAAACATCGCACCGCCATTAATGCCCAGAATCCCCGCATCTGCCAGCGGGTTTCTTGTGATGCCCTGCATGAGCGCACCTGCTACGGCAAATGCCGCTCCAACAAGAGCTGCTCCTAAAACACGAGGAAGTCTTAATTCATGGATGATCTGCTGCTCTGTGACATCTGACTGATAGTCAAATACAGCTGTCCAAACCGTTTGCAGAGACAATGTTTTGGCACCATATGACACAGCCAAAAACATGGCAGCCGCCAAACCAATGACGGCGAGAAAAAATATCAAAAAGAACAGAATATGTGATGATCGTTTTTGTTGAGGTGTTCGCTTATCCTGCAAAATCGGTGTCATCCTTTTCTTCATTAAAAGTCAGTTTGAAAATGAGAATCATAATCATCAAAATTATAGCCGTCTGCCTCTGAAAAATCAATGTACACCCTATTTTTTAATTAATGAAGGTATGTGCGTGGCAGCAAAATGAGGTGTCTTTTGCTCGTTTGGAATGGCCTATCATTTTTTCTCATAGTTTAATAGGAAAATAGTTGACATTCCGCCTGAACATCCTCTAAAATTACAAAAGTAAGTCAAATGTTATAAAAATATTACAAACAGATGTCAAACTGATAAAGAATGGCCCGTCATGAGAGGAGATTTGAACGTTGTGTCATTAAAGGGAAAATGGAGTATCAGCCTATTTGCACTTGCGATCATCATTGGAGTCGTTGCTTTCTTTCAAAATCAACAAGCAAGCGGTACAGAGAAGAAAAATGTAAAGCAGGATACGAACTATAAAAATGTCGAAATCGTTACTCTCGTAAATGACGGGAAATTTATGAGATATGCAGTCAACTATCCTCTTTTTCATCAAAAACAGCTAGATGACAAGATTCAAAGCTACGCCAATTCAGCATTAGAGCATTTCAAAAAGACGTTTAGTGAAGCCAAGGACATCGATGAAAACAAACGCTTTGAACTGAATATTGATTATGATATGGTGCATTATGCGAAGCAGTCTGCTGCTATTCGCTTTACGACTTATACCTATACAGGTCAGCAAAATGGGACCACCAATCATCTCACGATCAACTATGATTTTCAGAAAAAAACCTTTCTTGACACAAAAGATTTATTTCTGCCTAAAACCAACTTTTTGAAGAAATTATCCTACATTACATATTCAGAGCTTCAAAAGGACAAAACCTTATCTAAGGATCAGACTCTCCTTCAGAAAGGAACAGCCCCTACTGCTCAAAACTTCAGTCAATTTGCCTTGAAAGAGAAATATGTAGAATTTTATTTCCCAGCATCTCAAGTAGCCGACAAGGATCTTGGTCCGCAAACACTCGCGATTAAAAAGACGCTGCTGAAAGATATATTAAAGCCAGAATATATGAATAAAACCAATAACCAAAATGAAATGAAAGAACCAAATCCGAAAAGAAAAGCCGTCAAGCTGCCGCAAAAATCAAAGCTTGACCCAAATAAAAAAGCCATCGCCCTCACATTTGATGATGGTCCGAACCCAGCGACAACATCAAAAATTTTAGATGCATTAAAGGCAAATAAAGGACATGCGACCTTTTTCGTATTAGGCAGCAGGGTGCAGTATTATCCTAGTATGCTTGCAGATATTCTAAAAGGCGGGAATGAAATCGGAAACCATTCTTACAGTCATCCTTTATTAACAAGACTGCCTTTAAAGGAGGCGGTGAAACAAGTGAAGGACACCCAGCAGTTGATTGAGAAAGCGAGCGGGTATACACCTACGCACTTTAGACCGCCATATGGTGGAACAAATCAAGACATCAATCAAGCGGTTGGGATGAAGGTCTCTTTATGGGATGTTGATCCAGAGGATTGGAAAATTCGCAACAGTCAGCAGATCACAAACCATGTTCTCTCACATGCAGCAGATGGCAGAACAGTGTTAATGCACGATATTTATGACAGCTCAGCTCAAGCAGCAGTGAAGATCATCCATGAGCTCACCAAACAAGGCTATCAGCTGGTCACAGTAAGTGAACTTGAACAATTAACAAAAGAACGGCATGAACAAGCCCCTGTGCAGTAAACACAGGGGTTTTCTTTATGACTCCAAAGACTTCTTTTGTTTCAATAATGCTTGAAATGTCTCTTCCAGCTCCTGAGACGGCTCAATACTTAAACGGCTGAGCACTTCAGACAGCTGCATATCAATTAAAAGAAGCTCCTCTTCTCTTTGTGTAACAGCTGGTTTGTCGTCCTTTTGTTTATACGCTTCATATGTGCCGTCAAATGCTTCAATACGCTTTTCATGAACATGGAAAATGCGAGTGGCCACCTCCTCAACCAGTCTGCGATCGTGGGAAACAAACACAACGGTACCTGGGTAATCCTTCAATAGACCTTCAAGCGCTTCAACTGCCGACAGATCTAGAAAGTTTGTCGGTTCATCCAGCATGAGGACATTGGCATCGCTGACAAGCAAGGACGCAAGCATGGTCTTCACCCGTTCTCCCCCGCTTAACACCCTAACAGGTTTATGCACATCATCCCCTCGAAATCCCAGTCTCGCTAAAACCGTTCGTACCACTGTCTCATCTTGAACAGCCTCTTTCAGCGCATTTTGTAAAATCGATTCATCTACCTTCAATCCTGAAAGATCCTGACGAAAATAGCCGAGCTTGACAGCTTCTGAGCGAGACACTCCGGGATGCCCATTCACTAGCATTCGGAGAAATGTCGTTTTCCCGCTCCCATTCTTGCCGATAATGGCGACTTTGTCCCCGCCTCTCACTTCCACATTTGCCTGCTTCCAAAGCAATTGATCGCCCGCCTTGCCATCTACATTTTTCACTCGCAAAATAGTACGGCTCGCTACTTCCTTCATTGTATGCTGAGTCATTTGAATGGGCTGAATGTCTTTTACTTTCTCAACCTTTTCTAATTTCTCCATCCTTGTCTCAATGGATTTGGCTGTTTTTTGCAGCTTTTTTTGCTTATTTGCATAGTAGGGCTTTTCAATTTTTGGCCCTGAGGATTTCAGCTTTTGGGATGGCTTTGTTGCTTTGTCGGCTTTTTTCTTTTTCTTTTCAAGCGCATGCTCTAACTGTTTTTTCTTTTGTGTATAAGCTTCGTACGCTTCCACCTGCTGACGATGCGCCAGCTCTTTTTGCTGTGCAAATTGCGAGTAGTTGCCTTTGTATTGATTAAGCCGTCCATGATCCAGCTCCCAAATCTCCGTACATACCGCATCTAAAAAAGCACGATCATGTGAAACGACAATGAGGGCCCCTTGATAATGATGCAGCTTCTCTTCCAGCCACTCAATGTGCTCTGTATCTAAATGAGTCGTTGGTTCATCTGCTAATAAAAGGGCAGAAGGACGGTTTAACGCGCTTTCAATATAAGTCTGGGTCATCTCACCACCACTCTGTGTGCCATCCGCTTGTTTCAGCTGAGGAAGCAGTGTGCAGGTCGTTGTGGCAGCAAACGTGCCACTGTCTGGTTTCTCTTGCCCAGCCAGCACATGCAATAAAGTCGTTTTCCCGCTGCCATTTGTTCCAACAAGGCCGATGCGGTCATCTTGATGGATGGCAAGCTCCTCAATATCAAATAACAATCGATCTTTTCGAAAAATCTTTAACTGATTGGCTTTTACTAACATCCAACCCTCTCCTTTCGTATCAGGAGACATGAAAAAGCCTCCCATTCTCAGAATAGGAGGCAAAATGGTGTACAAAAATAAGCAGATCAATCCAGGATGACGTGCCGCGTTCCTATCTGAACACACACATCCCCCGTATCAATCACCTCATTCTTTGATTCCCAAGCTGTACCATCCTATTCCGAAGCTAAAAAATGAAAACGCAGCAAACATGGCAAACCAATCGTTTGCTCACTGCCTTCGTTTTTTCATTTTGCTTACAGGTCATAGGATTAGTACTTCATTGCATTGGGTCACCCTTCCGTCGTTTGTTACGTATACGATAAAAGATTGGTTATTTTTTGTCAAGCTGAAATGGCATAAGTGAGTCCATTAATTTCAGCGTAAATGGGTGGACCGCATCAAGCAGTTCATCCTTTTTGCATTCTTCCACTATGCTTCCTTCATGTAAAAAAAGGAGACGATCACATAGATACACCGCCGCTTCTATATCATGAGTAATCATAAGGATGGTCATGTCTAGCTCTTGTTTTAATGTCTCGAGCAGCTCCAATATTTGCACCTGAACAGAGACATCCAGTGAGCTCAGGACTTCGTCTAGTATGAGAATGGCTGGATGCGTTGATATGGCTCGTGCGATGCACACTCGCTGGAGCTGACCGCCGCTTAGCTGATGTGCATATTGATACAGCAAAGAAGAGGGTAGTCTGACTTGTTCAAGCAACGATAAAACCTTCTGATCCACATTTTTTTCCTGCTTTAACAATCGCATAGGCTCAGCAACGATTTCTTTCACCGTAAAGGAGGGGTGAACAGAAGATCGATAATCCTGAAAGACAACACTCATTTTTCCAAGGTTCATCTTTCGCCATGTGTCAGCTGGCTTTCCATCAATCTGTACCTTGCCGCCATCTATTTTTTCTAAACCGAGCAGAATTCTTGCCAATGTACTTTTGCCGCTGCCGCTTTCACCGACTAACCCGGCACATTGTCCTTTTTCGATTTCAAACGAGACGTTTGATATGCGTGGTTTTGACTGCATTTGTCGAGAGAAGAAACCTTTCTTCTCTCCATGTTTGATGAGGCTATCAGCTGTAATCAACATGGAAATGCCCTCACTCTCTGCTGCTGCCGCAGTGCTTCAAGAGGCGCAGATAATCGGCGCCTCGTCTCAAGTAAATGCTTCGTTTGAGGATGCTCAGGCGATGTGAATACCTTATCAGCTGGGCGATGCTCAAGCATTTCGCCTTGATGCACCACCAACACCTCGTCAGCGATCGCCTGAACGACGCCTAAATCATGCGAAATGATGATCAAGGCCGCGCCTGTTTCTTCTTTCAGCCTCTGTAATTGCATGATGACTTCACGCCGATTATATGCATCAAGCGACGCCGTTGGCTCATCGGCAATGATCACATCAGGAGAAAGCATCATCGTGATCGCAATCATCACTCGCTGAAGCATACCGCCAGATAATTCATAAGGATATTGCTTCAACAATTCATTTGGATTTTTTAAATGAACACGCTCAAGTCCTGCGATGGCATGTGCTTTCCCTTCTTTTCCTTGTAAGCCCAAATGACGCTGGAACGTTTCCATCATTTGATGACCAATGGTTTCGATGGGATTGAACGCATTCATCGCATCTTGTGAGATGAAGCCAATTCGTTTGCCTCGCCACTGCTCAGCTGTCTGAGTTGTCAAAGTTTCGCCGTCAAACATGATCGCTCCCTCCACTTCTAGCGAAGAAGGAATCAAGCCAATTAACGCTTTTGCGACGGTTGATTTTCCGCTTCCACTTTCTCCAATAACAGCTAAACAACGTTGTTGCTGTAGGGAGAACGTTATGTTCGCCACTAAATCCTTTTGCTGCACTGGATCATGTACGGACAGATTTTTTACGTCGATGAAAGGCAAATGGTCTCCCTCCCTTTTGATTGTTGTGATGCATGGCAGGGGTCGTGGCCTGCTGAAGGCTGTCTCCTAAAAAGTTCAGCGCCATGACTACAAATAAGATGGCAAGTCCAGGCGCAAGCATATGGGCTGGATGTGTCACCATGACATTCTTCGCTTCGTTGAGCATCATCCCCCATTCCGGTGTAGGTGCGCTCACGCCTAACCCAAGAAAAGACAGAGCAGATATATTTAAGATGACCCAGCCCGCATCAAGTGTCGCAAAGACAGCAATTTCTCCTGAAATGCGAGGAAATAAATGCTTCCTCAGTATGTAAAATGGGGAGCCGCCAGACACTTTTACATACTGAACAGATGGTTCATTCGCATACTGCAGAACGGACGAACGAATCATTCTTGTATACCAGGCCCATTTCGCTAGGACATTCGCCAAAATAATATTGAGTAATCCAGGCCCCAGTATCCCCACAACAGCTAGAATCATCACTTCTGCTGGGAAGGAGAGCATAACATCACACAGTCTCATCAACACGCCATCCACTTTTCCTCGGAAGAAGCCCGCCATGAGTCCAAGTGTGCTGCCAATGAGCATCGTGATACACATCGTCAGCATGGCCGCAAGCATCGTAGTCCGAATGCCATATAAAAGCCGTGACAATACGCATCTCCCGAGCTGATCCGTTCCGAGCGGATAAGTCAGGCTGATGCCGGCATATTTTTGAAGAATGTTCGTTTCTGTTGGATCATGTGGTGCTAACACTGGTGCAAGCAGTCCTGCTAAAGCGACAAGTACTAACAGCCAGATAGAAACAACCGCCATACGGTCTTTTCTTAATTGATGCCATCCTATCATCATTCTCAGACCTCCTTTCGCAACTGCGGATTCATGGTCATTTGCACAACATCAGCCATGAGGTTACACACAACAAAAAGGAACCCCATCACAAATAAATAGGCTTGAATCATAGGGAAATCGGCATGAAAAATAGCTGTTACACACAACCGGCCAACCCCTGGCCAAGCAAAAAGATTTTCAATAATAACTGTGCCAGCAATGAGTTTTGGGATAGACATGCCAAGTGCTGTCACAGCTAATTGAAGTGCATGTCTCATCACTTTCAGTTGAACAGCCCGTTCCTTTAAACCGCGAGCTCTTGCATAAAAAACAAAGGGCTCGTGCTGAAATTTCAGGATTTGATTGCGGATCAGTCTCACATAGGTTGATAAGTACCCAAGTGATAGTGTGACAGCTGGTAGAAGAATTGATTTGAATCCTTCCATTCCACTCGTATTGACCCAATTGAATTTGACAGAAAAAAGCCAAATAAACAAAATCCCTAACCAAAAACTAGGCATTGAAGCAGCGATAAACACAAAGGCTCTCAGTACTCGGTCCACCCATGTATGAGCAGCATATGCACAGATCACTCCGAATAACAAACTCAATACAATGATGAAAAAGAGCGCTGCTCCCGCAAGCTGCAATGTGGCAGGCAGCGCCTCCATGATGAGATCAAAAACTGGCTCTTGTGTAACATAACTCCTGCCAAAATCACCTGTTAATCCATCTTTAAGCCATGTGGCATATCGTATAAGAAATGGCTGATCTAAGCCTAGCTCCTGCCGCATCGATTCAATCATGTCTTCTGTTGGAGTGACTTGATTCACCCGCAAAGCGACCTCAGCTGGATCACTTGCCCGCATCGTCAGCAGTACAAAAGCAAAGAAGGTGATGAAGATCATGAGTGGGAAAAGCAGTAATATTCGTTTTAAGAGATAGCGTGTCATCTTTCTGCCTCCGCTTTATGAAGAAAAATACATACGGTCAAAGGGAATTTCATACTGTGACACATGAAAACCTATGCCTTTCAGGCGCTTATTATAAACAGCCTTTGTCACAGAATAAGAAATTGGGATGTAGACATTTTCATCATGGATATACGTCAAGATGTCTCGATACATTTGTTTCCGCTTTTGCTCATCTGGTTCTACCAATACTTTCGTAATCGTCTCGTCCAGCCACTTTTTCTTCTTCAATCCTAACTGGGCTTGATAATCAGCATGCGATGCTACGCGGAACGAAGAAACATAGGTTTGTGGATCATAAGGAAGTCCCCACGATAGCGAGTACATCAGATCGAATTTCCCTGTTTTTTGGCGATCTAAAAACGCCTGTTTTTCTTCTCCTCTAATATCCAGCTTGATCCCCACTTGCTTGAAATCTTGTTGAATGGATTCACTTATCGTTCTTTCACCTGCATTATCGGAATTATAGTAAATGGCGACACTCAGCCTTTTGCCATTTTGATAGCGGTAGCCGTCTTCTTTCAGCTTCCAGCCTGCCTCATCCAGTAATGCCTCTGCTTTCTCTTTTTGATAGGTTTTCTTTTTCAGCGGGATATCTGCGTAAGGAACGGACGGGGCAAGCAGCGTATGTGCCACCTGTTCCGTTCCATTTAAAATGCCTTTTGTGATCATCTCTTTTTGAATGGCATATTGAAACGCTTCTCTGACTTTCGGATCTTTTGTCATTGGCTGGTTTGAATTGATGACGATCGATCTTGAACCAACAGGAGGACTCACGGTCACACCGTATTGACCTGCTTCCTTTAAAGCCTGGAATGAGTCTCCGTCGATCATGTCACCATCTGCTCCAAATAAGAGATCAATCTCTCCTTTTTGCAGGGCAAGTAAAATCGTTTGGTGATCCGGCATGACTTTCCACTTTACTGTTGAAATGTTTGGCTTTTTCCCCCAGTAGTGGTCATTCGCTTTAAAAACGGCATATTGATTTTTTTTATGTTCCTTTAGCACATAAGGACCTGTGCCTGCATAGCTTTGAACTCCTTTTGCTGTCGTTCCATCAATGAAGCTTTTTGGAGAAATAAAACGGAAGGGGCGTGTTAAGCCCAGTTCTTCTAACGTAGGGTAATAAGGCTCTTTTAACGTAAGAACAAATGTATCGTCATCCACCGCCTTTGTGGATTTGATTTCGGATACGAGATTAAGCCAAGCGTTCTTTTCAATATTTTTAACGACAGCGTCCATGTTCATTTTCACTGCCTTTGCATTAAAAGGCTCGCCATCTGAAAAAGTCACGCCTTTTCGAAGGTGAAAGGTGTAGGTCCTTCCATCTTTTGAAATATCCCAGCTTTTCGCTAAGGCAGGCTGAACGCCTTTCTCTGTATTGACGACAAGCGATTCAAACACCATATTTTGAGCGGCCATCTCTCCACCATATAAATGGGGATTGATGTCCCTTATATCTTTTGTACTTGCATACACCAGCTCATCTTCTTCTCTGTCATTCATGCTGGAAGATGCTTTATTATCAGAGCATGATGCCAATAAAAAACATGCCATGACTGAAAACAGCATCAAGGTGTATGTTACATAGGATTGCTTTTTCTTTATGTAAACAGGCTGATCACTCATATGTACTTCCCCCAAATTTATATTATCGTAATCATTACGATTATTAATCGAAATGATTACGAATTGAATAATATCATACAGAAATGGGGAATACAATCTCTTTTTTTATCAAAAAAACAGACTCACGATTGAGTCTGTTTCGTTTGCAACAATTGATCGATCACCCGCAATGCTTTTTCTGTTCCACCTGCTGTTTGGAAGCTTTCTTCAATTTTTTCAATCCCAGCACGGTACGTGTCACTTCCCAGAACAGATTCCACCGTTTCTCTTAGCTGCTTTGCTGTCAGCTGATCTTTATCAAGTGCACGGGCAGCAGATAGCTCTGTCAGTCTTTGTGCGACCATCGGCTGATCTTTGTCGACCGGAATGACGACCATCGGAACGTGATAATGAATGCCTTCATTGACACTGTTCATTCCGCCATGGGTCACAAACACATCTGTCAGCTCAAGCACTTCAAGCTGCGGTACATAAGGTTCTATCAGAAAATGAGGCGCCTCTTTCAAGAGAGACCGATCCACTTTTTCACCTGTTGCGAGCACCACTTTTCCGTCAAAGTCGGCAAAGGCATCAATACACATATTAAAAAATGCTTCTGTATCTCCAAGTACGGTGCCCATCGAAATAAAGACGACTTTTTCTTGCTCAAGTGCTTCCAGCGGGAAATCATGCTGATCTGCCCTTTTTAGAAAGCTCGGTCCAATGAAAACAAACGAGTCGTTCACTGCATCGACAGACGGCTGGAAATATTCACTTGTATACACGATATTGAGCTCTCCGCGGTTTTTCATGAATTGCATCAAACGCGTTGGCTGAACGCCAAAACGCTCTTGTATGTTTTCTAACAGATGATCGGCTTTCTCATCCTTTCTGTATAGCGGTGTATCAAAATGCGCCTCTTGCAGCACAAAAGATGGGTTTGAGCCGATCCCTGGAATTTGTAAGTAATCTCGAACAAGCTCTCCTGCCCCAAACATATCAAAATAGACAAAATCAAATGAATGCTGCTGAGAAAGTGTTTCCACCACCTCTAAAATATCAAATGATGTTTGCAGCATGGCATGAAAGAACGGCTGCATGGAATCGAGATTTCCTTCATCCACATGTAATGTACGAATATAGTCTGGATGTTTATGTACGTGAGCTCCTAAGCGTTTGATTCGCTGCTCATAATGTACAGTTGTGACCGCATGTACTTCATCTCCTCGATCCGCCCATGCTTTGATGATCCCTAACATAGGGTTCACATGCCCTTCAGCTGGAAATGTAATCAATAAAATCTTCGCCACAAGAAATCCCTCCTCATTGTCAATTCTCTTCCATGTTAATCATATACAGCCAGCAGGCTCAACAAATACGCCTGTAAAGGGAAGAAATGAGTCTTATGACCAGTATTTTAAGAGATGACAAGAAGAAAAAAGACAAAGCCCCATGTTATGTGCTTTGTCTTTTTTCTATTATTTTTTGAGCAGCATTTGTTTAAACGCAGCAGACTGTTTTTCAATTGAGATTGGATCCGCATAGATAAATTCATTAATTGAATAGTACAGGACATGTCCTTGTTTCACTGCTTGATTTTTCTTCCATACACCGCTGTTTGTGATATCAAGATTCGGTGCTTTTCCATCCTTTGTGGGTACAAGTAAATAGTCACCTGTATACTGGTTCATCTCTTCTAATGAAATACCAAGATAGCCTTCTTTCGGAAGAGCTTTTTCTGCCTTTTCAGGCAAGCTGAATCCATACCCTTGATAGATGACTTCCCCGCCGCGGCCAAAGTCTGTACCAAATAAGTATACTTGCTTTGGCTGCACGTCCATAATGGAGAACGTCTTGTCATCACCAATTTTTGCTTTGACCTCTTTGCCGTCTTTCTTCAGCTGCTCGTCCATTTCTTGTATTTGTTTTTTCGCTAACGCTTCTTTTCCAAGAATCTTTCCGATTTCAATATGCATCTCTTTGAAGCTGTGTTCACTTGTCGTAAACGTGATCGTTTTGGGAATATGCAATGATCAAATCAGGCTTTAGCTTGGCAATCGCCTCTACATTTTCGATCGGTACCCGCTTCACACCTGATTCATCTAAAAACGACGATTCTGGGTAAACATCTGTCATGCCAACAGGTGTCACACCTAACTTTTTAAAGTTTCCAAGCTGCGCTGTTAACACAACAACACGCTTCGGCTTGGCGGGAATGGTGATCTTTTCACCCGTTTCAGTTGTATATGTACGTGTACTTGCTGCTTGCTCTTTATTCTCTTTCTGCCCGCATGCCACTAATAATAATGCCAGCAGACTGACCAGCCAAATCATTTTTTTCACTTGTGAAACCACCTTTAATTGAGAATGATTATTAATTATAGCATAAATGGCTAGTCATAAATGAAAAATTTTAAAAGTGAATAATATATATGTGTAAACGAAAAAACCCTCTCAAAGGAGAGGGTTTCAGCGTGTAGACAAACCCTCGCATTCGGTGTCAGTCCTGTGCGCCGATGCTCACGAATGTTAAATTCGCTCCGCTTCGGTGCTCGTCCTTCCTAGACTTCAAAGGTTTTCTATCACGCTGAAAAGAAGACAAAGGGCTAAAATAAAGATCATTTTAGCCCTTTGTCAACAATCTGAAAACCCTCTCAAAGGAGAGGGTTTCATTGGGCCTTTATCGATCGTGAACAAGATCAAGTACGCGCTCGGAGGGATTCGAACCCCCGGCAGACGTGGTACCGGAAACCACCGCTCTATCCAACTGAGCTACGAGCGCACGATATGTTTTTGAACGTCAGCATATCAAATTATAAGGGAAATGCTGCAAGAAAGCAATGATTAATCATCAGTCCTGAACATGTATTTTCTTCTTTTGGATACATAGACTAAAATGATGGTTTGAAGTGGAATGAGTTTGGGGAAAATGGATAGGGGTATTTGAATTTAGGTCAGCGTTTTGTTTGACCTTTATTGACCAAAAATGTATCATTGAATTACATACTTACCTAAAAGGTGAAGGAGGAACATTATGAATTTAATACCTACAGTCATTGAGCAAACAAATCGTGGGGAAAGAGCTTACGACATTTATTCTCGTCTTTTAAAAGACCGTATTATCATGCTTGGTTCTGCGATCGATGACAATGTTGCCAACTCCATCGTGTCACAGCTGCTTTTCTTAGAAGCTGAAGATCCAGAAAAAGATATTTCTATCTACATTAACAGCCCTGGCGGTTCGATCACAGCTGGTATGGCCATTTACGATACGATGCAATTTATTAAACCAAAGGTATCAACCATTTGTATTGGTATGGCTGCATCTATGGGTGCGTTCCTGCTTGCTGCTGGTGAAAAAGGTAAGCGTTATGCCCTTCCAAACAGTGAAGTCATGATTCACCAACCACTAGGTGGTGCCCAAGGTCAAGCAACAGAAATTGAAATTGCGGCAAAACGAATCCTTTCTTTACGCGATAAACTGAACCAAGTACTTGCTGAACGTACTGGTCAGCCAATTGAAGTGATTGAGCGCGATACAGATCGTGACAACTTCAAAACAGCGGAAGAAGCACTTGAATACGGACTCATTGACAAAGTCTTGACCCGTAATTCAGAAGAACAAAAATAATATGACAAAACAAACCGTCTGCTCCTTGAACAGACGGTTTTTTGTGATTCAAAAACGCTTTAAGACAACTCTGTCCATTTCTGCTGAAGAGATGGTGTTTGATAAGAAGCCATCTGCGTGATTAATTCCTCCGGTTCGCTGGAAGCATGTAACAATTGAAGGTGTGATTCATTCGAAAAACCTTCCTGTACACTAAACTTCACCATGTCAATGAGCGGATTGAAATACTCATTCACTTGATACAAGCCGATTGGCTTTTGGTGGATGCCGATTTGTGCCCAGCATAGCACCTCAAATAATTCTTCATATGTACCAAAGCCGCCTGGCATCGCAATAAATCCATCAGCCAGCTCGCTCATTTTCGCTTTTCGTTCATGCATTCCTGTTACCTCGATTAATTCTGTCAGCTCTTGATGCACAACTTCTCCTCTAAAAAGCCCCTTAGGCATGACCCCAATCACTTGCCCGCCTTGTCTTAAAACCTCATCTGCAATGGCACCCATTAATCCAATTCGTGAACCGCCGTATACAAGACGGATGTCTTGCTCTGCCATATAAGTCCCCAGCTCTACAGCCTTTTGTTTGTAGACGTCCTTCACGCCTGGATTCGAACCAGCAAACACACAAATCGTTTTCATCAGAACAGCTCCATCTCTCTCTATGATTTCTTCTCCCACTCATTCTACTATAATTAATTGTAAAAAAACAGCCGATCCATCTATATATAGTGTAAAATCAAAAGGTAAACACCATATAAGGAGATGTATAAAGAAAATGCAAACAACGGAGATGGAGAAGTGGATCAAGGATTTTTATGAAATGAGAAATTGGACAAAATACGGGCCGTTTATCCGGTTAGGCTTCCTCATGGAAGAAACGGGAGAACTCGCTCGTGCTGTTAGAGCAATAGAGATCGGACGTGACCGGCCTGATGAGCAAAGACAAAAATCATCCGAGTTGAAGAAAGAACTCGTTGAAGAAATGGGTGATGTGTTAGCGAATCTACTTATTTTAGCCAATCTCTATGATGTCACAGTAGAAGAGGTCTTCTCCTCTCATCAACAGAAACTCACAAAGCGTTTTTCAGAAGAAATAGAGCAAGTGAAAAGCACGTGACCACATTGTCACGTGCTTTTTTTCCACCTTATAACTGCTGTGGCGAGATATCATCTGTTCGTTCAAAGAAATGCTGCTTTCCAATATGATGAAAAAGACCCGTTCGACGCAAAAGCTCTTTCGGCTGCGATTGAAGTCCGACAATCATCAGCTTTCCATTATGATGCTTTAAACGATTGGAGATATTCATCAGAACCGCTTCTGCTGATGTGTCCATATAATTGACTTTATTCATGAGCAGAATGAGCGTTTTCGGCTTTGTCTGAACATGGTCCAAAATCGAATTTTCCAATGAATCTGTTGTTCCGAAAAACAGCGGCCCTTCAATGGAGTACATACTGATACCTCGCTGGTCTGTCTGTTTTTCTAAAGCAGCTGCCGTTTCCATTTGGGGAACCGCAACATTAGTATGAATGCTGGTCGTCTGGCTCATTTTTTTGATAAAAGCGATAAATGCTAAAATGAGACCTGCGGTGACGCCAATAATCAAATCACCGATGACCGTCAGCAGGAAGGTCACAACAAGTACAAGTGAATCCGCATTTTTCACTTTTACAATATTGATAAACTCTTTTTTCTCACTCATATTCCAAGCAACAAACATTAAAATCGGTGCCATCGCAGCAAGTGGAATCATCGACGCATATGGCGCAAACAGCATTAAGATGAGCAGCACGACGACGCCATGCACAACACCAGAAATCGGGCTTGCTCCACCATTTTTGATGTTTGTTGCCGTACGGGCAATCGCACCAGTCGCCGGAATTCCTCCGAATAGCGGTGCCGCCATATTGGCGATCCCTTGTCCGACAAGCTCCTTATTGCTGTCATGCTTTGAGCCTTTCATATTATCAGCAACCATAGCTGACAAGATTGACTCCACTCCGCCTAAAAGTGCAATGACAATCGCTGGAGGCAGGAGGTATATCATTTTTTCAATCGTTAATTCAGGAAAAGCGAAGCTTGGCAGCTGACGAGGAATTTCCCCATATGCCGAGCCAATCGTTTCAACTTGTCCTTGGAAAAAGAGAACAGCTAGAAACGTTGAAGCCAATAGACCTAATAGAGCACCAGGTATTTTGGGAATGTATTTTTGAGCCGCCACAATCACGATGAGCCCAATAGCGGCTGTGATGATGGCAAGACTGTTTGCGGTACCGAGATGGACCACAATTTCTCTCATATTGAGGAAAAAGCTTTCATGCTTTTCAACACCCTTTAATCCGAGGAAGTTGGCAATCTGCCCTGAAAAAATAATGACAGCAATGCCAGCAGTAAAGCCGATGATAACCGGACGAGGAATAAATTTCATGAGCTTCCCTAGTTTGAATATTCCGAATAATACAAGCATACAGCCTGCCATAAAACCGGCTATGAGTAAGTTTTCGATACCATACTGGCTGACGATACCAAATAAAATCGGAACAAACGCCCCAGTCGGCCCGCCGATCTGATACTTTGAACCACCAAACAATGAAATCAAAATGCCGGCAACGATGACTGTGTATAATCCATATTCTGGTCCGACACCAGATGCAATGGCAAAAGCCATGCCTAAAGGAATTGCCACAACGCCCACGACAAGCCCAGCGATTAAATCGCGTCTAAACTTTGATGAATCATATCCTTCAAATCTTCCATAAAAACGCATGGTATGTGTTGGCCTCCTTCAAGTATGTGTAGATGATTTAGGTATACTGCGCGTCAATCTGTTTATCTTTCACAACAACATCCAGCTTTCCCGTTGCTGGATGAATGACTAGTCCATGAACAGCCACATCACTTGGCATCAATGGATGCTCTTTGACCAATTTCACACTTCGGGACACGCTCTCTTCAACCGAATCAAAGCCTGTCAGCCACCCCTTTAAATCAACTCCTGAGTTTTTCACAATGCTCAAACATTTCTCTTCAATGCCGCGTGCTTTCGCCTTTTCAAGTAAAGGATCTGCCGCAAGACCTGCCATTCCGCATTCATGATGTCCTACAATGCATACCTCTTCTGCCTTTAGCTCATAGATGGCTAGTAGAATACTCCTCATCACACTGCCGAACGGATGAGTTACAATGGCGCCCGCATTTTTAATGATCTTGGCATCACCGTTGCGCAGCCCCATGGATTGCGGCAATAATTCCAAAAGACGTGTATCCATACAAGTTAATATGACCAGTTTCTTTTCGGGAAATTTCCCCGCTTTGTAAGGCTCATAATGTCTCTCTTGTACGAACTCTGAATTGTGCTGAAGAATCTGTTCTAATTTTGATCCCATCTTGCCATCTCCCATCTTTTTATAAGTCACGTAAGTCCCTGCCTGTCCCCCTTTTCTTTCGTGTGTTCTCAAGCATAGAGAAGAAAAATGATAGAAAAAAAAGAAAAAAATGAGAAAACGATGAGAAAAAAAGTCATCATTTTCTCTATTTTCCGCTTCAACGTAAGGGAGACGCGGTCTTCCTTTCAATCTATCGTTCTCAGATCGCCAAAAGACGATGAAATGGTTTAGTAGAAAACGACCTTCCCGTTTAATACGTTTCAAATATAATCATTTTTCTATCAAAAAATCTCGATCTATTTTCCAGTTTGTCAGATAATCTCTCAGAAAATCAGGCTTTTTCATATGTCACATCTCCCATTAGCTGACTCTTATCGATGTAAAAAATGGATCAGATGGCATATGAATATACTTTTTCACTAAGAAAATGTCTCTCTTTTCCGTTATTTTAGTATATTAAATATTGAGCAGATAACCTTCAAACGTGTTCAGCCGAAATGGTTGCTTTATAATAAAAGGAGTAAGATGATCATGTGAAAGGAGCGAGTTGACAGTGAAACCACACATTTTTGTCGCCAAACCATTACCTGCTTCATTTGAGGAAATACTAAAGGAACATTGTACATACGAGGTGTGGCAATCCAAAGACCCCATTCCAAAAGATACTTTATTTCAAAAACTGCAGCATGCTGATGGTCTTTTAACGTCTGGAACGAAAATCGATCAAGAGCTATTAGATCACGCACCAAAACTCAAAGTAGTGAGCAATAACTCTGTTGGCTATGACAATTTCGATATAGAATTGATGAGGCAAAGAGGCGTAATTGGTACACACACGCCTCATACACTCGATCATACTGTTGCTGACCTTGCATTTTCACTCATTCTTTCCTCTGCGCGAAGAATTGCCGAGCTTGATCGTTTTATCCGCGAGGGGAAATGGACGAAATTTGTACAGGAAGAAGATATCTTTGGCATCGATGTCCATCATCAAACGCTTGGCATTATTGGCATGGGACGAATCGGAGAGCAAGTAGCCAAACGAGCCGCACATGGTTTTGATATGAACGTCCTGTATCATAACCGCAGCCGGAATGAAAAGGCTGAATCAGCATATGGCGCTTTATATTGCACACTTGATGACCTGCTAAAGCAAGCCGATATCATTGTGTTGATTACACCGCTGACCAATGAAACGTATCATATGATTGGAGAACGGGAATTGAAGTTAATGAAGCAAACGGCTTTATTTGTAAACATCTCACGCGGGAAAACAGTGGATGAAAAAAGCCTCATTCAAGCGCTTCAGGAGGGATGGATCAAAGGCGCAGGTCTTGATGTGTTTGAGCAGGAACCGCTTCAGGAGAATCATCCTTTCAAAGAAATGAACAATGTCACCCTTGCTCCTCACATCGGTTCTGCTACTGAAACAACACGGGATCTTATGCTGAAACGAGCCATTCATAATGTGATTCATGGAATTGATGGCAAAGCCCCTGTTGATATTGTGAAGGAGCTTGCTTCATCTTAATCGGAAAAGACGCAGGATTCGGAGCTGCGTCTTTTTATTTATTTCATCAGAAGGTTATCAGGAAAAAAGCCTCATTTTAGCAAAGAACCTGTTTCTTTACATTTCCTTCATGTTCGGGTGCTATAATATGAGGTAGACAAGCATCAAGAGGACAGCATCCGATTTCCTTAATAGGAGGATGAAGATGAAAAAAATCAGTTCGGTTTTTACTATGTTTGCTCTGATCGCTGCTATTCTGTTTTCTGGTTTTATTCCGCAGCAAGCCTATGCCGAAACACCTCTTACACAGACCGCCACAAATGAAACAGCTACTATTCAACTTACATCAGATGTTCATACCCTTGCCGTCATTAATACGTTTGATGGTGTAGCAGATTATTTAATTCGCTACAAACGACTGCCTGATAACTACATCACAAAATCACAAGCAAGTGCTCTTGGATGGGTGGCATCAAAGGGAAATCTAGCAGAGGTTGCCCCAGGTAAAAGCATCGGTGGAGATGTTTTCTCTAACCGGGAGGGACGTCTTCCTTCAGCAAGCGGCCGAACATGGCGTGAGGCAGATATCAACTACGTCTCTGGCTTCCGAAATGCTGACCGCCTCGTGTATTCAAGTGACTGGCTCATTTACAAAACAACAGACCATTATGCAACTTTCACACGTATTCGATAATCAATCAAAAAAACAGCCCCATTTGACCTAGGGCTGTTTTTTTGATGCTGCTTACGGCAAAAGAGTTTTCACGTATTCCTCAAAAGGCAGTGGCAGCGGTTTTTTCGACACTTCTTCATGTTCATGTGTGGTGACATGATCCTCGGTGACGACTACACGTCCTGTTGGTGTGAGCTTTGACGCAAGCGGTCTTTTGTTAAAAGGAGAAGCTTCATTTTCATAAATCTCATGTCTCATTTGGACCAAAGTAGGCTCGCTCACCTCTTCCAATGTGAAAGCATAGCCTGTTTCAGCGCCTTCCCCCTTATCTAATTGGAGCAGATGCGTTCCTTTTTCGGTTTCCTCTTCTTTGACTCGAAACCGAATAGACGCTCCTTCCACCCATTCTTCTGTAAAAGGTACAGGCTGAAGAGGTAAATTCACACCAAATCCCGCATCAATAAGGAAGCGTTCGTTGTGATGGTTCAACGTCATGGCTACGTGCGTGCCATCAATTGCCCATGTGCACGCTTCTTTGTTATACACGGTCCCTTGAACGAGCTGTACAGCAAGCCCTGCCTCTTTTAACACATAATATAAGAGAGGATTGAGATCGTAGCAAAGACCTCCTCTTTCTCCTTCAAGAAGATGCTGCTTCAACCCCTCTTGATTCAAGGCATAGGATTGTTTGTTCAGCACAGATCTATTTTCAAATGGAAAGGTGTAGGCCATCTTTTTTAATAATACAGGCAGGTCATCAAAGGTGATGGACTGGCCTTCGTATCCGATCTTCTGTAAAAATGCTGATTGCATCATATTCATTCCCTTCTAAAAAAACTGAGTCTGTGAAGAGACTCAGTTTTCTTGATTGATAAAATCCGTTAACGCATCAATGGCTTCTTGTTCATCCGCACCATCTGCTATCAGTGTGACAGTGACCCCAGAGCTGATCGCAAGGCTCATGAGACCCATAATGCTCTTCGCATTGACTTTTTTTCCGTCCTTCTCTAGAAAAATTTCAGCCCCAAAGCGATTGGCTTCTTGTACGAACAAAGCAGCGGGACGTGCCTGCAAGCCTGTTTTTAACTGGATGGTGACCGTTTTTTCCACCATATGATCTGCCTCCCTTTTTCATTCTCCTATTTGAGTGTAACAGCTTGTCCGTTTCGTAATTGTTCTGCAATTTGATCTAGCTTTCTTAAGCGGTGGTTAATGCCTGATTTGCTGATCTTGCCGCTTTCCACCATTTCTCCCAGTTCCTTTAGCGTGACCTCTTGATAGTCGACTCGCAGTTTTGCAATTTCACGCAGCTTATCCGGCAGGGCATCAAGTCCAATTTTTTCATCAATGAATTGAATGTTCTCGACCTGGCGCAGTGATGCACCAATCGTTTTATTTAAGTTTGCTGTTTCACAATTGACGAGCCGGTTCACGGAATTTCGCATATCACGGACGATCCGAACGTCTTCGAAGCGAAGAAGTGAATTATGCGCACCTACAACGCTTAAGAATTCGGTAATTTTTTCGGCTTCTTTCATATACGTGATGTATCCTTTTTTACGCTCAAGTGTTTTACTGTTGAGTTGAAATTGATTCATCAGCTCACAAAGGGCATCATTGTGTTCTTTATATAGTGAAAAAATCTCAAGGTGATAGGAAGACGTTTCTGGATTATTCACAGAACCGCCTGCTAAAAAAGCACCTCTCATATAGGAGCGCTTGCAGCATCTTTTCTTTACAAGCTCTTCTGAAATATTGCGCTCAAATACAAATTGCTCACCTAATATTTTCAAATCCTCTAAAATGGTTTTCGCTCGTTCTACCAGTCTGACAATATACACATTATTCTTTTTTAATCTCATTTTCTTACGAACGAGCAGCTCGACTGTGACATCATATTTCTTTTTCAGCAGCGTATAAATCCGTCTTGCGATGGCTGCGTTCTCTGTCTGTATATCTAGAATTAATTTTCGATTAGAGAAAGATAATGAACCGTTCATACGGATGAGGGCAGAAAGCTCTGCTTTTGTGCAGCAGTCCTTCACGTCCAGATTAGTCAGCTCTTTTTTTGTTTCGGATGCAAATGACATCCTTGCCACCCCCATTCCTATTTTTTCTTATGCAGCAGGTCGACAAGCAGCGAGGCTACTTTCAGCGTGTCGTGACGAATCACATGCTGGTCATATGTAATGATTTCCCCAGGGATGACTTCCAGTCCCATTGCCTTGAGTACATCTGTGTCGAACTGTACAGGCTGTGCCTGTTCTTCTGCATATTTTGCTTTGATCTCTTCTGGAATTTCTTTATTGTTCACAAAAATGGTATCGATAAATGGACGAACCATATGATCATTTAATGCCTGCACATGATCAGCTGCACTGTAGGAAAGCGTTTCCCCTGGTTGCGTCATGACATTGCAAATATACACTTTTTTCGCCTTCGAGCGAATCACTTCTTCGCCAATATGCGGTACAAGCAAGTTTGGCAGGATACTCGTATACAAGCTGCCTGGCCCAATCACGATCAAATCAGCTTCACGAATGACTTGAATCGATTCTGGGAGCGGTTCAATCGTATCGGGTGTGAGGAACACTCGTTTAATTCGCTCACCGTAGGTTGGGATTTTTGATTCTCCTGTCACCACTTGCCCGTTTTCTAATTCAGCATGAAGTACAACACTTGAATTCGCTGCTGGCAAGACTTTTCCTCTCACATTTAAGACCTTGCTCATTTCTGTGACGGCATGAAAAAAATCACCGGTTATATTTGTCATGGCCGCAAGAATGAGGTTGCCAAGAGAGTGGCCTGTTAAGTCATTCCCTTTGTTAAAACGGTGCTGAAATAAGTCTTCTACAAGCGGTTCAACATCAGAGAGAGCTGCAAGGACATTTCGAATATCGCCTGGAGGCGGAATATTCAAATCATGCCGCAGTCTGCCTGAGCTGCCTCCGTCATCAGCAACCGTTACAATAGCGGTAATGTCCACTGGCTTTGTTTTTAGCCCTCTGAGCAAAACAGATAAGCCAGTGCCCCCACCAAGAATGACCACCTTTGGAAGTGTCGTCATCTATTTTCTGCTTCTCTTTTCAATGTCCCGGTGAGTGACATGAGTGTAGTAGTCATTTTTAAAATACTCCGATAAGTAGTTAGCTAGCGTCACTGATCGGTGCTGTCCGCCTGTACAGCCAATAGCGATCACAAGCTGACTTTTTCCTTCTCGTTTATAGGACGGAAGCATAAAGCTGAGAAGGTCAATTAATTTCTCTGTGAATTTTTGTGTCTCGCTCCATTTCATTACATAGGAGCGCACTTCTTCATCGTTTCCAGTCTGTGGACGCATGCTCTCAATATAGTAAGGATTCGGCAGAAATCTCACATCAAATACAAGATCAGCATCAATCGGCAGACCGTATTTAAAACCGAAGGACATCACATTCACTGTAAACACCTGCCCTTGGTTCGTGGCAAAGTGCGCGACAATTTTTTCTCGAAGCTGTTTTGGTTTTAAATCCGATGTATCAAAAATCATTTGAGCCCGGCCTTTTAACTCTTCTAACAGGTCGCGTTCCATTGCGATTCCTTCGAGGGGCAAACCTGTTGTCGCAAGGGGATGCGAACGTCTCGTTTCTTTGTATCTTGAGACAAGCACCTTATCGTTTGAATCTAGAAATAATATTCTTGGTGTGATCCAGCCAAGATCACTCATTTCATCTAAAGCTGCAATTAAGCTGTCAAAGAATTCTCGTCCGCGTAAATCCATCACAAGGGCGACCTTGCTCATCTTAGAATTCGATTCCTTCATGAGCTCTAGGAACTTCGGTAAAAGTGATGGCGGCAAGTTATCTACACAGAAGTAACCTAAGTCTTCAAAGCTTTGAATGGCAACGGTTTTCCCCGCACCTGACATTCCTGTAATAATCACAAGCTGAATATCTTCTTGTTTGTTCGTATTCATGCCTGCTTCCTCTCCTTCTTTATGAAAACGGTTCATGTATTAGTCTCCTTGAGGATCTAACCGATAAGCAATCAATTCAAAATCAGGTGTATACGTAAAAGTACCGTGCAGAAGTCCTTTTCCCTTTAGCATGAAATCAAGAATATGGGAATCTCCTGGAGCCATCGGTAAATGAGGCACATCTTTTACTTCATGCCACTTTAAAATGCCTTCCTCTGACTCTGTCACGTTTTTTCCAGTAAATGAATCTGCCATAAAGGTGAACATCATCCACTCTTGAACGATTTGATCGCCTTCTTTTATGATAAAGGTAAAAACACCTTTTAACTGAGGATTTAAAATATAAATTCCTGTTTCTTCTCTATACTCTCGAACGACTGAATCCTTGACCGATTCTCCGCTTTCCATTTTGCCGCCCGGCGCTACCCACCAGCCCCGTCTTGGCTTTTGCAGCAAGAGAACTTGATCTTCGTGATGCAGCACACAATTGGTTACTCGTTGCATCAGCTGTCACCTACTCTTTTATGTCTTTAACTTATTATACAGGTTCATCCTGACTCCCACAATGAACATGCCCTTTCTTCACCGAAAACAGACCGGATTTCGTCTGAAAGAGGTGGCGGGCAATTTCTCTACTCTTTATTTTACAGCATCTAATGGTTCTCCATGCGTCATTTGTGAACATCTCATGAATTTCTGATTTTAAGCAAAAAAAAGGACACGGATTCTCATCCGTGCCAAACATGTATTCCTTATAAAAGGGGGTCAATTACTAGTTTTATCATAACGGATAATTATTTCACCCGTGTTACATTCCAGTTAAAAGCCCATGACGCTATATTAAGGATTTACGACAGCCATTTATTTCGCTGCTTTCAGCTTTTCAGCAAGCTCTTCTACATAATGCTGTGCGCTTTGTGCGGCAATACTTCCGTCACCTGTTGCTGTCACAATTTGACGTAGTGTTTTTTCACGAATGTCACCAGCGGCGAAAATGCCTTCCACTCTTGTTTCCATTCTTTCGTTTGTCTCGATATATCCTTCTTCATTTGTAATGCCGAGATTTTCAAATGGTTTAGATAGTGGGAGCATCCCGATATAGATAAAGACGCCGTCTGTTTTAAAGTCTTCTTCTTCACCAGTCACCGTATCAATCAAGGTCACACTGCCGACTTTACCGTTTTCTTCATTAATTTGTTTAACGGTTTTGTTCCACATGAAGTCGATTTTTTCATTATCAAAAGCACGCGCTTGTAAAATGCTTTGTGCACGAAGTTTATCGCGTCTATGAACGATCGTTACTTTTGACGCAAAGCGTGTGAGGTATACACCCTCTTCTACCGCAGAGTCTCCGCCGCCAATGACCACGAGCTCTTTGTTTTTAAAGAAAGCACCGTCACATACTGCACAGTAAGAGACGCCCCGGCCGCCAAGTTCTTTTTCACCTGGTGCACCGATTTTTTTGTATTCAGCACCTGCCGCAATAATGACAGAGCGTCCTTTGTATTCTTTTGAACCGGCTTTGACGATTTTGTACTCTTCACCGTCTACGATTTCTTTGATATCGCCATATGCATACTCAGCACCGAATTTCTTCGCATGCTCAAACATTTTATTTGAAAGTTCTGGCCCTAAAATGCTTTCAAAGCCAGGATAGTTCTCGACATCTTCCGTATTTGCCATTTGACCGCCTGGAATCCCTCTTTCAATCATCAATGTTGAAAGATTTCCCCGTGATGTATAAACAGCGGCTGTCATTCCGGCAGGTCCCGCTCCAATGATGATCGTATCGTAGATTTTTTCTTCTGACACAACTGTCACTCCCTCTTCAATTGCTGCTAGCATTTCTTATTAGAATGCCCTTGGGTGATGCTTCCATTCATGACAGAGAGCATCAATTCCACTCTTACTTTTATTCCTTACCCATATCCTATTAAATCTGCGGATAATAAGCGAATCATTTGCTCATATCTTCAAAAAAAGAAAAAGCTTCCTTAAACTGCTGTTTAAGGAAGCCTGTTTACGGTTATATAGTAAGTAACGATTTATTCAACGACTCTTCTCACAACGCCATTGAATGCTTTTTTCCAGTAAACATTGCTCATAGAGTCAACTGAAACACCGCGAGAGCTGTTATCGTTCAAGAATGTACCGTTTCCTAAGTAAATACCAACGTGTCCATTTACTTTATACGTATCAAAGAACACAAGGTCTCCGCGTTTCATGTCAGATGCACTTACAGCTCTTCCTTTACCTACAAGCGTATCTGTTGTTGTACCGCCAACTGGTCCAAGGTTGATGCCTGCTGATGCGAATGCCCAGCGAACGAATGAAGAACAGTCAAAACGACGTGCATCAATATCGGCTTGTGATCTGCCGCCGCCCCATTTATACGGAGATTGTCCAACGATGGTAGAACCTGTGCTGATTGCCCCTTCGATTCCGCCTACGTTACTGCTGACAGGTGATCCACCGCCAGAAGATGGCTTCTTGCTTGGTGAACTGCTGTTGTTATTATTATTTGAAGATCCACTGTTACTGTTATTTGAAGACGGGCTGCTGTCGTTAGTTGAGCTGTTGTCTTCCGCTTGCACACTCGCTTGACGCTGCTGTTGTCTTTGTGCTTTTTCTTCTTTTGCTTTTTGAGCTGCTTCTCTCGCTTCTTTTTCAGCTTGTTTTTGAGCAGCGATTGTTGCGTCTTTTTCAGATGCAATGCTGTTAGCCTCACTGTTTAACTCGCTGATTTCAGAAGATGCACTTCCCTTTTGCTTTTTCACTTGCTTGAATAGCTTGTCTTTTTCATCAAGCTGTTTATTCAAGTCTGTTTGAAGCGTTTCAAGCTTTGCAAGTGTCTTTTGAACATCTTCAAGCTTTGTGTTTAATTCGTTTTCAGACTTTTGAAGCTCAGCTTTGTCTTTTTCTTGCTCTTTAATGATTTCGCTGTCTGCGTTGATGAGTGTAGATACTGCACCTGCACGGCTGATGAAATCGCTAAAGCTTTTCGCTCCTAGTAATACATCTATGTATTTCGTAGAACCGCCGCTTTCTTGAAGCGCACGTACACGCTTTTTCAAGAACTTGTTTCTATCTTCAATACGTTTTTCAGTATCAGCAATTTCTTGTTTCAGTGCTTTGATTTCTTTTTTTGTTTTTTCATTTTCTTTTTGTTTTTCTTCGATTTGATCACTTGTTTTTAAAGCTTTCTCGTCAATTTCTTTTAGCTTTAGTGCAAGTGCCTCTTGTTTTGCTTCAAGTTTTGAAAGCTCATCTTTTTTCTTTTGAAGGTTTTTGTTGACCTCAGATTGCTTGCTGTCCAGCTCTTGTTTCTTTTGTTCAAAGTTCTGTGCGTTTGCTTCATGAGTAAATGGGATAAATAAACTGCTCGCTCCGATGACCGAAGCTAAACCGAAAGTAATAAACTTTTTCACGAATAGTTCCTCCTTTGACAATTTCCAAGCGACATGAGAAAGCAGCAAATTCTCTGCGGCCAATCTGTGCTATCTATGTCTTTCTTCCTGATTGATCAGTCAGATGTTGACCAGATTGTTTCTATCACTAGGTGTTTCATTATGTATAGTAAAATATCTAAATATATGTCTTTGTTTTAATCCACGATTTTCATTATACATGAGACATCGACAAAATGAGCTAATATTTTTATTACATTTATGTTTCAAAAACATGTCGTGATTGTCATACTTCGCCAAATCCTTGCAAATCCCACCTTTTTATCCAAGAAAAAAGCATGACCTTTTCGGCCATGCTGCAATCTGCTGAATCTATTTACCTATTTAATCAATTAACGCACAAATGACTTGTTCATATTTAGACAGTGTTTGAACGCTGATTTGAAAAGAGGCTGCAATCTCTTTTTTGCTCACAGCTGATCCTTCTTGCTCCTGCATCCATAAATAATAAGATGCTGCTGCCCATGCAGGCGCATTTTTCTTATCTACGCCAGAAGCACGTGCCTGCTGAATAATATGGAATAACCAAAAATAAGGCATATGGCTGTCAGGCTGAACTGCTTCTTCCAAGCTGAATGCCGCCTGTTTTGCGAAAACCGCATCTTCTGAAAACGACCGTTCTTCCATTTCATCTTCGTATAAGAGCAGTTCGATGAATTGCTGTTCGAAGGCTGTTTTCGCTGCGTGTGCATCAAGGACAGATTGAAGAACGTCACGTTCCCCTTTTTGTTTGCTCACATAGTACGCAGTCAGCCGCTCCTCAATGGAGACCATTGGCTCAGTCTCCTCGGGTTTATCCTGCCACGGCTTGATTTCATCTGCATCGATATCTTCTTCGACCATCTTATTCCAAACCGTTTGTGCAAGCGTTTTGTGGCCTGTATAATAAGCTGCGCTTGCGAGCCAGTATAAAAATGTACTATCTCCCTGAAAGCCTGTTTTGTACAAAGAATAAAGCCATTTAAAGGCCCATTCAAATTCTCCAACTAGGGCAAATGTTGCGCCAAGCTTATAACGCTGTTCACTTAATATTGGATACACGTGCGTTAATTGCTTCGCTAACGTATTGACCTTTTCTTCTTCTTTTTCATAATGATAGAAGACAAGCTGGTTGCAAAGGGCATGCAGATTACCCGGATTTTCATGAAGAACCCGGTTCAACATCTCTTTCGCCTGATGGATTTGACCAGAATAAAAATAGGCCAAAGCGAGATTATTATACGCTGACCAAAATTCTGGATACTCAACAATCATCTGTTCCAGCATTTCAATGGCTTCATCAAGCCTGCCGCTTTCTAGCAAGTGATTCGCTTGATCCTGCTTGACAATCAGGTCATCCTGATCGTAAGGAAAATCTTCGTCCTCTTCGTCGCTCATATCGAGCAGGTCGAGGAGATCGTCATTTTCATCTGCAAATTCCCCGTTCTCTTCCAATGAAGCATAGGCAGTAGCTGACTTATATGCCTCTTGAAAGAGTCCTAGATTCGCATAATTATTGGCTTTAAAATAGTGACACTCAGACATGTTTTCATCGATATGTTCAAGTATGAAATCAAGCAGTTCATTTGATTGTTGGTAATGACCCATTTCAGTATAAATAATGGCAAGCTGTGATAGCATTTCTACATTTTCAGGCTCAAGTACGATAGCCCGCTGTATCAGCTTACTCGCTTTAGATAGATTTCTTTCTCTATAAGCTTTTAGACCTTTATGAAAAAAGTAATGCCCATCTTGGAATAGCTGGACGACTTGTGTGTGATTATTTTGAGAAGTGTATTTACTCACCGATACCCTCCATTTCGAACAGTGTACCGTGTGTAGTATAACATACTTCACGAGTCGTCACATAGAACAAAAGAAAAGGAAGGATTTGTTTTTCACTCAAAAACAAAAAGCCAGAGGTGCCCCCGGCTTTTCACTCACCTTGATGACGCTTTTTTAATACTTTTAATACCTCATCAAGCGGCAATTGCTGTTCACGTAATAACACAAGCAGATGATACAGGAGATCGGCTGTTTCCCATTTCAATTCTTCTTGATCCCGGTTTTTCGCTGCAATGATGACCTCTGATGCTTCTTCCCCTACCTTTTTTAGGATTTTATCGACCCCTTTTTCAAATAGATAGGTTGTATAAGCGCCTTCTGGCATTTCTGTCTGACGTTTTGCAATCACCTGTTCAAGTTCATTTAAAATCGCAAAACGATCCTGCTCTTCCGTTTGAAGCTTCACGCCTTCTTCCGAAAAGCAGCTATAGCTGCCAGTATGGCAGGCTGGTCCACTTGGTGTGACAAGAACAAGCAGAGCATCTTTGTCACAGTCATATCGAATGGATGTGACTCGCTGAGTATGTCCAGATGTGGCGCCTTTGTGCCAAAGCTCGTTTCTCGACCGGCTGTAAAACCATGTTTCCCCTGTCTCCAGTGTTTTTTCATAGGATTCTTGATTCATATACGCCAATGTCAATACTTCCTTACTTTGAGCATCCTGTACAATTGCAGGTATCAGGCCTGCCTCATTAAAGGATAATTCGTTTGCCTGTTTCATCTGACCTTCACCCCGTGTTCTCTCAAGTATGTTTTTACCTCTTGAATTGAAGTCTCTTTATAATGGAAAATGGAGGCTGCTAATGCTGCATCAGCTTCTCCTTTTGTAAATGCCTCCAGCATATGCTGGGCATTGCCAGCGCCTCCCGAGGCAATGACAGGCACGGTGACGGCTTCTGACACAAGCTTTGTTAATCGATGATCAAAGCCTGTTTTCTCACCGTCGGCATCCATACTTGTCAGTAAAATCTCTCCTGCTCCCCTCAGCACGGCTTCTTTTGCCCAATCGCTGACCTCTATATCCGTTTGACGGCGCCCTCCGTGTGTGTAGACCATGTACTCTTTTTTCTCTTCATCGTACTTTGCATCTATTGCGACGACGATGCACTGGGAACCAAAGAAATCGGCGCCTTCTGAAATCAGTTCTGGTCTTAAAACTGCCGCTGTGTTCACAGATACTTTGTCTGCACCCGCTCTTAATATGCGCTTCATGTCATCAAGGTGGTTAATCCCGCCGCCTACCGTAAAAGGGATGGCAAGAGTGGACGCCACTTGCTTGACCACATCCACCATCGTTTTCCGGCCTTCATGAGAGGCAGAAATATCAAGAAAGACGAGTTCATCCGCCCCTTCCTCATCATACATCTGCGCTAATTCTACCGGATCACCAGCATCCTTTAAGCCGAGGAATTGCACCCCTTTGACCACACGCCCTTCCTTCACATCGAGACATGGAATGATTCGTTTTGTCATCATACGCGGTCAAGCCCTTCAATTGCTTCAGCTAAAGTAAACCGCTTCGTGTAAAGGGCCTTTCCAATGATCGCACCAGAAACACCTGACTGTTTTTGTGCTGACAGCTTTTGAAGATCAGCTAGCGCGCTTACACCACCTGAAGCAATGACTTGTTTGCCGGTAGCTTCCGCTAAGCGAACTGTACTTTCCACATTGGGGCCAGACAGCATGCCATCCATTTGAATATCCGTGAAAATAAAGACCTCCGCGCCTTCCTTTGCCAATTCTTTGCCGAGTTCCTCCGCCTTCACTTTCGACGTTTCAAGCCACCCCTCAGTCGATACAAAGCCATTTCGCGCATCGATCCCAATCGCTATTTTCTCCCCATATTGCGCAAGCATTTTTTTCACAAAGGCGGGATTAGAAACAGCGGAGCTGCCAAGGATGACTCTAGCTACACCATTGTTTATATAAAAGGCAACGTCTTCTTCAGTCCGAATGCCGCCGCCAATTTGTACATTCACATCTAAGGATGAAGCAATCGCCAGTACATGCTCATGATTGACGCGATTCCCTGCTTTCGCACCATCTAGGTCAACGAGATGAATCCACTTTGCTCCTTCATTTGCAAACCGCGCAGCCATATCAAGCGGCGAATCTCCATAAATGGTTTCTTGATCATAATCTCCTTGCACAAGCCGTACACATTTGCCATCTCTCATATCAATCGCTGGATACAATGTAAATTCACTCATTTGTTCACCCTCTGTTCGTTTGCTAATTGAATAAATTGTTTGAGCAGCGCCATTCCCGTTGTACTGCTTTTTTCAGGGTGAAACTGTGCGCCAAGCACATTCCCCTTGCCGACAACTGCTGGTACTTGAACGCCATAATCCGCACTTGCTAATTGCTCTTTTGGATTCATATCACTTACATAATAAGAGTGAACAAAGTACGCAAATCCTTCCGGTACACCATCAAACAATGGGGAGGGCTGATGAAATGTGAGCTCATTCCACCCCATATGAGGCACCTTCAGCCTTTGCCCATCCTGGTCGCGATCCTTTAAAAGAACGACACGCCCTTTTAACAGCCCCAAACCTCTCGTACGTCCTGCCTCTTCACTTTCTTCAAATAACAGCTGCATCCCGAGACAAATACCAAATAGCAGCTTTCCTTCCTGCACAACTTGGTGGATAAACTCTTCAAGTCCTGTCTGTTTTAACAGCTGCATCGCATCACGAAACGAGCCGACCCCAGGCAAAATATAAGCATCTGCCTTTTTGAGCTCCTCCACATCAGAGGAGACGATATAACTGGCACCTGCTCGTTCCAGTGCTTTTGATACGCTGAACAAATTTCCCATTCCGTAATCAATGACTCCGATCATTAGAGCATCCCCTTTGTCGAAGGAATCCCTTTCACACGTGGATCAATGGTTGTTGCCTCATCTAGGGCACGTGCCATCGCTTTAAAAATGGCTTCAATCATATGGTGCGTATTGGTTCCGTAGTGAACAATCACATGAAGATTTATACGAGCTTCTAGCGCAAACTTCCAAAGAAACTCATGCACGAGCTCTGTATCAAAGGTACCGACCTTTTGACTTGGAAAGGCCGCTCTCATTTCCAAATGAGGGCGATTGCTTAAGTCGACCACGACCTGGGCAAGCGTTTCATCCATCGGAACAAAGCTGGAGCCATACCGCTTAATTCCCTTTTTATCACCTAACGCTTCCTTAAACATTTGCCCAAGCACGATGCCGATATCTTCTGTTGTGTGGTGATCATCAACATCCGTATCTCCTTTCGCATCGACGGTCAAATTAAAGTGTCCATGCTTCGTAAATAAATCAAGCATGTGTGTCATAAAAGGGACATCTGTTTGAATATCTGCTTTTCCTTCCCCATCAATCTCTAACGCTAACGAAATATTCGTTTCATTTGTTTGTCTCGCTGTTTCCGCCTGTCTCATGACGATTCCTCCCGCTTTCTCGATTCAATCGACCTTGCATGCGCTTCGAGCCCTTCTAATCTGGCAAAAGCTGCAATGCTATCCCTGTGTGTCTCAAAGGCTTCTTGACTATATGAAATAATGCTCGTTTTCTTTTGAAAATCGGTCACACCAAGCGGGCTGGAGAATCTAGCTGTTCCGTTGGTTGGCAGCACGTGATTTGGTCCTGCAAAATAATCTCCCACCGGCTCAGGGCTATAACGCCCTAAAAAAATCGCCCCTGCATGCTTGATTTGACCAAGAAGTGATTCTGGATATGCTGTCAGCACTTCTAAATGCTCTGGCGCTAACTGGTTGACGACGTCTACTGCACGATCCATGGAATCTGTCACGTATATACGGCCATGATTTTGTATGGATTGTGCGGCGATTGATTTTCTTGGCAAGGTGTCCAGCTGCGCTTGCACCTCAGCCTGCACGTTTTCAGCAAGTGTCTTAGACGGTGTCACCAAAACACTAGATGCCAGCGCATCATGTTCTGCCTGCGAAAGTAAATCAGCCGCTACCTCATGTGCCGATGCCGTATCGTCTGCTAGAACCGCAATTTCACTTGGACCGGCAATCATATCAATGTCTACCAGGCCAAATACTTCCCGCTTTGCCAGCGCTACATATATGTTGCCTGGACCTGTGATTTTATCAACAGACTGGATGCTTTCTGTTCCATAGGCAAGTGCCGCAATCGCCTGCGCACCGCCCATTTTATACATCTCAGAAATACCGAGCTCCTTTGCAGCAACGAGTACAGCATCTGAAAGATGCCCATCTTTCCCTGGGGGTGTCACAAGGACAATTCGCTCAACACCAGCGACAAGCGCCGGAATCACATTCATTAAAACAGATGATGGATAAGCAGCTGTTCCGCCGGGGACATACACACCGACTGCATCGAGCGGTGTCACCTTTTGTCCGAGCATCGAGCCATCCTGCTGGTGATAAAACCAAGAGGATGTCAGCTGACGCTCATGGTATGTGCGAATATGACGGATAGCCGTTTGGATTACCTGAATCATGGCTGGGTCCATGCGTTCGGAGGCTTTTGTCATTTCCTCCTCTGTGACAAGCGGATCTTCAAGCAGCACTCCATCAAATTGCTTTGTAAAAGATTGTACCGCTTGATCACCATTTAGCCTCACTTCTTGTATAATCCGCTGAACAGCCAGGCGCTGCTCTTCCGTGCCTGTATCTAAAGTCCGCTTGAGTGAGAGTGTCTCTGTCTCACCTTCTTGTATATAGGTGATGTTCATGATGTTTCCTCCCCTTCAATGATTCTTGCAAGGCGCTGCGCCATTTCATCGATCACCGCATCCTTCATCCGATAGCTCACAGGATTGACAATAAACCGTGACGTAATATCACAAATATGCTCCGTTTCAACAAGTCCATTTTCCTTGAGTGTTTGACCTGTAGAGACAATGTCAACAATACGATCGGCGAGTCCGATGAGCGGTGCTAATTCAATTGAACCATTCAGCTTAATGATCTCCACCTGCTCCCCTTGTTCTCTAAAATAGGAAGATGCGACATTTGGGTACTTTGTTGCCACACGCGGCGCGACACCGCCCCAGCTGGCTCCCGGCAATCCGGCAACCGCTAAATGGCATTTGCTGATGTTTAAATCGAGCACTTCGTACACATCACGAGCTTCTTCGAGCATAACATCCTTCCCTGCAATGCCAACATCTGCTACACCGTGCTCTACATAAGTCGTCACATCCATTGGCTTCGCTAAAATAAAGCGGAGGTTTTCTTCCGGTACATCAATGATTAACTTTCTTGAATCCTCGAATTCCTCTGGCAGCTGATATCCCGCCTGTCTTAACAACCCAGCTGCTTCTTCAAATATCCGGCCCTTTGGCATCGCCATCGTCAACACTTTACCCATTTGACTCTCCCTTTCTAGCGCCGATAAAATAAGTCACCTGCTCAAATGCCTTGGTCATCGCGTCAATATTTTCAATCCCTGCTAAGTCTTGCAGGACGATCTTTTTCCCTTTTGACCGCTCCTTTTCTGCAAAAGCAAAAGCCTCCAGCCGTTGTTCTTTACTAAAAATCACTGCCTCCTGCGGCTCATTGATTTCTTTTGCATCAAGCGCTTCAAGCAGACGGTCTAATCGAAGTCCGAATCCTGTAGCTGGTGCAGGTGCATTAAAATGAGCCAGCAATTGGTCATATCTGCCGCCACTTCCGATGACTGACCCAACATGATCTGCAAATACTTCAAACAAAATGCCCGTGTAGTAGCTCATATGACTCACCATGCTTAAATCTAAACGGATATATTCTGTACAGCCGTAATCTTCAAGTGTTTCCCAAAGCGATTTTAACTGTGTGAGCACCTCTTTTCCCTCTTGTGAAACGACGATTTCCTTTGCCCGCTCTGTGACTTCCTGGCCGCCTCTTAACTCTAAAAGCTGTAACAGCCTCGTTTTATCGATGGAGGAGAGTGGCAATTGCTTCACATGCTGGCGGTATCCTACATAATTCTTTTCATATAAGAATCGGCGGAGGACGTTTGCACGCTCTGTATTTCCCAATACATCTACAAATAACGTCTCTGCTAAAGCGACATGCCCGATCGCGATTTTGAAGGACTTTAGCCCGGCATTTTTTAATGCAAATACGACAAGCGCGATCACTTCAGCATCTGCACTAATCGACCCATCACCAATCAACTCAATTCCGACCTGCTCAAATTCTGATGGCCTTCCGCCTTCTCTTTCCTGCGCCCGGAACACATTGGCCGCATACCCAACGCGAAGCGGATACGCCTGTTCATGAAGCTTTGAAGCCGCCACTCTCGCAATAGGTCCCGTCATATCAGGTCTGAGTACAAGGGTTTGCCCGTTCTGATCTAAAAGCTTAAAGAGCTGTGTATCTGTAATCGCCGATTGAACACCGACTGTATCGTAAAATTCAAGCGTTGGTGTCTCCATCAAACGATAACCCCAGCCATTCATGACCTCTGTTAATGAATGTCTCACTTTTTTCTTCGTCTCATACAACCCTGGTAATGAATCCCGCATACCATATGGTTTCTCAAACATAAACATGCTCTTCTGCACCTCCAACACATTAAAACAAAAAATTCCGAATCCTTTAGTTCGCTAATATGATAATATGCTAACAAAATAAAGTAATTAAATCAATCATTTTTATTTTCTCTCTATTTTCATGAAAAATTTGTGGAATTATTACATTCAAGTGACACCTGTCCCTTTTCTGCATGTTTGATAAAAGAACGTGATATAATACTTAAAAATATTGAATAACACAGGAGATTACAGTGAAGTTCATCCAGACATTAATCTTAACTTTGTTGTGCGCATGCCTTGTTTATTTCGGCTTTATATACGTGACACAAATCGACCAAGTCAAGAAGGCAGCTTCACCACACGAAGCAGCCAAAGAAAAAGAAAACGATACGGCACTCGCAGCTGAAGAAACACGATCAACGAAAAAAACAGACAACACATATTCTTCTTTAAAAGGAAGCAAAAAAGCCATGGATGTCATCCTCTACAATCAAATGGATGCCCCAAAGCTTTATAATGGATGCGAAGTCACAAGCTTAGCGATGCTTCTTCATTACAGCGGCTATGAGCAAGTGACAAAAGACGCATTGGCAAATGAAATCAAACGTGTTCCGCTCAATTATGAAAATGGCTTAAAAGGAGACCCGCATGACGGGTTTGTAGGCGATATGGAGAATGGACCAGGTCTTGGTGTTTACCATGAACCTATTTATCAGCTTGCGAAAAAATATGCGGGCGCTCAAGTCGTCGATTTAAGTGGAAAACCTGTCAAAAAGGCCATCTATCAATCACTTGAAAAAGGGTATCCTGTTTGGGTGATTACCACATCCACCTTCGACAAAATAGATAACATCGAAACATGGAATACACCAAATGGCAAAATAGATGTGAGCTTTAATATGCATAGCGTGGTCATCACGGGCTATGACAAGGAACATGTCTACCTAAATAACCCATACGGTGAAAAGAATCAAAAAGTCGATCGCAATCAGTTTGAGGATTCTTGGGAACAGATGGGCCGGCAGGCGATTATCATTAAAGCGTAGAACACCTTTCTCATTGAAAACATGAAAAAACATCCTCTAGCCGTATAGAGGATGTTTTTTTCATGATGATCTTTCTAGTATTTCCTTCAGGCGGTCTTCAAGCTTTGCAGCTGTCATTACTCCTCCGCCTACAATGAAGTATTCAACCTTTTTTTAGTAAAAATGAGAGATAATTCTTGATCGTTAGACTTCTCACTCATCGTTTTTAGAGGCAGTGAAACGACTTATTCTGCTTCAGATACAACGGTAAAACGTTCTCCAACATGGGCAGCCTGCTCAATTTCATCGACAAGGGCAATGGCGTAGTCGGCATAGCTCACATAGCTGTCACCTTTAGAATTGACAATCAGCTGGTCTTTCCCTTTCACATAAGAACCTGTGCGTTTGCCTTCTGGGTCAAAGAATGCAGCAGGGCTGAGGAAAGTCCATTTTAATCCTTCGGTCTGTTGAAGATCTTTTAGGTTTTCACCTTGCTGTGAAGCAGTCGCCACATACTCCTTTGGAAATTCTGGTGTATCAACAAGTCTTGTTGTTTGAGCCTCATCAACAAATAGACTGCCTGCTCCGCCCACAACGATTAAACGCGTATCGGGTACCTCTTTCAAAATATCAATAAGCTTTTTCCCAGCCTCTACGTGAAGGTGCTCTTGTCCAGCAGGTGCACCAAATGCATTGACGATGACATCAAAGCCTTTGATGTCTTCTGCTTGTAAATGAAACACATCCTTCTCGATAACAGCTACGGATGAATCTGTCACCTTTTGTGCATCTCGAACGATGGCTGTCACTTCATGTCCTCTAGATTGAGCCTCTTTTACAATTTCCTGTCCTGCTTTACCTGTAGCGCCAATAATACCAATCTTCATATGAATTCCTCCTGTAAAATGATTTTATTTAATAAATAAAGGTGTAACAATTATAGTTACAACAGAGGTAAAAAAAATTGAATAATCATCCAATTTTTTTGATTAACAAATGCGTTAGTTCACTTAATTTGATCTCAGCAAGCACTTGCTCCATCGCACTTTGAGCGCGGCACAAGATTAACTCAAGCACAGCCTGAATATTTGCACCGATCGGACAGTCAGGATTTGGGCTTTCATGGATTTGAAACAACTCTCCCTCATCCACGACTTCAACCGCTTTATACACATCAAGCAGCGTGATGTCGTCTTCACTGCGGTTCAACTGAGAACCACCTTTGCCAAGACTCGTTGAGATTAGGCCTGCTTTTTTTAATTTACTCATAATGCGGCGGATGACCACTGGGTTTGTATTCACACTTCCCGCGATATCCTCCGATGTCTGTAATGATCCTTTTTCAAGTGATAGCAAGGCCAGAATATGGACAGCGACAGTGAATCTGCTGCTGATTTTCATGTTTTCTCACCTCTGTTGTAATCATTATAGTTACACCATAACATATTGTCAACAAAAAAGTCTGCCGAGCTACTCAGCAGACGTAGATTGACGTGCTTTCATTTCTTCTTTCGTATAAATCATGCGCATTGGATTTCCTCCAACAAATGAGCCCGCTGGAACATCCTTATGAACAAGTGTACCAGCCGATACGATCGCCCCATCCCCAATGGTTACACCAGGTAAAATGGTTGAATTAGCTCCAATTAAGACTTCGTCACCAATATAGACTTCCCCAAGTCTGTATTCTTTAATCAAATACTCATGGGACAAGATGGTCGTGTTATAGCCAATCACACTATTTCGACCGACCTTGATTTTCTCAGGAAACATGAGATCCACCATGACCATTAAGGCAAACGCCGTATCCTCGCCGACCTTCATACGAAGAAAGGTTCGGTATATCCAATTTTTCATTCCCATAAAAGGCGTGTACCGTGCTATTTGAATGAAAATAAAGTTTTTCACCACTTTGAAAAAGGGAACCGTCCGATAGACTTGTCGTAACGAATTGACCCCTTTTACAGGATAACGATCTGTTTTTCTCAACTCAATCAGCTCCAACAATCGCCAGGAGATCACTCATTTTCTTCAGCATGAAATCAGGGCGATGCTTTAAAAGGGCCTCTTCTCCCTTAATCGACCAAGCAACACCTGCTGTTTTTGTTCCTGCCGCTTGACCAGACAAAATGTCGTGATAATTATCGCCGACCATCACCGCTTCATGCGGATCACTGCCAAGCTTGGATAATGCCAGCTGGACAGGTTCTGGATGCGGCTTCTCATTTTGGACATCATCGAGCGTCACAATCACCTCAAAGAATGGCTCTAAACCTGTCAGCTTCAAACCCATTAAAACCGTATCACGTATTTTTGTTGTGACTATCCCAAGTTTAAATCCTCGATCCTGCAGGACTTTCAATGTATCTAAAACAGTCTCATATTCAGTCACAAGCAGATCATGCTGTTGATGATTAAACGTTCGATACATCTGAATCATATCATCCGTTAGCTCAGGGTCCATCGCAGAGAATGTATCAAACAATGATGGACCAATGAAATGAAGGATCTCTTCACGGCTGTACTGACCAGGATAATAATGATCAAGCGTATGTTGAAATGAAGCAATAATTAATTCATTCGTATTGATTAATGTGCCATCTAAATCAAATAGCACGGTGTTAATAGTTGATTCGTTCATATGGCTTCCTTTCTAACAGCTGCAAGCTCCCGCTTCCGCCAAATATAGCTAATGGCAGCTGTTAATAAAATAGCAGATATCAGACGGATGACAAGAAGCGGCCACACAGGAATCCCAAGTGGAATAAATATCAGCGTATCTTCGACCACTGCATGGCAGGCAACAAGGAAAATGAAAGCAAGGGTTAAATCCTTTTTACTCACGCCGTCCTCTTCCACTGCCTTCATCATCACGCCGGCTCCGTATGCCAGACCGATGGTTAATCCAGCTACCATTGTCATCGACGTATTTTCTTTCATTCCAAGCATTCTCGTAAATGGAGACAGCCACTTAGACAGCGTATGGAGCCATCCTAAATCTCTCATGAATTGAATGATGATCATGAGAGGGATGACGATACAGGCGAGCTGGACCACACCGAGTACGGCTTTTTGTAAAGCGAGAAGGACAATCATGTACCAGCTGGAAGGCACATCAGCCGGCTGAGCTGCCGTCAGCAGTCCATATTGTGCTGGCTCCTGGCCTCCCTGCCAAACGAGATGAATGACAATAGCCGAAATAACAGCAAGGCTGATTCTGACCAGCAAAATGATAGACACTCTGAGTCCAACCTTTGCTGCCACTGTCGATTCGATGATCAGGTTATGGCAAAAGGACAGCATCACGGCCAAAATGAACACTTCCTTCACAGGAAGATCTAGTGTCAGAATGGCGGCTATGCCCGCATACAAGTTCAGCACATTTCCTAATACAAGCGGAATGGCCGCTTCTCCTGAAAGACCAAACAACCCCATAAATGGCCGTATGAATTGTATGATCCAATTCATAACAGGCGTATGCTGCAAGATACTGACGAGAATGGTAACCGGAAAGATGACTTTTCCAAGTGTCCAAGTTGTCGATAGCCCTGCCTTTAAGCCGCTTTTCCATGTCTCTCCCATCTCTTCTGATCCCCCCTGCTTAATTCGATGAGTTGTTCTCTTTATAAGGAATCGATGCGTATCCTTTCATTCTTCTAAAGATCATCAGCAGAACAGCCACTGCAAAAATGGCAATCGAAATCATTTGAGCGATTCGTAGATGTTCTGTCAGCATCAAGCTGTCCGTTCTCATCCCTTCAATGAAGAAACGACCGATTGAATACCAGATTAAATAAGACAAGAAGATTTCGCCTCTGCGCAGCGATGTTCTGCCTAATAAAATCAAGATCACAACACCGGCAAGATTCCATAATGATTCGTATAAGAACGTTGGGTGATAATAGGTCCCATCAATATACATTTGATTAATGATAAACTCTGGCAGATGCAAATTCTCTAAAAAGGCTCTTGAAACAGCCTCACCATGCGCTTCCTGATTAATAAAGTTCCCCCAGCGTCCAATTGCCTGCGCTAGTAAAATACTAGGTGCTGCTACATCGGCTATTTTCCAGAAGGACACCTTTTTCACTTTTGTAAAGACGATCGCTGTCAGCACAGCACCTATCAGCCCGCCATGAATAGCAATTCCGCCATTCCAAATCTTAATGATTTCATTTGGATGCTGCTGATAGTAATCCCATTCGAAGGATACATAATAAATTCGTGCACAAATAATGGCTATTGGAATCGCAAATAAGATTAAGTCAATAAACGTATCTTTATTGATTCCTCTTTTCTCACATTCTCTCAGTGCGAGCCAGAGTCCTACCAAGGCTCCGACCCCAATGATCACACCATACCAATGAACCGAAAGAGGTCCGAGCTGAAAAGCAATCGGATCAATTGGCTGAATCGCTTCGTTCATATAGACAACTCCTATTCATCCTGGCCATTGTCTTCAATGACATCGGCAAGTTTACTTGTAAATTGTTCCGCCGCATTATGTCCCATGCGTTTTAACCTGAAGTTCATCGCAGCCACCTCAATGATGACCGCTAAGTTTCGTCCTGGTCGTACAGGGATGGTCAGCTTCGGTACATCTGTATCGATGATTCGCATCTTCTCTTCTTCAAGTCCTAAACGATCGTACTGTTTGCCTTGTTCCCAAAGCTCAAGGTTCATCACAATCGTAATTCTCTTATAGCTTCTGACAGCACCGGCTCCAAATAAGGTCATCACATTAATGATGCCTAATCCACGGATTTCTAAAAGATGTTCAATCAGCTCTGGTGCGCTTCCAACTAAAGTATCCTGATCCTCTTGACGGATTTCCACGCAATCGTCTGCGACCAGCCTGTGTCCCCTCTTCACTAGTTCTAAGGCTGTTTCACTTTTTCCTACTCCGCTTTTTCCAATTAACAATACACCTACACCATATACATCTACGAGCACGCCATGAATCGCAGTCGTTGGTGCAAGCTTACTTTCTAAAAAGTTGGTCAACCGACTCGAAAGTCTTGTCGTTTTTAGGCTTGATCGTAACACAGGGACGCCATTTTCATTTGAAGCTTCAATTAATTCCTTCGGCACTTCACGATCTCGTGACAAAATAATTGCAGGGGTAATATCTGTACAAAGAGACATCATTCTCTGCTTTCGTTCGCGTTCTGGGAGTTGTTCAAAAAAAGAAAGCTCTGTTTTCCCTAAAAGTTGAACTCTTTCTTTTGGGTAATATGTAAAATAACCAGCCATTTCAATACCTGGTCTGGAAAGATCACTGATTGTAATGGGACGATTAATCCCTTCTTCCCCACTTACCAGTTCAAGATGAAATTGTTCCATTATGTCCTTCGTACGAACTTTCGGCACGTTTCTTCCTCCTTTTATCACAGGCGATTCAGAAATACAGCTCTATTTTATCACTTTCAATGATGATCCCAAAACAGTATTTTATCCTGATCCTGTTTCATCTGTTTCACTGGTATAGACAACTATACTTAAAAAGGGTAAACTAAGTCAAAGACAATGACTAAAGGGGGCACAATCATGAGCAGCTCTTTATTGCTCTCCAATATTCATATTGTGACAAAGACTGAAATGATTGCAAACGGTTTTGTCGGTTTACGCGACGGCAAGATTGACTATATTTCAACATCACCACCGACAGGAAATTATGAAAAAGTATATATTTCCCGGGAAAACTTTTATTTACTTCCCGGAATGATTGATATTCACATCCATGGCGGATATGGAGCAGATATGATGGATGCGACATCAGAAGCCATGAATACACTCGCTGACTACTTACCGTCAGAAGGAACGACAAGTTTTTTAGCAACAACCATCACTCAAAACCATCATGAGATTGAGCAAGCACTTAAAAATGTCGCTCAGTGGAAACATTATAATGAAGAACAAGCAGGAGTTCAGGCACAATGTTTAGGTATCCATCTTGAAGGTCCTTTTATTTCTAAAGATAAAGCAGGGGCACAGCCTGTTCAATGGATAAAGCAGCCCGATCTCCCTCTTTTTGAAAAATGGCTGGATGCTTCTCAACAGCTTATTCGAATTGTCACGTTTGCACCTGAGGAAGACCCTGACTTTGCTTTTCTTTCTCTGTTGCAAGAAAAAAACATCATTCCTTCTATTGGACATACGAATGCCCATCATGACATGATTGAATTAGCAGCTAATCATGGTGCACGCCATGTCACGCATCTTTATAATGCACTGAGTTCATTTCAACATCGTGAACCAAACGCTGTTGGGGCTGCTCTTACGAACGAGAATCTTCATACTGAGCTGATTACAGATGGGATTCACTCCCATCCACTTTCCATCAAGCTTGCATATTTGGCAAAAGGAAGTGATCGTTTGATCATGATTACAGATTCGATGCGCGCAAAAGGACTCGGGAATGGGACGTACGAATTTGGCGGTCAAACAGTCACAGTCAGCGGCGAAAAAGCATTACTCTCAGATGGTACACTTGCAGGATCGATCCTGAGAATGAAAGATGGCGTCAAACGGATGAAACAGATTACACATTGTGAATGGACAGAGATAGCGAAGATGACCTCAACCAATGCAGCCATTCAGCTAGGACTTGACCAGCAGCTCGGTTCGATCGAAGTTGGAAAACAAGCAGACCTTGTGATTTGGGATCAATCTGGCGAACTAATGATGACGATCTGCCGTGGACAAATCGTCTTTGAGAAAAAGGAGGCCAACCACTAATGAAGATCATCGAATTTGAAGATAAAGAACAATTAGGAAAAGAAGCAGCAGCCCTTATCGCACGCACAATCGCTTCTAAACCAGATGCAGTACTTGGCCTAGCAACGGGCGGTACACCTCTTGATACATATCAAGAGTTAATTCACCTTCATCAAGCACACCAATTGTCTTTCAAACAAACAAAAACAGTCAACTTAGATGAATATGCAGGACTTGATCCAGATCATGAAAATAGTTATATGACCTACATGAAACGTCATTTATTTGATCATATTGATCTCCCTCAGGATCAGTATTTCCTTCCAAATGGCGCTGCACCTGATTTAGAAAAAGAATGCTTAAGATATGATCAGCTCATTCAAGATATAGGCGGCATCGACCTTCAGCTTCTTGGAATCGGTCAAAATGGACATATCGGTTTTAACGAGCCCGGTACCCCATTTAACTCAAAGACTCATGTCGTGCAACTAGATGAAAACACCCGGGAGGCCAATGCAAGATACTTTTCTTCTATTGATAAGGTGCCTACACATGCCATTACCATGGGCATTGCAAGCATTCTTTCAAGTAAAAAGATTCTCCTTCTTGCATCAGGAAAATCAAAAGCGAAAGTGATACAATATTTAGAACAGACTGAGATACATCCAGACTTCCCAGCATCTGCTCTGAAACTTCATGAAGATGTGACAATTTTGATTGATCGAGAAGCTGGTTCACTACGCTAAAGCTAAACACGAGAGGATTTTCACATGTTTATTGATAAGCAGTCACCTATTCCGATGTACCATCAGATTATGGAGAACTTGAAAAAACAGATTGAGGATGGAACATTAGCACCTGATACACTCATTCCTTCTGAAAGAGAATATGCCGAACGCTTTGATATAAGTCGAATGACTGTCAGACAAGCCTTATCGAACCTTGTGAACGAAGGATATTTGTATCGACAAAAAGGAAAAGGCACCTTTGTTAGCCGAAAAAAGTTTGAACAGCCGCTTCAAGGCTTAACAAGCTTTACAGAGGATATGCGCCAGCGTGGGCTTAAAGCTTCAAGCCAGCTGATTGACTTCAAAAAAACCGTATGTCCAGAGCACTTACTGCCTGTCTTACAACTGTCAAATAGCGATGCTATCTTTGAACTCAAACGGATACGCCTTGCAAATGATGAACCGATGGCGATTGAAACGAGCTATATCCCTGAAGCATTTGCAGGAGATTTAACAAAGGAACATTTAACTGGCTCTATATATGAATATATAGAGCCTCAAACAGGCCTTGCAATTGCTCATGCAAAACAAGAGCTTGAAGCGAATGTAGCTTCAAAGGAAGAAGCACACGTGCTGTCTATTTCAACAGGCGATCCCGTGCTCTCAATCGCAAGAACGACTTATTTTCAGAATGACATTCCGTTTGAGTATGTTCTCTCCGTGTATAGAGGGGATCGTTACAAGCTCATTCATACAATGGAAAGATAAACAGTGCCCTCATAAAAGGAGGAGCACTGTTTTTTATTTCCTAAGAAATGTTGCTTCACGATCATCTTTTGTATGAATTTTCCATATAGGCGAAATTGCTTTTCCTTGAAAACGATCTTTTGCTACAGTGTACCAATAATAGTCTTCATTTGGCCTTAAGCCTTTCCACTCAAAGCTTGCTTTTTTGCCGCTTTTTACACCGCGTGCCTCTCCTATCAGGACATTTGTGTAGACATTAAGTTCAAAATAATTGGTTTTAACAGATTTCATTTTCGGCGTCAAATCCACATCAATTGAAAATTCATCCTGATCTCCATACGTTTTAGGATCATAGAAATGCTCTTGATTCATATAAGGTGAGTACGTCGTAAAATGAAGCTGGTTTTTTTCTTGATCGGCTGTTATCAGCCTCATAAACCCTTGTCCACCTTCAGGTCCTGACTGATAATCAGCGAGTATTTGATATACTTTCCGGTCTACTTTGCCATCCTGGTCATCGTCAAGCTCATCTACTTTCCTGCTTGCTCCGTGATAATGGCCGCTAAATACTGCCACAATATTGGGATGGCGTTTCACCACCTGATGGAAGATGAGGTCGCCAATCGGGCTGCGGTTGCCACTCACCAACAAATACTCATGGAAATTTAAAATGACGATGCGATCTGGATGCTCAGAAATCACACGGTTTAACCAATCAATTTCATCTTGCTTAATCCCCCAGCCCATGTATACCATCATATAATCATTGCCACCGGCAGAGATGAGATCATAATGACCTCGATTGTTTTGATAGGATTCACCATAGTAAGGTTTATTTGCAAAGCGTTTCTCCCCGAAATATTTCCCATATTCCGCATATAAGCCGTCCTTATGTCGAACATCATGATTTCCTGCTAAAACACCGTAAGGAATCTGATGCTCATCTAACACACGCATAAACGTATCGGCACGATGCCATTGTTTATCCTTTGAATCATCCACAATGTCACCTGTATGGAACACATATTGAATGTTTAACTTCTCCCTCTGGTCTCGGATCCACTCGACCATTTGTTTAAAGATATGAGGATAGCTCTTTGCATAATATTGTGTGTCAGACATCCAAACCATCTTATATGGCTTTTGCGCTTTGCTGATTTCATCCTGTACAAGCAAATCAAACGTATGATTCTTCATGTACTGTCTTACTGACAGCAGTCCTTTCAGGTAAAATTCTTTTTGATCTTTAGCAAAATGATGAGTGATTTTATCCCACTTTTCTTGCTGATGATTCCATGCATACATGGTCACCTTTCTCCCTGACAATGAACTCCCTTTCCACATCGCTTCGACGACATCCTTTTCACGTACATCTTGATGAACCTTGATTTGAAAACGATGATAGGGAAAACGATGTAAATCCTTCGTTTCAACTGACTTACCATCAGCAAATGCAATGCGATTCCTTTCTTGATTAGAAAAGATCATTTCTCCTTTTTCGTTAAAGCTTTTTGGCGGTTCTGTATCCGCTGCATATTTCAAAATCTTCATTGATGGATGCAGCGATGTATATTGGTAGGCACGGTAAAAGGAGTAATCCAGCTTATCATTCGTTGGATCCTTGGTGAGCACAGTTTGCTTAGACGATTTCATTTTCGTCTTATCTGCTACTCGTTCTGGTGTCTCAGGGTGTTCATGTACCGTTTTGAATTCTTTTTTCAACGTCGACATGTTCCCTGCGGCATCTTTTGCTTTAATTGTCAATGTGTGCTCACCAGGGTTTAATTCGCTAGAGGACGTCTGATATGGCAAGGAAATTGGCTTGCCATCTACATATGCCTTCATCTCCTCTATGTCACTCCAACGATCCGTTACCTTTGCTTTTAACGTAAAGGCACCTTTATATGGATCCTTTGTTTGAACGTTGGTCTTGATTTTCGGACCTGTGTTATCGACATTCACATGTACAGATGCATGCTCGTCTGAGGTTTTGGCCTCAATCAAATGTGGCCCCTCTTTCAGCCTTCTTGTGTCCCACTTCATATAGGTTGAAACATAAGCTTCTTTTGGAATTTCAAATTGAAATATTCTTACCTTTTTGGCGTTACCGCTGTCTCCCATTTTCCATTCTTTTTGCGGCTTTGCATTGATTGGAGGAATTTGTGTTCCATTCGACAGGATCATCCGGACGTTTTTTAATTCAAAATCATCGTGATTCTCTCCAGGCAGCCGATCTACTGGAGAAGACTTCGTTCCAGCATGGAAGGAGATCGTTTGGGGACCTGCTTTTTTCATCTCTGCTTCTGGTATTGGCATTGTATAGGTACGATACACTTTTGTCGAATCATCAAAAATAGAAAGTAAGTGCTTACCTATGGACACACCATTTTTAAAATATAAATTTGTCCCTTTGACATCAAATGCGATATATGGATCTGCTTCAAGGGCAGAAAATACTTGCTGATTTCGCTTTCCATCTATCAATAATTCAATGCTTTTTTTCCGATCAGACGTTGCCTTTAATGGAAATAATCCTGAAACCGTATCTCCTTCTTCTACATTGAATCGAAGGCCGTGGGCTTTGCTAACCTGCTCCACATCAATCATTTTTTTCATCGTCATTGCTGTATTTTCGCCGTCTGACGCTTCAAGCTGATATTCCAATTGTTCTTTACCAATCAACTCGGGTGAGTAAATAATATGATGAAATAACCGGTCGTTATGATCTTTTTGAAGCAGTATTTCCTTGAAATCATCTTTCCGATTTGTTCGATAGCGAAGCTTGACGGTTTTGACGGCCTGATCATCCTGTACATCCGCTTTAATCTCTATGCTTTCAGTTGGTTTCACTGGTTTCCTCACTGTCATATCTTCAATCACAGGTTTATGGATATCTTGAGAAATTTCTTTTTTCTCAGATGGAATTTGTGCTTTTAGCACTTTTCCAGGCGTAGGCTCTTCTTCAATTTTCGAGATCAGCTTCATTTGCGAAGTACCGTCCATTGGATATTTAAACAGCAAAGATTTATGCTCACTAAACCATGATGGCTTCAAACGAAATGCTGCTGAAGAAATCTCCTCCCCTATATTTGTTGTGATTGAAACAAGACGAGATTTAGAGTTGGACAGCCCTTTGCTCTCGATGACAGATACATGCTCTCCCTCTTTTAATTGACTTTTGTACATGGCATTGAAGTCCGCTACACTTAAATGCTCCTGCCCTTTTTTCCTCAGCCAGAAAACATAAGGTTTTCCAGGTGAAATGGTGACTGGATTTGCGTGAAAGGAATACACATCATCCATTTCAGTTCCTTGTGCAGGATTGCGGTAGCGAAGTTGATAATGTTTAAGAGAGATTGGCTCATGTGTCGTGTTATACACCTCGATAAATTCAAAGGCATCTTTGCCTTTGCGATTCTTTGAATTGACAACAATTTCCGTGATGACTAAGTCCGGAATGCGAGAAAGATCCTCTTCAAATCCATTTAAGTGGACAGATTGTTCTGCCGTTTTGATCACGGACTTTTGCGTAAGAAACTCTGTATAGTAACGAACGGTTGAATTCCATAATTGATCTGGCGGAATTTTCGCTGTAAATTCTGGCTTCATACCTGGTAACCGTTCCATTGGGATCAAACGGTACCCTAGTTCATCACTTTGTTTATAGTACAAGTTCGCAGACAAAATTTGTTCCGGATCCGTAATAGACGCACGAAACTGGAGATCACGGCTTTTTTCCCCTAGAACTGGACGGACCTCCACATGAAATCGATCAAAGATAAAAGGAGAAAAAGGCTTGTCCGGTATATTGACTTGTGTTTGAATAAAAGGCCCTGCTGAAGCAGGCTGATTGAAACAAAAAAGAATGATAAAAAAACATAAAAGCATGATTTGTCTGCTCACGTTCACCATCGTGCACCGCCTCCTTCGGATATTGTGTCTCCTGAAGGAAGTTTTTATGTCAGATGAAACGGAGAAACGATACAAAATGGTACAAAAAAACCGTTAGCTTTTTTTCGCTAACGGCTCCACAATTCCTTTTTGTATCAACAGATGGAAAATGGATAAAATGACAGCCATCCAAATGGCCGTTCCAAACCCATCAATGTTAAAACTATCACCCATAAAGCTCGATGTCATCATCAATGTGATGGCATTAATCACAAACAAGAACAATCCTAGTGAAAGGACGGTTACTGGAAGCGTTAAAATGATCAAAAACGGCTTCACTAAAATATTGAGCAAGGATAAAATGATACTTGCGACAATGGCTGCCCCAAACCCTTCAATATATACGCTTCCGAGCCCTGGCAGAATGCCTGAATCAAAATATCCAGCAATGACGATTAAAAGTAATGCATTTACTAAAATACTGACGATCCATCTAAGCATTTAGTTAGTGCCTTCTTCCGGAACAACAAAATACCAGATGAAGTAGACCAGGAAGATAGGCATAAATGCTGTCAAAAATCCGATGATGACCGTTAAAATGCGAAGCAGGGATGCATCGACACTTAAGTATTCGGCAAGTCCACCAACAACACCCGCTATTTTTTTATCTGTTGCTGAACGATAAAGCTTCTTCATGTAGAATCACTCCTTGTCTGATTGGTGCTTTACTTGAATTGAACCTGTTTTTGTTTCTGCAAAAATGGATATACTGTTCACTGCCTGTTGATTGGCTTTGATCATTTTCTCTTTTTGTAATGTTTCATTTTTCTCTTTAATCATCTCTGCATCAAGCAAATCATGAGAAATAGACCCAAGATTGCTTTTCAGTTCAGCGGTCACTGCACACGCACGCGGGATCTGGACGTCCACACTGCCTGTTGTCGTTTTCGCATAAATGGAACGGCACTTTTCATCCGACAGCTGAACAGCAATGTTTCCGTTAAAGCTTTGGGCATCAATTGATTCACTTTTCCCGCGCAGGTCAATGAGCCCATTGATGGTTTCTACTTCAATCATACCACACTCGTGATCCGCCAGTTTAATTTGTCCGTTTGCTGTTTCAATTCCGACCTTTTCTGCCTGTAACGAGGCAAAAGAGACAACACCATTGGTGGTTTTCGCAGCAAGTTCTTTTGTCTTTAGCTTTTCCCCGCGAATCGGACCATTAAACAGTTTAACCTTGATTTTATCGTATTGGATACGAGGTACATATAAAGTGACATTGACTTTCATCGTCTTCTTTTCGGTCCGTATAAAAAATTTATCCCCTTCCAGGCCGCAGTCCAATTGATTGAGAAATTGCTGTCTTGCCTGCTCTCCGTCCTCTGCACGGTAGATTTTCGCATGGCACTCTGCACGAATATCCCCATCGTCCCAAGGCATCACATTGAGACTGCCGTTCGCCAATTGAATATCTAAATGAGAGAGCGTGGCGTCTTTAAACTGAAAAATGTGCTCAACGTCGACCGACTGTCCAAAGTTTAAATCAAGATCTACGTCTTTCACCTTTTTCACCGCAGAATCTAACCAGCCAAACAGCTTTGCACCAAGATTTTCAGTACCAGTTCCTTTGCTCTCTGTGCCAGCTTTTTCTTCATGAAAGGTGTGATCAGCTGTAGACTTTTCTAATGAAACAGACTGACTTTCTTCTAGTTTTTCAAGCAGCGTAATCGCTTCTTTTGCCGATAATGTCCCGTCTTCTACTAATTTTAAAATGCGTTCTTTTTCATTCATACAAAGCCCTCCTACGATTTGATGGATTGAAGTACTTTAATACCTTGAATGATATTCCAAATGACAGAGATCAAAAAGCCAATGGCGACTAAAAAGGACAAGATGAGCATCGTGATCACTGGAATAAGTGAGTCACTTGCCTGTGTCGCCAATAAAAATGGGATAGATCCAAAAACCAGTATCACGCACGCTGCGACTGGCAAAAGGTGTGACCACAATGCCCGCATCGCGTGCCGTTTCGTTTCCTTTTGATCAACTACAAAATATGCCACGATCGGTACAATAAACGGCATAAAAAATACACTAAAATAACAAATAGATGCAATGATCGACTGATCTCTATTCATATATTCGCTCCTTCATGATGAAAATTCCTTTCTCACTCATACGTTTATTGCGTATCAAAAGTTTCAAAATCATTCGAATTACATATGACCTTAGACACAAATTATATCTTTTTGCACCTAAGTATAGATTCTTCACGGATTACCCTTTAAAATATGTTGAAAAGATGGTGATTATCATTATAGGGGGTAATTATTTTGACAGATCATCATAATACTAACCACACGGCTCAAACGCTTTTAGACCTTATACAGAAACAGAAAAGCATGAACAGCGATATGATCAGGGAGCTTGAGACCATTCATCCGTCTCATCCAAAGTATGGTGATATCCGTTATTTAAAAGTACTGCTCGACAGCAGCAGCACCCATATTTTAAAGGATTTAACGCAACTCAGTCATTTAATGCCGAAGGAAGATGCGCAATAAAAGAAAAACCCCTCTTAACGAGGGGTTTCAGCGTGTAGGCAAACCCTCGCATTTTTTGTCAGGACTGCGCGCTGGTGCTCCCGAATGTCAAATTCGCTCCGCGCCAGTGCTCATCTTTCCTAGACTTCAAAGGTTTTCTATCACACTGAAAAGAAGACAAAGGGCTAAAATAAACATCATTTTAGCCCTTTGTCAACAATCTGAAACCCCTCTTAACGAGGGTTTTTTTATGATGACGTTACACTTTCTGTTTCTTTGACCAACTGTTTCATTCGTTCACGGTCACGTTCTAAAATAGGCTTCAAGTATTGACCAGTGTAAGAAGCTTCTTCTTTTGCAATCTGCTCAGGAGTCCCAGAGGCAATGATCGTTCCGCCGCCTGCACCGCCCTCTGGTCCGAGATCAACGAGGTAATCAGCAGCCTTGATAATATCAAGGTTATGCTCAATCACTAGCACCGTATCTCCGTTTTCGACCAAACGCTGAAGCACTTTTAATAAACGGGCAATATCATCCACATGCAGACCTGTTGTCGGCTCGTCTAAAATATAAAGAGACCTTCCGTTTGAACGGCGGTGAAGCTCAGATGCTAATTTCACACGCTGCGCCTCTCCCCCGGACAATGTCGTCGCAGGCTGTCCAAGTGTAATGTATCCTAGCCCAACATCAAAAATCGTTTGAAGCTTCCGCTTAATTTTCGGGATATTCTCGAAAAATTGGAGTGCGTCCTCCACAGTCATTTCAAGGACATCGGCAATGTTTTTCCCTTTATATGTGACCTCAAGTGTCTCGCGGTTATAACGTTTCCCGTGGCACACCTCACAAGGCACATACACATCAGGTAAAAAGTGCATTTCGATTTTAATGATGCCATCTCCACGACACGCCTCACAGCGTCCGCCTTTGACGTTAAAGCTGAATCTGCCTTTTTTATAGCCTCGTACCTTTGCTTCATTGGTTTGTGCAAACACATCCCGCACATCATCAAATACGCCTGTATACGTAGCTGGATTGGATCTCGGCGTACGGCCGATTGGAGATTGATCAATATCAATCACCTTATCTAAGTGATCCATTCCTTTGATCTCTTTGTGCTGTCCTGGCTTCGCCTTCGCTCTGTGCAGTTTTTGCGCAAGTGATTTTAATAGAATTTCATTCACAAGCGTACTTTTCCCTGAGCCGGACACACCGGTCACAGCTGTAAAGACGCCTAGAGGAAACTTCGCATTGACGTTTTTCAGGTTGTTTTCTTTTGCACCTTTGATCTCAATGTAGCGGCCGTCAGGCTTTCTTCTTTCGATCGGCAGCGGAATAAATTTCTCACCCGATAAATATTGTCCTGTTAAAGATTTCTTGTCCTTCATGACTTCTTCCGGCGTCCCAGCTGAAATCACTTCCCCTCCATGAACACCTGCTCCAGGTCCAATATCAATCAAATAATCAGCGGCCAGCATCGTATCCTCATCATGCTCTACGACAATGAGGGTGTTCCCGATGTCACGCATGTTTTTCAATGTCCCGATCAACCGGTCATTGTCACGCTGATGCAGACCAATGGATGGTTCATCTAATATATAAAGAACACCTGTCAGCCTTGACCCGATTTGAGTCGCCAGACGAATCCGCTGCGCCTCTCCGCCGGATAGTGTGCCCGCTGACCGGCTCAATGTGAGGTAATCTAATCCCACATTATTTAAGAAAGACAATCGTTCTTTGATTTCACGTAAAATGAGCTGGGCAATCTGCAAATCTTTCTCAGACAACTCGATTTCACCATATAAATCAAGGGCATCAGAGACAGACAAATCAGTGATTTCTCCGATATGTTTGCCATTGATCAGAACCGCAAGCGTTTCTTTTTTCAGACGATATCCTTTACATGTCGGACATGGCTGATTGGCCATATATTTTTCCATTTGCTCACGAATATAATCAGAGCTGGTTTCCTTATAGCGTCTCTCAATGTTACGAAGAACGCCTTCAAATTCAATTTCATTTTCACGTACCTGACCAAAATCATTTTCATATTTAAAATAAATCCGTTCAGAGCCGCTGCCATATAAAATTTTATCGAATAAATGCGACGGTATATCCTTCACTGGAATGTCCATGTCGATGCCGTAATGTGTACATACTGCCTCAAGAAGCTGAGGATAGTATTGTGAGCTTTGCGGCTCCCATGGGGCAATAGCATGCTGTCGTAACGTCAAATCCTTATTAGGAATGACGAGCTCAGGGTCAACTTCTAGTTTAGAGCCAAGCCCATCACAGCTCGGGCAGGCACCGAAAGGACTATTAAATGAAAACATTCTCGGCTCAAGCTCACCAATAGAGAATCCGCAGTGCGGACAAGCATGATGTTCACTGAATAACAGCTCTTCTTGTCCAATCACGTCAATCATCACACGGCCTTCACCTAGTCGCAGCGCCGTTTCAAGGGAGTCAGACAGCCGAGCCGCAACGCCTTCCTTCACCACGATTCGGTCAATCACGACTTCAATGGAATGCTTCTTGTTCTTTTCAAGCTCGATCTCTTCTGACAGATCTTCCATCTCTCCGTCGACTCTTACTCGAACATAGCCCTGCTTTCGAATTTGATCAAGTACTTTGACATGTGTTCCTTTGCGGCCAGATACAACCGGAGCAAGCACTTGCAATTTCGTTCTTTCTGGATATTCTAAAATACGATCTGTCATCTGCTCAATCGTTTGGGACGTAATTTCAATTCCATGTATCGGACAAATAGGTTTCCCGACTCGAGCATACAAGAGACGTAAATAATCATAGATTTCAGTAACGGTTCCAACCGTTGATCTAGGGTTCCGGCTCGTCGTCTTCTGGTCAATACTAATCGCCGGGGAAAGACCTTCAATGGCATCTACATCCGGTTTATCCATTTGACCGAGAAATTGGCGCGCATACGCTGAAAGAGATTCAACGTACCTGCGCTGACCCTCTGCATAAATGGTATCAAAGGCAAGAGACGATTTTCCTGAACCAGATAAACCCGTGATGACCACTAGCTGGTCACGCGGGATATTCACATCAATATTTTTAAGGTTGTGGGCTCTAGCACCTTTCACCTCTATTCGTTCCATAGCCATCAGGCAATCATCCTTCCGCTTTTAGCTCTAGCAATAGATCTCTTAATTCTGCTGCTTTTTCAAAATCAAGCGCTTTTGCTGCATCTTTCATTTCCATCTCGACCTTTTCGATCACTTTTTCTCGTTCTTTTTTGCTCATTTTTGACAGCTTTGGTGCTGCATTTGTTTCATATTCTTCCGATTCCTCATGTATCTTTGTTGCCTTAATGGCATCTCTGATTTTCTTATGGATGGTTTGCGGAGTAATCCCAAATTTCTCATTATACGCCTCTTGCTGCTCTCGTCTGCGCTTCGTTTCTTGAATCGCAATATCCATTGATTTGGTCATTTTATCTGCATACATAATGACCCGGCCTTCTGAATTTCTCGCTGCACGGCCAATCGTCTGGATGAGGGATCTTTCAGAGCGTAAAAAGCCTTCTTTATCCGCATCTAAAATCGTCACGAGCGACACCTCTGGAATATCCAGTCCTTCACGAAGAAGGTTGATTCCCACAAGCACATCATATTTTCCGAGACGTAAATCTCGAATAATCTCAATCCGCTCAAGGGTTTTAATTTCTGAATGCAGATAATTGACCTTGATTCCGATCTCTTTTAAGTAATCTGTGAGATCCTCAGACATTTTCTTCGTCAGCGTAGTCACGAGCACACGCTCATTTTTCTCAATCCGAGCATGAATTTCTCCAATTAAGTCATCAATTTGACCTTCAATCGGACGCACTTCAATGATTGGATCAAGTAAACCTGTTGGACGAATAATTTGTTCCACAACCTCTGGAGTTTTCTCAAGCTCATAAGGACCAGGAGTGGCAGATACATGCACAATATGGTTGATATGCTTTTCAAACTCATCAAAGGTGAGCGGTCTGTTATCAAGTGCTGAAGGCAGACGGAATCCGTGATCAACCAACACTTGCTTTCTTGCTTGGTCCCCGTTGTACATCGCGCGGATTTGCGGGATCGTCACGTGTGACTCATCGACAACAATCATAAAATCATCTGGGAAATAATCAAGCAATGTGTAAGGTGTTGAACCAGGAGGGCGCAAGGTCAGATGCCTTGAGTAGTTCTCGATTCCTGAACAAAAGCCCATTTCTCTCATCATCTCAAGGTCATATCTTGTCCGCTGCTCAAGGCGCTGCGCTTCTAGCAATTTTCCATTATCTCGAAGCTTTTCGAGCTGCTCCTCAAGCTCTTGTTCAATATTAATAATTGCTTTTTCCATTTTTTCTTCTCTTGTGACGAAGTGAGATGCTGGGAAAATAGCCACATGTTCACGATCACCGAGTATTTCTCCAGTCAGTGCATCCACTTCACGAATACGTTCAATTTCATCACCGAAAAACTCCACTCTGATACAATGCTCATCACGTGAAGCAGGAAAAATTTCAACGACGTCTCCTCGTACTCTGAAGGTTCCGCGCTGAAAATCTATATCATTACGAGAATACTGAATGTCCACCAGCTTACGAAGAAGCTGATTGCGTTCAATCTCCATTTCAGTACGTAAAGACAGCACAAGCTCTCGGTATTCTTCTGGCGAACCTAAGCCATAAATACAGGACACACTGGCAATGATGATGACATCTCTCCGCTCAAATAACGAGGAAGTAGCGGAGTGTCTCAGCTTATCAATCTCATCATTGATGCTGGCATCCTTTTCAATAAATGTATCAGTCTGAGGCACATACGCCTCTGGCTGGTAATAATCATAGTAACTCACAAAATATTCGACAGCATTATTCGGAAAGAATTCCTTGAACTCGCTGTATAGCTGACCGGCAAGTGTCTTGTTATGCGCAATGACAAGTGTCGGTTTGTTCACTTCTTTGATCAGGTTGGATACAGTAAAGGTCTTTCCCGTACCTGTAGCACCTAACAGCGTTTGATGCTGTTTCCCCTGATGGATCCCCTCAACAAGCTTTTCAATCGCCTTCGGCTGATCTCCTTGGGGCTGATAGTTAGAAACTAATTCAAAGCGGTCACTCACATCAAAGCCTCCGTTTCGTTACGAAATCTATCTAATGAATATATTATCATAAAAGAACACAAAAATACGAACTAAAGTTCGGCTCTTGCTTGATTTTTATTTCCAATACAGTCATACCCTCTCTTCCATGGCAAATAACCCTCTTACGAAAACCTTCCTTTCAGTATGGAACATTTTGGTGAGAGATATTCGATGAGCAGAAAAAGATCACAAAAAGAAAGCTGCACTCACTAGAATTCGTAAGCACAGCTTAAAAAACGTCACCTTTCGGCCTAGCACGCTCTTGATGATGACATCAATGATGTTTTTCAGCCTTTTCTCTTTTTTCAATTTCTTTTTTAGCCATATATAATGCCCCAGCTACTAAAGAAATTATATCTAATCCCACAATAAAGTAGGTTTCTGTATAGCCCTTCATGTACGAGGCAAATAAAAGCGCTGCTGTTAATGCAATGCCCACATAATGATTATAAGTAACCTTTGAAAATAAAATAACGAGCAGGAAAGGAAAAACAAGTGCAAATATGGCTTTTGTAATCACAAAAACCCTCCCTCTTCTTGGTCTACTTCCTTGATTATAGTAAAGATTGGCATATTGAACAATTCACAGTTTTCAATTTCACCTATTTTTCTTTCTGTTCGGAGACTTTTGTTATAGATATAGAAGGAAATTAGTGAGAATGTCCCCTTTGTAAAGATAGGTCTTTCCGTCTTTGACAGTAACATCCAATACATCCTATGATTAAAATGATAGTGCGCACTATCATTTTAAAAACTATAGAGAGACATACAAATCATTGGCTATTTGGATAAGGGGGCATTCCCATGTATTCAGTTTTATTTCATGCGGCTGAAGAATCCGCAGCACTCGCAGGGGCAAAAGGCCTGAATTTAATTAAATTAAACAATCACGGACTGCCAGTCCCAGATGGATTTATTATCAAAACCAACAGCTTTTCAAGCTTTCTTTCATATCACAACCTGCATCCAACTGAACAAAACCTTGCTAACAAAATCAAAGAAGCATCGTTTCCTTCTCAAATGGAAGCAGAACTCCTTTCGTCCTTTCAATCATTGCGGAAGACTTATCCCTCAGTTGCAGTTCGATCCTCTTCTGTTGCTGAAGATCTCGAAGGCGCCTCATTTGCAGGACAGTACGAGACCTATTTAAATATCAAAACAAATGAAGAATTCTTACAGGCTGTCAAAGAATGCTGGTCTTCTTATTTTGCAGCGAGAGTGACAGAATATAAGGAAGAGATGGATGAAAACGAGGAAGAGATGCCGCTCATGGCTGTTGTCGTTCAAGGATTGATCCATTCTGACGTCTCCGGAGTCATCTTTAGTGAGAATCCCGTATCGGGAAAAACAAATGAAATGATGCTGACAGCAAGCTACGGATTAGGAGAAGCAATCGTCTCCGGGCTTGTGACACCAGACACATTTATTGTAGACAAAGAGACACTTTCTATTGAAAAATCACTTGGAACGAAAGAGCTGCAAATTATTCCTTATCAAGAAGGTGTCATTGAACAGTCAGTAACGGAGGAAATGGCTGGGCAATATTGCCTGAATGATGACGAATTAGTAGAAATCACGCAAATCACCAAACAAGTAGAAGCACTTTATGGACATAGCGTCGATATCGAATTTGGAATAGCAAATGGCACATTTTATTTACTTCAAGCCAGGCCGATTACCGTAGCCCTCTCAAAAGCAGCAGATGAAACAGCGGGTACTTCTTTTCAAATGCAGCCAGATGAGCTGCAGGATTTCTGGATCTCAATGGACGATCATATGCCTGGGCCAACGAGTCCTCTCTTTTCAAGTCTGATCATCCCAGCATTAAAAAGCGGAATGAAGAAAAATGGTGAAAAATATCAAGTACCTGATCTGAATATTAAAAATATCAAGCTTTATAGAGGCCACCTGTACTCAGCACCGTCACTGCCTGAAGCGAGTGCAGAAGCTGCTCCAGTTTTTGATGAGCGCATATTTGAGTTATTTCCGCATTTAAGTGAACGTATGTATGAGATTTTAGAGAAAAATTTCTTTCCCTTTTACGAAAAACTCGATCACCAAATGAAGGAACCTATGACCATTGAAGAAGCCATCATCGGCTTCGAAGAATTAAAGGCTTTTTATATACAAGCCTACGATGATCATTTTGATATTGTCATACCACAAGTTATTCTATCGGCTATGATCGAAGACATGCTTGTGACATATACTGGTGATCAAACACAAGTGGTCCTGCTGCATGAGATGTTGATAGGCGTGATGAACAAATCTCTTGAAACAGACAAGAAGCTTTCTGATTTTGCAAAGAGTGTCCTTCAAGATCCTGAACTTCATCAAGCATTTATGAAGCATGAAAAGAACCCAGAGCTGCTTGATGCACTCAATCACTCGGAAAAAGGCAGACACTTCATTTCGGCATTAGAGGAGTTTCTTCAAGTCTATGGCTGGCGATCTGTTAAAAGTCATGACCTTACGGAAGAAACATGGGTGGAAAACCCTGAGTTTATACTAGATATCATCAGAAACAACATTCAGTCCCAATGTGATTTTGATGAAGAATTTGCACAAGCCGTCATCAAAAGACAAGAGACATATGAACATTTTATGAGCCAAGTGAAGGATGAAGCGTTTAAAACAAAATTTGAGACACTTTATCAATTTGCCCTACAGGCCGCTAATATCCGTGATGATCATCACTTCTACATTGATGCCATGTTAGATGCTAAAGCCAGAGTATATCTATTAAAAATTGGCGAACTTCTTGTACAAAAAGGAGCGATTCCTCATCAAGAAGATCTATGGTATCTCTACGATGAGGAGGTACACACAGCGCTCACAACGTCTACAACATTCGATACGGTCATTGCACAAAGAAAAATCGAAATGAAAGAAAATGAAGACATTCAACCACCAGCTTATATGGGCACCCCAACTGAAGCTGAATTGCAGCAAGTGGAAAAAATGCTCGGTTCATTAAGAGAAAATGAAAATAACACAAACGATATGATCTATGGAATTGGCGCATCTAGCGGTATTGTTTCTGGAAGAGTAAAAGTCATTACATGTGCTGAGGAATTCTCACAATTTCAAAAGGATGATATTTTAGTTTGCAAAACAACCACACCTTTATGGACGAGCTTATTTAGAGATGCAAAAGCAGTCATAACCGATGCTGGAGGCATTTTGTCTCATTCAGCTATTATCGCTAGAGAGTATATGATGCCAGCTGTCCTAGGTACCCGAATAGCGACTGAAACACTTCAATCCGGTGACCTTGTGACAGTAGATGGTAGCAATGGACGCATTCAGATATTAAAACAGCATGCACGTGTCTAACTTTATCGTTTTGGGTCATATTGGCGGTCATAGGTTTTATCGGTATACTTACTTTGTTGCAAACACATTCATAACCTGAGGTGAGTATGCTTGTTAAAATCTACAAATCAACGAATCATTCGCGCAACAATGGATTTATTAACTGAAAAGGGCTATCAAAAAACCACAACCAAAGAAATAGCCACAAAAGCGAATGTCAGTGAAGCGACTATTTTTCGCAACTTTAAAAACAAACGCGGCGTCATTGCTGCCATTATGAAAATGAAATCAACACCGACGAAAACCTTAGAAGCAGAATTTAAAGGCGATTTATACACCGATTTAAAGTTTCTCGGTTCCTATTTCCTTGAAGATTTAACTTCAAAAAAAGAATTTATTTATATCAGCATGCGAGAACCGGCTATGTTTAAAGATTTGACCAGTCATGAAAAAATTTATCCTCAAGAACTAAGGGAAATGCTGATACAATATTTCAAAAAGATGAGTGCTCAGCATCATGTCTTAAAAGGAAAAGAAGACATTTATGCAGACATTTTCATTAGTACGTATTTCGGTTTTTTTATTCAGCAGCTAGAGCAAGACTTTCAACTCGTTTTAACACAAAAAGATGATTTTATTGAGACATACACACACATTTTCATGAGAGGAATTTCTCCCGCTTAAAGGGTGGAATTCTTCTTTTTTACAAAAGGTGGTATACACATTGAGGTTACAAAAAGAGAGCTTGATCATCTATTCTTTGTTACTTGGAGCTATACTAGTTCCGGTCAACTCAACGATGATCGCAGTCGCTCTATCATCCATATCAACTTATTATGATCAATCCATTTCAAACATTACTTGGGTTGTCACAATTTATCTTATTGTCATGGCGGTCACTCAGCCTATCGCTGGTAAGTTAGGAGATATATACGGACACCGCCGCATGTATTTAACCGGAGTAACACTCTTTTTAATCGGCTCGATTGGCTGTGCTTTAGCACCTAATCTAGCATTTCTCATCATCTTTCGATCCATTCAAGCAGCTGGCGGGGCTATTTTAACACCGAATAGCATTGCATTGATTCGTGCAACAGTATCACCCGAAAAACTGTCTAAAACAATGGGTTACTTTGGATTTGGTGCTGGTATTGGTGCCGCACTTGGACCTTTTATTGGATCAATTCTCATTCAGAGTTTTGATTGGCATTCCATATTCTTAGTGAATATCCCATTTCTGTTTCTTACACTTGTCACCGGTATTTTACTCATTCCAAACATAAAGCATACACGCTTACAAGCAAGGGTAGATATCATCGGTTCATTGTATTTAACCATCGGAATTGCCACAATCATTCTATGCACAAAAAGCCAGTTACTAAATGAATATTTAATTTATGGCATTTTAGCATTGATTGTGATTCCTTTATTCTTTAAACATGTACGGAAAGTAAAGAATCCGATCATCGATTTGTCCCTATTTAAAAACAGTTCATTTACAAATGCGAATCTGTCGATCATGCTAAGTAATTTTGTCATGTACGCCATCCTTCTTATTATGCCGCTGTTTATGGAACAACAACTTGCCCTTTCTCATACACAAGGCGGTATGATTTTATCGGTATTTTCGCTTTGTATGTCTCTTAGCGGTTTGCTAGGGGCTAGACTTCATCCGAAAAAAGGCGCGAAAAAAATGATTCGCTTTTCATTTCTCTGCCTCACTTTATCAGGCATCATGTTAATTACACTGAGTCAGTACCCCTCCTTACCACTGCTAATCGTGACACTAATCGCAGGTGGAATTTCATCAGGGATTGGTATGACCAGTATGCAGATGGCTTCTTTAACTGCTGTTGATCAAAGCTTATCTGGTTCGGCATCTGGTATTTTCTCTACCTTTCGATATTTTGGCAGTATCATTTCATCGACATTGATTGGTATCATGAGTGGTTTCCAATCTTTATTTATTGTATTAATGGGCGCAGGAATCCTTGGTTTCCTTTTATCTCAACGCGTCAAAACAAGTTCCACCTCTCCATCATCGGGGCATTCCGCCTAATGACTCCCTGCGCTCTATGTTGATTTAGAGCGGGGGAGTTTTCATCATTTGTATCACTGTAAGCTAGAGCGGGTACAGTAATCAAATATTGAAAATCCTTTTTTAAAGATGAAAAAAAGCCATATGACTAGACAAAAAAGGAACTTTCGATCGAAATTGTCCCCGTTCACCCACCTAAAAGCTGTTTTTCATCTCTTCCAGTACTGATAACTTCGATTTTTTTTCACAATTTTTGTGGTATGCTTTTTGAAAATATAGGACGCAAAGGAGCGGAAGAATGGAACGTGCAAAATATGTTTTGATCTGTTTATCAGCTCTAATATTATTCCTGTCAGGCTGTGGCAAAGACCAGCAATTTAATCCACCTGGCAGCTCTCAATCGATCGCGGTCATCTCTCAATTAAAAAAAGCTTCCTTTTCAATAGTTGATTTACAAAAGAATAAAATGATCTCTTCCGTTGATTTAAAACATCCGCTCACTGACCTTATCCAAATCAACAAAGACGTCATCATTGCAACAAGTAAAGAAGGAGAATCGCTTATCGAAATTAATTTAAAAAAAGGTACAGCAACAGATTATATGGATGTGAATAAAGGGCTAACTTCTCTTACATATGATGCAGCTTCTCACACCTTAATTGCAGCGGATACACAGAAAAATGTCGTTTATTTTATTGATACGCAGCGTAAAAAAATAAAAGCAACTGTGAAGACCGGAAAGTTACCTTCTTCTATGACACTTTCTTCTTCAGGTACTTTATTTGTTTTAAATGCAGAAAGTCATACTGTCTCCGTCATAGATATTGAGAAGCAAAAACATATACGTACGTTCTCTGTACTTGAACGGCCTTCTGGTATTCATTTTGATGGAAAGTCCATTTGGGTCGGTGGACACGGTAAACAAGGTACCTTAAATAAAAGCATTTTTTCTTACGACCCAAAAACAGGTAAAAAGCAGCGAGAAATGAAACTAGGCGTTATGCCCGTTGCATTCTTTTCAGAGAAAAATTCTTCTACTTTATATGTACTTTGTCATGGAGATCATACTCTGTACAAAGTAGATACAGAGACAAATAAGCAGCTTGCTTCTGTTGAAACTGGTCAAAACCCGAATTATATCACCGCTGATACCACATCAATATATGTGAGTAACTTAGATGACAATTCAGTATCAATTATCGATAAACATACATTCATGATGAAAAATCGACTGAATGTCCCATCAGGACCTTATGCTATCGTGTTGGAGGAAAAGAAATGAAAGAACAAATGCATATTTTAATCGTAGACGATGAGTTCGATATGCTTGAGTTAATCGGATCCTTTTTAAAGAGACAAGGCTTTCACATCATCACAGCTAATAATGGAATGGATGCCTTACGTCAGCTTGAAAAAGAACCCGTTGACCTTGTTGTACTGGATATCATGATGCCTGATATGGATGGATTTGAAGTCTGTCAGCGTATTCGGCAAACATCTCAAATCCCCATTTTATTCTTAACAGCTAGAAGTTATGAGGAGGATCGAATTAGAGGTCTAGAAATTGGTGCGGATGACTACATCATGAAGCCTTTCAGTCTACGTGAGCTTGCAGCAAGAATTGAAACAACCTTGAGACGAATTAGAGGTCTTTCGCTAAAGCGCAGCCGAATACAGATTGGTGACATGGAGATTGATCAGGATGGCAGACAAGTCTATATCCATCAGGAGCCCATTAATTTAACTAGAAGAGAATTCGATTTACTCATGTTTCTTTTACTCAATCAAGGCCAAGTGTTTTCACGAGAACAGCTCTATCAAAAATTGTGGGAATCACATTCCACGAGCGGCTCTTTACGAACAGTCGATACACATATCAAAACGCTGCGACTGAAATTAAAGGGAGCGGAACGGCATATTAAAACCGTTTGGGGTGTCGGCTATAAGTTTGAGGAGGAAGAATGAAGCCTTTATCGATTAAAAAGAAAGTGCTCTTCTTAATCCTTGTAGTGACCGGAATCGTTGCTGCCTCAGCTCTTGCCCTTACCTATTACTTATACCAGCACTTATATATTGATAAACAGATCGATTCCTTAAGTTTACAAGGTAAAAAGTTGGCACAAATCTATCATAAACACGGGAAAGATACGTATTTTACCGATAGAATAAAATGGGCAAACGACTCAAGTCAGGCGAACATTATTTTTACAGATGACCCAATGGAGCTTTCAAGTGGTCTTCCTTTTGATACGAACACAAATGATAATCTCATTACGTTCAAGGAACGCCAAAAGCTCCTTCAAGGGGAAACCGTCGTGCTGATTAGAGAACACTCACAGTTTCATCAAGATATTCTTGGCATCGCTATCCCTGTTTTCTCAAGCAAAGATGAGCTATCGGGGACAATTTTTCTATCCATGCCCTTATCGGATGTGTATGAACCCTTTGTCCAAATCAGATTGACACTTGGCATATCCATTTTATTGATCCTGCTCCTGATTTTCTTTATCGGATATAAAAGCTCCAATAAAGTCGTGCGGACAATTAATCAAATGAAAGAAATTGCTATGGAAATGGAATCTGGTGATTTTTCAAAACGTATGGCTGTGACCAAAAACGGAGATGAGTTAAACCAGCTGAGCCGCTCCTTTAACAAACTGTCTTCTACCCTTGAAAAAGTTGAGCAGCACCGCAGGGAATTTCTTGCGAATGTCTCTCACGAACTTCGGACTCCGCTAAGTTATATGAAAGGATATGCTGAAGGAATTGAAGAAGGGATCATTGATCAAAAAAAAGGAATGCACATCATCCAGGATGAGGCCGCACGTTTAAGCCGGCTTGTGCACGATCTTTTAGACCTTGCGCAGCTAGAAGGTGATTCTTATCCACTAACGATGGAGCCAATTGTCTTTGCACAGCTGATTCATGACGTTCTTGATCAAATGGCATTTATCGCTAATCAAAAAGGCATTTATCTGAAACGAACACTTGATGAGGATTGTATTGTGTATGGCGATAGCGATCGGCTGCAACAAGTGGTTCGTAATTTACTGGACAATGCCATTCATTACACTCCCTCTGGAAAATCGATCTCGATTGAATTACTAGTTCACCAGCATATGGCTGAATTGAGAGTGACAGATGAGGGCAACGGCATTCCAAAAGAAGACCTTCCACATGTTTCTGAGCGATTTTACCGAGTAAATAAGGCACGTACGAGAAAAGATGGCGGCTCCGGTCTTGGACTAGCCATTGTCTATCAAATCATGAAAAAACATCATGGCACGTTCGATATTCAATCTGAGCCAGGATGCAGTACGACAGCCATCATTCAGCTGCCAAATACTCCGATCGATGAAAACCTGCCTATGATATAACAAATTAGATTTTATAGGTAGGGTCATTCGCTTGATCCATATATGTGCATCAGTCGTCTAAATTCGAACAGCTATTTTCAGCCCCTTTTTGATCATCTACTTTTATGCATCAATTCCTTTCAAATGGAGAGTCGATTGCTTCAGTTCAAACAATAAAACTACATTAAAAAAGCGTGCCAGACCTTCTTCAAAAGTCCTGCACGCTTTTAAATTAAACAGCTGTTTCAAACCGCTTTCTATTGATGAAGAAAGAAAGAGTGATGATGAGATAGATACCCATTGTGACCAAGGTTTGAACGATCGGAGTTGTTGATACTACGCCAATAAAAATGGCAATGATCGCAATGACAGAAAACCATGTCGTGAAAGGATACAGCTTGACGCGATATCCTCCTGGTGCTGTTACGCTTCGAGACTTTAGATGCCCAACAGCAATAATAAACCAGATGAATAAGACTGTGTAGCTTAAAGATCCCATTAAATAATTAAAGGTTTGACTTCCTACAAAAAGAGAGATTAATACGGCTGCATACAAAGTAGATGTACATACTAGAATCGCTCTGACTGGCACCTGCTGTTTCGACAGCTTAGAAAAACCCTTCCATACACGGCCATCCATCGCCTGTGTAAATAGTACCCTTGAAGAAGCATACAGACCAGAGTTCATAGAAGACAAGATCGCTAGTAAAATAATCCCGTTCATGATATCACTTGCATATGGCACACCAATCGTTGCAAACACCGTGACGAATGGACTCACTTGCTCATTGTTTACTTGATTCCAAGGAATCAAGCTGACGATGATGAAGAACGGAAGTACATAAAAACCGATGATTCGTACAAATGTACTTTGAATGGCCTTTGGGATGACTTTTTCAGGGTTTTTTGTTTCTGCTAATGTGACCCCAATCATTTCAGTTCCCCCATATGAATACACGACCACCAGCATTGCCGCAATTAAGCCGCCCGTTCCATTCGGGAAAAATCCCCCGTGGTCGGTTAAGTTGGATAATCCCGGTGCTGCATGCTGTCCGAATGAGACAAACAGCATCGTTAACCCAATGATAATAAATAAAAGAATGACAGCAATTTTTATAGAGGCTAACCAGTATTCTGTCTCAGCAAACATTTTGACTGAACAAACATTGATCAATGTCACAACAAGTGAAATGATTAACACAAGTGTCCATATTGGTACTTGCGGGAACCAGTACTGAATAAAGATTGCAGACACGATCGCTTCTGCTGCAATGTTCAGCACCCACATTTTCCAATAGATCCAGTCTAAGAAATAGGCGGGGTATTTGCCTAACACAGGTTCAATTAAATCACGAAATGTTCTAGCGCCAGGTCGTGCAACCGTCATTTCGGCAAGTCCTTGCATAATAAATAATAAAATAAGACCACCAATCATATATGCCAAAATGACAGCAGGACCCGCGATATCAATGGCAGAACTGCTTCCTTTAAACAGACCAGCACCGATGGCACCGCCAAGTGCGAGCATCATGATATGCCTTGACGTCATTGTTCGTTTTAACTGCACATGTTCCTTTTCCATTTTCTATAGCTCCTTTAAATTTGAATCTTCAGACAAATATAAGATAAAAGCATATAAAAAGGCCAGTCATCTCCTTGAAGAGACGACTGACCTTGCAACCGCGTTACCACTCTTATTGATTCAGACATAGCTGAATCCAACTTGAAACCCGATAACGGAGGTCACACGTAAAGACTTACTATTCATTCAGTCTTGCCGCTCCTTGAGCGAGTTCAATGATTCGTTTTACTGCGTTGCACCACCCCGCAGCTCTCTTAGAAAACGGATATTCATTTACTATTCTCAAGTCAAAGCGTTTTATAGTCAATTTGTCTATTTATCAAAGATTTTATTTTTTAAATATACTGACTAACCACGCAATTGTCAACAGCCTTTTTCAGACATTTTCTTTTAACGAATCCAAACGGCTACTTCATCCATCGGACGACGCGTTTTGCCGCGCTTTGGCTCAATGACTCGATACCCAAAGGCTGCCATGACAGAGATGTCGTACTGACCATCTTCAAGTAATTCTTCTTCCTTAAGAATACGATGAATCTCATCGTAGCTGAATCCCTCAACAGGGCATGAATCAATGCCGATTTGTGCCGCGGCTGTCATCATATTTCCAAGGGCAATATACGTTTGTTTGGAAGCCCAATCGAAGAGCGTACGGTCATTTTCCATCAAATGAAGATCATTCTCTTGGAATTCTTTGTAGCGTTCTTTTACCATTTCAAACGTTTCGTCTGTCATTCCCTTGATTTCCTTGTTGATGTATTCTGCATATGCTGAATCATACCGGGCGTCTGTTCTTGCCAAAATGATCACAAAATGGCTGGCAGTTGGAAGCTGCTTTTGCGCACCCCATGTATATTCTTTTAATTTCTCTCTAAATGCTTCATTTTGAACGACGAGAAATTTCCAAGGCTCAAATCCGACAGAGCTTGGGGAAAGTCTTCCTGTTTCTAAAATGAACGCAAAGTCATCTTCTGGAATCTTTTTCGTCGGGTCAAACTCTTTTGTCGCATGACGGAATTCATACGCCTCAATGATTTCTTTTTTTAATTGCTCTTTGTCTCGCATGGTATTCATCCTTTCTAGTGAACGATTAGGGTGAGAAGTTTCATCAATCCAATTTCTTTCCATTCCCATATAGAAATTGTTATGATAATAAAACAAACAGCCCGAATGTGTGATGTGATATCTCTATGGTAAAAGAAAAGCTTCCATTGATTCAAGTACGCACATTTTTGTTCGTTAGGTACAATCATGTTCGTTTATCACCCATTTCGTCCTAGAAAGGAGTGTAAAGATGAGTGCACCATCCAATCCAGTCAGTATTGTCAATCATGGCTGTCCCGTTTCAACCACAACGAGTGTAATAGGAGGAAAATGGAAAGGAGTGATCCTTTATCATTTGACTTGCGGTCCAAAACGATACAACGAATTACGCCGGCTTCTGCCAAGAATTTCTCAGCGTGTTCTCACGCTGCAATTGCGCGAGCTAGAACAAGACGGCGTTGTTCACAGAAAAGTCTATGAGGAGGTCCCTCCTCGTGTCGAATATTCACTCACTTCTCTTGGAGATACTTTAAAACCCATCATCTTCGCTATGCGTGAATGGGGCGAATCCTATGGAAAAGAAGCTCGCCCAAAAGAAAAAAGCTGCCATCTCTAGCAGCTTTTTTTATGATGAAATCGCCGTTGATTCTTGCTGTGGATCATCCTTCACAAACAGGATGCCAAGCTGATGATGCTCCCCTTCGTAAGAAGCGCGTTTCTCAAACCTTGTCTGACCATTCAAGCCAATGATCTCAAGCTTTGTCAGAGCACGATTGGTTTGAAGGGCTTCGTAAAATTCCGAAACGGTTTTGACTTCAATTCCATTCACCTTTGTAATGACTTCTCCGATCTCAAGCTTTAAATCAGCTGCAGGTGTATTCGGAATGATTCCCAGCACCATCAGCCCTTGATTACGCTTAGAGAAGTAGAATGGAGCCGCATTGTCATTGACTCTCTGTTTCCATGAGAGGAAAGCTCTTCCGACAATCGCTATCAATACAGCTCCCCATGCAATCGGCTCAAACCAAATACTTGCAGCACCTAGTAAAGCAACAGCGAGTCCAAGCATGAGAATACGCCGTGCCGTAATTTGAATGCTCACAATTGGCAGTGATCCTTGAATCCGCTGCCCGAAACCGATGATGTATGGAATCAAAATAAATGAAAAGCTTTGATCGTGTACTTGAAGCACCGGCCACCATGGCAGAGAAGAAGTAAATTCACCTGCCGGCATCAGCAAAACAAGCGGTAAAAGCCACAGGCGGTTTGCCCGCTGCTGGCCAATCAAAAGTCCTCTCGCACTCATCACCATTGCAGGCGATGTTCGTAAATGCGCCGTTTGATAGGCTAGAATCCCCTCGGTCATTAATAAAAGACCTAGCAAAATAACAACGGCTGATGCATTCATCATTGAGAGCTGCGGCAGCCAAGAATGGCTCACTTGGACATACATTAGTCCAAGTGCCGCAATAAAACTGAAACCGAGTGTGTATGCAGACGAAAGCGCACTCGCCTTAAAGAATAAAGAGCAAACGATGGTCATCGCTGCAATCAGCACGATGAATCCAGGCGGGAGGGAAATCCCTAAGCCTACTGAAATGACGGATAGGCAAATCCCTAGAATCCATCCCTTTGAATATGTAAATTTAAGTTCATCGTATACATCTTCTATTCTTGTTTGAAACGCTTTTCTCTCCCGCTTTACGCGGATGTAGCCATGTAACAGGCTGATTAATATCATGAAATAAAAAAGAGGGTGGATTAAAAACAGACCGACCGCTTTTAATCCAGCTCCCATCCACTCCGAGCTCATTATCGTTCACCGCCCAAGTCAAGCATTTTCTCTTATTCTATCAAATAAATCGATGCTTGACACCAGGTTTATTTCTCCTGATTCATCCAAAGTGTGACATTCGACAGTGAAAAATCTTTTAAGTAGTGATTGACATCTACATCTAGTATGCCGCCGAGCAGCTGCATCGACCTCTTGATGTCGGTTAAGTTTATACCAAGTCTCTTATGATTATCCATTAAATAATTGAAGTATATCTCAGCACAGTCTTCATCGATTTCGTCGACTGATTCTACCGTTGTGTAATTGACCAAGTACCTGCTTAACAGCATGAGCAGACTTAATGCCTTTGTAGCGGAAAACGTCACATCTTTCGTACGACTCTTAAGCTCCTCTACCAACTCGTAATATTTTTTCTCTCTCACAATACTTGCCCTTTTCAATTGTGTACCCCCATTTACTAGTTCTTTTAAGAAAAGCGCAAACCTCGGTACAGCTTAATGCTCAAGCTGAATATCCGCAAAAAATAAAATATTTAAAATGAGTGCTACTTTATATTGTAAGAATTATTTATGTAACATACAACTTTCAAAAGTTTCATTTTCATGACATGTTTAAATCAACAGAAAGTCTCTTATATAAATATGTTATCGGGTAAAATCGAAGGAATGTTATGTTTTTTGTAAAATAAATGAATATATTTCTCGATATAATTTATTTTTAAGAATAAACTATTACATGTTCGTGACACTTATGAACCAAAAAAAAGAGGCATTTATTCGCCTCTTTATTTTTTAAGATATAGTGCTTTTAGTGCAGTCTGCAGTTGAAGATCATTTTTCTCATAGGATTTCACTTCATCCACCATTTTGTTCATCATTTTCGCTGTCTTCAGATCAATCACACCTGATTTATCGAGATTGTATGTGCTTTGGAAGGCTAGAACTGCCTTTTTCGTTTCTTCATCAAAGTAGCCGTCTACTCTGCCGGGGTCGAATGACAATCCCTTTAACAGCGTCTGTGCTTGTCTCACTTCTTCATTGTTCATATCCAGCTGAAGCGGTTCTTTCAGTTGAAGTGGGCCTACGGTAAAGTAATCTGGCTGATGAATCGCAATTGTCGGTACGACACCTTTTTTGTGAATCCAATTCCCTTTTGGCGTGAGCCATTTATACAGCGTTAATTTAATGTTACTGCCGTCACCCATTGGAACCGCCTGCTGCACAGTGCCTTTCCCAAAGGAGACATCACCGACGACTTCATATTTTCCGGCTTCTTTCATAGCACCAGCAAGTATTTCAGAAGCGGATGCACTGCCTTTATCGATTAAGACATTGACTGGATAAGGCTTCTGTTCTTTCCGTTTTGAAAAATACCGTTTCCTGTCGCCGTTCCGTTCTGCAATTTGAATATAAGGCTGATCCTTCGTAATAAAATGCTTCAAAATGTCTTCTACACTTTGCAGATAGCCGCCAGGGTTCCCTCTCACATCCAGCACAAGACCTTCTATGCCCTTTTTCTCGAGTTGTTTCAGGCTTGACGTGAAATCCTTCGCAGTATCTTCAGAAAAGCTAGAGATCGCGATATAGCCCGTTTTATGACCATTTACCTCTTTCACAGAAGAAGTCACGGTTTCAAGCGGAATTTCTTCTCGTTTGATATGGAATGTTAACTCTTTTTCAATCCCATTTCGTCTGATTTTCAGAACGACAGATGTTCCTTTTTTTCCTCTGATTTTCAGTACAGCATCGTTTAAGCTTTTTTCTTTCATCGGCTCACCATCAATGCTGATGATTTCATCTTTCGGCTTTAGACCTGCTTTTGCCGCAGGGGATTTTTTAAAGGCAGAGACGATAATGATTTTTCCTTCATCCATTCCCACTTCTGCCCCAATTCCCTCAAAAGAAGAATCAAGCGAATCAGAAAATTGCTTGGCGGTTTGCTTGTCCATGTATACTGAATACGGATCATTTAAAGTTGAAAGCATTCCTTGAATGGCGCCTTCAAGCAGCTTTTGGCGATCCACTTCCTCTACATATTCATTCGATATCAGGTCATAGGCTTTCTCGATTTTCTCCATCCCATTCTCTTTCGCCTTATCACTTGATTGAGCTTGTCCAGCCATTGCAGCAGCTGCTTGCGGTGACTCCGCATGAGTTCCCTCTTTATGCGCCATCACCCCTGCACTTATTAATAGAACGACACTTGCCATAATAGATGCGATTTGTTTTTTCATATTTGGCCTCCTTCTTCAACTCTTCCTGATGACCTGAGTTATTATATGCCAGAAGAAGGGATTTCATGTAAAGACATTCTCCCGCGAAGGCTTGACTAATCATTTCATTAGGTGTAATTTTTATTTTGTTATGATCGAGAAGGAGTCTTCGCTATGAATATTATATTGACGATGCTTTTATTAGGAATTTTATTAGGATTTGTAGGAGCAGGCGGGGCTGGTTTTGTCATCGCATTGCTTACGTTAATTTTTGATATCCCTATCCATACCGCACTCGGGACGTCTTTAGCCGCAATGGCATTTACGACGTTATCAGGTGCATACAGCCACTACCGGGAAGGGAATATTCAGCTGAAATCTGGTTTGATTGTCGGAGCTTTGGCTTGTGTTGCTTCTTTTGCAGGAGCTAAGGTTGCTCCTTTTATTCCAGAAGAAAGTCTGCACTATTTAACAGCTGGAATGCTCTTTTTATCCGCTGTGTTTATGATGATCAAATTATTTGTTCTTAAGGAAGACACTGAGCATCAGCCGCTTTCTTCACGTCAGCTGCTCATAAGGGGTATTATTTTAGGACTTGTATCCGGATTGCTGTCAGGTATGTTTGGTATCGGGTCTGCACCATTTATTCAAGTAGGACTTTTGATTTTACTGAGACTTTCCATTCGACAGGCAGTTGGCACGACAATGCTTGTCATTATTCCGATTTCCATTGGTGGTGGAATTGGATATATTACAGAGGGCTATGTTGATTTTATCTTGCTGATTCAAATTTTAATCGGAACAGTATTAGGGGCATTTATTGGCGCAAAATTCACACGCCTTGCACCGAAGCTCTTATTGAAGTCGGCTGTACTGTTAACACCTATTATTGCCGGTTTACTGCTGTTATTTTAATTTCATTTAGAATAAAAAAGGCCGATAACATGATGTTATCGGCTTTTTGATTAGCGGATATATTGCGCTGGATTGACTGCATTTGATTTAGCGCCATTCCATAATCCTTTATGAATTTCAAAGTGGAGATGCTGACCATGTGATTGGCCTGTATTCCCCATATATCCAAGGAATTGTCCTTGCTCGACTCTCTGCCCTGTGGACACACTTCTTGTAGACAGGTGGGCATATACCGTTTGATAGGTCTGTCCATTGATATTATGCGTAATGAATATCACATTCCCGTAGCTCGATGAGTAGCTTGAGTTCGTGACTGTTCCAGCTGCAGCTGCGACGACAGATACTGTGCCTTTTGCTGCAATATCTAAACCGTAGTGCTGTCCGCCTGAACGTCCGCCAAAGCCAGATGAGAATCGGCCAGCAGCTGGTTTAATAAAGCCGGAGCTGCTTGCTGGTGTATCAGATACTTGATCCGAGCCGCCGCTTTGAGGTGCAGGTGCACTTTTTTCAGCAGCTGCTTGTTCTGCTCTCTTCGCTTCTTCCTTTTGGCGGCGTGCTTCCTCAGACTTCACAGCCGCTTTTTGGTTCGCTAGAATTTCTTGTTCATTTTCAAGTTTGCCTAATTCATCATGGGCATGGTTCTTTTTATCTGTTACATCCCCTAAGATTTTCTCTTTTTCTTTTTGCTGTTTAGACAAATCCTTTTTCAACTCTTCTAGCTCTTTCAGAGATGTTTCAAGTCCATTTAGCTGATTATTTAGCTCTGCTTCTTTTTGCTCCACCAGCTTTAAATCATTTTCATGTTCTGTAATCATGTCTTTGTCTGCTTCGACAATGGTTGTGACAGCTCCAACACGACCGACAAAATCACTAAAGCTGCGAGCACCCAGCAGCACATCTAAATAGTTGATCGTACCGCCGCTTTTTTGCATCGAACGAATTCGATCTTTGAATATAGCTTTTCTTTTTTCAATTCGATCATTGATGACTTGAATGTCTTTTTTTAGTTTCTTGATCTCTTGCTTCGTTTGTTTGACTTCTTTTTCTTTTTCAGCGACTTTTTCAGTTGCAGCACTTACCTTGTGGTCAATCTTTTCAATTTCTTTTTTGAGCTTGGATTCTTTCTTTTCAAGCTTAGCCAGCTCTGATTTCTTTTTCTTCAAAGTGGATTCAGTCTTTGATGTTTTCTCTTCGATTTGTTGACGTTTTTGATCTAGGTCTTCGTATGCGAATGCACGATTCTCGTTCCCTGGAATGTATAGCCACGTTGTTCCAATAAACGCTGCCATTCCAGCCATCATCAGCTTTCTTTTCAAAACGATATTCCCCTCCTATGACAACTGCCTGCATAAAGAGTCGACCGGATGAATCGGTTCAACCGGTCACACCTTCTATCAAATTCTCGAGTGCTGCCATCAAAAATAGATTTATACTTTTAAGAATTTACGGATGGACGTCAAGCTTCCCCATACACCAATGATTGCACCGATCAATAGAAGGACCAGTGAAACTTGATAGACAAACGGGTTATATGGAAGCATGGAAATAAATGAGCCTTGTACTCTCGGTGCCACCCAGCCCACTGCATATTGATATGTGCCAAGCAATAGAGCGATTGGTATAATAGAACCAAATACACCAAGCAGTAATCCTTCAATAAAGAATGGCCAGCGGATAAACCAGTTCGTTGCACCTACGAGTTTCATAATCTCGATTTCTTTACGTCTAGCAAAAATCGTAATTTTGATCGTATTAGAGATCAAGAACATGGCTGTAAATAAAAGCCCAATAATGAGCGCAATACCTACATTTCGCGCCACTCCGACCACATTAAAGAGTCGGCTGACTTCTTCTTTTCCATAGGTTACTTTATACGTACCCTTTAAGTTTTCTAATTTCTTCGCTACTTTTGGTGTATCGTGTGGATCAGATGTTTTCACAATAAACGCATCGTTTAATGGGTTTTCTTGATCAACAAGTCCCATGGATTGTCCATTTTCACCAAAGCTTTTAATCAGCGCTTTTAGTTCGTCATCTTTAGATGAGTACTTCACATCACTGATTTCAGGAATCTTCTCAATTTCTGCTTTTAATTCATCCTGCTGCTTTTGATTCGCCGTTAATTCGATTAACACTTTTACTTCTACTTCTTTTTCAGCGTTCGATGCCATGTTATTCAAGTTGAGCATAATCACAAGAAAAACCCCAACTAAAATCAATGTGACAGTGACCGCACTAATTGATGCAAATGTCATCCACGTGTTTCTTCCAAGTGAACGGAAGCTCTCACGTAAATGCCGCGAGAGAGTTTTAATCATAAATGCCGTACTCCCCTCTTGCTTCGTCACGCACAATCATTCCATCTTCGATTGCGATGACACGTTTCTTCATGCTGTTTACAATTTCTTTGTTGTGTGTCGCCATGACGACTGTTGTTCCGCGGTTATTAATCTCTTCAAGTGTCTTCATGATTTCCAGAGATGTGTCTGGATCAAGGTTTCCTGTCGGCTCATCTGCAATGACAACCTCAGGACTATTCACGATCGAGCGAGCGATAGATACACGCTGCTGTTCACCGCCAGACAGCTGGTCAGGAAATTGTCGTGCTTTGTGCTTGAGCTGTACCAAATCAAGTACATCCAGCACTTTTTTCTTAATGATATGAGGCTGTTCCCCAATGACTTCAAGAGCAAATGCCACATTCTCAAACACCGTGAGGGTTGGAAGTAGTTTGAAATCTTGGAATACTACGCCAATTTCTCTTCTTACGTAAGGAATTTCTTTTTCCTTAATTGAGGCTAAATCTCTGCTATTAATTAAGATTTTCCCTTTGGTTGGCTTCTCTTCACGATACATCATTTTGATGAAAGTGGATTTACCAGCACCACTGGGACCAACAACATACACAAACTCTCCTGGGTGGATAGAGACATTGATTCCATTGATCGCCTTTACACCGTTAGGATAGATCTTGTAGACTTCCTTCATTTCAATCATGTAATCACCTAATCTTTTCTTATTGCTGACTAACAGCTTATCATGATGTTTTGACACTTATCGTCAAAAAACGTTATGTATGGTCACGCACATACCCTTCGATACGTACAAGCAATTTATGTCCTTTTCATCCAAAAAGATGAAAAAAATGAATCGTCTAAATTTCAACAACTCCAATTATACGTCATGAATCGACGCAATGGTATTACATTTATATTTCAAAACTTATAGTTAAAAGGTAAAAAGAACAATTAAAACCGATAAACATGTCTTTTTACCCTTATTTTTTTAATAAAATTTAATATAATACGTTTTCATACTATTCAAAAGTCTTTTTCTACATATAAAAACAAAAAAACCTTGTCGATTAGACAAAGGTTTTATTTTTTCTCTGCAAGCCATTTTGCCACTTCTTTTGCTTGCTTCTCATCTACCATTCCGCTTGGCATAGAGCCTTTACCATTCTGTGCAATATCTGCGATTTGGCTTTCATTATATTTCTTCCCTACTTCTTTCAGGCTTGGTCCGCCTCCACCAGATAGGTCTTTCCCATGACAGCCAATACAGTTTTGCTGATAAATTTCCTCACCACTGCTCACAGTTGAAGCACTTTTGCTGCCTTCTTTGTCACTGCTGCTTGAATTTCCTCCACAAGCCGCAAGAACAAGAAGCATCACTGCAAACAGCATCATTAATCCGCTTTTTTTCATCAATTTCCCTCCCTTACAATCATTTGGTCAACGCTATTATATCCTTGTTTACGCCCTTTTAAAACCCTCACCAAGCACCTCTTTTGCATCCATTACGATGACAAATGCTGATGCATCGATTGCTTTCACCACTTGTTTCAACTTTGTGAATTGTGACTGCCCAACGACACACATCAGAATTGGACGGTCATGGTCGGTATATCCACCGACTGCTGAGATCTTTGTGACACCACGGTCAATTTGATCAAATACTGCCTGCCTGACCTCATCCTCATGCCCTGTAATGATCATCGCCATTTTCGAATGACTGAAGCCGGCCTGTACGACATCAATCGTTTTACTTGAAATAAACACACCAATGACAGCGTACAGTCCCTCTTCAATCCCAAAAACAGTCATCGCAGCCAGGACAATTAGGCCATCCATCATCGCTAAACAGGTGCCAAGCGTGAGGCCTGTATATTTATTGATGATTTTGGCAGCGAGCGCCGTTCCACCTGTTGATCCATTTCCAAGGAACACGAGCCCTATTCCGATCCCAATCACCACTCCGCCAAAAATGGCTGCTAAGAGCGCTTCATGTGTCACAGGTGCAATATGTCTTGTGACAAACACCATCAAAGGTAAAAAAATAGAGCCAACGAGCGTTTTCACGCCAAATGTCCCGCCTAATAAATAAAAACCAGCGATAAACAGCGGAATATTGAGTCCCCATTGCACATACGCCGCCTCAAAGCCGAATGACTGCATAATCGTACTAATACCGCTCACTCCACCTGCAGCAATCTGATTCGGTAATAATAACGTATTAAATCCAATCGCCACAATGGCTGATCCGATTAAAATGAACAAGTAATTTTTCGCTTCAATCCATAATTGTGAATGTCCCTGCTTCATGTCTTTCTTCCTCCGTTACTTCTGAATGCACACCTATTTTAAGCCCTTCTAAACCGAATGTAAATAACAGCCAAATGCAGTGCTAATGGATTAATACTTTATCACACAAACGGATCAGCGTGCTTGCCGTTTGGCATAGGAGCAAATGATGGTATATTTAATATGTACATGAGAAAGAAGGGACATGCGATGAAGAAAATACTGAAGATAACAGGCATGACATTACTTGCACTGATCATCTTGGCTTTTGGTGCTTTCTATACATGGAGCCGCTTTACATACGGACCATCCGCCGCATTAAAAAAGCAAGTGAACATCGAGCAAGTGGAACATAAAAACGATGTGTATACATTTGCATCAGCAAAAAGCGATACTGGTATTATTCTCTATCCCGGGGCAAAGGTGGAACCAATTGCGTATACCTATATTGGGAATGAACTGATGAAAAAAGGTTATTCTGTCTTTATCCCTGACATGCCATTTTCGTTTGCGATTTTTAATACAAACAAAGCACACGATATTATGAAAGTTCATCAAACGATCAAACACTGGTATATTGGCGGTCATTCACTAGGCGGAACAGCTGCCGCTATGTTTGCAGAAAAAAACCAGCGCAAGCTCGACGGTCTCTTTTTCTTTGCGTCTTATCCAGCATCAGATAACTTGAAATCATCGTCCTTGAACGTACTCTCTATATCAGGTGAAAAGGATGGGCTTGCGACACAAGAGAAAATCAAGAAATCGAAAACAAATCTGCCGTCTCAAACCGTTTACCATGAAATAAAAGGCGGGAACCATGCTCAGTTTGGCATGTACGGCAAACAAAAAGGTGATCAGCCTGCGGACATTCCAGCCCTCACGCAGCAAAAGGATATCATTCAGACCATGCTTGAATGGCTAAAACCAGCAAAAAAGCTCCCGTAATAGGAGCTTTTCATTTTTACTTTTTCGTCGCTTCTAAAAACTCTTCAGCGTCTGCTACAGCTAAACCAATGGCTTCCTCCCAAAAGGCTTTTTGGGTAAGATCGACGCCTAAATGCTTATGAGCCAAATCTTCTACTGTCATTGAAGCTGTATCCTTTAGTAATGCAATGTACTTCTCTTCAAACGAAGTACCAGCCCGCAAGGCTTTTGCATAAATCCCTAGTGAGAACATGTAGCCAAATGTGTATGGGAAATTATAAAACGGTACACCTGTGATATGGAAATGCAGCTTAGACGCCCAGAAATGTGGATGGTATTCATCTAAAGAGTCACCGAAGGCTTCCTTCTGCGCTTCTACCATCAGCTCATTCAACCGATCCGCCGGCACTTCTCCTTGTTTACGCTCTTCATAAAAACGCTGTTCAAATAAGAAACGAGATTGAATGTTCATGAAAAATGCTACACTCCGCTGAAGCTTATCCTCTAACAAACTGAGACGCTCCTCTTCATTTGCCGCTTCTTTTAATGAAGCATCAGCCACAATCATTTCTGCAAATGTCGACGCCGTTTCAGCTACATTCATCGCATATTTGCGATTAAGAATGCGAACATCCTGCATCACTTCCTGATGGAACGAATGACCAAGCTCATGCGCGAGTGTCGCCACATTGGATGGACTTCCTGAGAAGGTCATAAAAATGCGTGACTCCCCGCTGTCAGGAAAATTTGTACAAAAACCGCCTACTCGTTTGTTTGGACGATCCTCAGCTTCTACCCAGCGTTCATTAAAGGCTTTTTCTGTAAAGGCAGCAAGCTCTTTTCCAAATCCAGCGAAATGTTTCACAATAAAAGCAGCTGCTTCTTGATAGGGATAGATCTTGGTTTCACTGCCAATAGGAGCCCCAACATCAAACCAGCTTAGCTTATCCACTCCAAGCATGTCAGCCTTTCGATGTAAGTAATCAATGAATGGCTGCTTATGTTCATCAATCACAGACCACATTGCATCAAGGGTTTCTTGTTTCATCCGGCAAATATCAAGCGGCTCTTTTAAAATATGATCCCAGCCTCTTGCTTCATATACTTGTAAACGGAAACCTGCCAGATGATTAAGCGTGCTTGCAAATAGATGTTCATCCTGTGTCCATGCGTGCTCTAAGTTATGATATACGGCCTTTCTGACTTCACGATCTGAATCATCCATCGCATTTTCCGCTTGGCCGACAGAGATCATCTGCGTTTCACCATCTTGTTCAAATGGAATCATAATCTTATTCACCAAGCTAGAATAAAGCTCATCCCACGCATGGTAGCCATCTACGGCTAGCTTTTGAATCAACGTTTCTTGTTCAACAGGCAATTGATCCTTCACGCGCTCTCTGCGTTCATTTAATATGTAGCGTACATCTGAAAAGGCCTCTGAATTCAAGAGATCTTCCCATTTTCCAGGAGAGATGGCAGCAAGCGCTTGATCAAACAGCGCAAGAATGGTACCTAAATCAGCTTCAAGCTTGGCTATCGTACCTCGAAGACTGCCAGCCTTCATATCCTTTGTATTTTGAGATTGAAGACAGGATACAAATGAACCTGCTTGAGACAGTTTTTTATATGTGGTTTCATACGTGTCAAGGACAGACGTTAACCTGCTTTCAATGTGTGTATCTTCTTTTGAAAAGGCATCGACCTTTTGTCTTAATTCATCTAATAGCTGCTGAATGTGTTGCAGGTATGTTTTAAATTCTGGTGAAGAACTGCCTCCTTTAAAAAAGGCATTTAAATCCCACGTCTCTTGTAATGGTGTTAATCCCAAAATATTTCCCCCTTTATTTGCTAATTTCATCATACAAAGGATATAGAGTCAGTATGGCATATGTATTCCTTTATATTCATTATATTTTCTCACAATTAAAAAAACCCAGCAAGAAGCCGAGTTTTTATGATAATTTCGAACGTAAGTAAGCATCGATAAATGAATCTAAATCTCCATCCATGACCGCTTGAACATTTCCCATCTCCGTATTGGTTCGATGGTCTTTCACAAGAGAATACGGATGGAATACATAAGAGCGAATTTGGCTTCCCCAGCCAATTTCTTTCTGCTCTCCTCTAATTTCATCCAATTCAGCCTGCTGTTCTTCGATCCGTCTTTGATAAAGTTTCGATTTCAGCATTTTCATCGCACGTTCTCTGTTTTTGATTTGTGACCTTTCTGTTTGGCATGTGACCACAACATTGGTTGGTATGTGTGTGATACGAACGGCAGAGTCAGTCGTATTGACATGCTGTCCACCTGCGCCGCTTGCACGATACGTATCTACCTTGATATCTTCTGTCCGAATATCAATATCAATTTCTTCATTGAACTCTGGCATGACATCACAGGAAACGAAGGACGTATGCCTGCGGCCAGATGAATCAAAAGGAGAAATACGAACCAAACGATGGACACCTTTTTCTGCTTTTAAGTACCCGTATGCGTTATGCCCTTTGATGAGCAATGTCACAGATTTAATTCCTGCTTCATCACCAGGAAGATAATCAAGCGTTTCAACCTTAAAGCCTCTGCGCTCTGCCCAGCGAGTATACATTCTCAGAAGCATAGAACCCCAGTCCTGTGATTCAGTACCGCCTGCACCAGGGTGAAGCTCAAGAATGGCATTGTTTTTATCATATGGTTCACTTAAGAGAAGCTGCAACTCAAACTCGTTAAACTGCTTGGTTAAGTTCTTCAGCTCTTTTTCAAGCTCTGCATGAAGCTCCTCGTCATAATCTTCCTTTAATAGGTCATGTGTCATTTGCAGCTCTTCATGAGATTCACTGAGCTCATGGTATGCATTCACATTATCCTTTAGTGCATTGGCTTCATTGATGACGCCTTGTGCCTTTTGCTGATCATTCCAAAAATCAGCTTCTGACATTGTCGCTTCGAGTTCTGCAATTTTGGCTTCTTTTGTTTCGAGGTCAAAGAGACCCCCTAAAATCAGCTAGCCTGCTAGCCATATTTTCAAGCTCTTGTCTAATTTCTACTAATTCCATATCCTTCACCTCATAGATGTATGGGGGCTGACATGAATAGAAAGAGGTTTTCACCTCTTTCCATTACTTATTCTGTCTTCCCATGACAATTTTTATATTTCTTGCCGCTTCCGCAGTGACATGGTGAGTTTCGCCCAATGTCTACGACTTTACGTACCGGCTTCTTTTTCACTGTCTTCTCCTCATCACCCTCTTGAGGATGATGAGCAGTTGTTTGGCCTTGAACGACTTCTTCACGTTCTAGGTTGTTTTGAATTTCTGATTTTAAGACATATTTGGCTACATCATCTTCGATTGAAGCAACCATATGCTCAAACATCGCAAATCCTTCCATTTGATACTCACGAAGCGGATTTGTTTGTGCATACGCGCGTAAATGAATCCCTTGACGCAGCTGATCCATTGCATCGATATGATCCATCCACTTTGAATCCACCGCACGAAGAACGATGACTTTTTCAAATTCTCGCATTTGTTCATCGCCATATGTTTCTTCTTTTGCATCGTATTTTTCTTTAATACGATCCATGATGAAGGAGGTGATTTCATCTGCTTCTTTGCCATAAATATCTTTGACCGAAATAGCTCCTTCATCTAAATAGTTCGTGTTGATTAATTCAACAAGCCCATCTAGTTTCCATTCTTCAGGAAGCTCTTCTTTCGGCGTATAAGAACCAACAGCCCGCTCAATTGAAGATTGAATCATATTGATGACAATCGATTTTAAGTTATCAGAATCGATGACTTCAAATCGCTGTTTGTAAATCACTTCACGCTGCTGACGAAGTACATCGTCATATTGCAGAAGCTGTTTACGGGAATCAAAGTTGTTCCCCTCGACGCGTTTTTGAGATGATTCAACGGCTTTAGACACCATTTTACTTTGGATAGGTGTAGAGTCATCCATGCCAAAGCGGTCAAGCATCGCCATCGTGCGCTCTGCACCAAATCGGCGCATCAATTCATCTTCCATGGAGAGATAGAATTGAGTAATCCCTGGGTCTCCTTGACGACCAGAACGTCCGCGAAGCTGGTTATCAATACGTCGTGATTCATGACGCTCTGTCCCAATCACAGCTAGACCGCCAAGCTCTTTGACGCCTTCGCCAAGCTTGATGTCCGTACCACGACCTGCCATGTTTGTCGCAATGGTGACGGCACCTTTTTGACCAGCCTCTTCAATAATTTGTGCCTCACGCTCATGGTTTTTCGCATTTAACACTTGATGAGGAATCCCTTTATTTTTAAGCAGCTTAGAAATAAGCTCAGATGTCTCAACCGCTACTGTTCCGACAAGAACTGGCTGCCCTGTCATATAGCGCTGCGCAACATCCTCAGCCACTGCTTTAAATTTACCTTCCATTGTGCGGTAAATTAAATCAGGTCTGTCATCACGAACCACTGGTTGATTGGTCGGAATTGTCACAACCTGCATGTTGTAAATGTTACGGAATTCTTCTTCTTCCGTTTTCGCTGTACCAGTCATACCAGATAGCTTTTCATACATACGGAAGTAGTTCTGGAACGTAATCGTTGCAAGGGTCATACTTTCGTTCTGCACTTCGAGACCTTCTTTTGCCTCAATAGCTTGATGCAGACCTTCACTATAACGGCGTCCTTTCATTAAACGTCCTGTAAAAGAGTCAACAATAACGACTTGGCCTTCTTCAACGACATAATCCACATCTTTTTGCATCGCAACATGTGCCTTCAGCGCCTGAGCGATGTGATGGTTCAGCGCAACATGCTTAACATCAAATAAGTTCTCGATGCCGAATGCTTTTTCCGCCTTCGTCATTCCGCTTTCTGTTAGCTGTACACTTTTTGTTTTAATATCATATGTGAAATCATCTTCTATTTTTAATGTACGAACAAATGCATTGGCTTGTACGTAAAGCTTTGTAGATTTCGCAGCTTGTCCAGAAATGATAAGAGGTGTTCTCGCTTCATCAATTAAGATGGAGTCAACCTCATCGATCACGGCATAATGAAGCGGTCTTTGAACCATTTGCTCTTTGTAAAGCACCATGTTATCTCGTAAATAGTCAAAGCCCAGTTCATTGTTTGTTGAATACGTGATATCAGCGGCATACGCTTCTCTTTTTTCATCTTTGTCTAAGCTGTTTAAGTTTAAGCCAACCGTTAAGCCAAGAAATTCAAAAATCTTGCCCATTTCCTCTGCATCACGGCTTGCCAAATATTCGTTGACTGTCACAATGTGGACGCCTTTTCCAGAAAGAGCATTTAAATAAACAGGCATTGTTGATGTCAACGTTTTACCTTCACCTGTTTTCATCTCAGAGATGTTGCCTTCATGAAGCGCGATCCCCCCCATGAGTTGCACCTTAAACGGGTACATTCCTGTCACGCGGCGTGATGCCTCGCGAACCGTTGCAAATGCTTCAACCAACAGGTCATCCACGGATTGTCCTTTTTCAAGTTTTTCTTTAAATTCAATCGTTTTATTTCGTAAAGCCTCGTCAGATAATTTCTCGAAATCTTGTGCGAGAGCTTCGATTTCATTTGCTTTTTTTTCATATTTGCTGATCGTACGTTTCGTAGGATCAAACACTTTGTTTAAGATTCCAAGCATATAATAACGCTCCTCTATTTCATGCAATTTTTCGGCATGTCCAAAAGATTGACAGGTCCATATTTACCTGCATTTATCATACCATACCTTCCTTCATTTCCAAAGAATTTGCAATGATTTCGCACAAAAAACCCGCCCCTTATGAAGGGAACGGGTTTACTTTTTTTAGGTTGTTTTTAGATCAGATTAAGCGTTTGGCTCAATGAGTCCATATTTGCCATCATTTCGGCGATAGACCACATTGGTCAAATTTGTCTCAGCATTTGTGAAGACGAAGAAACTATGACCTAACATGTTCATTTGAAGAATGGCCTCTTCGCTATCCATCGGTTTTAAATTGAATCGTTTTTGTCTGACGATTTCTGTTTCATCAATTTCTTCGTCATCTTGAACAGCTACATCAGCCGTTCCATTTCCTCCAGCAAATAAGTGTTTTTTGGCACCTTGCTCGCGGAATTTACGGTTTACTTTTGTTTTGTGTTTTCGAATTTGACGTTCTAATTTACTGGCTGCTAGGTCTACTGCATTGTACATATCTTCATTATGCACCTCAGCTCGAAGTGCTAGATCAGTCATTGGAATGGTAACCTCAACTTTAGATTCTTGATCATTGTAAAACTTCAAGTTCACGTTGACTGAAGCATCTACGTCTGTTTCAAAATAACGCTCCAGCTTTCCAATTTTTTTCTCGACATGATCTCTTAGTGCAGGTGTTACGTCGATGTTTTCTCCTCTGACATTGTAATTCATGTAAAGAACGCCTCCTTTAAAATTAAGGATATGTAAACCTATTTCTACTTTTCCCTCCTTTTCTCCTGCTCAAACGTAAAAAAAATGTGAATATTCATTGAAATTTGTCGAATTTTGCGGTGCTTCAACTGTTGCTTGATAGGTGATGAATATATATTCGGCTCATTCTTGAAAAAGACCAGCTCACGTTTAAATCGTGAAAGATGAAATGGATGTTTTCAGCGAATGAGATAAGGTTTTTAAATCTTCCGCCGCTGCTTTCATCTCTTCATTTGCCGCCAATGATTCTTCAACAGCAGCAGACATGTACTCCGTCTCTTCTGAATTGCGTTTGGCTCCTTCTTCAATGACCCCAACCGTCTGAGATATTTCCTCTGTACTAGCTGAAATTTGCTCTGCAGTGGCTGAAAGCTCCTCTGCTTTCATCGAAATATCACGAATAGATTCCAGGATTTCATGAAAACTCTGTTCAGACAATTGCGATACTTTCACACCTTCTGCTACATCCTGCTCAACCTTTGTCATCGAGTGTGATGATTTTTCAGTATCTTTGTTCACGTTCGCGAGTAATTGACTAATTTGATCTGTCAGCTGACTAGATTCTTCCGCCAGTTTCCTCACTTCATCTGCTACAACCGCAAAGCCTCTTCCATGTTCTCCTGCTCTTGCCGCTTCAATAGCAGCATTTAAAGCAAGCAAATTCGTTTGGTCAGCAATGGCATGGATATGACCTAACAAATCTTCAATGCCAGTAAACTGGGTTTGTACATGAGCCATTGTGGAATGGTGTTCATTCACAGACGCTTTTATAGAGTTCATTTGTTTTACAAATTGCTGAATAAGTGCTGCACCCTCTTCAGCCTTTTCAGTCACTGAAATTGAGTGACCCGAAACATCGGATGTATGTTCAGCTGCATTTTGCATACCAGTCGAGACTTCTTGAATCGCAGAAGCTACTTTTCCGACCGCGTCTGATTGTTCACGTGAAGCTTCACCGACCTGTTCAATCGAACTAGACGTCTGCTCACTTGCCGATATTGTTTGATGAATGGTTTCCTCAAACTGAGCAGCAGAATCAGCTAATTGTCTTGATCCATTTTGCACCTGTAAAATGAGTTGACGTAAATGAGTCGTCATTTGATTAAAAGCGGTACCGAGTTGGCCAATCTCATTTTTAGAGGTCACTTCAATCTCTTCAAGTGTAAGATCACCATCTGCCATCCTTCTCGCGGCATTTGTGACAGAAACAATCGGCTTTGTCATACGATGAACGAATCTTGTCCCAATCACCAAAAAGCCAACAATAATGACCGCACTGACTAGAATGAGTGTGAATAATAATTTGTTACTGTCTTGATTGAGTTGATTGATTTTCTGGTCACGTTGCTTCAACTGGGTTTGAGCAAATTCTTTTGTAAAGGTATGTATTTCTTGTTCGATAGGCTGTAATTCTTGACTGAGGCGGGTGTTGAATTCTTTTTGATTTTGCATATTCAATGAATTAAATAGTCGGTTCGTTGAGGTGTAGTAAAGATAATTTTTTTCTGAGATTTGATCTAATAGATTTTTTGCTTGTTTGACAGCGCTCATTTTTGAAGCTTCAGTTGTTTTCTTATTAATCTCTTCATATGTTTGCTCAATTTTCTGTAAATTTTCAGCATCTTGCACGACAACATAGGTTTTGATTTGCGCTTCCTGCTTTTGCAAAAGCGCCTCTAATTCCAGTGAGGTCTGATAAAGCTTCACTTCTTTGCTGAGAAGCGTCTTGTAGGATTGATCTGTTTTGTAATAGATAAAGCTTGAGAACCCTAAAATACTGACAAACAATACACATATGACAATAAGCCCAAACAAAAATTGATTTTTTAGTCTCATAATTTCCTCCGAATGGTCTGAATTGAACAAAAATTAATGAATGACATACGGCCTCATACAGGCATGTATTTCATCCATCCACTTTCTATATTCAGGTATAAAATATGATGTAAGGAATGATTGGAAGTGTATTGAAGGGAATGTATAGAAAGCTAGTATATCAAAACTTAAAAAAATTTGATCAAACGAACGAATCGTTTTGGCAAAGTGCTCATTTTCTATAATTGAAAGCAGAAGGGGATGTGTTGTCTCTAAATGAAAGAAGGCATGGATCAGATCATTAAAGATCCGATCCCCTTCAGTTTTAGCAAAATCCTTCTCAATTTCATCTAAATATTTTAGACTCTCTTCTATCGTATATAGAAGTTCATAATATGTGGTTAATAAAATATAGTCATCTGAACGATACGCCACAGGTCTCACCTAATTATTTCCGTTTATCGTAATATACGCCGTCACTCGTCATAGGCTGGTATGGATTTTGATAATTCAGCTGTTTTGTTTTCTTTCTATGAATGGCTTGAATATCTGCTCTTATCCCATTTTGGATCACAGTTAATTGCTTCGCCATCTGTTGATCTGTTTGGATGATTTCTTTGATTTTCTCTTTTTCTTGATCCGTCAGCTCATGCTGAATATCTCTCATTAATTCGTCTCTCTCAATTAAAAAGGCATCAAAATCTTCAACCAAGGTGTCACTTTGTGGATTTGCCGCTATTTCGGCTGCCATTTTTAATGTTCGGTCATACAGCTGGTCCACAATACTCATAGAGATCCCCCGATAGAGTGGTGGCGCCCTTTTCGATCGGTTTGAATAACTTCCTTCCATGCATCACGAAAATCAGTTACGTATTGCTCTACTTCATTCAACATCTCTTCGTCATTTTGAAGATTGGCTTCAATCAGTCTGCGATAAATGTAATCATACATACTTGCCATACTCTTTGATACGTCATAAGAACGATTTAAGGTAACATTTAATTCTTGAATGATGTTTTGAGCCTTTTTCAGGTTCACATTTCTCGTTTCTGCATCCTCTTTTTGAATGGCATACTTCGCTAGTCTAATGAACTTTAAGCAGCCTTCATAAAGCATAAGCGTCAACTCGGCAGGTGTTGCAGTCTCAATAGAATTTTTCTGATAGGCGGCATAAGGGTTCTGTATTGCCATATGTTATAAACCTCCAATTATTGTCCAAGCAGTTGAGAAAGATAGCCAGATTGGTTGTTTAGCTTTTGAATCGCGCTATCCATGGCGTTAAACTTTTTGTAGTAGCGGGTTTCAACCATTTTTAAACGATCTTGGAATGTATCCATTCGTTTTGTTAAAGAATCAAGGTCCTTACCAAGTCCGTATTCCTTTAATTGCATTGTTGTGCTGCCAGCTTTAGTTTGAATGCTCTTCGTGAAGGCTGATAAGGAATTTTTGATACGATGAATGATTCCTTGTTCTTGATATTGCTGCTGCGCTTTATCTTTATCTTTTGAATCCACATTTAGCGAACCTGACATAAATATTTGACTGATCTTCTGTGGGTCTTCTTCAATGGCTTTTCTTAGTTTCGGTTCATCAATGACAAGCTTTCCGCCATCTTTATATTTATCTGAAGTGGTAATTCCGATTTGTGTCATGTGAATTCTATTCCCATCACTTGTCGTAATATCAGCATAAAAATCACTTCTTATTTTAGAGGCACCACCTCGTAAAATGGAATCACTTCTCAGCAAGCCAGACTTCGCTGTCGTTTCCCATAGCTCCACTTCTTTGTCAGACATTGCTTTTTTCTCTTCAGCTGTTAAAGGATGATAGTCCCTATTTCTTTTTTCATTGACTTTGCCATTGACCTGCTCAACAAGTTCATTGTATTTATCAACAAATTGTTTAATTTTATCAAAGATTGTATCGACATCTGTTGAAACGTTTAAGCTGACAGGCTTATCGGTTGTCCCTTTAAGCTCGTACGTAATACCAGCTTGCTCAAATGTATTGTTGTTATTTTCCATTTTCAGACCATTAATCTCGTATTGTGCTTTTTGCCCTTGAGTGGTCGCAACTAATTTGTTATCTCCATCCACTTGGAAGCCTAATTGAGTGAAGAATGAAGCTGAATTACCATCAGCTGCTTTAATACTGACACCTTCTCCCGTTGTCCGTGAAGTGAGAGCGACCGTATCGACATAGTTTGATCCGTCAAAGATCTGTCCTTTGTAAGCCGTCACACCTAATTGCGAGTTGTTCAGCTTTTTCACGATGTCATCAATTGTATCGGTATCAGAAGTATTGATCGTCACCGTTTTCGGTTTTGTCGAATCTGGTGTCGTCACTTCGAATGTAAACGTGCCATTTGTTGGTGTAAATCCAGATGTACCAGATGATCTGAAGACGGAAGCTGTCGCTAATTGGGTGACATTGATTGAGCCAGAGGCAGCATTTGTTGATCCAGTTGCTGTGACAGCAGATTCATTTGAGCTTGTCACCTTTTTTGCGCCATATGTACTTGGACGCGTTAAGTTTAAACTGTTGATCAAATCATCTAATTCTTTGACTTTCGAGTTCACCTCGCGATAGCTGTCTCTTTGCCATTCAAGTGTTTGTTTCTGGCGTGTCATTTTATCAAGTGGTGCTTGCTCAGTTTTCATTAGCTTTGATACGATTTCATCAATATCAAACACATTTGAAAATCCAGTAATTCGATTGACCATTTTTTATGTTCTCCCTTCACTTACATTCTTTTATCTACAAATAAACCGACAATTTCTGTCATTGCCGCATAGAAATCAAGCCATTCCTTGGAAGGAATTTCTCTAATGACTTCTTCTGTTTGGTTATCTACGACTTTGACATAATATTCATTGAGTTTTTCATGTAATTCAAATTGCAGATGAAATTGAGTGGGTTCAATCAGCTTGTTTGCTCCTTGAAGCGTTTTTTCAATTTCTTCTTTTGAAACGACCTTGCCATTTGCTTGTAAATCAGAGTTTACATTGTCATTCTGGTTATTAGAAACACGGGTTTGAAATGCATCGATAATTGGCTCTAGCGATGTCAACTTACCAACAGACATAGTTATTCAGCTCCTGTGCTTTAATCTATCTTTTATATCGGCTTTGAATTTTCAAATTAAATATAGATGGACCGATTTGTTAAAGTTTCATATAGATGGTGAACATCCACACAGAAACGTGGAGAAGGATAGCTGAATCAGATAAAAAAATCCTCACTTTTTTTGTGAGGATAATTGAGAGAGGAGATCTACAGATAAACTCGCAGCACGACTGTTCTCTTCTTGAATAGACAGGTACACTTCTTTTCTATGAATATCAATGTGCTTAGGAGCCTCAATCCCGATTTTCACTTGATCGCCTTCGATTGAAATAATCTTGACTTCAATATCATCGCCAATTTGAATCGACTGGTTTAATTTACGCGAGAGAACTAACATGAGGATGCCACCTCTAACAAATGTTTTGTATGATAGGCTGAATCATGCAAAATCACCTGCTTGGCTTTCATGTTTTTCCGGTTCACAATAATAGGCGCTCTTAAATTGGCTGTCGTTTTTTCAATAGAAGATTCCATTGTTAAGATCACCATGACTTCCACATCATTGGCATCTTCTACTTCTAGAATATCTACGACCGTTTCGTCTAGATCGAATTCATATTGATTGAAGAATAAAAACGGACTGCTGACAATAAAGCCTAACTCTGCGTTTTTCAATGATTGAAGAACTAAAAATGGAGACTCTTCTGATAAAGGTAAAATGACAAACTGTTGTTGATCTAGAAATCCTGGTATTCCATTAGAGAAGTTGATGATTTGCTCCTCTTTGATTGTCATTTCACCATGATATTTTGTTTGAATGATCATAATTCACGACCTTTTTCATTTTTCTTAACTATACCTTATCACCATTTTGGCCCGTTTCGTCAACTTCTATTTTTAAATCTGGGTATTGTAACATATCAATATTGACCTTACCTGGCTGGTAGTTAACGATTGGTTTATGAGGCGTTGCCTCTATAATAGCTTTTTGAGGCTCCACATCAATTTGAAGCTCAGATGGCTGATAGTGAATTTTGACACTAAAGAATGAAGGGATCACACCAATGGTGAATTGTTTGGCTGGAGGGGTGCCATTGATTTTGGCAAACTCGGCAATTGCATTCCCACCATTCTCGATCTTGATGAGTTCACTGCCTTCTTCCGCTCTTCGGCCCATTCCCTCTCCAACAGCACGTTTCCCCTCAGCTGCCCATTCCTCAGATCGTCTAAAAATCGACTTGATATCCATATCGGCAAATGCTTCGGTTTGATCTATTGTTAATTTTGACGGTGTCCTTGTCATATTCATGACGGCTCTGGGCTGCTGAATCTCAAGGTCTGCTCTTGGCTGCTCTACTTCTTGCCGAGAAGGAGTTGTCGACATTTGCAGCTTTGCATAGGTTTGTTGCATTAACAATCTAGGGATTTGCATATAGGTACACCTCCATGATGCAAAAAAGCACCCAACGGATGCTTTTTATTATCTTAAGAAATCGACAAGGGATGGCTGAATAACTTTAGCCGTCGTTGCTAAAGCAGCTCTATTCACAACCTCTTGTTGAAGAAGATCAATAATTGCTTTTTCACTTTCTACATCTTCATTATCTGATTTGGCATTTTTCAGTACTTCGAATTGTGAAGTCAAGCGACTGCCTACTAAGTCAACACGATTTGAACGGGCTCCTAGGTCCGAGCGCTCAGCACTCATCACTTCTTTAAACTGATCGATACTTCCTAACGCATCATCAGAATTTGCGAACGTTCCATTTTTCAATGAGTTTTCTAAATCCGTCAGCATTTCAATGACATTTTGACCGCTGGCAGACTGTCCACCAAACGCTGAAATTGGATTTGAGTTCACATTTAAAGTGATACCATCAGAAATGTTCGACTTAACGGCATTTGCATCTGTATAGTTTTCAAAGTTAAACGTAAACGTACCATCTGCGTTCTCGACAACTGGTTTGACATTTGTATTCGTTCCATTAAATACGAATTTACCTAACATCTGAGTGTTCATTGCGTCAATGATTTGTTTCTTCATCTGGCCAATTTCCACTCCGATAGCTGCTAAATCTTCTGGCTGCTTTGTTCCGTTAGCCGCATCAAGCACTTTATCTCGTACATTTGACATAATATCAATGATTTCAGTGACACTTGTTTCAGATGTATCAATCCAGTTTTGTGCTTCATTTAAGTTTTTTTGATATTGTTCATTTCGAAACATTGCTGTGCTATATTGAAGGCTTTTTACTGCTGCAACGGGATCATCAGACGTTTTTGTGAAACGTCTCCCTGTTTGTGCTTGCTCATTTATTTTAGAAAGTTTTTCATAACTTTTACTAATATTACGAAGTGAGTTTTGAGAAATCATACCTTGTGTGACTCGCATCAGCTATACCTACCTTCCTACGACACCCATGCCGTTTATTACTTTATCCAATATTTCATCTTGTAATGTCACAACTCTCGCAGCTGCATTATATGCATGCTGAAATTGGATCATATTCGTCATTTCTTCATCAATGGAAACAGCACTCGTCGACATTCTACGTTCATTGGCTGAATTGACAAGAGCGGCTGAACTGCTTTCTAGCGTCATGTTCTTTTTCCCTTGAATCCCCATCTCAGCAATGACATTTTGGTAGTAATCCTGGATCGTCGTTGTATTGCCGCCGATTGGTAACTTTAAGTCTTGTATATTTGCTAATTTTGTAGCATTCGAACCGTCACCTTTTGTTTGATTGAGAGATGCTGCAATATTATCTGTTGATGCTAAAATGACATCACTCACTTTGATACGAGCTGCTAAGCCTTTATTCAATTCATTGTTATTCTCAATATCAAAGAAGTCTTGTCCACTTGTGCCATTTAACGTGTACCCCTGCTTATGCACATCGTTAAATGTATCCATAAATACTTGTGCTACTTCATCCAGCTCTGCAAGCATATCCGGATACATGCCTTTTTCAGCACCATTTGACATGTAACCATAAGCCTCAACAAGTGCTTTTACTTTACCATTCACTTGAAGCTGATCTGCTGCAATGGTTGTTGTTCCGAATTGAAGTGAGTTAACAAGTCCCGTTGTGTTATCATAGGAGATTTGCAGTTCAGATTTTTCGCTCGTAATGCCATTCAAAATCGTTCCAGCAGATTGTCCATTTGCACCGATAATGTCGATGTTGACAGTTCCTTCAGCAATTTTGAGTGCATTCCCGCCAGATGGATTATAGCTCACTTTAATATCAACAAGTGAGGATAATTGATCTACCAACGCATCACGCGTATCATATAGATCATTTGGAAGATACCCGTTTGGTTCAACTGCTGCAATTTGTTTGTTCACTTCATCTATTTGAGATAAAATCGTGTTCACATTTTTGGCTGTTGAATCGAGTTCTGTTTTTAAATTCTTTTGTATCGTTGTTAAAGACGAATTAAGTAGACGGAATTGATCTACTAAAGCCTGTGCACTTGTTTTAACAACTGTACGCGCAGACGCTGTATCGGCATTTTTTGTTTCGGATAGGACCTGTAATGATTTCCAAAGGTTATCAAAAGCTCTGTTTAAGCCTTCATCCGTCAAATCATTCATAACTCCCTCCATTTGCGAAAGGGCATCAGATTTTGTTGAGTAGTAAGACAAGTTATTGTTATGATCTCTGAATTGCAGATCTAAAAAGCTGTCTCGAATTCTTTCAACGGTTCCAACTTGAACTCCTGTCCCCATTTGGCCATACGTCTTGCCGTCATAAACTGAAATGACTGGATAAGGATTATCTGCTTTAAAGGTAACTCTTTGTCTTGAGTAGCCATCCGTATTTGCATTGGACACGTTGTTTGATGTGACATAAAGCCCTGCACGCTGGGCTGTGATTCCTCTTTTTGCCGTTTCTAGACCCATGAATGTAGAACCCATTGGTATCCTCCTTGTTTACGCCTTTGAATCAAACAAAGCCCTCTGCTGTTTAGGCTTTGAACTCTCAAGACCATTTTGTCCGTAATTCATATTTTCTTTATTAGGGTTAACGAGATCGAATGTCAGTGAAATAAATTGAAGCGACTGCTGAATGAGCTGTTTGTTCAGTTCATTTACATCTTTCAGTTCCACCATGATGTCATTTAATTTGTCATATAACGAAATGAGCTCTTCTTGATCCGAACCTTCAGCCTTTTCGATACACGCGGTGATGGTTGGCGGTTCATCACTTTGTAAAAATTGAACTGTGGCTTCAATTCGTTTTTCTTCTAATTGAGAAATGGCTTGAATATATTTTTGCTCTAAATTCAGAACCTCTGAAAGAGCATCAATCTCATTGCTTTTCAGCATTTCTGTTTTATCCTTCGACAGCTTCAAAAGCTGTTCATGCAATCCATAGAGACGATGCAGCTCTTCAATGATTATTTTAACTGACATTCACGCTACTCCCTTTTGTTATTGTTGTTTATAAAAATTCAGCATTTTATCAGCAATGCCTTTTGTATCTACTTGATATGTTCCGGCTTCAATGCTTTTTTTAATTTGGTCTATTTTATCTTGGCGTTCTTTCATGATATTCGGCACCTTTTGCATTTCGATTGCCTTTTTAGAAATTTCGACTTTATCAGTTGATTTTGCTTGATTTGATTGCAACGTTTGTTTCTCATATGTTTTCTTGTAAGGATTTACTGGTTGTGTTCCATATCGATTAATTTTCACGGGATTCCTCTCGCTTTCCGTTACAGTCTGTCTTGATTCTATCCATTTTATCGACCAAACTGCAACTTAGTTTAGGGAATCAATCGTTTTTAGGATTAATGGCATAATAGGTGTCTTTTTTCCTAGATTCAATCTCCCTTTTACGCTCTTCTTCTTGATTCATTTGACTCATTTGCGAATGAATATCCTGTTCACATTGGCTGCACAGCTTGTTTTTTCTGATCGGTTGGCCACATCTTTCACAAGGATAGTTGATATTCGGAAATTGACTAATTTGAAGTCTTTTCAAACGGATAAATTTCAAGATTAATTCTTCAGCAACTTCTGTTGCATCTACTATTTCAGCAATGGTTGATTGTCTATTACTTTGCTTTCGCAAGAATTTATAAACGATATCAAAAGAACGTTCTTCTTCTTCGAAGCATTTGTTACAAACCGTTTGGATGGTGGTTTTTAAAAATAGCTGATTACATTGTGGACAGTTTGCCAATTGATTCATAACCAAAACCCCTTACGTTATTTTCTCTTCTTATTATCGGTTAATTATCCTGAATTTTAACTACGGATCAACGTAAAAGAGGAAACACTTTTGGCACCTGCTTCTTTTAAAATTCTTGCCGCATCATAAATGGTGGCCCCCGTTGTATAGATGTCGTCAATTAAGATAACATCCCTTTGAACGATCGCATCTGTCTGCTTGATTTGAAACATTCTTTTTTGATCTAAACGTTCATTTTTCTTTTTCTTAGACTGCTTGCTTTGATGTATTTTCACAAGCGGCTGCAGGATCGGCTGACCAATCAAGGAAGCAAGTATGACTGACTGATTAAACCCTCTTTCCTTTAGCCTTTCTTTACTTAAAGGAATCGGGATCAGCACAGGTTCTTTAATTGAAAAGGAGCGCTTAAATACTGCTTGGACATCTTGTTTAAAAAGCTCAGCTAAAGCTGTATCACCTCGAAATTTAAAGCGGGAAAGGACATCTTTCATCAAATCGTTGTAAGCATAAACAGACCTATTTTTCACAAGTACTGTAGTAGAATCAGGGCGTTCTTTCCACCTGGAACAGTCTTGACATAATTGATCATTCGACTGTGCTCTCCCACAAGCTGGACAAATCGGGCGTTGAATTTTTTCTAGGTGATGCTTACATGCTATACATAGATGATCATCATTTAATAGAAGTAATGATTTCCATGTAAAAGCAGCGACAAAATGCCCCTCACAAATTAGGCAGATCAATTGTTATCCTTATTTATCGGCAGACGATTTTCGCATCTTGGAAATGTGGTGACCTTTGAAGCAGCTTCTGTCAGAATGACCAGCATGGCCGTATTCTTCTGTTTATCCACCATCTCGGATTTACTGTAAGATATTTTATCGATATCTGTTATATACTGAGGCTTCACTTGATTTAGTGAAATCGCTAATACATCTTCTATACACTTTTCACAGTGACAAATCATGTTTAATTGGTTGAGATATTGATAGAGGATTTCCTTGAGTAGTATTTCTTTTGCATTGAGTAGCATATTTGTCTCTCCTGCCATTTGTGTATTGTGAATATAAATGTACCATGAAATTTAGTTGGACCCACATTATTTTTCAGAAAACTCTTTTGCAGCTGTATCATTCATTTTTACGATATGCTTCTTTGCTTGTTTCATACTTCTCGTTAAACCAAAATGAAAAAAGATAACATCTCCTTTAAAAAAATCGGGATGTCTACCTGCTCTACCAGAAATCTGAACAAGTGCACTCTCTGTAAAGATAGTAGATTCCGCACCTAGTACCCCCACTTGAACATTTGGAATGGTAACGCCTCTTTCTAGAATGGTGGTTGTAACTAGTACATCGTATTTATAATCTCTGAAGTGCTGGACCTTTTGTTTCCTGTCTGGATCATCAGCAGACACCCCCTCCACATTTAAGCGGTGTTCTCTAAGGACCTTCGTTATCTTCTTCATGGTCGAAATAGAAGGAACAAAAAGTAAAATCCTTCTCTTCTTTGTGATATGTTTCTGCATCCAATTCATTACTTTAGGTGGGAGCTGGTTCTTTTTTAATTTCTTCTTCCAATGTCCAATCCATTGAAAGGACGGGACAGGTAACGGTTGTTGGTGAAAGCGCAGAGGAATTTTTATGGCTTCTAGTTGTCCACGAGATACATCTCTTTTCATTTTCTTAGAGGGCGTCGCACTTAAATAAACCCTAACCCCTTTCTTTCTCATTGCCTTTAAAACAGCAAATTGGAGACGTTCATCGATTGAATAAGGAAAGGCGTCGACTTCATCTATAATAAGCACATCAAATGCAAGTTTGTATCTCATCAACTGATGAGTTGTGGCGATCACTAGCGGTGCTATTTGGAACCTTTGAGGACTTCCTCCATAAAGAACAGCTATTTTCATTCCTTGAAATGCTTTTTTAAGCCGCGGCTCTAGTTCAAGGACAACATCTGTTCTAGGTGTCGCAATGCAGACGCTCATTCCTTGATGTAAGGCATATTCAATTCCGTGAAAAAGCACCTCTGTTTTCCCTGCCCCGCAAACTGCCCAAATGAGTAGATCAAATTTGTTTTTTATCGCTTCGATCAATTTTTCTGACGCCCTTTTTTGTCCTTTAGACAGGTTTCCCTGCCATGTTAATTCCGTATGACATGTTTCTTCCATTTGTGGACCCGTCCATTCATAAAGAAAGCCACATTCCGTTGTTTTCCCCATCATGATGCATGATCTACAGTACACACAATCTTTTTGACACATGTCACACGGAGTGTGGGCAAAGTACCGCTTTTTTGATACACCACATCTACAGCAAGTAAGACCATTTGCTTTCCTCTCAATAGCAGGTGTTCGGATGACTAACCCTTTCTCCTCCAGCCAATCCAAATCGGACTGTGAGCATCTTGTTTCAGCGGTAAGCAGGTGGCGTGACTGCAGTTGCTGCCTTAGTTCCATTGCTTTGTCCATGTTCAATTTCACCAAACACCTTTCAACTGATGTTTGCCTATTATGCGCAAAGACATGACCTTTCGTCCAACAGCTAAAATAGAAAAACAAAACCCCTTTTCTATTAGAAAAGAGGTTTTTTAAGATTTATCTAATCACCCAGCCAAGAGCTATAGAGCCTTCGCCTAGATGAGTGCCAATCACGGCACCAAAGTAGCTTTTATAAAATTCAACATGAGGATACTTTTCTGATAAGTGCGCAATTAAGTCGTCTGCTTCTTCTTCTCTATTACCATGTATCAGTGTTGCTCTCATCGGGACACCACGTGATGCATCTTCGTCAAATAATTCAAAAATACGTGAAATGGCTTTTTTCCGTGTACGAATCTTCTCAAAAGGGACAATTAGCTTGTTGTCAAAATGCAGTATAGGCTTTACCTTTAAGAGGCTCCCAATAAAAGCCTGAGCACCATTTAATCTGCCGCCTCTTTGTAAATGAGTTAAATCGTCTACCATAAAATAAGCTCTCTGATTCTCTTTCAGATAATTGAGATGGGCTAACACTTCTTCTAGAGAAGCACCACCTTGGATTTTTTCAGCAGCTTCTATCGCATAAAAACCTTGCGCCATACAGCTAGTTTCTGTATCAAACGGATAAATATCAATCCCGTCAACTAGGTCATTTGCTGAGGCTGCACTATTATATGTTCCACTAATTCCGCTTGAAAGGTGAATACTAATCACGGCATCGTATGTTTCACTTAGTTTTTCATATAATTCTATTAACTCACCGAAAGCAGGCTGAGAGGTGGTTGGAAGGTCTTTATGCTTTTTGACTTCTTCATAATATGTCTTCCAATCCATTTCTATTTCTTCACGGTATGATTCGTTGCCAAAAATGACATTAAGAGGGATCATATGAATATGATGTTTATCACGCAGTTCTTGTGGTATATAAGCAGTACTGTCTGTTACAACGGCTATTTTCATTCTTAAATACCTTCCTTATCCGTTAAGTTGCTCTTTTTTATTTTCAAAGAATGATCATTGTTATTCATTAGATTTATAATAGTAATCAAAAAAGCCTGCCTAATCAATAGGCAAGCCCGTTATATCCGAAAAAGACTCCTTATCTACCTATCATTTCTCTCCAATTAACATGTGAGAGAACCAAAAACAGGCGAAAAAGGAGTACTTGTCCGGAACATTATCTCATTTCTACCCAGCCGTTTTTAATTGCTACAACAACAGCTTGTGTACGGTCGTTTACATTCATTTTTTGTAAAATGTTACTCACGTGGTTTTTGACTGTTTTCTCACTAATAAAGAGCGACTCACCAATTCCTCTATTGCTCTTTCCGTCAGCTAACATTTGAAGAACTTCGCACTCACGTCTCGTTAAGATATGAAGTGGTCTGCGAATTTCAGGATATACCTCGTGCTGCGGATGTGCTGAAACGCCACTAGTCGCTAGGCGTCGGAATTCATTTACTAAGTTATGAGTAACTTTCGGATGTAAATAAGATCCTCCGTCAGCTACGACTTTCACTGCTTCAATGAGCGTGTCTGCATCCATTTCTTTTAACAGGTAGCCTCTTGCCCCTGTTTTCAATGCATGTGTCACATAGTTTTCATCGTCATGAATAGATAGAATAATGACTTTTGATTCGGGATAAAGCTCAACTAGCTGCTTTGTAGCCTCTACACCATTTACATTCGGCATATTAATGTCCATAATGACAACATCCGGATGATAGTGTTCTACGATACGTGCAGCTTCGTCACCGTCGTCTCCTTCTGCAACTACTTCAAAAGTAGGTTCAAAATCTAAAATCCGTTTGACACCTTCACGGAATAATTGGTGATCATCAATAATTACAATATTTACTTTAGTCACAAGCTACGCCTCCCCATGTTTATTGTTCTACACCTGAACTTTATGGTCAATATGTCTTTTGTCTCTATTTTACAATTTTATTTTGCAATGTTAATGGCACGCGAATCATGATGAATGTCCCTAGACCTATTTTTGAGTCTATGGTCATTTTACCTTCCAGTAAGTCTACGCGTTCTTTCATGCCAAGTAAACCGAAGGATTTGTTTTTGTTTGTTTTCACATCTTTCATATCAAAGCCTTTTCCATCGTCTTTGATAATTAACGTGACAAAGTCTTTCGTCACTTCTACTTTTACAGAGATTTCTTCAGCTTCGGAATGCTTTAGTGAATTTGTGACAGCTTCTTGGGCTAGTCTAAACAGTGCCACTTCAAATTGAGAAGCAATTCTTTCGCTTTCTGTATCCCCTAGGCATTGGAACGTAATCTTGGTTTTTCCATCATACTCTTCGATTGTGTTTAAATATTTTCTTAGCGTCGGAATGAGACCCAAATCATCTAAAGCCATTGGTCTTAAATCATAAATGATTCTTCTCACTTCGTACAGAGCATTTCGCACATTCTGTCTGAGACTTCTAATTTCTTTAAAGCCTTCTTCTGTCCCACGGTCTCTGAAAATCCGTTCAATTAATTCGGAACGCATCATCACGTTTGCCAGCATCTGGGCCGGACCGTCATGAATTTCCCGGGACACCCTTTTGCGTTCTTCTTCTTGGGCTTCAATAATTCTTAGTCCAAAATCTTGTTTTGCCTGAGCATCTTCAAGTAACACGCCAACTTGGCGTAAGTCCTGATTGAGATAGTTGAGAACAACTGTGATCTGACTCACAAGCGTTTCAGAGCGTTCAATGACGTCTTGCAGGCTTAACAATCGTCTTTCCAGATCGTCTCTTCTTTCTCTCAGCTGCTTTTCGCGCTGCTGGATCATGGTGAGTTCCACTTGTAGATTATGTGCTTTTTCGTAGGCCTCCCGTATTTCTTCTTCGCTAAATTTGTTGAAGTTTCTGCTGACCTCAGATAAGCGATTTCTAGCATGTCTCGTATGGACTTCGAGTTTATCCCCAAAATCAATTACTTCGTTTACTTGCTGCTTGATTTGCTTCAGCTCTTCTACTAGGCTTTCATATTGTTGACGGGACTGTTCGCCTATCCTAAATACTTCGTCCTTGCTGCCATCAACTGTACTTAGCATTTTCATGATGATTGAATCCAATAATTTCGGATCCATTTTAGGTGTTGTCATGGCTTTTCCCTCCCGTAACAGTGATGTCATCTTTTTTTATTATAAATGTCATTGATCTGCATTTTATGTCGAATTATAATGAAAGAATGCGTATAAATCATGAAGTTTTTATGACGACCCTTTTTCCGCCCCTATCATCATAACAAAATACGCTGTAAAATTCTAAAATCAATGCAAATTTTCTCTAGTCTTACAATTTGCTTGTCAGGAGGGTAAGTCTTTTGCTGAATCGCTATCTTACAGTAAAAAGTCGTGGCGAGCATGAGATCGTCATTGAAAAATCACGTTTTATTTGTCATATACAGCGTGCTGTCTCAGAAGAAGAAGCACAAGCATTTATACAATCCATTAAAAAACAACATTGGAATGCCACACATAATTGTTCTGCCTATCTCATTGGAGAACATGACCTGATTCAAAAAGCGAATGATGATGGTGAACCAAGCGGTACAGCAGGTGTGCCAATGCTTGAAGTGTTAAAAAAACGGAAGCTGAAAGATACAGTCGTAGTGGTCACTCGTTATTTCGGCGGTATTAAGCTAGGCGCCGGTGGATTGATTCGTGCCTACGGAAAATCTGTATCAGAAGCCATCAACCATGTTGGTATGGTAGAACGCTGTTTAATGCGTACGATGCACACAACAATAGATTATACATGGCTTGGAAAGGTAGAGAATGAGCTTAGAGCCTCATCTTTTCAGCTAAAAGAAATTCATTATGCAGAAGATGTTATTTTTGAGACGTATGTAGAAGAAACACAAACAGAGCAGTTCATTGAATGGATGACTGAGCTGACAAATGGAAAGAGTGTTACAAAAGAAGGCGAACTGATTTATTTAGAAAAGGACATTGGTCCGATAAAGGAGACAGATGAATGGCACAACGAGTAAGAGTGCGTGTACGAAAGAAAAAGAGTAAGAAGAAGAAAATTTTCAAACGTATCCTGGTCTTATTTTTACTTCTTATCATCTGCATGGGCGGATTTGCAGTATATAAAATAGTCAATACACTTCAGGCTGCTGACAAAACATATGATGAGCTAGACCGAGGAGAGAAATCGAAGCTTCGTGATGCGGTCATTGATATTAAGAAGAAACCTTTCTCTGTACTATTTGTCGGAATTGAGGATTATGCCACAGATGGTGATCATGGCCGTTCAGATTCACTCATTGTCGCAACGATTAACCCTCAAGACAAAACGATGAAAATGGTTAGTATCCCTCGTGACACACGCGTACAGCTTGCAAGTGACACGACAGGAAATAAAGAAAAGATCAATGCAGCATTTGCTAAAGGTGGAAAAGACGAGACGATTGAAACTGTCGAACAATTCTTGCATATTCCGATTGATAAATATGCAACCGTTGATTTTGACGGATTCAAGGATGTTATTGATGAAGTCGGCGGAATTGATATCGATGTTCCATTTGACTTCAATGAAAAAAGTGATGTGAAAAAATCGAAAAAGATTTACTTCAAAAAAGGCAATATGCATTTAAACGGGGAAGAAGCACTTGCTTACGCGCGGATGAGAAAACAAGATCCACGCGGTGATTTCGGACGTAATGATCGTCAGAAACAAATTTTACGCGCAATGATTGATCAAATGTCGAAGGCAAATAACATTGCGAACGTCGATAATATCGCTAAAGAAGTAAGTGATCACATTACAACCAACTTCCGTATCACAGAAGGTCTTGCGCTTCAGCAAATCTACAGCGGATTTAAAGGAAACGACACAGAAACACTTTCTATTAAAGGAACAGACCTTTATTTAGGACCAAATCGAACGTATTACTTTGAGCCAGATCAAACCAATCTAGCTAACGTACAAAATGAATTACGGACGCATTTAAAGCTTCCTGCTGAATCCTCGAGTGAAACAGATTCACAAACCAATCCACCCTCTGGTGAAACAGGGTCAAGTGATACAACTAATCCTTCGACCAGCACACCAGGACAATAATAAAAACAGCCCAGTTCCTAGGAACGGGCTGTTTTTTATTGTCTTTTCACCATTCGTTTATAGAATTTCGTAAATGGTTTGAACTCTTCGTTGACCAAACCCGTGACTTCCGCAATCACTTGCATAAACATTACCAGTAAAAAGATAATGATGAGCGATAACCAAATGGTGGCGCTTGTCAGCAAAATCGCACTTAAGCTAAAGACTAAGCCAATCATGTAAATCACGATAACCGCCATGCGATGGGACAAGCCAAAGGCCATTAGTCTATGATGAATATGGGATTTGTCCGGCGCTGAAATCGGCTGTTTGTTTAATATGCGTCTAATGATTGCAAAGGTCGTATCAAATATAGGAACACCTAGAATGATCACAGGAACAACAACACTAAACAAAGTGACACTTTTGTATAATCCTAAAAGTGACAGCACCGAGATCATATACCCTAAAAATAGCGAACCAGTATCCCCCATAAAAATCTTCGCTGGATGAAAGTTGTAAAAGAGAAAGCCGATCGTACTGCCAATGACGACAAGAGATAAAGAAAGAATCAGAATCTTATCAGCAGAGAATGCCATCACTGCAATCGTTGATAAACCGATGACAGAAATACCGGCAGCTAGTCCATCAAGACCGTCAATTAAATTAATGGCATTTGTGATGCCGACAATCCATAGCACGGTGAGGGGATATGCCATCCAGCCTAACTCAATTCGATCTGTTAAAAAAGGAACAGAGAAAAAATCCATTTTTAAGCCTGTGCTCACAATCAAACAAGCAACAAGAACTTGTACGAGAAATTTAAATTTTGCACTTAAATTATATTTATCATCAAATATACCTAAAATGACGATGAGTACGGCACCAACTGAAATTGCTGTAATTTTATTATGTAGAAACAGCCCGCCTGCTAATGCTCCAGCCGCTACCCCAATAAAAATTGCCAAACCACCCATTCGAGGCATTACTTTATCATGAACTTTTCGTTTATTCGGCTGGTCCACTGCACCAATCTTAATTGCAAACTTTTTGACGATTGGTGTCACAATTAAAACTGTAGCCAGAGAGACAAAAAACGCTAATAAGGCGCGTTCGTAATCCATAGGTCAGTCTCCTTCTAAATTGAAATCTGTATTTTGTATATTGGCCGCTCTTTCCATTATACAATTGAATAGAGGATGATCACAAGCTCCCCCGGTGAAGAAGAAACAAATAAAAACGCACAATCCCGAATGAATTATGCGTTTTCTTTAATATTCGTTAGTTCCACCATGTTTGTGAACAGCGCGTGCCAATCTTTTTTCATTGCACGGCTTTGTCTTAGATGTCTATAGGTCGTGTCGTCTTTTTTGCTGATCACTTTCAGGCAGGCTTCTACGAAGAGCGCAGGATCATCGCCCTCTAAATATTCATACACATCCTTCTCTTTTAGCCTTTCCGTTGACGGGAGATTTAAACCGACAACCGGTATTCCAGCTGCTAAAAATTCATAAAGCTTGAGAGGGAACACCGCTTGATTGTAAGGGGATTGTTTGTATGGCATCATGCCTACATCAATCAGCTTCATATAAGCAGGTACTTCTTCTGGTGCAACAGCTCCTGTCCAAATCACATTTGGCAGTTTGAGTGCATGCTGAAAAGATGGATCTCCATTCGTTCCATCCGGACCGACAAATAAAAATGTCCAATCAGGCCGCATGCGAGCAGCTTCAGCCATCATGTCAAAATCGAGCTTTGGCTTGATTCCTCCGATAAAACCAAGCACGGTTCCTTCTCTTCCTTCCAGCACATCTTCTTTACACGGAAGATTGCTTTTCGCAAATACATCGTACTCGACGCCATTTTCCACAGTAAACACATCTTTCGGTTCTCCCATAAGACGTTTTTTGATTTGATCGTGTAAATATTGAGAAGAGCATGTAATGCTGTGTGCGTATTTAATGATTCGATTTTCTGCTTTGACAATGACACGCTGCCTCATATAAGAAAGAATGTTGTGTTTGCCGCTTATCGGCTCTCCCCACAGGTCACTGCAATCATAGACAATGTGTTTCCATTCAAATAAGGAAGATAAGAGCGGAAAGCCCGGAAACGTATACCATAAACAAACAGCAATCCCCTTCTTTTCCTCCATCCGCAAATGCTCAAGAAGAGGGGACAATTTATGAATATAGAACATGTCTTGATATCGGCCAAAGCGAAATAATTTACTCTTGAGCACATCAGGAATGGCCAATTGCTTCATTCGATCTGTTATGGGCTGAAAGGGAGCTGTATGACGAGATGATGACGGGCATACCCAGATGACCTCTTTCGTTTCCGGATCAGATGCTAAAAATTCGGCCAACCGATGCCGTCTGTACCTCAGTCCGTCCTGTCCCCATTCTCCCGTCGCTACGACAACATGTATGATCGAGTCTGCTTTCACCTTTATCACCTTTTTTCCCTTCTGTTTATAAGCGCTTCTTCACAGCATTTGTCGCATAGTGCATAAAACACCAGGACGCTTTGACAAAATGAAGCTGCTCAATTTCTCTGTAGACAAACCACGTTTTTTTCGCTGCTTTCCACTTGTTGCTAGAGATGGAGTTTCCAACGATGCGATATTCACTGAGCGGTTCGCTCATACCATAGGCTGTAAATCCTCTTTTTAATATAGACAGCCATGTAGCTAAATCCTGCCTTGTGCGAATGTTCGGCATTTCCACATGTCCTACCTTTTGAAGATCAAGCATGACCGTTAAACAGCCGATAATGGTATTTTTCAAGGCTTCATTATAATCTAATCTCGCTGGCGCAGTGACGGTTTTTTCTAACGGTTCTCCATTTTCTGCAATGATGTCATATGCCGTAAATGTAAAGGCATAATCATTTGTCAGCATGAAGTCTACCTGTTTTTCAAGCTTCGTCTCTTTCCACTTATCATCGCTATCTAAAAAAGCAATAAAGCGCCCTTTTGCCTGGTTGATGGCTGCGTTTCTAGCAATGGCAGCTCCCCCATTTTCCTCTAAATAAATGACGTTGATTCTGTCGTCCGCTTGACTTAAATCCCCTAATAGCTTTCTCGTTCCATCTGTAGAACAATCATCTGCAATGATCAGCTCCCAATTGGAATAGGTTTGGGCAAGGACGGAATGAACTGTATCCGTTAAATAACGTTCCGCATTATACGCCGGTGTAATGATGGATACTAACGGTTGATTGTTCACCTAAGACTCATCTCCAGTTCATCATTAAGATTCTTTGAACACTTCGGGTAAGACCACAAACATGAGCGAGATGCTAAAGCCAATGACAAGCCCAAGCAGTGCACGTTTTTTGGCTGACATGCCTTTATTGCCCTCATCAAGTACTTGTGCAGGATCGACAATCTTTGCCTGCTTCATTCCAAGCTTTGTCGACTCCAATTCATATAAGAATCGTTCTTTATCGACTTTGGAATCATTGCTGACAGATTCGTCTTCAAGAGCAGCTAATCTACTTTCAATCACCTGCTGCCTTTTTGTAAATAATGCTTTGTCTTGCTTAAGAAATGTATCCGACACCTGCTTCACGACAGCCAAAGCGCGATCCTTATTGGCATCTGTGAAAGACAGCTGTAATTGTGTATCTGATTGATTGGTAAGGATGAGACGGGTTTTCACATCCTGCCTTTCTTCTTCTTTGACATCACTGAGTGCTTCATTTAGAAATGCATCGCTTTTTAATAGAGATGTCACTTCTGCCATATTGTTATACACCCCATCATCATATTTACCAAGAGTGAGGGTAACAGCAGCTGTGTAACTGGACTGCTGCGTAGTTCCTTTAGCAAAAAAGAAACCAAAGGCGCCTAATATGACAGGCAGCAGGATGAGCCATACGATGTACTTTTTGATTCGCTTCCCTATCCTAGATATGAAACCAGACATGTTCATTCTCCCAACATTGACGTATTTGCTCTTTCACTAGTGTAGCCATACACACGGTTTACCATAGCTTGAGTCGTTGTTTATTTTTCAACATATTCACCGCTGCGATCACCAGTCCTAAAAATACCCAGTGGAAATATAAATTCGAGACGGAGCTAGGACTGATACTTGAAACGAGAAAGCTCAGCATGGCTGCAAACAACCCCTCAATGATCATTTTTGCCGATCTTGTGTCAGCCCATTGGTATTGTTTGTACAGTGTGAACATGAGATAGGCGTATACTGAGATATAGCCCAGCATGACTGCAAACCCAAAGTTCGTCATCAATTCCAGCAGCCAATTGTGCACTTCTACGACCTGGTCTGTATCAAAGATCGAAAAGTGAGCTAAGTAGTAAGACACATTCCCCGCTCCAACCCCGAATCCGTATGAATTCGTAAAGAAGTGCCAAGCATTTTTGATCAAATTCGCTCTCGCGATGTTAGACGGGAGTGGTTCACTAAAAGAATGTGCGACCTGAGAAGCGAGAAACAAGTCATAAAAAACCGAATAAATCTTGGCTGAAAAGACAGCGATACCGATGACTACAAGTCCGCTTGCTGCAATGATTGACCACTTTTTGAGAAATCGCGGCAGCAGCAGCCATACATAGACCGCCACTCCTGCAAATATGCCAAGCAGACTGGCTCGGGATTCGGTTAACAAAATGAGATACAGTGCGGCGATTGCCCCTAATAATCCAAACGCTTTGATATAACCGTTTTTCATTTGACGCATGCATGCTAGATATAAAAAGAAACTAATCGATAAAAACGTCGCAAAGTCATTTTGATTAAAAAAGACAGATGTAGGATAGTGCTGTTTATACGCTGGTCCTAGATACAATGAGGTATTCGGTAAATGGTTCAATGTAAAGTGATTATAGAAACCAATCCCCATCACAAACACAGTCATGACCAGCCAAATGCTATAAAAGGTCACCACTTGATCCATTCGCTGAATGAACATGACGACAAGAAAGACAAACCCCATCCCCATTGCAAGCAGGGACATATATTTCAGGCCGTCTGTGACCGAATGAGCCCAAAGCAGTGAGATGAGCCCGTAAAGAAACCATGCAGCGAAAAAACCAAGAATTCCTTTGACACGAATCTGCTGCCACTGCGATATGTACGTCCCCTTATCTCTCATCCGCCATATGAATAAAGCAAAGACGGCGATAAGCATAATACGGTAGAGAAAAAGACTAAAGAATCCGGCACTAATAGAAAAGAAAGCGTTGTTGAGAAAAGTCAATGCAATCAAAAGATAGATGGCTGACATGAAGATTTGCTCACCATTCATGTATAGCTTCATCAACACGAGAGCAGCCGACAGGATCAAAAGTATAACCGGAACAGCCACCATCTTCTTTAACCCGACGGGCTGGGCGGTTGCCATTTGTACAAGCCCGATCCCTGCTGCAAACAAAATACATCCAATCATGATTTGCCATGCTGTTTGTTTCACACTCATACCCATTTTCCTCCTAAGCAACCCATCCGATTTGAGGGATTAAGCCTTGACTTCCTGTTCATAGTAGGAAATGGTACGAGCCAAACCTTCCTGTAAACTCACAACAGGCTCCCATGCTAAGACTTGTTTCGTTTCCTCATTTGCCAATGTACTATGCACAATATCTCCTGCACGCTGCGGCTTGTAAATTGGTTCAAGATGCGACCTCGTCACCCGCTTCATCGTTTGAAACAGCTCATTCACAGTGATCGAATCACCACATGAAATATTTAAACAAACGTTTGATTGAGCTGTTAAAGCCGCAACATTCGCTGCTGCTAGATCACCTACATAAATGAAATCTCTTGTTTGTTCCCCGTCTCCGAAAATGAAAGGAGCCTCATCTTTTGCAAACTTATCAGAGAAAATAGAGACAACTCCACCTTCGCCAAGTGCGTCTTGTCGCGGACCATAAACATTGCTGTACCGAAGAATACAATAGTCCACATCATACAGTGATTTTGCCATTTCTAAGTATCGCTCTACTGTGAGTTTCGCTAACCCATAAGGCGAACCAGGCTTTAGCCGGTGAGCGGTATCCACTGGCAGATACACTGGATCTCCATAGACAGCTGCTGATGAGGCAAATACCACTTTCTTGACACCAGCCTCTGAAGCCGCTTTGATCACATGCAAAGATCCTTTAATATTCACTTCTTGATCATATATATAATCATTGACCGATACTGCGACACTTACTTGTGCAGCAAGATGAATGATGTAGTCTGGTGCGATTTGTTTAATGATTTCAATCACTTCTGGTTTTGTTACATCCTCTTCAATACATGGAACAGATAAATGTGCAATATTTTCCTTCCTACCTGTTGAAAAGTTATCAAGCACGATGGCTTCATATCCCTTTTCTATTAATTTTTCAACAGTATGTGAACCTATAAATCCACTACCTCCAGTAACCAATACTTTCTTCATCCAAGTTCCTCCTAAAATCAAGCTTCTAATAACATCTTAACATCCTGTACATGAGGACGACCGATCGAATGATAAATAAAACCGTTTTTTCTCATTTGTTCTGGTTCAAATATATTACGTCCATCAATGATAACTGGACGTTGAAGTAGTCTTCTGACTTTCTCCATATCCATTTTTAATACTTCTTCCCATTCAGTCAAGATTAAACAGGCATCTGAATGTTCTATTGTTTGATATAGATTGTCACTAAATATCGTTTGGTTCCCAAGGATCTTCTTCGCTTCTAAGTGAGCAATTGGGTCATACGCTTTTACATAAGCTCCTAGATCTTGCAGCATTGGAATAATATCAAGAGCAGGAGAGGATCTTAAATCATTTGTATTAGGTTTAAATGCCAATCCTAATACAGAGATCGTTTTCCCCTTTATTTCACCATAGACATCCATCAATTTCTTTACGAGATACGCTCGTTGATGTGTATTTGTTTCAACAACTGATTCAATTAGTTTAAAACGATAGCCTACTGTTTCAGCTATTTTTAATAGCGCCTTGGTATCTTTTGGGAAGCAGGAACCTCCAAACCCGACTCCAGCTTTTAAAAACTTCTGCCCAATTCGGCTATCTAGGCCAACGCCTTCTGATACTTTCTCAACATCTGCGCCCACCCGATCGCAAATATTGGCAATATCATTGATAAAGGAAATTTTGGTTGCAAGCATCGCATTTGCTGCGTATTTAATCATCTCTGCACTTTCTAGATTGGTTTCAACCACTGCTGTTTGAAATGGTTCATGTAACTCCTTAATGATCTCCAATGCATGAGAGCTTGTAGACCCTATGACCACTCGCTCCATACTCATCGTATCTTTAATAGCAGAGCCTTCTCTAAGAAATTCTGGATTTGACACAACGTCAAAGGGGTATTTACTTCGTGAAGCTTTCTCTACTATGGCCTTAACAAGACGACCTGTGCCCACGGGAACCGTACTTTTATTCACAATGACTTTGTATCCATTCAAGGATTCACCAATTGTTTGAGCGACGGCTTTCACGAACGTTAAATCTGCTTCCCCCTGTGCTGTCATCGGTGTCCCTACAGCAATATAGATAATCTCTGATTCCCTGATAGCGGCAGGAATATTGGTTGTAAAAAACAGTCTTCCTTCCTCCGTATTCTTTTCAATCAATTCCTTTAAACCCGGTTCATAAATGGGAACGACACCACTTTTTAAGCTGTTGATTTTTGATTCATCGATGTCACAGCAGATGACACGATTTCCGATATCAGCAAAACAAGTACCCGATACTAACCCGACATACCCTGTTCCAATCACAGCAATTTTCTTCAACATTTTTCATCCTCTCAATAAAAGCATATTGTCCGTTCCAAGCTGTTTATCTATCTATCATTCTTTGCACATTTCATCTTGTTTAAACGATGGATATTGATTGATTAAGCACCTTTTCATATTGCTGTATGAGCTGTTTCGCATTATTTGCTGATGAATATTCTGTGTGAACGATTTGATGAAGATCGTTCTTCACTTGCTCATTCCATCTGTTTTCATAAAGATAGGCGTGAATGGCCTCTTTTAACTGATTCGTCGAACGCGGATCAACGAGCAGGTGTTGATAGCTAGAAAATAAAGATGGGAGACCACCGACTCGTGTCGCAATGACAGGTACTTTTAAAGCAAGCGCCTCTAGGACGACGGTAGGCATTCCTTCACTATAGGAAGGAAGTGCAAACAGATCAGCTGCCATTAAGTAGTCTTTCACCTGCTCATTCGGCACCTGTCCTGGGAGTACAATGGATGCTCCAGCCCGTTCTTCCAGCTCCTTTGCAAGGGGGCCTTTTCCAACAAAGACTGCTTTCACACCATCCATGCCGCTGACAGCATCAGCTAATTCAAGTAAGCCCTTCTCTTTGACTAATCGCCCGACGAAGACAACGAGCTTGTCGTGAAGGGGTAAGCCTAACTTTTTCCTGATGCCTTGTTGATCTTCTTCCGTTTTAGAAAATGACTGAAGCGGAATACCGAGCGGGAGACATTGCGCTTCCACCTTTGTCATGTCATTTGTCTTTTTAGCAAGCTCCTCGCTCACCGTCAGAACAGCAGATGCCTGTTTCACCGCCGTTTCAAAGGCTGCATGTGCCCCTTTGCTATAGCCCGGATACACGTTCACATCACTGCCATGTAAGGTCAAAAGATAAGGAATTTGCGTTTCTTTCTGAATCACAGCCGCCGCTCCGCCAGACGGCATCGCAAAGTGCGCATGGATAAAATCTGGTGACAGCTGAAAACGCTGCATGGCGCCTAGAACAGAAGCCGCTATTCGTTTACTCGGCTGTGCCCATTTCAGCTGTCCAGGGAGCGCTGTATAGGGCGGCCTGTATACTGTCACTCCGTTTCTCACTTCCTGTTCAAGCAGATTTTTTTTCTGCCGATAGGACGCCTTCAGCATCCGCAAAACCGGTGGAATTACCGGATTGGGACATACGACGGTCACTTGTATTCCTTGTTTGAGCAGCTCTTGCACTTGCGTTTCATGGAATACACCTTCACTTGGATGTTTTTCACTAGGATATACACTTGTCAGCCATAGCACCTTCATGACGAACGACCTCTTCTCAATAATCTGCCTGCCACCTGCGGATACATTTTGATGAGCAGCAAGCCATACAATGCAGCACTGACACAAATCGTCAATCCTAATTGAAGTAAAATATCCGCTGACGTCAGCTTCATGCCTTGATGCAAGAAAACCGCACAGGCGGCCATCAACAGCGTCATGACAGCAGGCTTTCCAAGTGATTTTAAATACACCTTCATATCAAGCTGAATGACATACGCCATGAGCCATCTGCCAACAATAAAGTTGAGCAGGCTGACACCTGAGTAAACCCAAGCTACTGTGAGCAGACTGCCTGTGCTGACACCTGCATATAAGGCGCATCCATACACGATGAGCATCCCCGTATCCCAATAAAAGGCTAAGTCCGCTCTCCCTTTGGCAAGAAGTATTGAACCGTTTGGATTCATCAGCACACGCAAAAGGCCGACAATGCACAAAATGTTAAGAACCGGAACGGCTACGAGCCATTTCTCTCCAAACACTACTTCTATAAAGCTATCTGATACGGCAGCAAGACCGATTAATAATGGAAAACTAATCAATGCGAGCATATTCGTCATACTGAGGAAGCCCTCTCGCAGCATGGAGTGATCACGCTGACTTTTTGCGAAAACAGGGAAAGCCACTCTCGTCACGATTGGGTTAATCTTCAGCACCGGGATCGTTACAATTTGATACGCCAAGCTGTAAATACCTAATGCTTCTGCTCCAAGAAAACGGCCAATTAAAATCATGTCTATGTTCGATCCTGCTCGATTGACCAGTCTGGATGCGAGCTGGAATGCTCCAAATGAGAAAAATTCTTTCACTTCCCCTAATGCAAAAACAGGTGCTGGGCGCCACTTCTTCCAATAAGCTGCGGCATACATTAGCCCTTTTCCTGATTGCAGCAGCACTTGAGAAATGACATAGGCAATAATCGGATTGATGAAGAAGGCCAAAGCGAGTAAAACAAACAGCGATATCATGGTTGCAATGGCTTCAATGGTACTTAATGTTTTAAAGGCTAAGTCCTTTTGCATCATGTATTGGTATTGCTGGCCAATTGGTGCAATCAGAAACATGATGGATAATAGTTTGAGCAAACCCTCCAGCTCTGGCCGGTTATAAAAGGCGGCAATCATTGGGCTTACTAGAATGAGTAAACAGAATAAGACAATTCCAGTGAGCAAATTGATCCAATATAATGTAGATAATTGACGTTCTGTTGTTTGTTCCTTTTGGATGATCGCTGCCCCAATCCCTAGATCAAGTAAAATCTGCGTAAATATTGTGACAGTTGTGATCATGCCAACGAGTCCAAACTCCTTCAGTGACATCACGTTCCCTAAAAAAGCGAACTGTGCGATTTGGATAATCGTAATGATGAATGCGGACAAGCTTGTCCATTTTGCCCCGCCTAGCATGCGTTTTTTCATACTTGCCATTTCTCTTCCCTACTTTACTTATCTGGCTCCGTCACCCGTCATGATGACTTTTAACGTTTTTACCATAATCTTCGTGTCGAGAGAAAATGTCAAGTTTTGAATATACTGTAAGTCGTGCGTTAATTTTTCGCTCGGACTCATTTCATATCCGCCATTTACTTGAGCAAGACCTGTCAATCCCGGCTTGACCGCTAATCTTTTCGTAAAACCTGGAATCGTCCGATTAAATTCTGCGGTAAACATCGGTCTTTCCGGCCGCGGACCTACGATACTCATTTCTCCTTTTAACACGTTGATAAATTGCGGAAGTTCATCGATTCTTGTTTTACGAATGAAGGCTCCCACTTTGGTGATACGCGGGTCATTTTTTTGTGCCCATTTCGCTCCTCCGCTTTCAGCGTCGGTTCTCATCGATCTGAGCTTCCATAATTTAAAGTAAACACCGTCTTTCCCGACCCTCTCCTGCATATAAAAGGCTGATCCCGGTGTTTCCAGCTTAATCAAGAGTGCAAACAGCAAAATGATTGGCGTACTCAACATCAATCCGATGAACGAGAACATTAAATCTATGAAACGTTTTGCAAATAAATAACGAACCATATGTTCTGTTAAGGCAAAAGAGTGGTTTCGTCTCACTTCATATTCTCTATAAAGATTCATCGCTTTCTCTGCACTCACTGACCTGCACCTCACCATCTAAAGTAGTTGTTGTGTAAAGAGATGTTCTATGAAAGTCAGTTTATCAGAGCAACATTAAGCAAATGTAAATGCGCTGTTAAGTCTTGTAAAACTGTGTTAAGAATGTGCACTTATATCAAGTTATGCCCTTTTCAACGTAAAAAAGACCCGCAATTCTGCGGGTCTCCGGGTCTTTCTTTATTTTGCTTTGACGGATTCGATGGTTTTTAATCGAAGGGTTCCGTTTGCATCTTTTGTATAGGTTACTTTCACTTTTGATTCTTCTTTTAAGCTGTTCACTTGTTTAGAAAACGCATTTCCGAACTGAATAGCTACTTCTTTGCCATCAATGTTCACAGCAATGGTATGTCCATCAGCCAAACCGACATATGTGCCTTCTTTGGTGACTTCATTTTTCTTATTTGTTGTTGATTCTTTCTTTGTTTTAGAATCAGCTTTTGATTGATCCTTAGCAGGTTCTTCTTTTGTGATTTCTTTACTTGAGCTGTCTTTTGCCGCTTCATCAGATTGACCAGCTTGCTCTTCTTTTTGAGCAGCTGTTTCTTTGCTTTGATCATCTGCTTTTTCATTAGATGACTGATCTTCTGTTTTTTCCTCTGAAGCATTTTCTTTCTTTTGATCAGCCGCTTCGGTTGTTTCCTTTTTGCTGTCATCCTTATTGTTGTCGCTTGATTGATTTGTTGTGCCGCATGCTGTAAGTAATACACCTAGAAGCAATACTAGAAACGGCATTGTGATTAATTTTTTCAAGATCGTCACCTCTTCATGATTTGTCGATTTGCTGTCGCTTGAAGATTCATGCGTAAACCATTCACCTTCTATGTTTCAATTATAACAAAGATAACCAAAAATGAAATGTATTTTTAACTTGACACTCATCCGTCAGTTCATCTTGTGTCAAAATAAGAGAATGCCAGAAGCAAGTTGATCTCTTGTAGCAAGATCATGATTAGTACATACATTTGATACCATATGAAAACATCTACTTTAAAATAAATTCTTGCTCTTGTACGATTGATCAAAAAGGCTGCCGAGAGACGTTCTCGAGCAGCCTAAGAGGAGCAACTTAGGCATCCCTCATGTTTATGTTTTCTTATTTAAAATAACCTGACACACCACTTGAAATACCTGAAGCTAATCGATCTTTATATGTCGCCGATTTCAAAATATTTGAATCAACTGGGCTAGTGATAAAGCCAGTTTCAAGCAAGACACTCGGCATCTTTGAATACTTAATAACATAGAAACCTGCTGTTTTCACACCACGATCTCTTGTACCTAGTGCACTAACCATTTTAGGCTGGATGTTTTGCGCAAGTTTCAAGCTGTTCGAAGCCGCATATGTTTTGTCATAATACGTTTCTGTTCCATTTGCGCTGCTGTTGTCATTTGCATTCGCATGGATACTAATAAAGATATCTGCGTTCGCAGAAGCACCTTTACTTACTCGCGTTTGAAGACTGTCAAATGTATCTGATGTACGTGACATAACGGGCAGTGCTCCAGAACTATTTAATTTTGTATTGAGACGCTTAGCGACATCAAGGTTCACGTTCTTCTCAAGAAGACCATATCCAGTGGCACCAGAATCTTGGTTTCCATGTCCAGGATCAATAAACACTTTCTTCCCAACAACTGGACTTTTCAATTGGGAAATCACAGTATTCGTCACAGTTGATGTACCACCTAGAACACTAAATGAAGTGATCTTCTTTGAACCAATGATTTGTCTAGTTGCTTTCGGTAATGTTTTTTCATTTGTGAAAATAAAAGCTTTACCTTGCTTAGCAGCAATACTAGCTCCTGAAGCGGCATCCGCATAGGCAAAACCATTACTAATATACGTATTACTTGTACTCATATTGTATTTCTTTACAATATTTGCTGCGACTTCATAACGATTTGCTCCGCCAATTCTTCCAGGTGAAGGCAACTTAGCATAAGCTGATTTATTTACACTAGACTCCCCACCAATGACAATGGTCTTTTTAATCCCTCGGCTTTTCATCACCGATGAAGTTTCCGAACGTAAACCTTTATCATTTGTTAATAAGATTGGATAGCCTTGCTTTGCAGCATAAGGTGCAATCGCAACTGCATCTGCATAAGCAAAGCCGTTTGCTACAACAGCCGTACTAGAGCTTTTCATTTGTTTGGCGATATTTGCTGCTAAGTCATAACGGTTCTTACCACTAATACGTTTCACAGAGATACCCATTGATTTTAGCTGAGTTGTCACCTTGCTAGAGACACTCTTTGTTCCACCGAGAATAGTCACATTCTTTGTTTTTAGACCTTGAAGGCCTTTTTTTGTATCTGTAGATAAACTGCTACTGTTTGTAAAAAGAACAGGTGCATTTTTTTGGTATGCATAAGGAACCGCACTTAATGCATCCGCATATGCATCTTTCCCTACAAGAACAGCCGTGCTTGATGTTGCCCAGCCTTTTTTCGCCGCATTCACCGCAACAACATACCGGTTCTTTCCATCAATTCTTGTGACTGAATTGTCAGCAAGTGCAGATGGAAGAAACAAACACATGGTTATTACACTTAAAAATACAACTTTTATGATAGAGCGCACGTTTATAACCTCCTTTGATGTTTTAATTTGTTGTTAATTTTGCACCCGGATAATAGAATGACAAAATACTTGAGTATGAGCTTCCTGATTCAGCTCTCATTTTCGCTCCATATTGGCTCATCCCAACTCCATGTCCATATCCTTTTCCTGAGATAGTGAAATCATTGGTGTTGTTCTTCACCGAAGCATACGTGCTTTTTAAATTAGTGGCACCAAGTATTGATCTAAATTCAGTCATTTTAAAGCTAAGTGTCGCTGATTTATTCATACTATAGGAACCCGTTTTATTTTTTAAGTGATAGCTGACTTTCAAAGAGGCTGTTTTTGCTCTCTGCCCTTTTGTTTTTCCAGAAAAGGTTACACTAGAAATATTAGCTATCTTGATGTCTGAAGCTGACGTTTCTTTATTTTTTAGAATCCAGCTCTTCAAGCCTTTCAACTGACTTGCATTTGTTTCTGTTGTCTTACTCCACCAAGATGCTGGTGATGACGTACTTAGTGATGTACTCAATTGTTTTTTTGATAGTTTAAGTGTCCAAGCATTCTTTGGATCTTTTGTATCTGTTTTTGCGACCAGGTAAGGAAATGCACTTGACCATACTTCTTCACTAGCCTCAGTGTAGCCCCCATTACTAGAATAATAGGTTGCAGAAATCAGTTTATTATTATATTTTAGTACCTTGCCTTTTGTAGCATCTACAGCTTTCGTAGAGTTTGTATACCAGTTATATCCTCCATATACTTGGAATGCTGTAGTATCTGGTACAACCTTCCCTATACTGTTTACAGAATATGTACGTGCTGCAACAGCCTGTGCTTTTAATGCCTCAACATGCCAGCTTGCTGGCATTTCATTCGGTACAACCCCTTTAAGATAATCTTCAAAAGGGATGTTTTCATTTGTTGGTCGAATATAGCCTGATTCTACAGCAAAATTCATGTTCCCCAAGTATGCTTTCCCAGCAACTCGAATGACATTTGTAGTTGAATATTTCTCTGGAACAACTCTTACTGAAGATCCAAACGTCTTGATGCCTTTGATTGAAATTTTCCCGTTAGAAACATTCAATTGATAATCCTTATTATTCTTCAAATAAAATTCTTTTGATAATTTTGCTTGTACACTTGCTGAAATGGATTTTATTCCGCCAGACAATTGAAACGAGTACGTCCCCTGTTTTTTGACAATTGATGTCACAGGTGATGTTAGACTATTTTCTTTTACAAGTACCATTGGGCTGTTATTCTTGGCTGCTAAAAGCGAAAATGTAATAGCATCTGTAAAGATAGAACCATTTGCTAGGTATAGCTTATTAGCATTCATGTTTAATTCAGTTACAATATTTGCTGAGACCTCATATCTATTTGCTCCACCTATTCTTTTCACTGTGGACGTTTTTTTAATTTGAGATTCAACTTTTTTACTAACACTCTTTTCTCCACCAACAATGACAACATTTTTTGGAAGTTTGTAAGTTGGTAAACTGTCTTTCTTCGTTAACAGAATAGGATAGCCGTTTCTTGCAGCGTATGGTGTTACTGACGCACTGTCAGTAAAAATGCTTCCTGTTGCCACTATAGCTTGACTATAGTTCCCCATCTCTTTTGCGATATTTTGGGAAACGGCGTATCGGGATTTACCACTGATTCTTTTGATCTTTCCGTATTTCTTCAATGTTTTCTCAGTTGCTGAAGAAACACTTGTTGTACCACCGATAATGAGAATATTATCAGGACTCATTTTTTTAATTTGCTTTTCAGTGGTTTTTGTTAATTTTTCGGCATTCGTATATAAAATAGGTGCATTCAACTTATAAGCTAAAGGTGTAGCGGAAATAGCATCTGCAAACGCGTCACGATTTACAATGACAATGGTAGATGGATTTTTCCAACCTGCTGAAGCGATACTATTGGCTACCTCATAACGGTTCTTACCATCATATCGAGCGATTGAAGATACATTTGTACCAGTTACTTTGTATAAGCCTGATGATGATATGTTAAAGTTGGTTTTATTCCCAACATAGTTTGATAATTTAACAGAAATTGTTGAGCTTGCCGCTGCAGCATCATTTGGCATAAATACAAGCAATAGTAAGATGAACGTTGTAAAAGTTAGACTTAATTTTTTCAATTTAATGATCCCACCAACTCTCTATTGAACTTTTTTAATTTCTTGGATTTCCTTTTGACCACTGTCATTGATAAAGTAAGAGATTTCTACTGTGTCTCCTGGTTTGAATTCATTTAACACATCTTTAAAATTATCCGTAAATTCATAGCTTAAGGTCGTATTCACTTTTTTCACTTCGACTGTATGTGCATCAGCCATTCCAATAAATTCAGCTTTTTCTTCCAGCACCTGAGGAGTTGAACTGCTTGTCTTGTTTTCTCCCGAGGACTGCTCAGCCGTTCCACATGCTGTGAGCACGATACCAAGTAGTAGTATTAAGAACGGTAAAACGACGATTTTCTTCATTTTTTTCACCTCATGTCTTTGTATCGTCTTATAACTTAATATTTTAAGGTAAATTTAAGGTTTTTTGAAACCTTTTTTTTGTTACAACGTCTATATCTAGGTTCAGAGTAAAAAAATAACTTGTTTATCAAGATTCGTAAACCTATAATCATGGAAGAATCATAGAAAAGGTGAGGGACATTATGAGAGCTGAAAGAAAACGAAAGAAAAAGAAGGTTCTTTGGATTGTTTTATCGATTATTGGCTTATTCGTATTAGCAACTGGCGGATATGCATATCATCTTTGGAATACAGCAGCATCAACCGTGGCAGGCATTCAGGAGAATTTAAAGAAGTCAGATAAGCGTGACAAAGATGTCGATTTAAATAAGAAAGACCCGATTTCTATTTTAGTCATGGGTGTGGACGAAAGAAAAAATGACCGAGGCCGTGCGGATACATTAATATACATGACCGTTAACCCAAAAACCAAAACGACCGAGATGGTGAGTATCCCGCGTGATACGTATACAAAAATTGTCGGAAAAGGCACAATGGATAAAATCAACCACTCCTATGCATTCGGCGGCACACAAATGGCAGCAGATACAGTAGAGGAATTGCTTGATGTACCTGTTGATTACTTTGTGAAAGTCAATATGGAAAGCTTTAAGGATATTGTCGATACACTTGGCGGCATTACAGTGAACAGCACATTTGCTTTCAGCTATGACGGCCATTCATTTGGTACAGGAGAAATTAATCTAAATGGTGATCAAGCCCTTGCCTACACAAGAATGAGAAAGCAAGATCCAAAGGGTGACTTTGGACGTCAGCAAAGGCAGCGCCAAGTCATTGAAGGCATCATTGCAAAAGGGGCAAACATTTCATCTATTACGAAGTTCGGCGATATGTTCAAAGTCGTGGAAAACAATATGAAGACCAACATGTCATTTGATGATATGTGGACGATGATGAATGACTACCGTGACGCAAGACAGCGTGTGGAGCAGCATGAGCTGAAAGGAACAGGCGCACGCATCAATAACATCTATTATTATCAGCTTGATGATAACAGTCTGGCTAAGGTGAAGAAGGAATTGAAGGAAAGTTTGGAAGCCTCATAATTAAAAAACACCTTTCATTAGACTGACATAGCAGAATGAGACACAAATAAAACACCCTTATTAGGCTGACATGCTACCAAATGTTTTTGGTGCGTGGTAGCCTAATTTTTCTTGGATACGCTCTTCATTATAATACTTGATGTAACGGTCGATTCGTTGTCTGACACCTTTTTCTGATATAGAGTTGAACTTTGTAAACATAAATTCCTCTGATTTTAAGCTAGAATGGAATGATTCAATTACTGCGTTATCCCAACAGTTACCTCGTCTGGACATACTGCTTGTGAGGTTCCTTGCCCCCAGCTCCTTTTGATATGCTTACGAACTGTATACACTTCTTTGATCTGAATGCACAAGTACACCTTTAGGAAAATTTCTTTTCTCTAAAGCCGCCCTCAATGTGTCCAATATGAGTGACGTCTGTTGGTGGTCATCTAGGGTATAGGCAACAACTTCGTTGTTGTACAAATCCATAATGGTCGAAAGGTAGAGCGTTCTCGGTCCAGACTGAATATAAGTAATATCTGTTACCCATTTTACATTCGGGTGTATTGCGGTGAAGTTCCGATTTCATATATTTGAGGCAATGATGACAGATTCCCCTTGTGATTTCCATTTCCTTTTACGCTTCACACGACATTGAAGATGGTATTTTTGCATGATACGCTGTACAGTATTTCGGTTTCGTTTGATACCATATTGACGCTGAAGTAGCTTTCGGATCTTACGGTGCCCGTACCGGAACGATGTTTCGGTACATAAGGTAATAACAGCCTTCTCCACTTGTTATTTTTTACGTATTCCTTCGGATACCCAACGATAATAGGTCGATCTGGCGACCTGCAAAATACTTAAGACAGACGTTACTGTATATTTCTCCCTTTTATTTCTCGATCAAATACAAGGTTACTCCCTTTTCAACCCCTCTACGATCTCCAAATACTTTTTTAGAATTTCATTCTCCATCTTAAGCTGTTCAACCTGCCTATTCACTTTTTCCTCTTTGGATACATTGTCAGGTCCATGCCCGAAGCTATATTGTTTTCCGATTGGCTGATCGAATTGATGTAACTGATTTCCTCGATACCACTTCATCCATGTTTTAATCTGAGATACATTCTTGGTATGATATTTATCCATAATTTGTTGATTGGTAAACTGTCCGCTTAATTTATCTTTCACAACCGCCCATTTTATTTCAGCTGAATATTTGTTTTTTTTCATAAAAAATACCCTCCAAATCAGCACTTAGTTTAAGTGTATCACTTGAAGGGTGTTTTTTTATGTCCCATTTGACTAGGTTAGTCTACATGGAGAAAGGTGTTTTCTTTTTAAAGACTTTCTTTTTGCTCTAATAAGATTGCATCCACTACTCTTTTACTCGACTGACCATCCAAATCATCAAAGAAGTAATGTACAAACGAATCTAACTTCTCGAATTCATACTGATTATTTTTAACAATTGACACTAGCTCATTACATGTTTTAGCAAGTGGTCCTGGAATAAAGGAAAAATACTCATAATAAAAATCACGTGTCCTAATATACTCGTCCACATCATAGCTAAAGAAAATCATTGGTTTTTGCAGCAATGCATATTCGAAACAAACAGATGAATAGTCACTTATCAGAACGTCTGCAATTAAAAGCAATTCATTAATCTCTCTAAAATCAGAGAAATCATAGAAAAATTCACTATATTGATAAGGAATGTTTATTTGATTTTTAACAAAAGGATGAATCTTAAACAAAAAGACATATTCATCATTCAGCTCTTGATAGAGCTGATCATAATTTAATACTTCAAACGGATAATGTGCAGACTGCTGACCATTCCCTCTAAATGTCGGGGCAAATAAAATCACTTTTTTCCCTTTTAAAAAAGGATATTCTTCATATAATCTAGATCTGACTTCTTCTTTTTTTAATTCATCGAAAAAAAAGTCTGTTCTAGGTATTCCAGTCGGAATGACATTTTCAATATCTACCCCAAAGCCTTCCGCATAATGCTTGCGGATATGATCAGAACTGACAATAACCTTTGTATAATTCTTATGATTTTTTGATGTTGGTGACGGTCCGCCTGGCAGACCTATTCGGCTGTAACCAAACGTCTTAAATGCGCCCACTGCATGCCATAATTGGACAAGATCCGCGTTTTTACGAATTTTCAATGGATAGATGATTGGGTAGAAATCATCGATTAAAATATGCCGACTTGTAGCAAAATGATAAGCCATTCGTATATATTCCGCTATGCTTTTTTTAGTATTAATGCTTTCTTTTAAGAAAAACTGAAAATTAAACGTTTCTTCTCTATTTAAAAGCTCTTGATAGACAAATTCAAAGTTTCCTGATAAATCAATGCGGCTATCAGACGCGAAAGTGATTTTCTTCTGTTGTAATGGCAGGAAACAAAATAGTTGATATAAGATTTGAAACATTACACGCTTCATTTTACGCATGATTCGATTTTCATTTTTCATAGTAGTTTCTATTGCACCTTGGTCAATTTCTTGGAGTTTATGGGATGATACATGTGCGGTTTTTTCCTCTTCATCATATGTGACAATGAAATTATATTTCACTCTTTTCTTAGCTGAAAAGTGTTCCATTTTCGTAGCATAGATATCCTGCTTCAGAAATTGATTGATGTTGCCCAGCGTGTGGGTCTCATGGTACTTGATATTATTTTCATCTAGCACTTCTAATTCTAAATATAAATGAAAGTTTCCCTGCGGTAATGGCTTCCCCGTATTTACCTTTGAAAAGTTTATTTCCTGGTAGAAACCAGCCCATTCATATTCTTCTGAAAGCCCTAGCCTTTGTCTATTCGTTTCGTTTAATCTTTGATTTTTTAAAGGAATGGATTTTATAATATCCCCTTTTTGAACAATCAATAACTTTTTTCTTACTGTATCTTCCCTTTGTAAGGGAATGTCATTAATGTACATATATCCCTCAATCGTTAAAAATGATTCATTCCATTGAAACTGTGTGATTGCTCTTTGAGGAATATTTTTATTCACGATTACATCTTCTGCTTTATCGAACAGTGAGAATACCTTTTCTTCACTCACTTCCTCTACATGGTCAAGATTTTTTTGAACACTCCTTTTCTTAAATAGTGTCCCTAGTTTAAATTTCAAAAACTCTCTCTCCTTCATTCGTTGTTTCATTTATTAAACTTAGTATTAGTGAAACAACTCGCTCTGTAGAATGTCCATCACAACGATTCATGAAACGATCTGAAAATGAATGATAATTCATTTGTTTTTCATGTAACTTTATATTCCTCAAATCCTCTATCAGAGGCTCTACTTTAGTTCTTATAGGTCCTGGTGCAAACTCTGGAAATGAATAATAAAAATCTCTTTCCTTCACATAAGTCTCTAAATCAGGACAATAGAAAAACATTGGCTTATTCAAAAGACTATATTCAAAAATAACTGAAGAGTAGTCTGTAATCAATACATCAGAAACAATCATTAATTCGTACAAAGAAAACTTTTCAGATAAATTGACATCTCCAAAAACACCTTTTTGCATATAAGGGTGAACCTTAATTAAAAACTCATAATGCTCCCTGCTCAAATGCTTAAAAAGCGTTTCTTGATTCAATAGAAATTGCTCACCATATTGTTTATTTACTCCTCCTCTATAAGTTGGAGCGTATAATACTTTCACTTTATTCTTTAATTCGGGATATTCTTTATGAAACCTCTTTTTCACTTCATGTATGTGTTCTTCAGAATAGAAAAAATCTGTTCTCGGGACACCTGTTGCCAAAATTTTCTGCTTTGGCATATTGAATGCTTCAGAAAATGGAGCAATTGCTTCTACTGAACTAACAATTGCATAATCATAATTAGAATGAACAGGAACTATTTTTAAATATTCAGATGAAGGTCCTCCCTGTTTGTCTTTAATACTGTGACCAAATTTTTTAAACGCACCACAGGCATGCCAAATTTGAACTACCTTTGTTTCCGGCCGCTTTTTAATTAAATAAAGAGGATAATAGTAATCATCTAATAAGAGCACCTTACAAGTAGCAATGTGATACAGAGATTTGAATAAATAAAGAGTATAGTAAAGCTTACCCAAAAACCCGCCTTCCGACTTTCTAAATAAGAGAATAATCTTCAAACGGGGGTGACTTTTCAATTCATCATAGACGTTTTTGAAATTTTCGTTTATCTCATTATCTCTATAAGAAGCAATCACAATTTTATGCTGAATCACTTGACATAACTTAGAAAAAATCGTATAGACTATTTGGAAAAAGAATTTCAGAATTTTTGTCATGTGCATCGTTTTTAGATTTCCCATTTCATGATTGTTTTCCCCCAAGAAGAAGTCAGATCTTCTTCAAATGCCTTTCCAATGTCCTCTATTCTTCTCACTGTATGGACTGTTCCAATCAATGTCTCCAAATAATCTATTATCTCAGGAAATTCATTTAGTAGATTTACTGTATTTGCAAAATCTTTACTACCACTTCTACTGCTTCCAATGAGAATAATTCCTTTCTCAAGAATCATTCTTGTGGCAACCTTCACAGGGTATTCAGACACACCTAATAAAGCAACAGAGGCCTCTGGTTGAGTGAAATCAATAATTTGTTCAATTGCACTTTCACTGCCACGTCCACCGACGCATTCAAATGCATGATCAACACGAACTTCTTTTGGGATGTCATTAATTTGGTAAACTTCATCAACAAAAGAGAAATGCTCTAGCTTATATTGGTTTTTCCCAAAAACGTATACTCTACAAGTTGGATAACGTTTTTTTAGAATTAAGGAGGTAATAAATCCTAGATTACCATCGCCCCAAACCCCAAATACATCTCGCTTTTGGTGAGCCACTCTTTCAAATCTACTCATCGCATGAACTGCAATAGTGATCAATTCAATAAAAGCGGCAACATGAAGGTTCATTTGCTCCGGTAAAGCTACAAGGCGATCTGGGTTCATGAACATATAATCCTGCATAAACCCATCAAAACCACTTGATCTAAAATAGCTTGAGCGCAAGTAGTTTTCTGCAATAAATTCATTTTCTTCATTTGGTATATTCGGAACCATCACCACATTTGTGCCAACTTTGAACGTCCCTGTAGGATCATACATTACTTTCCCTACACCCTCATGAATCAGAGCCATCGGAAGTTTTTTATCCATTGCTTCCTTCCCTCTTGTTCCTGTAAAATAGCGCTGATCTGCGGCACATATTGACAGATGGGTCGGTCTAACAACGACTTGGCCAGACGTAAATTCCTTGTCCTTATAAGTCACTTCAAATTGTCTAGCAGAAACCAATCGATATGTTTGATTAATCATTTTTTATATTCTCCTGTAAAATAGCATTCGCCACTTTTAAATCGTATGGTGTCGTTACTTTTATATTAAATACCTCGCCACGAACTAAGTTCACTTTCTGCCCTGCTAAAATACAAATTTTACAAGCATCTGAAAGCACTTTTTTCTGTTCTTCTGTTAGTTCGCCATACAGCCGTTTTAAGAGAGATATCTTAAAACTTTGAGGTGTTTGGCCTTGATACATGTTGTCACGTACAGGTATATCAGTGATATTTGCACCGTCTTCTGAAGTCACAATTGTATCTATAGCAGGTATAACAGTATCGACAGCATCATGTTCTAGAACGGCATTGATATTTTCCTCAATAATTCTATGGGTTAAAAATGGTCTTACTGAATCGTGTGTAACAATGACATCATCAGAATTTAGTCCATACTCTTTTTCAATAAAACGAACCCCACTCATGATCGATTCGTTTCGATCTATTCCACCCTCGATTACTACTAATCTATCATCAGCATGTATGTATTTTTCCAGTATATTCTTCGTATGGTTAATCCATTCTTTAGGAGTTACAATGATAATTTTTTCAAAACGATCATTTAATAGGAATTTTTCAACAGTGTGAATAATGATAGGGCGATTATTTAACGGCAAGAACTGTTTTGGCATATTGACATTACCCATTCTAGAGCCTTTCCCACCAGCTAATATTTCTGCATAAATCATACTTAATACCCCTCTCAATCATGTCAAATAAAAAATGGCAATATTTCAATATGAATAGATTGTAAATTATATTACAAAAAAACCATTCATATCTTAATATATGCCATTATAATACCACATTTTTATCATTTTTTAATGAATGTTTTAGAAAATATAACACCTTTCGACAAATTCCCTTAAACTGTAATTATCATCAGTTTTTAGAAAGACATTGGCTTTGTATTCGTCAAGCCATATTGGTATAGAAGCATCTCAACAATTCGTTTCGATGCTTGTCCGTCACCATAAGGATTAGACGCCTTCGACATGTTGTCATACTCTTTCTGGTCTACTAGGAGCTCTTTTGCCATTTTGTAAATGGTGTTTTCATCTGTACCTGCTAGCTTAAGCGTACCGGCTTTCACGCCTTCTGGGCGTTCTGTTGTATCACGGAGTACTAGTACTGGCTTCCCTAGAGAAGGTGCTTCTTCTTGTACACCGCCAGAATCCGTTAAGATAAAGTGCGAAGCGGCAGCAAAGTTATGGAAATCAACGACTTCGAGCGGTTCAATTAAGTGTACACGATCGAGATCACTGAATTCTGTCTGAGCTGCGTCACGTACGGCAGGGTTTAAATGAACAGGATAAACGACCTGAACATCTTCAAATTCTTCTACAACACGTCTAATGGCTCTAAACATATTTTTCATCGGCTGTCCAAGATTCTCTCTGCGATGGGCCGTTAACAAGATCATTTTATCCGTGCCTATTTTCTCTAAAATAGGGTGTTGATACTGCTCAGTAACCGTTGTTTGCAGGGCGTCAATGGCTGTATTCCCAGTTACAAAAATTGTTTCTTCTTTTTTATTTTCTGTTAGAAGATTCTGTTTCGCTTCATGTGTAGGTGCAAAATGAATATCGGCAATACTCCCAGTCATTAGACGGTTCAATTCCTCTGGAAATGGCGAGTACTTATTGTGAGTTCTTAGTCCCGCTTCAACGTGTCCAACTGAGATTTGATGATAAAATGCGGCCAAGCTTCCAGCAAAGGTTGTTGTTGTATCCCCATGAACAAGGACAATATCAGGTTTTTCTTCTTGGAATAATTGATCTAGCTTTAACAGTGCATTTGATGTAATTTCAGATAACGTCTGGCGTTCTTTCATAATATTTAAATCATGATCCGGTTGAATGTCAAAGGCTTTCAGCACTTGATCAAGCATTTGCCGATGCTGAGCAGTCACAGTGACAGAGGATTTGATTTGCGGATGTTTTTTTAGTTCAAGGACAAGGGGGGCCATTTTGATCGCTTCAGGTCTCGTCCCGAATACAGTCATTACATGTAATGTTTTCAATAGTCGATGCCTCTTTCCTTCTCATTTATCATATGTTTATTATACAAAAGAATAGAAACGAATCCTAATCATTCAATTTTCAATCTTTACATCGCCTTTACCCTTTTCAACATAAAAATTTACACGGACTCTTTACAATAGATGTTGTATCAGATCATCATACATTTATCGTAAATCATTTGTCATTTCTATCATTTGTAAGTTACACTTTATGAAAGATGAAAAATGAAGTCAAATCATTTTTTCAATATGTAAGGAAGGTGCAAAGTTCATTGAAAAAAGTACGTAAAGCCATTATCCCAGCTGCAGGTCTTGGGACACGTTTCCTCCCTGCAACAAAAGCTATGCCTAAAGAAATGCTGCCAATCGTTGATAAACCAACCATTCAATATATTATTGAAGAAGCTGTTGAATCAGGAATTGAAGACATTATTATCGTCACTGGAAAAGGGAAAAGAGCCATTGAAGATCATTTTGATTTTGCACCAGAGCTAGAGCGCAACCTGGAGGAAAAAGGAAAGAGCGAGCTTTTAGAAAAGGTGAGAAAATCCTCTAACATTGCTGACATTCATTACATACGTCAAAAGGAACCTAAAGGACTTGGACACGCCGTTTGGTGCGCACGCAACTTTATCGGTGATGAACCTTTCGCCGTTTTATTAGGTGATGATATTGTTCAAGCCGAAACACCCGGACTTCGCCAGCTGATGGATGAATACGAAAAGACTCTTTCATCTGTGATCGGTGTTCAGCAGGTGGCAGACAACGATACACATCGCTACGGGATCATTGATCCTCTTACACAAGAAGGACGCCGCTACCAAGTGAAAAACTTTGTTGAAAAGCCGCCGCAAGGTACAGCACCATCCAATTTAGCCATCTTAGGACGCTACATTTTCACGCCAGAGATCTTTATGTACCTTGATCAGCAAGAAATTGGTGCAGGCGGAGAAATTCAACTGACAGATGCCATCCAAAAGCTGAATGACATTCAGCGCGTATTCGCCTATGATTTCGAAGGAAAACGATACGATGTCGGTGAAAAGCAAGGCTTCATCGAGACGACTCTAGAGTTCGCCCTTCAAGATGAGGATCTAAAAAAGAAACTCATTCCATTTATGAAACAGCTTCTCGAAAAAGAAGAAATGAATTAAAAAAAGCTGCCGGGATCGGCAGCTCAGGCTGTCGAGAAAATCTCGACAGCTTTATTTTTTTCTTAAAGTTTCCATTCCTCCATTTTATAATAGATAAAAGCATACTAAAGGAAGGTGTTTTTTCTCGTGTTCCACACTAGAAATTCTTCTCAGCACGAAGCCGAATTTGTATTGCTAGATCAACTGGTCGAAGAGGATCACCTGCTTCGTAAAATTGATCAGTACATTGATTTTTCATTTATCGTAGATAAAGTAAAACCGTATTATAGCGAGAATAAAGGTCACCCTTCTCTTGATCCACTTATTTTGTTCAAAATGATGTTTATCGGATACCTGTACGGTATCCGTTCTGAAAGACAACTTGAAAAAGAAATTTACTATAACATGGCGTATAGATGGTTTTTAGGTTTGAACATCAATGACCCCGTTCCTCATCACTCGACCATTAGCTGGAATCGTCGTACTCGATTCAAAGATACAACGATTTTCCAAGATATTTTTGATGAAATTGTGCTTCAAGCCATCAATCATGATATGGTAGGAGGCCGCGTTCTTTTTACTGATTCAACTCATCTTAAAGCCAATGCCAATAAACATAAATATACGAGAAAAACGATTGAACAAGATACCCAGAACTATATAAATGAATTAGAAGAAGCGATCCAAGAAGATCGGGTGGCACACGGAAAAAAGCCCTTAAAGATAAAAGAGGAGGTGAAAACAAAAAAAGACATTCGTCAAAGTATGACTGACCCTGAAAGTGGCTATCTTTATCGTGAAAATAAACCGGAAGGCTTTTTCTACCTAGACCACCGTACAACGGATATGAAGTACAATATTATCACGGATGCCCATGTCACCCCCGGCAATATCCATGATTCTATTCCGTATCTTGATCGATTGGATCACCAAATCGCCCGATTTGGTTTTCAAGTAGAAGCTGTTGCCCTTGATTCTGGTTATTTGACAACCTCAATCTGTAAAGGTTTATCGGATCGCCATATTTTTGGTGTCATCGCACATAGACGCTTTCATCCAACAAGAGGATTATTTGAGAAGTGGAAATTTCAGTATGATTCTGAATCTGATCACTACATCTGCCCAAATGGCGAGAAGCTATTATATACGACAACTGATCGAAAAGGTTATAGGTTCTACAAATCAGACCCTAAAAAATGCGTATCGTGTCCTTTCCTTGAGAGCTGTACAAGATCGAAAAATCATCAAAAAGTGATCTCAAGACATGTATGGGAGGAACACAAAGAAAAGATCAGACAAAATCGTCTGTCTGCCTCTGGAAAAGAGCTATATAAAAAAAGAAAAGAAAAAATAGAGCGAAGCTTTGCAGATTCAAAACAACTGCACGGGCTTCGCTACTGCCGGTTGAGGGGAAAACAAAATGTGAGTGAGCAAGTGCTTCTCACAGCTGCGTGTCAGAACATGAAGAAGATTGCCACACACCTAACCTAGCTTCGCTAGGTTAGGTGTGTGGGAGGCCTTTTTCATTAAATCTCATCCATCATAATTACGCTGAAAATAAAAAAGATTGTAGAAAAACATGAGTTTCTCTACAATCTGAGCTGCCGGGATCGGCAGCTTTTTATTTGATCACTGAAATCGTCAGTGTATGCTGTTCATTATCAATGACAAACAAGTTGTTTTCGCCCTTCACTGCGAATTTCGTTTGTTTCTCATTCAGCCAAACGTTCTGTTCTGTCAGTCCAAGTGTTGAAGGAGAGATTGACATGATCTCACGGAATACCATCGTATTCGCCTGTCCATTTTGAATCACATAATCAGTTTTCTCCGTGGTCAGCCGCTCAATAGCAGCACCTTGTTCACTTTTGATCGAACTCAGGGTTTGCATTCTTTGCTTAAGCACAGATTCTTCTTTTCCAAGGAAAGAAAGTAAATACTCATATGAGCCTGCAGATGCGGGCGATACATAGGAATTGAACTGACCTGGTCCAATGGATAAAGACTTTAATTCCTCTGCATGTTGAAGCCCATCAGGTTTGACAAAATACGTCTCTGATGCATTTTTGATTTGAACGGTTTGTTTATTTTCAGCGACAGCTTGTACCTCTTGCCCAAATGGTAAAGTGACATCCGCCTTTTTTTTCATGGCTTGATCTTTGTAGACCGTGAGTGGATCTGACGTGACAATTGCCTGTCGATCGACCTTTTTCATATCAGGCGATCCCTTCGTCTGCGGATTCTTTGTATGAGACGTTCCTGTCTGATCTGATGGGATTGCACCAAATGTAGCCAGCGTACGAAGCGGGCGATCCGAAAACATAGATAAAGCAAGTAAGATAGTTAAAACAGCAATAATCGTCACTTGAAAGGCTGGTCCAAAAAATGAACGTCGTTTCCCACTTTCTTTATAACGGGTGACTTTTTCCGTCTTTTGAACGCCTTTTCTACCTTCCTTATGTTCCAATTGGTATTTTTGTTTCTCTTTTTTGGAAAGCTTGTTAAACCAGTCAACAAACTCCTTATACTCTTTCACAACCTTCTTCGTTTCATCAAACATGCGAAGCTCACCATAGTGCATCCAAGCCACCCGGTCACAGATTTTTTGAATTTGGCTAATGGAATGACTGACAAAAAAGATCGTTTTCCCTTGTTCCTTAAATTCTGTGATTCGATCCACACATTTTTGGTAGAAGGTTTGGTCTCCAACAGACAATGCTTCATCAATAATCAATATATCTGGATCAATATGCGCTGAAATGGCGAAGCCAAGACGTGATTTCATTCCGCTTGAGTAGCTCTTTACCGGCTGATCAATAAAATCACCGATATCCGCAAACTCTACGATTTTTTCATACAGCTCGTCTATTTCTTTATTCGTCAGCCCCATCATTAAGCACTTTAGGCGAATGTTGTCTTTCCCGCTCAACTGATTGTTCAGCCCTGCCGCAATGGCAATTAAAGAAGGCTGTCCGTCCATATCAATTTCACCACTTGTTGGTGGAATGATTTTCGCAAGAAGGTTCGACATCGTTGATTTTCCAGATCCATTGATCCCTACAAAACCAATTGTCTCGCCTTCATATACATCAAAGGACACATCACGAATAGCAAAGAAACCTTTTTCATTTTTATTGGGTAAAAACAGCCCCTTAATCTTATCTGACTGCTTTTTATATAGGACGTATTGCTTGGATACGTTTCGAAACGAAACCTTTAGTTTCATCGTATAATCTCCTTACTTTTTAAAGAAAATCGACAAATTTATCCCTAAATTTCATATGAAGCAATGAACCGACTGTTAAAAGAAGCAGCGTGATCAGCCAAAAATAAAGCGTATATTTCACATCATGGAAGAACCATTCTCCCTTTAACAAGCTATTTCTAAAACCATCAATAATGTAGAAAAGAGGATTCAATCTTAATATATCCCCGATCCATGCTTTGTCTCCAGTGAGCTTCTCTGAGATATTCCAAAAAATCGGCAGCAAAAAGAAAAGTAAACGTGTCACGGATTGTAAAAGAAATTGATAGTCTCTCACGAGTACGCTAATCGTGGAATTAAACAAACTAAACGAAAACATAAACGCGATCATACAAATAAGATAGTATATATATTGCAGCCAGTGCGCATCAGGATATATGCCATAGGAAATGAGCACAATCAGATAGACACCCATCATGACAAAGTAGCTGAACAAGTTGGACATAATCACCACAGACGGCAGCGCACTAATCGGGAAATTCATTTTCGATACCATATTAATGCGTTTAAACACACTGTTTGATCCATCAAGTATCGTCGGACTAATGAAGAACCAAGGGATTAACCCCGCAAGCATCCAGATGATAAATGGAACTTCCATCCCTCCAATGACAATTGGCTGTCCTCCGCGAATCCCCAGACCAAAAACAAACCAGTAAGCCAGCATTTGAATCAATGGATTTAAAAACTGCCATAAAACACCTAAATAATTCATCTGATATTTTGATTTTGTTTCATAAACAGCAAGTCGCATAATCAGCGGAAATGAGCTGATTTGCTCCTTTAGTATCGTCAACATTGCGTTCATTCTAATCTTCCTTAGATATAAGTTTTTGGAATTACTTTTTTTAAAAAGCACCGCTCATAATTGTAACAGATGTTGAGAATTATTTCACTGATTAACAAATCCATCACTAGGTCTTCCCTAAATTTAATTCTACAATACTAATGATCTGTTCATTCATTCTAATTTGTTGTAATCTATTTATAGGATATTAATCACTTTTAAGATAATATCTATCTGATTATCAATTAAATTGATTTACCCATACATTAAGACAAAAGTGAGGAAGAAAATGAACTTTAATTACGATATGACTGTAATTATTCCTTTGTTTAATTCAGAGGAATATGTAGAAGATACCATTAAATCAATTATGAAGCAGACACATGATTTCACAAAAATCCAGATCATTTTTGTGGATGATGGTTCTACAGACAGCAGCTTTGATATTTGCAATGAATATGTAAAGCAGTACCAAAACATGGAGATTTATAGACAAGAAAATCTTGGCGTTTCAGCAGCTAGAAACATCGGCTTAAAACAAGCAACGGGCAAGTATATTCTTTTCTTAGATTCAGACGATTTAATTGGAAGTAACACAATTCAAGAATTATATAACTACTTTAATCAAGTTGAAGATGAGGTTTCAATTGTCGCTTACCCTCTATATTCTCTGGTGAACGGCAAAGTGAAAGATCATCCTAGGACAAAGAACTATTCGAAAACCGGTGTTTATGATGTGTCTGTTTATCCTAATATAAATCAAACAACCATAAACGTTTGTGTAAAGAATTTACCTCCTAATGAACGCATTTATTTCGACACAGATCTCGCATATGCTGAAGATGCAACTTTTAATACGGCTTATTTAATGAAAACCGGGAGAATTGGAATTTGTTCCACTGGAAGATATATATATCGCACACACCAATCTTCAACAGTTATGAAGTACAGAAGCCCCGTACACTCTTACAATATGCTTCTCTTGTACTTCGAAAAAATGATGGATTCATATTCAGATAATAATGTTGTGCACCCTTATGTCCAAAGTATGATTTTATACGAATTGAATTGGAGATTTAAGTCAAAATCCTTAATACCATTTCATCTAGATCAAGAGGACTTTTCAGATTGGAAAAAACGGATGTTTAATATCATAGAAAAGCTTGAGGATAAAATAATTTTAAATCATGATTTTATTGATATATATCATAAAGCCTCTTTGTTAAGTTTGAAACAACCTAAGCCTAATATAAAATATGATTCTCAAGGTATCTATGTTTATCGCGATGATCAGCTACTGTTTAAACAGCACCGGTTTGAGTTAGTTATGACCCAATTCACTATTAAGGATGATCAATTATTAGTAGCTGGTTTTATTAAAAGTCCGCTTAATGAATTCTTAGATTTAAGATTACAGATTGAAGTTAACGGACAACCCTTTGTGCCTAGACTCTCTTCATCTAACCATGGCTACTACAAAACAAGAATGAAAACAAATAAATTCCATAGATTCAGTTGGAAAAAAGAGCTCAATGAACAAGCATTAGATTTGAAATTCAGCATCAATTATAAAAATTACGATTATCCTGTTTCTTTTTATTTTATCAATGACGTCGTATTTCAGAGCTTTATGAAGCATAAAGCATTCAAGAAAGGTTATGCTTTAAGATTCTTGCCTAAACAACAAAAAATCATTGTTAAAAAAGCTAATAAGGACGAGGCTAATTCATATACAAAAGAGTTTGATAAAATAGTTAGAAAACATGACAAAAAGCTATATTTAGCTAGAAAGTTAATAAACAAAAAGAAAAAAGGCATTTGGCTATATAATGACAGAAAGAATATTATAGATAATGCATATTATCAGTTTAAGCATGATTTCCACAAAAAAGACGGTATAAAAAGATATTATGTATACGATGGCGATAGTATCGATCTAGAAAATATGTTTAATCAAGAAGAAAGAAAAAATGTCATTAAATTCAGGTCTCGACAGCATAAATATTTATTTCTAAATGCTACTAAAATTTTAACATCATTCAGGACAGTTCAAGAGTATAGTGCTTTTTCAGAAAAGAGAATGAAATTTATTAATGACCGTCTAGACTTTGAATTAGTTTACTTACAGCATGGTATTCTACATGCGCACACTCCTTGGATCTACTCAAGTGAAAAGAATAAAATAGATAAATTTGTAGTCTCCAGTAATTTTGAAAAACAAAATTTAATTAAGAATTACAATTACAGACCAGAAAGCATAATTGAAACTGGGATGGCCAGATTTGATTTTGTTAAAAGTCTTAAACCTACCAGCAATAAAATTATTTTTGCTCCTTCTTGGAGAGTCTCATTAGTTAACTCCTCTAAAGGTGGAGAATGGGCTATAAAAGAAGAAGCTTTTAAGAATTCTTCTTATTATACAGAAATAAATACATTAATTTCTTCTAAAGAGTTTACTGATTTACTTGAAAAAGAAGACCTATACTTTGAATTAAAGTTACATCCTATTTTTAATTCTGTTATAAATGAATTCAAAACAGATCATCCAAGAATTAAATTTGTAACAAAAGATATCAATCTAAGTGATTACAAATTATTCATGACCGATTTTTCTTCATTTGTATTTGATTTTGCATTTATAAATCGAGCTGTTTTATTCTTTATACCCGATTATGCAGAGTTTATTTGTGGAAACCACCTGTATAACAAACTAGACTTGGATTTAGATGACAGCTTCGGACGCCTAGTTACAAATAGTTCGTCAGTTATTAAGGAAATCGCTAACTTAGCGAAAAATGATTTCCAAATGGAAACTATACACAAAGAGAGAATGGATGGTTTCTTCTATCAACATAAAAGCTATCGCGAAGCACTTTATCAAAAGTTAACAAACCTAACACTTTAAAAAAGCTGTCGAGCTATGGGGCTAGTAGCCCTATATTCTCGACAGCTTTTTATCTTATTGCTATTACTTTAGAAATACTTCCACCACACGCTTCGAAGACTCCCCGCTCTCTAAATAGCAGAATTTTTCATAAAACGGTGCGAAGGAAGCTGGCAAAGTAAAGGTTGGCTGTTCTGTTTCTCTTACCCAGTCAATGACGCTCGCTGTTTCTTTCACAAGAGGTCCAGGTGCTTCTTGTTCAAAGTCGAAGTAGAAGCCTCTCAGCTTGTCACGATATGTTTCAATGTCTGGCACATAGAATAGCATCGGACGTTTGAGGTTTGCATAATCAAAGAACACAGAAGAGTAGTCAGTGATGAGCAGATCAGAAATCATATAAAGATCCCTAATATCTTCGTAATGAGAGAAGTCATAGGCAAAGCCTTCATATGGTCCTAAATCAAAGTTTTCAGCGACTAGATAGTGCATACGCAAAATGATAATATATTCGTCTCCGATAGCGGCTCTCAGCTCATGCAGATCAAGGTCTAAATCAAATTTGTACTGCCCTTTTTTATAAAATTGATCGTCTCTCCATGTCGGTGCGTATAAGATCAATTTTTTATCAAGCGGCAGGTTCATTTTTTGTTTGAGTGCTCTCATCGTTTCTTCATTGTTTTGATTATGAAGGAAGTCATTTCTCGGATATCCTGACTCAATCATGGTCTTTTGAAATTGGAATGCACGTGTAAAGATTTCAGTCGAGTAAGCATTTGGAGAAATGAGATAGTCCCAATTCGATGCTTCTTTCGTGAAATTCTTTTTGTATTTCTTCGTGTTTGTTCCAGGCATATGCACCTCGTCCATATCCATCGCAAGTCGTTTTAACGGCGTACCGTGCCATGTCTGCAAGTATGTTGTATGCTCTGGTTTTGGAATCCATAGCGGCAATCGGCTGTTGACGACCCAATACTCGGCTCTTGCCATCGCAAAAATCCATTTCAATGACAGACGATTGATATAGTAAATGCCCTTTTCTTTAAACGGTGCTTCGTGCCCTTTTTTCACGCTCCAGATCAACGTATATTCAGGGTGATTTTCTTTCATATACTCATAGATCCCACGCGGATTACAGCTGAATTGTTTTCCATTAAAGCTTTCAAAAACAACCGTTTTCTTTTTCACAGACAGCCTACTCGCCAGCTGAAAGGTCGTTTTAAAGGTCCTTGTTACAAGGCGATTACGGACTTTTTTGATTTTGCCAATTTTCTTTTTGAATTTCTTCCACTTGCTTTTGACGTAGTACTTCGCACGTGTTTTCATTGTATAATCATTAATTCGGATACCAAGCGTTTGTCTCTTTTTCTTTCGATACACCTCATACCGAATCGGGACATTGTTCTTCTTTTGTATTTGGACGAGCCCTTTTAATTGATTAGACCGATCTCCAAGCACAAGAGATGGTGTTGTTAAAGTCTCTTCTGTTCCGTTAACTTCACATATAAATTCAAAATACATTCTATAGATATATCTCTCGTCTGTAGAATAGGTTAATACTCCTAAAGGAACTTCAACATTGAATGGATATACTTCCGGCATCTCCCCATCCGTTCTATAACCATCAATATCACTTTTTTGCTGATAGTTTACGGGGAATCGATGCTCTACTTCGTCCCTTTTGAAAAGAATTTGGATTTTTTTGATTCGATAAGAGTGCTCAGCACTTATGACACCACAATATCCACTTACAGTAAGAAGATTGGTCTCATCGAGTGCTATCTGGTTTGTTTTCGTGATCTTCATCTCTCGCTTGACCTTAATAGAAGCATTACCTTTATCTGTACGATATGGCACAGCAAGCAGCAGAGCGTTTTTATTTTCTATGAAACAGAGTTCAGGCATTTCCACATCAAGCTTTAGACGATGCTTATAATAGGGATTGTCGTCTTCATCTAGGAATTGGCCATCTCCCTCTTCCAATTCAGCCTCTTCGTCATCTCCATCGGAATCATATGAGGAGTCTTCGGTTTCATCTTCGCTCTCACTGCTATCAGTCATTTCAGAAAAATCCGTCACATATAAGTTATACGTTTGCCCTTCTTCCATTTGATTCGAGAAAGAATCTTCATGAATCTCTATTTTAAACTGATTTTCCACTAGATGTTTAAGAGGAAGGTAAACTTCCTGCTTTGAGATCCTTTCTCTCATGAGTAAGTAAAATAATCGACCTTCTAACGGCCTATCATCATCTATCCTCAATAAAATTTCTATTTTTTCGTCGTGGTTCTTTAAACTTTCAACAACACTATTCTTCTGAACGCTCTCTTCAATCATTAATCATTTATCTCCTCTGTTCATCGAAATCTTATGCTTCTTCTCATACTTATAAAACGATGTATGATAAATAAAAGTTTCTATTATTTATTTATTCACCTTCCAAGAATAATTCCCTTTAATTGTCTTGTAAGAAACACCGTCAACTTTTGACACATCTTTTTCATTGAGTAAATGCTCGGCAATTGGCAAACGCTTATTGATTTCGTTGTATTCTTCGTCTCTCATTCTCATATAGAAATCAACATATTTTGTTTTGTTTCGTTTCAATGCCGCTTGTATGGATGCATGTCCAATTGGGAAGGACACCTTTAAACTTTCGACTTTTTTAGAGAATAGCTCAGCATGGTTACGCCGATCATAACCTACAAGTTCTAATATAACCTTTTTTCGTTTTTCAATGACACCTTCCATTTGCAAATCCAATGAAAGAATATGATGTTCAACACCAATTTTCACTAATTTGAAATGAATAGGCTTCATCATCCTTTGAATTTGGTCTCTTTTTTCTCGCACTTCTATCATTTTGTGAAGTGCCGCTATCCAGTTTTCATAATAGTTAGGGATTGAATATACCTCTGCAATCTCCTGACAATTTTCTGAAAAAATCTGATACTGTTCATCGTTTTTCAACAATTCAATGATTTTGTTAGCAAGCTGTTTCACTTCATATTGCTCAACAACAAAGCCATTAAACTGATTTTTCACAAGTGTGCTAGCACCATAATCGTAATTATAGGTAATCACAGGGCAATTGTTAACAATTGATTCCATGATGGACAATGGACAGCCTTCAAAGACAGAGGTAGAGATAGACATTCTAGCTGTTCTAAATTCAGCATCAGGATTTTGAGTGAATCCTTTTAAAAAGACATTCTTTTCTAAGTTTAACCTTTTAATTTCTTGTTTTAGGTGCTTTTCTTGAGGACCTGAACCAAAGATTTCAAGCCTCGCATTTGGTACTTCTTTTATCACAAATTCAAATGAACGGATGGCATCTATGACATTTTTTATTTTAGTTAATCTCGCCATCATCAGAACCTTATTCGGATCCGCAGTATAGTGATCTTGTACTTGATGTGACGAACGATCTAATGTATGTGGTGTTAAAAAGAAGATATTTTGATGACCAAATTGTTTCTCTACGTCTGTTTTCTGCTCTTCAGTGATAAAAAAGACGGCATCTACTTTTTGTTTTCTTATTTGGGTAAATAATTCATTATAATCAGAACGTAATTCTGTCTTTTCTGTTTCATAGTGTTTACTGTGAATAATTGCTGAAAAATAAGAAGAACTTCTTTTTTTCAATTGGAACACATACTTATCCTGTTTCCGGCTATCAACTAAAAAGAGCTTTTTTCGATCATTTTTATACTGAATAGTCGTAAGCCACTCTTGTCTTAATGCTTTTTCATTTTTAAAGGTTTTTATCCCTTCATGGGCATACCAAATGATGTCTCTCAATTTACTTTTAGATTCTTCCTTAAGATCCGCATACTCTTTTTTCATATAAACATAAGTGTGCTCATAAATGAATAGTTCTCGATAGACATTTCCAGTTTCCTGAGAGAAATAGGAAACTTTATGCAACTGCCCTTGTGAATTATATTCCTCTCGCTTCTCCAATTGCTGATTTGGAAGAAAATAATCAACCATCTCAATTTGATTAGATTTTTCATTCCTAATAAAACGAACAGAAGGATCTTCTTGATCACATACCACTTTATTGATGTTGTCAGCGTGATAAGATGGCTGATACTGTTCCTTTGGTTTACAATTTGGAATAAGAAAATCCACATACATATTTTGGATTTTTGTCATTTTAGGATCCACTTTCTGTTTATCAATGATCCCTTTCACTTTCTGAGAAAATTCTTGATCATATGAAAAGGTTAAAAAATGAGTTGAAACATTCTTTAACCCAAATAAGTTCGCACGTAGCAATAACGACTTCGTCATACCACCATATTTTTCTTTAATTCTTCCAGTAATAAAGTAGTACTCCATATCAGGAATTTGCAATTGTTGTTGCGGTTGACTTTGATTATTATCATGTGTCTTTTTTCTAAGCTTGTTAAACCATTTTTGGATCAAAACACTCAACCTTTCATTGTTGTCCATTTATTCCGTCGATATTTAAATAAATTTTTAAACGATATGTTAACATAAAAAAGCACTTCTCACCAAAAGATAAGAAGCACTATCTTAAATAATTAAAGTCCAGCAATTTCTTCCTTAATTTGAGTTGTCGAGATGCCTTCTGTTCTCTTCAAGTACACGACTTCGCAATGCTCTTTTAAGAAATCGAATTTACCTTCCCAGTCATCTCCCATGACAAACACATCAATATCGTGCTCCTGCACGTCACGGACTTTTTGATCCCAGCTGTTTTCTGGAATGACTTCGTCTACATAACGAATCGTTTCAAGAATCAGCTTTCGATGCTCGTAGCTATGATAAGCCTTTTTTGATTTTTGTAAGTTAAACTCATCTGTCGAAATGGCCACCACTAAGTAATCTCCAAGCTGCTTTGCACGTTCGAGCAGCTTAATGTGCCCCCAGTGTAATAAATCAAATGTACCGTAAGTAATAACTTTCTTCATTGCAAACATGAACTCCTTTCTTCATTCCTTATTCAACTGCTTTCATGCAGTAATGTTTATCCGTAATCCTATTATCATCGTTCGTATTTTTTCGCTCTTCGGAACCTCATTATATCACAGCGCCCATCAAACGTTAAGCAGATGTAAAGACAAACTATTTCCAATTTATTGGGCGGAGAAGGGAAAGTCCGAAGAATCAATGTTTCTCGCAGCATCCTTCATATGAATTGATGAAAATGTCATGAAATTTAAAGGTTTGTAAAGTTATTGTTAATATTTCATGGAGCATCTGTGATAAAATGATGAGTAGACGAAGAATGAATTTACAATGAACGTTCATAGATAACAAGATGAAAAAGGAGGTCTAAACAATGCAAACAGAAGTGGTCTCTAACCTTTCTTATGTAAACGGCGACCTAGATGAATTTATCAGCTATATGAATCACCATCATATTTCTCAAAGAAGAGGCGCCATGATTGCGACTGTCAATCCAGAGATTGGCTATACTGTTATGAAGGATCGTGCGTACCATCAAGTCGTCTCTTCTGCGGATTATGTTCTGCCGGATGGTGTAGGCGTCGTCTTGATGTCACGTTTGATACAAAGTCCGCTGAAGTCAAGAATTGCTGGCTTTGATGTCTTCATGTCTATGCTTGATCTAGCAAACAAGCAGTCTAAAAGTATCTTTTTATATGGGGCGAAAAAAGAAGTGCTTGAGGCTGTTAAACAGCGAATTGATACGGAATACCCAAATGTGGTCATCGCGGGCAGCTGTGACGGCTATCAAGCCGATAAACGTTTCGTAGCGAAGCAAATCGCCCGCTCGAAAGCAGATATGGTGTTCGTTGCTTTAGGTTATCCAAATCAGGAGAACTTTATTTATGAATACCGTCATTTATTCCCGCAGGCTGTTTGCATCGGTTTAGGCGGAAGCTTTGATGTATTTAGCGGAACGGTGAAGCGTGCACCACGATGGATGATTAAAACAAATACAGAATGGCTGTACAGACTTGTTGTGAATCCATGGAGATGGAAACGAATGCTGAACATTCCTAAATACGCTTTTGCCGTATTGAAAGAAAACAAAGGAAAAAAACGTTACTATCCTGAGCAAGTAAAGGATCAGACGAAGCAGCTGTGAGAGACTGACCAATGATGGATATACGCTCAATGATCATTTCATGCTATGCAGCTTTCGTTTCTTTAATTGGATGGCTGATGAGCGGCGTGAAACCGCGTGAAAACCAGGTGACGCTGCTTGTTTCATTTCAAGAGAATGCAGCTGCTCTCATTGATACTTATCAACAACAGGCGAACATGACGATGAAGCTTACAGTCCTCTATACGAAGCATGCTTCTGCGATAGAAAAGGACGGGTCTCATCTGTCATTTCGCTATTTTCATGAAAAAAATCCTCTCCATCTCATTCAATGTATTTATACGATGTTTAAAAGCAAGGTTGTCGTGACAGATAATTACTTTCTCATGACAAGTGTACTCAGAAAACGGCCTTCTACCACCTGTATTCAAGTATGGCATGCCAATGGGGCGTTGAAAAAATTCGGTCTTGAAGATGCATCAAATTCGGAACGAAGTCCACGTGATATCAAACGCTTTAAACGAGTCTATGCGTCTTTCGATTATATCGTTACAGGCTCAGATCACATGCGCGAGATTTTCAAGTCTTCGTTTGGGGTCAATGATGAACGTTTTTTACCAACAGGTGTACCGATGACGGATGTGTACTTTGACCAGTGCCTGCCTTCCTTGAAGCCGAATGATTTTCCTAAAGGGAAAAAGATCCTGCTTTATGCACCGACCTATCGAGACTTTGCAATGGACGATCTTGTCCTGCCTTTTTCAAAAGAGCAATTGCAAACAGAGCTAAATGGAGACTATATTCTGCTCGTCAAGCTTCATCCTGCGGTCAAACATTTAGCAAAGGCGGAAACAGACGGTGAATGGATATTTGATGTGTCCGATCAGCCGCTCTATCCATTGCTTTGTACTTGCGATGTACTCATGACAGATTATTCGTCGATTGTGTTTGAATATGCGCTGCTTGAAAAGCCTGTTTTGTTCTTCACTTATGACTTAGACACTTATCGAGCGAAACGCGGCTTAGTCGATCGGTATGAGGACATCATTCCTGGAAAGGCTTGCGTCACTCAAGACATGCTCTTGAAGGAGCTGCTTCATCTAAACGAATCAGATCACAGAGAACGAATCAAAACCTTCGCTGAGGAATGGAACCAATATTCAAAGGGCGAGTCTAGTCAGCAGCTTCTATCATTTATTGAACAGCAGCTCTTACACAAAAAACGTCCGGCTTCTCATTAGGAAGCACGGACGTTTTTTTATTTGTTATAAACCGGGATGTCGTAATAGAGCGTATAGTTATCAAGTAAGTTATACAAGCTATACATACGAGTGACTTGCTTATAAGCCCAGCCAATATCTGTTGCATATTGATGAGTCGCTGCACTAGACCAGCGCATTTTATAAATCGTATCTTGCTTGTATGTGGCGTGATTGATATAGCTGTTGCCAATGAATTTTGCCCCGCCAATAATCGCTGCCTCTGGCGTGAACCATTGTTGTTCATACGCATACTTTGCACCGAGGTAATTCGGATTGCTGTCGTATGCGCCAATGCCATACATGTTATATACTTTCTTCCCATTAAACATCGTACCATTCGCTAAAATCGAACTTCCGTTACCCGTTTCAAGCAACGCATGAGAAATGAGATAAATTTCGTTGATATGATACGTTTTCGCTGCCGTAATAAAGGCTTGTCCTTTACCTGCAAGAATCCCTTTACCTGCTAGAATTTTGGAATTGACTTCTGCCGGATTGAGATTCGCAGCTTCAGAGAGTTTCAGAAATTGAAAATAAGATTGAGTGCCCTCAGCAATATTGGCTGGGTCTACATATTTTTGCACCTCTGCTGAACTTGCATTTCTCCAGCCCAAGCTGATCTTGATCCAGTTTCCTTCTTTCCCAAGCTGTCTTACTTTTGTTCCTTTGTTCAGCTGCGCCACGATGTTGCTTGCAGAGCTCGAATCAGGTGTAGAACGAACATTTAAGCCGTCTGTATTCACAGTTGACGTCGCCGGGTCTACATATGCTGCATAGACATAGGCTGCACCGTCTGTCTGTGGTGACACCTTCATTTGCTTGTTCACCATCTCATTGACAGTGAGGTTGTAGTTCGTTTGCATGACCATTGGGCCATTTTTGATTTTTACGGCTGTGGCTGTCCAGCCATATTGGCTTTTCACAAAAGCAATCGCCGCATTTACAGTTGGTAATCCTGTGAATTGCTGCGTAATGTTGATTTTGTAGGTTGGTTTCGTTGTTGTTTTATAAGCAGCTGGTTCATTCCGTTTTTTGAAAAAAGCCAGGCCTTGGTCGCGCAATGCAGCTGTGGAAATGACACCGGTTTTAATCTGATATTGACCATAATCAGTTGTACCTGTTTTTTGAGCAGCTGCTTTCATTTTTTGTTTCGTTAAATAGCTTAACGCTTGATTCAGTTTTGTCTGATTCACCGTCGGCTCTGTCGTGATCCGGTATTGCTTAACCGCTTCTGTCAGCGTTTTTGTACTGCTGGCAACGCCATTTTTCTTGATAATCTCTTGAGCCTGTTTGACTTTACTTTGCTCATATACAGGTGTTGTCTTGAGACTATACGTTTTGCTGACAGCTTGTCCCTTACCTGTTGTGATGCTGCTTGTCACCTTCTGCGTTTTTAAATATGCGGCACCTTTATTCATTTTCGCTTGGTCTGCTGATTGATTGACGACAAGTCGATACGTGCTGTCAGATACCTTACCCGTTTTTTTCGTTGTCGCAGATACCTTTTTCTTTTGGAAGAAAGCCGCTGCTTTTTTCGCTTGATCATCTCCTAATAGGTTTCCAGTCACTACTTGATATGGCTGTGTAGAAGAGATCTTTTTGGATGTGTAGCGCCATTTCTTTTTCTTGAAAAAGGCTACCGTTTTTCCGTATGCTGTATCGTTCAGTTGATTGAGTTTCACGATATAATTTTTTGTTTTTCCCACTCGCTGCACAGTCCCTGCAGCGCCGGTTTGTTTCTTGATCTGAGCCGCAGCTGAGGATGCTTGTTTGTTGTCTTTGAAATAGCCTGATTCCAAGCGATAAACATTTTTTAAAGCGCCTGTCTTTTGAATCTTCCCGCTGATCTTTGCTTCTCTTTGCAGCTGGGTAAGGAGCGTCTGTGCTTTTGACTGGCTGGCTTGTGCAGCTGATGTGACGATGTAATATGGCTTGCCTGCTGTCACCGTTTGAAGCACTGCTTTTAAACCAGACTCCTTTTGAAAGCCTTGCAGGATGGTATTCGCTTTACTTTGTCCAACGATACCGCCTGAAATCAGCTGATACACAGTGCCAGCTTTGTTTTCAGTTTGGTATGTACTGGTGACACCGGCCTGCTTTTGTAATTCGGTTTGAATATTTTTGACTTTCGTTTCAGAATCAATGGTTCCTGATATGACCTGATAAGAAGGTCTGCTTTGATTGATGACTTCATAGGTGCTATTGAGCCCTGATGTTTTCGTTAGCTCGAGCGAGAGCTTTTTTGCCTGAGCTTCATCATTGACTGGGTCAGATATGACCTTTTGTAAAGGCAGGCGGTCACCTACTGGAGACACCGTACCGCTCATGCCCGTCTCTTTTTTTAATGCAGCTGCACTTGCACTCGCTGCTGTTTGCGACTCATATCCTGAGGCAGTGAGCTGATAGGTCGACGTGTTTCCTGAGGTTTGATAAGTGGCTGTCCACTTTTTGTCCTTCTTCAATGTTTCCACTGCTTTTTTCACTTCTGATTCTGTTGTAAATACCTTTGAGGTGTTCATCGTATAAATGGATTGATCGACATAGGAGGCTGCTTGCGCTTCTTTGCCCGTCTGTACTGTCATACCAAAGGCAGCTGCGAGTAACATAATCTTGATGGTTTTTTTCACGTTCCCTGTCCCTCTCTTAACTTTGCATAATAGTCTACTAATCTCTTTATCGACAAAAACAAGTACTCTTTCAAGTCATTTATGCAATAGAAAAATAGAGGACCCCTTCGAAGTCCTCTTTTCCTTTATATATGCGACACAATCAGTTCACAAGTTCCTTCAATTGAGAAGCTCCCTGTTTCAGCCGGCAGGATAAAATGAGCTCCTTTAGGCAGTGGATATGTATGTCCATCATGCGTTAAAGACCCTTCTCCATGAATTACACTGCACAGCAAAAACGGATAATCTTGCGAAAGCTCTACTGTTTGATCAATTTCCCATTTATACACAGAGAAATACTCTGCTTCAACAAAAGTTCGAATGGTCAGCCCACGGCGTGTTTCAACTGATTCATCTGTATAACCGTCTACATGAGGAACCGTTGTGACATCAATGGCTTGCACAAAATGAAGTTCACGTTCATTGCCATCCTGATCTTTTCGTTCATAATCATATACCCGATAGGTTGTGTCTGAGCTTTGCTGCGTTTCAAGGACAAGCGTTCCTTCGCACAGCGCATGAATGGTTCCGCTTGGCACATAATAAAAATCACCAGGCTTAATCTTCACACGACGCAAAAGACCTTCCCAATCTCCACTGTTCATCATGGTCACAAGCTCAGTTCTTGTTCTTGCATTGTGCCCATAGATCATTTCTGCTCCTTCTTTGCAGTCAATGATATACCAGCACTCTGTTTTTCCAAGCTCTCCATTTTCATGTCTTTCCGCATAATCATCATCCGGATGAACTTGAACGGACAAGTCTTGGTTTGCATCTAAAATTTTGGTTAACAGCGGGAATCGATCGCCTTCTATTCCCCCGAACAATTCTCTGTGATTGTCCCATAGTTCGATCAGCGTTTTCCCTTTATATGGACCGTCTTGCACGACACTTGGTCCGTTTGGATGAGCAGAAATTGCCCAGCATTCTCCCGTTTGATCAGAAGGAATATCATAGCCAAATTGATCCCTTAAGGCTGTACCTCCCCATATTCTCTCCTTCAATTCAGGCAGTAAAAATATTGGTGACTGCTTCATTCAGGATGACTCCTCCCTTTGCTACCCTTTGATAATCCTTGCCAAGCTTGATGAAAACTAGCAAGTCTCAACTTTTATTATGACGCTATCTAAAGAGAAGTCAATCCTTTCAGTACACCAAATGAAAACGATAACACAAAAATATTTCATCCTTTGACAGAGCCTGCGAGAAGCCCTTTGACAAAGTATTTTCCGAGCAGAATATAGACCAAAAGTGTCGGCAGTGCGGCCAATATCGCCCCTGCCATTTGGACGTTCCATTGCACAATTTGACTGCCTGATAGATTTTGCAAGGCGACCATCACCGGCTGATGCTCCGCAGTGGTCATCGTGACTGCAAATAAGAACTCATTCCACACATTTGTGAACTGCCAAATGGCGACCACAACAAACCCTGTGATCGAAAGCGGAAGAATCATATGTCTGAAAATCCCGATAAACCCTGCGCCATCCATTTTTGCCGATTCAATCATTTCATCAGGGATGCTCACATAGAAGTTTCGGAACATGAGCGTTGTGATCGGGAGTCCATATACGACATGGACAAGCACCAGACCTGGAATCGAATTATACAATCCGACTTCACGCAAAAATTGAATGAGTGGTATGAGGATACTTTGATATGGAATAAACATCCCAAACAGCATCAGCGTAAAGACCACTTCTGACCCTTTGAAACGCCATTTTGATAGGACATAGCCATTCATCGCTCCTAGTACAGCTGACAATAAGGTAGCCGGAATGACAAGATAAAGTGAATTCATTAAATTGGGCGCTAGCTTTTCAAATGCGATTTGATAGCTTGAAAAATCGAGTGTTGATGGCAGCGCCCACATTTTCTCAAGGGTCACTTCACCTAATGGCTTCAAGCTTGTGACGAGCATGACATAGACTGGCATCAGAAAAAAAAGACTGCACAAAATCAATAAAGCATAAAGGACTGGACGGACAAACCATCTGGCTGTCATGATGACGCCCCCTTCCGGCTCGACAGGAGATACGGCACGATAAAGACAGCAACAGAGATCAGCATAACAATCGCAATGGCGGCACCGCCTGCATAATGGTTTCCTCTAAAGGTCATTTCAAACATGTAAACGCCCGGAACATCTGTGACAAAGTTTGCACCCGGTCCTGTCATCGAGTAAATCAAATCGAAAATCTTTAATGAAATATGAGCCATGATGATAATGACACTTGCAGTAATCGGTTTCAATAGAGGAAAAATAATCTTCCGGTAAATCTGCCATTCGGTTGCGCCATCCATTCTAGCAGCCTCTCTTACTTCCTCTGGAATTCCTCTCAAACCCGCCAAATACATCGCTAGAGAAAATCCAGTCATCTGCCAAACCGCTGCAATCACGACTGCAATCATTGCCGCAGGGACACCAAACTCAATTTTCCCCCAGACAAATCCGGCTAAAATGTTCGTATCCGTGTACCACTTAGGCTGGATACCAAGCGTTTTTAAAAACAGATTCACCCCAGTTGACGGGTTTAAAATCCATTGCCAGACGACCCCTGTCACAACGAAGGAAAGGGCCATCGGAAAGAAAAATAAATTCCGAAATAGAGATTCACCCTTGATCTTCTGATCTAGTAAAATCGCAAGTGCGAGTCCAGAGGCAATGACGGCTCCAATAAAAAATAGAGTAAAAAAGACCGTATTTCGAAGATCTGACTGAAAGCGGAAATCTTGAAACAGCATGATATAATTTTGAAGACCTGCAAAAGAGAAATTCGGAACAAGCGAGGTCCAGTTTGATAATGACACATACCCTGTCCAGCCAATAAAGCCGTAAACAAAGATGAATAATAAAACAGCCGACGGGGTTAAAAATAGCAGCGCAAGCAGCTGATCCCCATTCCATTTTTTCCGAACACGTTTGACTTTAGGTGTTGCTGCTTTTGTGATCGGCGATGTGTCCATGCGCATGAAGCTACACTCCTTTTCAAAAAAGAGGCGGTGCTTAGCCGCCTCCTCGTCTTTATTTCATTGCATCTTTTAAAGATGAAACAAACTGGCTGCTGTCTTTTTGCGTGACGAAGATATTCACGGCTTGATTCGCTTTTGTCACAAACCCTTCTTCAGCAGCTGAACCATGTGCGAGAGACGGCGCCAGCTTTGATTCTTTAAATGCCTTCATCGCCGATTTTCCGTATTCATCATATTTAGAAACATCTGCATCCACACGTGCCGGAATCGATCCCTTTAGCGGATTAAATGCATCCTGTCCTTCCACAGATCCTAAAACAGATAAGAATTTCTTCACGTTTTCTGGCTGTTTCACGCCCTTTGGCAGTCCGAATGTATCGGTGATCACCATAAAGCTTCCCTCGGTTCCAGGAGTCGCCGCGTATCCAAAGTCTTGATTCACCTTCAGATCGAGATCATTCACAAAGTACCCCTTTGCCCAGTCGCCCATGACATTCATTGCTGCTTCCCCTTTTGCCACGAGCTGCGAGGCATCCTGCCAGTTACGGGAGCTGTGATCATCATTGACGTATTCGAGCATACGCCCAAAGATGTCTGCCGCTTCCTTCACTTTTGCGTCATCCATTTTCATGTCGCCAGCCCAAAGTTTTTGATATCCGTCAGCGCCTAAAACGCCGAGCAGCACACTCTCAAACAAATGCGTCGCTGCCCAAGGCTCTTTATCACCAAGTGCAAGCGGTGTAATGCCTTTTTTCTTTAAGGCATCTGCTGTTTTGAAAAATTCATCAAAGGTCGTTGGCGGCTCTAAGCCTGCATCATCAAATACCTTCTTGTTATACCAAAGCACATTGCCTCGGTGAATATTCACTGGTACTGAATAGATTTTCCCATCTTTGCTGACAAGGTCGATGAGTGATTCCGGAAATTTGTCCTTCCAGCCTTCTTTTTCATATAGATCATCCAGCGGCTCCATTTTGCCTGCTGCGACCCAGCTCTCATTCAGCTCCGCTCCGCCATGTACTTGGAACGTAGCTGGCGGGTCATTCCCTTGCATCCGGCTAGTCAAAACAGCCTTTGCATTTGTACCAGCACCACCTGCGACAGCTGCATTTTCGATTGGGATGTCTTTATTTTTCTCTTCAAACAATTGAATGAGTGCTTTCAGTCCGTCCTCCTCACCTGCTCCAGTCCACCAAGAGAAAATGTCTAGTTTCTCTGCTCCGCCCTCTTTTTTTGCATCTGAGTTGGTCGATGAACTACAGGCAGTGACGATAAGCATACAGAGCGCTAACAGCGTAAAACCTAATTTGAACTTCATGATTGATCCCCCATCCCCATTTTGTAAGCGTTATCAAAATAAGTATAATGGCAGATCCTCGCTTTTTTTCAGCAAACTTCTTCACTTTTTTATGAAATTCTTCACTTTTTTACGGTCTGTTTTCGATATTCCTTCGGTGAACAGCCGACCATCTTCTTAAACACACGGCTGACGTAATTGGGGTCTGTATATCCTGCCTGATAGGTAATTTCTTTTAAACTAAGCGAGCTGTCTTTGAGAAGCTTTTTGATTTTATCCAGCCGGCAGGTTGTCACATACTCTTTAAATGTCAGCCCTGTCTCGTCTTTAAAGCGCTTTGTGAAATAGGTTGGACTTAAATCAACATAGGCGGCAGTCTGCTCAAGCGTGATCTGTTCACAAAAATGCGTTTTGATGTAGCGTTTTGCCCGCTCAATGTCATTCACGGTCTGGGTTCTCGCTTCGTACACGTCAAATAAGTGTTCACAGCACTCACGGCATTCAGCTGCGGTGCTGATCGTTAATATTGGCCAGTCTGTTCGGAGCCGTGATTTAAATAAAATCAGCAGCTCTTTTAGTTGTGAAATGGTCGCTCCCTCCAGTTCAAATGCATCGAATAAAGCCAGCGCATCCTCTCTTCTCCCTTCTTCCATTGCCTGCATCATATCGTCTGCAAGCTCCGGCAGATGGATCAATGGATGGGACTGTTCTTCTGTTTGGTAAAAACCATAACGAACAACGCCGGGACTCTTTTTTCGCTGATAATAGGAAAGCTTCGCCTCTGCTGCACTTTTCTGAAGATAAAGCGGGTTTGAGACCGGGTGTCCCATGCCAACGACAGGTGAAGGCTGATCGTTTGTTGTGGCAGTTCGAATCGCATGCAGGACATCTGCCTTTAACTGACCAGGCGCTTGGTGACGATAAATGAGACATGTAAACAGCTCACCACTCACCTGAATCGGTACCGTATGAAAAAGGGGAGATGTCTGTAAATCAATCAACAGTTGATCCCCGATTGTCCGCTGAACAGCGATGACAAGACCTGCTTCATATTCGTGAAACATTTGTTGAAACTCCGTGGAGGTATAGGACTGACCATTTATGACATGAGCTTCGAGCCACTTTGACTGCTGACCAGCCGCCACCGCCTGCCGCTGAGACGCCTCCTGCTGAATCTCTGCCGCAACCGTTCGAATGGCGGCGATGGTTTCATCTTTGTCAGCCGGTTTAACGAGATATTGCTTCACCCCTTCCTGCATCGCTTGCTTGGCATAATCGAACGTATCGTACGCTGTCAGCATAATGAATTTTGTATGAGGACTGCTCGCTTTGATCTGCTTGATCGCTGTCAATCCGTCCATTCCAGGCATCTGAATATCCATGAGCACAAGATGAACGGGCTCAGTTCGCACGAATTCAACCGCCTTCTTTCCATTTTCAGCTTCTCCTGCTATATGACACTCTGGAAGCCAATCGGTCATGAATTTCCGCATCGCTAGTCGTTCTATTTTTTCATCATCCACAATCAGCACGTTCAGCATGCCGGTCCCTCCTTCATCGGAATAGCCAATTGAATGGTGGTGCCTTCGTTTGGCTTTGAATCAATTTGTAGGGCATCTTTTACCCCGTAAAACAAATGCAGCCTTGACATCACATTTCGAAGACCGATCCCTGTCGAGTGCCCTTTACTCAAGGTGTTTGGACTTTCCTCTTCTTTTTCTGATAGCAATCTCCTTATCTCTTGTTCATTGATCCCCATCCCATTGTCCCGAATCCGAATCATCACATAGCCGCCTTCTTGATAGATCGAGAGTTCGACAAGCCCGTCTTCCTCCTTTGGTTCAACGCCATGAATAAAGGCATTTTCGACAAGCGGCTGTAAGGTGAGACTTGGGATATGTACAGATAAACATGATTCATCTATGGTCGTTTTGCATGTAATACGATCGGCAAATCTTGTTTCTTGTATATGAAAATATTCTTTGACCACTTTTACTTCTTGCTCCAACGTAACAGATGCACTGAGAGCTGACAGCGAATACCGCATCAACGTGGAAACGGATTGGATCAACCTCGATGTGGCATCCGCTGATTCTAAGTAAGCCATGCGTGAGACGATGTTTAATGTATTAAATAAAAAATGTGGATTCATTTGGTTTTGCAGCGTTTTCAGCTTCATGTCTTTGATTTTTTGATTTAAGGCTGCCTTTTGTTTCATCTCTTCAATCATCATTTTCATCTCTTGACGCATTCGCTGAAAGGCCTCATTTAATACAGAAATTTCATCCTTTGAGGTGACATGCAAGTCCGCTCCATCAAAATTCCCTTCTGATACTTCCTTTACGCTTCGAGACAGATGGACGATCGGCCTTGATATCCCTCCAGCAATCATATACGCCATCCATAATGCGACCCCAATGGATAGCGTAAACAAACATAAGGTAAAGAGTGCATAGGTTTGGTGTCTTTTTTGCAGAGATTGATAGAGTACTTGATACTCAGACAATTCATCATCAAGCAGGGTCATCGTTTGCTCTTGTATGTAGGAGGAGACGGTTCTCACCTCCTTTACACTTGCTGCATATTCTTTGATTTTCCCTTCTTTTACATGTGTCATGGTCGCATCACTTTCATTGATGAGCGTCCGCATCATATATTGGTATTTTTCAATAGAAGGAATCGCCGCATGAAGCCCGGCATCCTTTCGCAATGCCTGATCATAGGATTTCATTTTCTGTTTTGAGGCCAGATATTCTTTGGCAAACTGCCGATCCTTTTCAATCGCATACGCATTGACCTTTTCATACATCGTTTTTGCCTCTGTCGATATATCATTAAGCAGGAGAAAAGAACGAAAGCTTCTGCTATATTCCGATACGATATTCGAGCTGCTCCAATAGACGAAAAAAGCGGCCACGTTGCCAAGGAACACAAGGATTAAAAATGCCAGTAACAATTTACTTCGAATCCTTCTCACGGCTGCACCCCCTGCCTTCTGTCTGTTTGCTGTAGCGGCAGATCCTCTTGCCGAATCACACTTGTTCCTGTGTACTGGAGCGGTTCTTCTTTTTCACCTTTTTGCAAACGCACAAGCGATTCCACTGCTTGATAGCCCATTTCATAAGGATGCTGAACAACCACTGCATCAATCTTTCCATCATCGAGCGCCTGAATCGTATCTGGCAATGTGTCAAATGCGAGCACATAAAAATCTGTGGGCGATCGATATTGTGCTGTTGCTTGAATGATGCCTGCACCATCTAATGCACTCGTGCCGTAAAATGCGGTGAGCTTCGCATGATCGTTTAATAGTTTATACGCGGCACCGGAGGCCCCTGATTTTGTAATGGCTGATTCTTCTATTCCAGCAATATGAATGCGTTTTTCAGCGGCGACGGCGTCTCGAAACCCTTTGACGCGCTGCTTTTGATGAACGGCATCAAGCCTGCCTGTGACAATTCCTACATACTGTTCGCCTTTTGTATCTGCGATGAGTGCCTGTCCTGCGATAAAGCCTGAATAATAATTGTCCGTGCCTACATACACTTGACGCTTGCTCCCCTCTGCATCCGTATCGACGGTGACAACATCAATGCCTTTTTCCCTCGCCTTCTGAAAAAGCGGTTTGTATTTTTTCGCATCAAGTCCCTGTGTCATAATGCCATCGACATGCCCTGCGATCGCCATATCAATGGTTTTCAGATGATCGTCTATATCTGCTTGCTTCGGACCCAAATATTCTAGATACACGTGATGAACGGCTGCCGCATCAGCAGCTCCCCTTTGTACCAGCTGCCAATATTCATTATCAAGTTCCTCCGGTACAAGGACAAAGTGATATTGATAGGTTGATGACGCTTTTTCGGAAGCGCTTTCAATTTTAAATAAATCTTGACCTAATAATGTTAAAAAAATGACAGATACGACACAAAAAGTGAGAAAGGCACCTATCCCGATCCACTTTAATCTTTTCACCACATCCTCCCCCTTTCAAATATTGCGCATAAAAAAAGAGCTGCTTATAAGCATACTCTCTCGACCTCTATAATTCCTTTGTCATAAATAAACTGTTTGGATCTTCTTGATATGAATCGAAAGGCGGACAAATATAAAAACCAACACTCTCATATAGTTTTCTTGCTGGCTCAAAGAAAGACATCGCACCTGTCTCTAAGCTGACACGTGAATAGCCGCGCCTTTTCGCCTCTTGGAGAAGATGGTTCAGCATATACCTTGCTACACCTTTTCGCATATGGAGAGCTGCGGTCCTCATTGATTTGATTTCGCCGTGATCACTTGACAGCTCCTTTAACGCTCCGCAGCCAAGAAGCTCCTCTCCTTCCCGCACACTCCACACTGTGACATCTTGCTTTTTCAAATCAGCTAACGGAAGGGCATGAATGCTTTCTGGCGGGGAATGCTCTTTCATTTCTTCTATATGAGCGGTAATCAGCTGCTCTATTTGTCCATCCGTGAGTGTATCTTGTTGAATGTACATGTCTATCACTCCTTCACGATCATTGTACGTGAAGAGTCAGCATTCACCTGCTGTTATGTCAGATAAACGAACAAACAACCGGCATCCATCCGCCAGTTGTTCTTTTGATATCAACTATTTATGAAGAAAGTACCGCTTGTAACTCTTCTGCTGTACTGCTTTCAAGCTGACTTCCGACTCCTACTGCCACTGCACCTGCTTTCAGCCATTTTGGCACATCGGCTGGATGAATACCGCCCGTTGGAATAAATTCAATCTCTGGAAACGGACCTTGTAAGTTTTTCATATAGGATAAACCGAAGGAACCGCTTGGAAAAAGCTTGAGCAAGCAGTAGCCATCTGCTTTTGCCTGCATGATTTCACTTGGGGTGAGGACACCTGGTACATAGAGTGTGTCGTGAAATGAGAGATGCTCTCCGATCACAGGGAGATATCCTGGACTGACAATAAATTGTGAGCCTGCGTCAATGGCTGATTGTGCCTGCTCAAGGGTTATGATTGTGCCTGCTCCTACAATCAGATCTTGCTCATGCTGAAAGGACGCGATGATGTGTTCAGCATTAGGCGTGGTATACGTCACTTCAATGGCTCGAACGCCTTTTTTCTTTAAACGCTCAATGGTCTCAATGCCTTCTGCTTCACTCCCCGCTCTCACCACTGCGATCAGCTTACAAGCCGCGAGCTGCTCTTTAACGCTCAAACTTGCTGACTTGCCCATATCCTTCATCTCCCTTCATATATTCCCGTCTATGATATCGTTTGGCTTCTTTCATAAAAGCCTGAAGCTCTTCCCGAGTAGGCAGTCCGTCTTTATCGCCAGGAGACATCACCGCAAGAGCCCCTACAGCATTGCCTCTTGTCACAGATTTTTCATATGATAAACCGTCCAATAAGCCGCTGATGACCCCCACGGCAAATCCATCACCGGCACCGACTGTATCAACGACATCTGGCACATAAAATCCGCTCACAATCCCCTGACTGGCTGCACTTTTATAAAAGGCACCTTCTGCACCGAGCTTCATGACCACAAGCTTGACGCCTTTTTGCAAATAAACATCGGCAATCTCTTCCGGTTCGTGACAGCCTGTGAGCCTTTGCCCTTCTGCAAGCCCCGGAAAAAACCAATCCACTTGAAAAGCCATTTGATTCACCGTATGGATCATATCTTCCTCCTCTTCCCATAGCTGCAGCCGAAGGTTTGGATCAAATGAAATGGTTTTGCCTGCTTCTTTCATTTTTTGAAGAGCACAAAAAGAAAACGCTCTCATTTCACTGGATAATGCAGGCGGAATACCTGTCATATGGAGGTGTCCTGCCTGTTTGAAATAGCTGGCGGGAAAGTCGCTTGGACTCATTGTGCTCGCAGCAGAGCCTTTACGATAATACGTGACATCAGGGTCTCCATCCATCACTTTGGATTTAAGTAATATCCCTGTTTGAGCCCCGTCATTTGAACGGATCACTGCACTTGTATCGACTCCTTCTTTTTGAAGCTCTTCTAAAATAAATGTGCCAAGTGAATCTGCTCCGACTTTGCTCACCCATCCCACATCAAAACCTAGCCTCGCCAAACCGACTGCCACGTTACTTTCGGCGCCAGCAAGCGCCTTTTGGAATGTATGCACTTGATGAAGCTCTCCGGCTTCTTTTGCAAAAAACATCGCCATTGATTCCCCAAATGTGACCGCATCCAATGCTTTCACTCATTTCTCCCCTTTCTTGGTACCGGTTTCAAATTAGTTAAAAAAGAGAGAGTATGCACGTATGTATACTCTTCTCTGTCTGTTGTTTATAAAGATTTTCTTACGATGATTTCTCCGTCAAGCTGAATGGTTTGGGGCGCACTTTCATCCCCTTCAAGCCGAGTCTTGATTTTTTGCATGGCGGCTTTCCCCATTTCATGAGATGGCTGGGCAACCGTTGTGATTCCAGGCCCAATCAGCTTATACCATTCTGTATCATCAAAGCCTGCGATGCCTATCTCCTCTGGAATCTTTATCCCAAGCTCTACAAGCTCACTAATCAGTTTCAGCATGAGTAATCCATTGGCTGCTAAAATCGCTTTTTTCTGTTGGTTTGATTGTACAAAACGGACAAGCTCTTCTCGCAATTGTTCCTTTTGCTTCAAATCAATTTCTGCAGTGAGCGGCTTCTTATGTTTACTCATAGCTGTCTGCTCATATGCTTCTTTTCGTTCTTCACGAGGACTGATCCCATCGACCGGCTCAGTAAAGAAAGCGATGTGCTCATAGCCTTTCTCATACATTTGTTGAAGCAGCCGGATCGTGATATCACGGTTATTCGTTGTCACTGTGTCGACTTTTAGTTCTGACAATTTCCGGTCAACAAGGACAATTGGTACACCGTTTTTCTTAAAATCCTGCAGAATGTCATTGTTCTGGCCTGTCGTATTGATGATGAGCCCTTCAATATAATGCGCATTCAGCTTGAGGAGCATTTCCCGTTCTTTTTCTGGTCGGTTATCTGTGTTGCATACCATGATACTGTATCCATATTCATCACAAATTTCTTCGACTCCGCGAAGTGTCGCTACAGAGAATGGATTCGTAATGTCGGCTACAATAAACCCAATGACCTTGCTTTTTCTTACTTTCAAACCTTGGGCGAGCTGACTCGGACGATAATGCAGTTCCTCAATGGCTTTTTTAATTTTTTTGACCTTTTCAGTAGAAATTTCATTTGTTCTGCCATTGATATATCTGGATACAGTTGATTTTGAAACACCTGCATAAGCGGCCACTTCGTTGATGGTCACTTTCGTTTGCTTTTTCTCTTTCATTCAAAAAACTCCCACAATCGATATCTTCTCATTTGTTTCGAAACCGATTTCAAATAACTTAAAAAGAGCATATCATAATTTCATGCATTTCAGAAGATTTTTTTGCATGAAGAGGGCAAAAAATCATCTAAATAAATAAAAAGAAAACGATTTCAAAATAACGGTTGACGGCGTTCTCTTTTTCCTCTAGAATTTTCCTTGAAACCGATACCAAATAAAACATCAATATTTTGTTTCAGATGGAAAGGGAGGCTTATCTCAAATGGAAAATCGTTATGCTGTACACCCTGAGCAGGTCAAACGTTTTACAACAGAGGAACTTCGTCGTCATTTTCATATTCCTACGCTATTCGTCAGTGGTGAATTAAAGCTCTACTATTCGCATGAGGATCGCGTGGTGATTGGCGGAGTCAAGCCGTCTGCAGAGCCGCTCAAATTAGATGCCGGAGACTTTTTACGTACGGAATATTTCCTTGAAAGACGAGAGATCGGCATTGTAAATGTCGGCGGTCTAGGAACGGTCACTGTCGATGGTGAAGCCTTTGTACTGGAGCACAAAGATTTCTTATATATTGGGCTTGGACACGAAGATGTACAGTTTGCTAGTTCATCAGGCGAAGAGGCCAAGTTCTATCTTGTATCAGCCACGGCTCATCAAGCGTACCCTACACAAAAAGCAGCCATCGCTGAATTAACACCGAATCACTTAGGAGAAGCGTCTGCTTCAAACGTACGAAACCTGTATCAAGTCATCCACGCAAACGGCATCCAAAGCTGTCAGCTCATGATGGGAATCACTCAGCTGGAAACCAATAACACGTGGAATACGATGCCCGCTCATATTCATGATCGGCGTATGGAAGTGTACTTATATCTTGATATCGAAGAAGATGCTCGTGTCTTTCATTTTATGGGAGAGCCATCTGAAACAAGACATCTCGTTGTCGCAAATGAGGAAGCGGTCATTTCTCCTGCCTGGTCCATTCATTCAGGCTCGGGTACAGCGAATTATTCATTTATTTGGGCGATGGCGGGCGAGAACTATACGTTCAAAGATATGGACTTTGTCCCAATGGACCAGCTGAGGTAATGTGATGACGACGATATCCTATGTAGCGTCCCTCTTTTCTCTTGAAGGTAAAACAGCCCTTGTGACAGGTCCAGGAACCGGCATTGGGCAGGGCATTGCTGTGGCGCTTGCCCGGTCAGGCGCAGATATCATCGGCACATACCATCACACACCGCTTGAGGAAACGAAAGCGCTAGTCGAACAGGCGGGCCGCTCATTTCATGCGGTTCAGGTTGACTTTTCCGACCCTCAAACGGCAAAGCAGGCTGTCGATGCCATGTTACAAAAGCATACGATCGATATTTTAATCAATAATGCTGGCACCATTAAAAGAGAGCAGGCCGCTCATTATTCAGAGGAAGATTGGCATACGGTCATGGATGTGAATATCAATAGTCTCTTTTTACTCACCCAAAGGGTTGGACAGCAGATGCTGAAAAACAGGCAAGGGAAAATCGTCAATATCGCCTCCCTTCTTTCGTTTCAAGGCGGCGTCTTTGTCCCCGCCTATACAGCAAGTAAACACGCAGTCGCAGGGCTGACGAAGGCTTTTGCAAACGAATGGGCGAGCCAGCATATACAAGTGAATGCGATCGCTCCTGGTTACATTGCGACCAATAACACGCAAGCCATTCGGGACGATGAGAATCGAAATGAAGAGATTCTCAAACGAATCCCTGCCGGGCGCTGGGGAAAGCCTGAGGATCTAGCCGGCGCGGCTGTTTTCCTTAGCTCACCAGCCTCCGATTATATGAACGGTCATATTTTAGCTGTTGATGGCGGCTGGCTTGCGAGATAAACAGGCGAGAGAATTCCTATTTTGAGGGATTCTCTTTTTTTCTATTTGCATAATTCTCCTCCTTCCGAGTCACTCTATAAAAAAACATGACATGAGGGGTGAGGTATTATGAAAAGTCGTATTGAACAAGATATAGCGTCCGTCATCAAGCGTGTCAAAAGCTTTGCCGGGAAAAGTGATGATATCGTGTTCCACTCATTTTCATTTGGCCCTTCTGCTATCTCTGCATGTCTCATGTACGTTGAAGGACTCACAGAATTTGAGATGCTTTCTAAGCAAATCATTTCACCCATGCAAAAGGAATTGGATATCAACGAGGTTGATTCTAGTACGCTTCCGGCCCTGTCTAAAACGTTCTTTGGCATCCAAAATGATGTGCTGGAGGATATGAACCTTGCCATCGAGCAATTATATAGCGGCAGGGCTATTTTATTTGTAGATGGAGCGGCTCAAGCACTTGCGCTCCAAACGAACCTTTTTCAATTTAGAGAAGTAGAAGAGCCGCAATCGGAAGTCCTTGTAAGAGGGCCTCGGATCGGTTTTATTGAAAATCTTGAAAAAAACACGGCTTTAATCCGTGAGCGGGCAAACGACCCTAACCTTGTCATTCAAAAGGTAAATGTAGGTACTCGCAATAAAAAGTCTGCTGCCCTTGTGTACGTTCGTGATATTGTTGATCCCAAATTAGTAGAAGATGTTCTATCACGCATGACCGAAATCAAAATGGATGACATCCCTGAAACCGGCTATATTGAACAGCTGATTGAGGACAGCCACATCTCCATTTTTCCGCAGATTCAAAATACAGAACGTCCTGACCGGGTGATTGCATCTGTGCTTGAAGGCAAAGTCTCCATTTTGCTCGACGGCACACCTTTTGCCCTCATCATGCCTATGACACTTACAGCCTTGATGCAATCACCGGAGGATTATTATCAAAGATGGACAAGTGCGACTCTTTTGCGCCTACTTCGTTATTTTGCCGTACTGTTAACGATTTTTTTACCAGGGCTCTACATCGCTCTTGTCTCATATCACCCCGGTTTATTACCAACACGAATGGCAATCACCATCGCAGGCAGCCGGCAGAATGTTCCGTTTCCTCCTGTTGTCGAGGCGATTCTTATGTCTTTTACGATTGAGCTGCTGCGAGAAGCTGGACTTCGGCTTCCTAGAGCCATCGGGCAGACAATTGGGCTCATTGGCGGCGTCATCATTGGTCAGGCGGCTGTCCAAGCCAATATCGTCAGTGCCTTAATGGTGATTATTGTGTCGCTGACCGCCTTGGCCGATTTCACTGCCCCTTCGTATGACTTTAGTTTCCCGCTGCGCATCTTGCGCTTTATGGCCATTTTCAGTTCAGCGATGTTTGGATTATATGGCTTGATCATGTGTTATTTATTTGTGCTTTGTCACCTGATGCAATTAAAGACCTTTGGTTTTGACTATTTCACACCTGTTTTGTCTTCACCGTTTTCAGATTTAAAGGATACGTACGTACGTTTACCAATTGGGCTATTTAAATCGAGACCGAAAACAGCAAAAATAAAAAATCTCAAAAGACAAGGAGATTAAACGATGTACAGAGCTGAGAAGCTATCATTGTTACAAGTCACCATTCTGTGCAGCTCTACAATGATAGGCGCTGGAATTTTAACCATTCCACGCAGTTCTGCCAATTCAGGGTTCCCTGATGGCTGGATCATTGTATTAATACAGGGAGTCATCTTTGCTTTCGTTGCTTTTTTGTTAGGATGGATTGCTGAAAAGAATGCACCGGACACCATTTTTGAGTCAAATACTAAAGGAGCCGGTGCAATCTTTGGCACGTTCTTTAATTTAATGCTGATTGCCTATTTACTAGGCATTGTCGGCTTTGAAGCGCGTGTTCTCGGAGAGGTTGTTCAGTTTTTCCTGCTGCAATCGACTCCCATGGCAGTGATTGTGATGATTTTTCTTCTTGTGGCGATCTATCATTTGAAAAGTGGTATCTTTCCAATAGTGAAAATGGTGACATACATATATCCGATGACGATGATCATTTATATTGGGCTCATGCTGTTTAGTTTGAAAATATTCGATTTTGATTACTTACGCCCGGTGATGGCGAACGGGTTTAAAGATTTCAGTAATTTGTTCTCTCAAACATTTATTCAATTTACAGGCTTTGAGGTCATTTTGTTTGTTGTACCACTCATTTATAAAGACAAATGGTCGAAGGCGAAATGGGCCGCTGCGATCGGGGTCGGAATTACCTCACTTATCTACTCTCTCACGCTCTTTATTGTGATTGGTTCCATGACCGTTGGAGAAACGAAATCCCTCACCTGGCCCACTGTCTCACTCATTCAAGCACTAGAACTTGAAGGGGTTTTCATTGAACGATTTGATATTTTTTTACTGACGATCTGGACTTGCCAGCAGTTCATTTGTATGCTTGGCTTTTTCCAATTTGCCATTAAAGGGTGCCACACAGTCTTTAAGACGACCAATGTAACGAGACTGCTTTGGTTGCTGTTTTTGATTACCTCTGCCCTCTCTTTATTTCCGAGAAATATCAATGAAGTCTTTTACTTCTCTACTTTACTCGGCTACGCATTGTTCGCGGTTTTAGCCATTCCTTTTATTACAGCTGTTCTGCTGATGATACGTAAAAAATGGGGAGGTCGTTCTGCATGAGAGGAAGGCGTGTATTGTTCATCTTTTTATCCTGCTGTCTTTTCCTTCTATCAGCAGGTTGCTGGGACTTAAAGGATATTGAAAAATTATCATTTGTACGCGGCGTTGGCATTGACGAGGAAGAGGAGCAAGGAGTCAAGCTCACCTACCAAAACCTGGTTCCGAAGATGGGTGGGACACAAGAGGCTGATTCTCCTGGCCATGTGAATGTCGTCTCAAAAGGGAAAAATGTGCTGGAGGCTGTCAGTAATGTCGCCTTAAAGGACCCGCCGATCTATAGTGATCATCTAAAAATTTTCTTGTTCGGCAAAAATCAGGCAGAGCATCACGATATTCAAGGAACGCTCAACCACTTTATACGAGATGATGAGGTTCGGCGAAGCAGCTACCTTCTCGTGTCACGAGATGATGCGTCAAAAGTGATCAACCAAAAATTGAAATCACAGCAAAAGGTTCCGGTTGAACATATCTTTGAAACATCCAAAAACCGAAGCTTTAACGGAAAGATTTTGCTGCCAACCCGTATTGGCCGGGCATCTGATTACTTCCAGATGGGTGCTAGCTTCCTTGTCCAAAGTGTAGATGCGATAGACGGTGAACTGATTTATGATGGAGCAGGAATCATTGATGGAAAAACACGAAAGCTGATCGGCTTCATCCCTGCGAAGGATGTCCAATCTTTAAATTGGGTGATGGACCGAATTTCAGGCGGCGTTGTACCTGCCACCTACAAAGACTTTCCGATCACGTATGAAATTAAGAAATCAAAAACCAAGATTGAACCCTATCTGAAGGATGGACATATTTCCTTTAAAATTAATGTCAACACCCAAGGAAAGCTCTCAGAGGATCAGTACCCTGCAGAAAATTCATACGATGAGCAGTACATCAAAAGATATGAGCTTCTTTTTGCGAATAAAATCAAACAGCGAATTCAAAAAGCAGTCCATCATGTGCAAAAAGAGGTGGGCGTTGATCCCATATTTTTAAGCCGGCAGTTTCGTATTAAATACCCTGACTATTGGGAAAAGCATCGAAACGAATGGGATACGCTCTTTCAAGAAGCGGATATCGAATATGATGTCAAAGTCAGCATTTTAAACTTTGGGGCAGAAGGCGCAACAAAAAGCTTCAAATGGTAATGCAAAAGGCGGTTATCTCGAAGGGGAGCCGCCTTTTTTACGCACGACAATTAAAAGCTGATATAGGGTCACTTGATCAGACAACGCTTTTGTTTGAAAGCCAAGTGACGCTCCTACTCTCGCCACCTCGTCAAAAAACAATTGGACGTTCTGATCAATCTGAACATTGATGCGCTGCTCGATCACCCGTTCAAACAAATGGTTTGGGAAAAGCGCACGCATCGTGTTTGGTGTGAAGAACCTCAGATGGGTTCGGTCTAAAATCCCTACATCTTGATACGTAAAATCCCCTGTCATTAACGGGAGAAGCACCTCCGCATGCATCATGTTTGGCAGGCAGCAAATGATCACGCCGCCCGGTTTTAAAGATGCGTGCGCTTGTTCAATGATGTTCCAAGGATCTGACACATGCTCTAAAACATCAGAAAAAATGATGGCATCAAAAAAGGCCTCTTTCTCTAACCATGGGTACTCATCCGCTTTTGCCTCGATGACTTCTTCGTAATATGCCTTTGCGATTGCTGCTTTTAATGGATCGGCCTCTACCCCGTACATGTCAACAGACTGCCGATTCATTAGTTCAAGCCCTGTGGCCCCTGCGCCGCATCCCACATCAAGTACACATGCAGCGTCTTCAGGCAGCAGAGCCGCAAAGTACGGATGGGGGGTCATCAGATTGAGATCAATGCCCCATTTATCTAAAAACCGAAGCCTGTTCTCAGCAAACAGTGTAGAGATGTTCATTTCTTGATTCGCACGAAAGGTTGCATGACCGTGATGATGCACAAATGAATCGTGGACGATTTGCAGCTGATATCCCTTGAGCAAGGATCTCAAACAAAGATCGTCATCCTCAAATGATCCATACACGAACCGCTCATCAAATAACCCCACCTCTTCAATGAGCTCTCTTTTCACCAGCAGACAAAACCCCACAAGCCGATGTACATATGTTCTCTGACCTTTTCTCGCAGCCGTATAATTTTTCGCAAAGGCTGGGAGCTCCTTCACATCTGTATACGATGGCTCGACCATTTGAGGACCGCTCACATAATTGGAGACAGGTCCTACCATCCCAATACGTTCTGATGCAAATAACGCCTCTTTTAATGGAAAAAGCCAGTTTTCCGTTACGATCGTGTCGTTATTTAAAAAGAGAATGCTATCTCCTGTCGCTTGTTTCGCTCCTTGATTACAGCCCTTTGCAAAGCCTTGATTCTCTGTATTTTCAATGAAAATCACATCTTTCAGTTCTCTCACATATTCCTTCGTCCCGTCGGTTGACGCATTATCAACGATGATGAGTTCATATTGGTCACTTCGGGTATGCTGCTTGATGCTGTCGATACATTTTTTCGTTAAATGCAGTTCATTGTACGTCAGCATGACAATGCTCGTTTTCCCTTTCATCTCATTTCCACCTTTCGCTCGCCTGTTCCATATGTATGTCATATGCAGCACGTTCAGAAGATGAGAGATTGTCCTTTCTTGATTAAACGTTTGTTTAACAAAGAAAAACCAGCTGCATGCGGGCAGCTGGTCGTTGTTCACACCGTTTTTCCTTCCTCACCTGTGACGGCACGGTTCCTCTTTTTTAAATCTTCTTCAATTTCTTCAAGACTTTTCCCTTTCGTTTCAGTCACCATATATTTCACAAACAAGAAGGCGCCTACGCCGATGACCGCGTAAATGAGGAAAAGATTACTGATACCCATCGCGCTTAATAGAGCTGGGAATGTAAGCGAGATGATTAAATTCCCTGTATGAAGGAGGAAAGTAGAGACGCCTGTCCCGATTCCTCGAACATGTACTGGGAACAGCTCTGGAAGCATTACCCAAACGACAGGACCCCAGCTGACAGCAAAGATGACGATGAAGAGTCCTAAACAAATAATGGTTGTCCATCCTGCAGCTGTTGACCCCTCGAAAAATCGATTGACCACTGACAGGACAATTAAACTTAGGACCATGCCAGAATTTCCAAATAAGAGCAGCGCTTTACGCCCTACACGGTCAATGATTTTAATCGCCACAAACGTCATGACTACATTCACTGCCCCAATTCCGACGGTTCCTAAAATTGCCGCTGAATTACCAAAGCCAACGCTTGTGAATGTTTTTGGTGCATAGTAAATAATCGTATTGGTACCGATAAACTGCTGCAGAAAGGCAAGACCGACACCAGCGATTAATGCTGGACGTACCCATGGCTCAAATAATTCCTTAAAACCGCCTTTTTCTTCACTTTCCGCCTGTTGAATATCAGAAATTTCTTCTTCAACTTCTTGCTTACTCTTTCTGAGTTTAGATAATATCTCTTTTGCACGGTCTGCCTGTCCATGGACAAACAGCCAGCGGGGACTTTCCGGCATAAATAAAATCCCACATAATAAAAGCACAGAAGGTACGACCGCAATTCCAAGCATCAGGCGCCATGCTTCTGCATCCGCTAAAGCGTAATTCACAATATAGGCTAGTAGAATACCAAATGTGATCATGAGTTGGTTTAATGAGGACAATGCTCCTCGCGATTCCTTTGGAGCAAGTTCAGATAAATATAATGGAACAATCGTTGTTGAGCACCCGACAGCAAGCCCTAGTACAATTCGGAATAAGACCATCACTTCCGTATTCGGAGCAAGGGCTGTACCAAATCCGCCGATAATAAACAAAATTGCTGCGGCGATGATGGCTTTTTTCCGCCCAAATTGATCTGTCAGCTTTCCAGAAAGAGAGGAACCGAGCATCGCTCCGATTAAAATCGAGCTGACAACTAGTCCCTCTGTAAACGCGTTTAACCCTAAATCCTCTTTCATAAATAAGATGGCGCCAGAAATGACACCTGTATCATAGCCATATAAGGCGCCGCCAAGTGCGCCGAAGAAATAAAGCCATCCATTCCGATTTTTCATGTTCATAACCCCTCTTTTGTTCTGTATGTACTGGATGTTTCTCTATGGAAAATCATTTTCCTCACTTCCTGTCATTTCAAACATTTCAATGTTTTATGACAAATATATTTCATTTGAAGTATCATTGAAACTTTTTACGATAAGGAAACGTCAATTAAGCGTTAGTGAAAAAAATGTCGCACTATATCCCGTTTTAAGGTATATTTGTTTTAGTTTGTAAGCAAGAAGAAGGACATCTTTACTATAAAAATCATAGCGAGGGTTTAAAATATATGGATCAATCAAGAAGCAAACGCAAAGGAAAAAAGCGTTTAAAGCCATGGGTGAAAGTCACTCTATTTATAGTCGGTATTCTTTTACTGACAACCGCTTCTGTCACAGGCTATGCCTACTACAAAGTGACAAATGCTGCCAAAAAGGCGCAAGTATCTCTGGATCGCGGTGCACAATCTGTGAAACGGATTGAAGCATTCGATCCTGGGAAAGACAGCTTTTCTGTCTTGCTGCTTGGCATTGACAGCAGACCGGGCGAAACAGTGAAACAAGCACGAAGCGATGCGATGGTCTTAGCAACCGTCAATCGTACAAATAAAACCGTAAAATTATTAAGCATTCCAAGGGACTCATATGTGAATATTCCAGGGCATGGCTATGACAAAATTACACATGCACACGCATTTGGTGGTGCAGATTTAACCTTAAGTACAGTCGAAGATTTACTAGATATTCCGGTTGATTTTGTGATCCAAAGTAATTTCACAGCATTTAAAGAGATCGTCAATGAACTAAACGGAGTCTCTATTAACGTCAAGGATGAATATGTGGTCAAACAGGTTCTAAAAGATACAAAGGGCAAGGTACAGCTTCAAACAGGAACTCATACACTAGACGGTGATCAAGCTCTCGCATATGTGAGAACAAGAAAGGCAGATAGTGATTTAATGCGCGGACAGCGTCAAATGGAAGTATTAAAAGCCATTTTTGATAAATCAAAATCGTTAACGTCTATTCCGTCATATGACAATATCATTGATACACTTGGTGAGAATGTCTCAACCAATCTTTCAATGAAAGAGCTAGTCGGGCTGTTCCCGCTTCTGACGTCATTGAAATCGGTCGATACCATTCAGCTTAAAGGCTCTGATTACCAGCCAAACGGGGTTTATTATTACCAATTGGATCAAAACCAGCTAAACGAAGTGAAGACTGAATTGAAGAAGCAGCTTGAATTATCATAAACAGAAAGCGTCCCTAAGGGGGGCGCTTTCTGTTTGTTGACAAAGGGCTAAAATGGTTTTTATTTTAGCTCTTTGTCTTCTTTTCAGCGTGATTGAAAACCTTTGAATTCTAGGAAGGACGAGCACTGGCGCGGAGCGAATTTGATATTCGTGAGCACCAGCGCGCAGGACTGACAAAGAATGCAAGGGTTTGTCTACACGCTGAAAGCGTCCCTAAGGGGGCGCTTTTCTACTTGTTGACGTTGATGTAGATTTTAACCCTTTGGCTTATTCCCTTGATCATTCGGTCATTTTTGTTTAGCCTTGATAGAGAGGAACAACCATCCTATTGCTCATGAGAATGAAGGAAATCGTACATACTTTGAAGAGGCTATTGCATGCATGAAGGAGGATTTGACAGCGATGAAAAAAATGATTGCGATTGATTTAGACGGTACACTTTTAAATACAAAAAGTGAAATATCTGCTCAAAACCGGGAGGCATTGATTCGTGCGAAGGAAGCGGGATATATTGTCACCATCTGTACAGGGCGGGCGACTTTTGATGTAAAGGAACTGCTTGGCAATTTGGACATCCCCATTATTGCAGCAAACGGCGGAACCGTTCATACCGAAGGATACGAACTTTTCAGCCGTATCACACTTGACCAAGAAGCAGGAAAACGAGCGGCTAAGGCATTAGTGGAACGAAACATTTACTTTGAGGTCTATACGGACGATGCGCTCCTCTCTCCTTTTGATGGAAAAGAGAAGCTGAAAGCAGAATTTGATGTCATCAAAAGTGCGAACCCAAATGAGGATGTAGCTGATTTATGGGAAGGAGCGATGACTCAATTCAAACAATTTGGCATCAAACCAGTAGATGATATTCGCCAGATTTTTGAGTCGAATGAAGCGACCTATAAATTACTCTGCTTCTCATTTGATATGAACAAGCTACAGGAAGCACGAGATCTTCTCGCGGAAATGCCTGAGCTTTCATTGACCTCTTCTGGAAAACATATCATTGAGGTACTGCCAAAAGAGTCTGGGAAAGGACATGTTCTCAAAAAGCTCGCAGCTCATTATGGCGTAGACCGCTCACATATTTATGCGATTGGCGACAGCCCCAACGATCTATCCATGTTTGAGGAAGCAGGCCACCGCATTGCAATGGGGAATGCCGTAGATGTTATTAAAGAAAAGAGCACCTTCATCACAAAAGGCAATCATGAAGACGGTGTTGCTTACTTTATTGATCTGCTTTTACAAAATCAATTCCACGAAAAAAAGACGCTAGTCTGATCAGCGCCTAGAGAGAAGTCTAGAAGTCCGATACGAGCGTGGATCGGGCTTTTTCTTTATTTTTTGATTCTAACAGCCGTCTCATACTTATTCTTCCAGTACGTACTTGTTTTCATATTCGTAAGCACGACACCATTTGAGACGGTGACATGAATGACTTGATTTGACCCTGCATAAATCGCCGGCATCAATGACGTTCCACTAAAGAAAACGAGATCTCCCGGCTTCAGCTCCGAACGTTTCACAGGCGTACCTGTCTTGACTTGACCTGACGCATAGCGAGGCAGATCAATACCAAGCACTTCTCGATACACGTACTGTGTGAACCCTGCTGTGTCAAATCCCTCTTCTGGATTCGTCCCGCCTTTGACATAAGGAACTTCACCAATATACGTAGCGGCTTTTGAGACAACCGGATCTTCTTTTGATAATTTCAGGTCCGTTAATCGTTTCGCACCTGTCCATTTCTCGCGCCAATACGATTCAGACAAATAAGAAATCGTGACACTTTCCGAACGGCTCGCATGAATAAAACGATCGCCCCCAATATACATCCCTACATGAGAAATGCCTGGCTTATATGTGTTGCTAAAAAAGACAAAATCCCCAGGACGTATATCATCTAATGCCACTTTTTCTCCAACCATCCACTGCTGTTCAGCACTTCGAGGTAAATAAATCCCTAGTGATTTTTCAAATAAATATTGTAAAAAGCCTGAACAATCAAAGCCAACCTTAGGGTCTGCTGCACCAAATACATAAGGAATACCTACATATTTCATCGCATCTTTCACAAGACGGTCATCAGAGATTTCTGGTGTGCCGGGCAGTCGTTTGACTGCATAAAATCGGTCCGTCCAGTATTTGCTTTTGCTGACATCTGTTTTCACCACACCCTGACTGAGCGTGATGTGGATGACCTGATCGTTACCAGCGTACAGCGCCACATGCGTCGGGATATCCTTTGTTTCTTCAAGGCTGCGGAAATATACAAGGTCACCGGGCCGGGCTTTGTCCCATGATACCTTTTCCCCAATCTGATACTGGTCGATCACCTTCCGCGGCAAATCAAATGCTCCTGATGTCTTGTACGCATATTGAATAAACCCAGATGCGTCAAAGCCCGTTTTTGGATCGGTTCCTCCTTTATGATAAGGTGTTCCAATCAGCTTTTCCGCTTGCTCCAAAGGAGACGCTGTTTGAGCAGATACTTCTGATTGAGACATGAACATCAGCCCTACGAGCACACACCCACCAATCAACATTCCTTTCCATTTCATGATCTTTCCCCTCCTTTCTTCTATAGTTTCGGCATGACACCTTTCATTTTACACCTTTTTTCGACAAAAAAGAGCACGCAATGCGCGCCCTCTATGCTCTTTAAAATTATTTACTTGCTTCCGTTTTTGATTGCTTTTGCTGTTCGATTTTCTGCATTTCAACCGAGATCTTTTGTTTTTCATGATCTGTGAGGCTGTCACTAAATTTAAAAGCAGACATAAAGACAAAGACTAAAATTAACGCAACAAACGGCCAGCTTGCTTTTAGGAATTTCATTTCTTCTCTTTCCCTCCGTTTTCTTTTAAGTGTTTAACTTTATCAGCGTGATCTACTTCAAAGAAAATGTGTCCGTCTTTTTCTTTCCAATCCGCATTCGTACCATTTGTCAGCATACGGATAATGGATTTTGATTCAAAAGATCCTGCTTTAACCGGAGCAGGTGTTGCTTCCTTGATATACATTGGGACAACTTCAAATGTCGCTTTTCCATCTTCATTCAGATGATACTGAACAAGTGCAGAATCACGTGTTCTTGACCAGCCTTGGTCAAAAATAAAGTTCCCTAAGCTATAGAAGATCGCCGTGCCGTTATAGACTTCCATTGGCTCAAGAACGTGCGGATGAGCACCGATAATGATATCAGCACCAGCTTTTGACATCGCTCTTGCCAATTCTCTTTGTCTATCGTTTACCTCATTGTTGTACTCCTGTCCCCAGTGAGCATGAACAACGACGATATCTGCCTTTTCAGCAGCCTGCGAGATCATCGGAATAAAGATAGATGGATCGGCTGGCAAGATACCCGCCTGGCGATTCGTTGCTTTAAAATCTTTCCCATACACATCAGTAAAACCAAGTGTAGCGATTTTGACACCATTTACTTCTTTGTACGAAATGTTCTGCTTCGCATCCTGAAGGTTACGGCCTGCGCCTGTATAATCCATGCCAGCATGTTCAAAGGCATCAATCGTGTTGTTCAGCCCTTTTTCACCATAGTCTGCCGCATGGTTATTTGCAAAATTTAATACAGAGAAATTCAAATCCTTCAACGCTTTGACAGAATCTTCGTCTGTTTTCAAATGAATATTCTTTTGTGCCGCTTGTTCTTTATCTGATGCGACTGGATGCTCAAAGTTACCAGTCACATAATCTGACACATCAAAATATGGCTTGGCGTAACGAAAGAGATGCTGTTTTCCATAGCGGTCTGTTACTTTCTCTACGTTTCTTCCAAACATAATGTCACCGACAAACGAAGCGGTCAGGATGTTTTCTGGATTCTTTTGTACAGTTGGCACTTGTGCTTTCCCGATAAACGTAAATAGAAATGTACAAGCAATGACGATCGGTAAAGCAATCAGTACGTGTTTATTCGTCTTTTTCTTTTGGTTCTTTGTGATTTTCAGCAGCTTTTCCTGAAAGCTCAATTTTTTATTCATCATTGGACACACCTTATCTTAAAATAGATAGTAAACATACATGATGGCAAATGTTGCACCACTTAGAAGTAACGTGCTTCCAAGGGTAATCGTAAGACCCTGCTTTTGAATCGTATTTGCAATCAATCCAGGAACGATAATACCGATTCCGCGGAATTCTGCTATTTCAAATGGAACCACTGGATAGAAGAAATCAAATACAAGCTTTAAGGCGATCCCTGTAATTAGCATCGCAGCAAACTTTCTGCGTCCGTATAAAATCATAAATTTCGATAGACCAAAGCGAACGATGACATACGTAAGCAAGCTGACAGATAAGACGACTAAAATAAAGACTGGCTGGTTAAATACAAGCGCCAGATAACCTGGGACAACAAGTCCAGCTGGTACGATTCCTGTTTTTTCTGCAAAGATTAAACTAAGTAGAACACCTAAAATTAACGAGATATAAAGATCTGATCCGAACATTTTCTATATTTCCTCCTAGCTGACAAGCTGCTTAATTTTGTATTCTTGAATTTTTTCGATTAACGGTTCAGCGGCACCATGAATATTGCCGACTCCATAAACCACTCGATTATGAAGCTTTTTCTCAAGCATATTCATAATTTCTTCTGTAGATTGATATTCAAGGTTGTGTAAGTGGTCAGCCGGAATTTTCCCATCCTCATATGCCTTCACAATTGGATCTGTTGTTTCACCAATCAAGACAAGATCACTTGCTTCAATATAAGGAAGTACATCTTCCGCAAACTGGATCGTTCTATCTACACGATCCGCACGGCAGTTCATGATAATAATCGGTTCATCTGTTGGATATCCAATCTCTTTCACACGCTTCCAAATGTTCAATGTAGATGATGCGTCATTTGCCGCAAAACCATTTACAAAGTGTCCAGGTGTTTTCGCGTCCATTAATGGAAGAATTCTCATCGCTCCTGGATCAGGTGGCGCATTTAACATTCCTCTGAATGCCGTATCTTCATCAATTCCTAATGCCTGTGCAACACCAAGTGCAAGTGAGGCATTATCTGGGAAGACCATGTACTCAAATTTCCGTAAATACTCATCAGAAATCTTGGAATTATCTGCAACAATGACTTCTGTGTTGCGTTTTTTCGCAATCTCTTTAAAGAATTCCGTATATTCACTATCCGTAATAACCAAGTGTCCATTGTAAGGAATTGTCGCTGTAAAGGCTTCTGCTATTTCATCAAGTGTCGGCCCCATTACGTCCATATGATCTTCAAGAACGTTTACGATCACGCCAATATTCGCTTGAAGCAGCTCTTCCTGAAAGATAATTTGGTAATCTGGATTTACTGCCATACATTCACTGACGATGGCATTTGCTCCTCTTTCAACGGTTTCTCTCATAACTTCCTTCTGCTCACCGATATTTGGTCCTTGCGGTTTCCTTTTAATCGGTTTCTCCTCTGGCGTATCCCAATAAATCATTCTTGCATCTGTTCCCGTTGTTTTGCCGACAGTTTTATAACCTGCCTCCATTAAGATACCGGTTGTCAATCTTGTAACGGTAGACTTTCCGCGAATACCATTAATATTGACGCGCACCGGCAAGGCATCGATATTTTTCTGGTGACGCTTCTTTTCAATAAAGCCAATCCCTAACATGATGACACAGGCTATAACGATTAACCACATCGCTTATCTACATCTCCTTTTTTTATGAGTGTGATATGTAAATTCAATCAACAGTATATATGTTCAGCATAAAATCACAATCGGTATTATGTAACATAATCTTTCACTTCCTCGTATGCCAAATTCCTCTAATCAGAAGGCGGATTTGCCTAGCTCTTCTTTAAATGAAAAGGCCAAAAGGCGGACAAAAATTGGTATGAATTTCAGCTTCAATCAAGAGAAAGCGTTACCATCAAGCATCGGAAAATCTTTTGTCCTTTTCTCCCTAAATTTTTTGACAATTATTAAGATGTATTTTGAATCAATGTTTTAAAGCCCTTTAAACTCTATAACATCAGTCATATCAGCGCTTTAAATGAATAGTGCGTGCTTTGGAATGTTTTCGATTTTTGAAGGAACAGGTTAGAAAGTCATCCTCATCGGTCAGAATGCTACGCGTTGACCTATGACAAAGGTCACCTCTAAAAAAATCAAGTCATATGCTTATTTTCGGGTCACAAAAAATTGGGATAAGATGTAAACTATTGATCATTTCGGAATACCTGCTTTTTACGATATTCGCTCCTTATGACCTAAACAATGAAACATTATTCATTTGTTTTTATCAAGATTCATCATTTCTTAACATTTTTAATATGATTTTAGTTGAAAGTTGTCAATTCATGTCATGCTTTCCCCAAAGATGACGAATAAAATCAGCTTCTCCGCTTACACTAAGGTTAAAAAATCTGTGAGAGGAGGCTAAAGATGCCAAACAGCAATGAGCAAACACGGTTGCATTTTTTATCAGGCAGCTTCGAGGAAAAAATCCGGATTCTGAAAAAAACATTTCAGCAAAGCGGGGATTTTGAATACCGAGAGTTAATGGTGAATGAAACGAAATCTGTCCTGTTTTTTATTAAAACAAGAGTAGATGAAGGCAAATTAAATGATTTCATTATCGGCAACTTGTTAGGACCTCCTGGAAAGCAGGAATATACGAAATCTCTCAGTACACTCGAAACTGGTGACTTGACGCTGATTACAGACAGTATTATTGCTGGAAGCATTGCGTTTCTTGATGAAAATTCCTCACAGATCAAATTGTTTTCTGTCGGTCAGCCGCCGCTGCGCTCTATTTCTGAACCTTCATCTGAAAGTATTATTGCTGGAGCACATGACGGATTTGTTGAAAGTCTTGATACCAACATCTACTTACTGCGTTCGCATTTAAATGATCGAAAGCTCGCCATTCAGTATCATAAGATTGGTACAAAATCTGAAACAAAGCTTGCGACTGTTTATATATCTGATATCGCTAATCAAGAAAAGGTAGAAGAGGTAAACAAACGGATTTCTTCTATTAAAGTAGACACGCTGCTAAGTCCTGGCTCTATTGTTGAGGCGATTGAGGATGATTCATTTTCTATTTTCCCGCAGCTTATTGATACAGAGCGCCCTGATAAGGTGAGATCTGCAATCCTTGAAGGGCGAATTGTGGTGATGATGGATGGCAGTCCGATGGCTATCATTCTTCCTGTCACCTTCTTTAGCTTCTTTCAATCACCTGATGATTATAATAGCCGCTGGATTCCGGCTACGTTTATCCGTGTTCTCCGCTATCTTGCCTGTATCATCGCAGTCATTTTGCCATCTTTTTATATCGCTGTCATTGGCTTTCATTATGAGGTCGTCCCAGATGAATTAGCCATAACGATGAAAAATTCAATTATCGGTATCCCATTTCCTCCTTTGATAGAAGCGATGCTAATGGAAATCACCATTGAACTCATTCGTGAGGCAGGGGTGCGTCTACCTAGACCAATTGGTCAAACCATTGGTATCGTAGGTGGTTTGGTCATTGGGGATGCTGTTGTACAAGCAGGACTCATCTCAAATGTTCTTGTCATCGTGGTCGCCGTGACCGCTGTCGCTTCCTTTGTCCTTCCATCATTTGAAATGACGGCCACCATTAGGATGCTGCGTTTCCCGCTCATGTTCATGGCATCAATGTTTGGTTTTATTGGCATTTCATTTGGATTATCCATCATTCTCATGAATTTATGCCGCCTTGAATCACTAGGGGTACCATACTTATCACCTGTTACTCCATTTAACTGGCAGGATTTAAAAGATACTGTAATTCGCCTCCCAATGTGGATGTACAAAAATCGCCCTGTTTATTTAAATCCGCAAAAGAAAAAGCAAATTGAACATTTGAGAGGATGGAAAAAGAAAAATGAAAAATAAAATATCTCCACCTCAAGCTGTCTTTTTTCTCATTCAATCTCAAATTGGTGTCGGTATTTTATCGCTCCCCCACTTTTTGATGAAAGACATGGGACACGATGGCTGGATGGCGATCATTGTCGCCTGTTTTTTTATCCAAATCATCAATACAATTTTCATTTACATCATTCATAAATATCCAGAAACATCATTCTTCCAAGCATTAATTGATGTATTTGGTCAATGGATTGGGAAATTACTGATTGCACTGTATATACTGTATTTTGCCTCCGTCTGTATTGTCGTTTTATCCATTTTCACCAGAATTATTGGTATGTGGGTTCTGCCGCTGACGCCAAACTGGGTCATCAATCTATTACTCATTACTTCCATTGTTTATATTGCGAAGGAGCAAATTACAGCCATTGTCAGGTTTAACTTTATCTTAACTCCCCTTCTCCTTTTGCTTTCCTTGCTGATGTTCTATTCATTAAAAGGGACCAATATCGATTATCTGATGCCTTTTTTTCAAACAGACATTTCTCAGTTTCAGCTTGGGCTGAAGGACGTCGTCCTATCGATGAATGGATTTGAGATGATCCTTATTCTTTCTCCCTTTATGAAAGGCACTATTAAGGAACGGTATAAAATCATGACCATTTCAAATATATGCACGACGCTTTACTACCTATTTATTACATTGATTTGTTTTATGTTTTTTAGTCCAATTGAGCTTGATGTGATTCCCAACCCTGTTCTTTACTTATTAAAAACCATTTCCTTCGGTATCATTGAGCGGACAGATTTAATTTTTCTTAGCTTCTGGGTGTTTATTATTCTTGCCACATTGAGTAACTATCTGTACTTTTGTGCAAATGGCATTTCCAGTTTACTGAAGAAAAAGGATCACAAAAAATATGTTTATTGTTTCGCCATTCTGATATATGCGTCTAGCTGTTTTTTGGCAGTCGATAACTTTCGCATTCAGCGTTTCAATGATTTTACAACGATTGCTCAGTATTCGTTCATTTACACACTTCCAGCATTCATGGCGATCGTTATCTTTATCAAACAACGTAAAAAGAAGGTGAAATCACATGCGTCATAAATATGTCCTGACTCTCCTCATGTGCGTGTCTCTCACCATGATGCCTGGCTGCTGGGATCAAAACCTATTAAAAAACATCTCCCTTGTCCTTACTTCCGCCATTGATCAAGGGGAAGATGATAACGCAAAAGTATCGATTACCTACCGAAAAGTACAACAGTCTCAAAGTATGCAGCAAGGAAGTTCAGGTACTTATTCAACCACTGTACTGACAACCAATGCTCCAACTTTACGTAAAGCGGGAACAGACTTCGGCCGAATGGTTGACCAAAAGATTGATATGTCAAAAATGAGGATTTTACTGATCGGTGATGAATTCTCTCAAAATCAACTTCTTCCCTACTTAGACATGTTCTATCGCGATCCGAAAAGTCCTTTGCTTGCCAATTTAGCCGTTGTGAAAGGCGGTTCAAGCATTGATGTGATCAACAAATTACTAAAAGAACAGCTCATTGTCAGTGACTATTTAAACAATCTCATTACAACTGCCTCAAGAGGTTCACAAGTGACCGCTGGAAATATTCAAAGCATACGCTCAAAGATGCTCCAAACAGGAGAAGACTTTACCCTGCCTTTAATTGTATTTGATCAGTCTAAACAACTAATCAAAGTAGCAGGTGTGGCTTTATTCGATAATGAGAAAAAAACTGGTGAGCTTTATGGTCAAGATGCCATGCTTCTCAATCTCATGAATAATAAAATCGGGAAATATGCAAATTTCACTAAAAAGATCAGAAATGATATGGAGTTGAAGGGAAATAACTATATTACCATCCAAGTCACCGACTTAAAACGAGATATTCGTATTCTCAATTCTGATCATCGAAACGTGACAATTGGGCTAGATTTCGAATTCAAAACAGCTGTCGTTGAATATCCGAAAGACAATTTAGATAGTACGAAAAAGATCGATGAACTAAACAAACGATTATCAGCTATTTTCACAAAGGAAGCAGAAAAAGTAATCTCTGTTTTGCAGAAATCAAACTCCGACGTGTTAAGTCTTGGAAGAAAGTATCGCGTTAAAAATTATGATGAATATGTAAAAATGAATTGGAAAACTGATTATCCAAATGTAAAAATCATCCCAAAAATCAAAGTGAATATTACAGAAACAGGGATTACTAGTTAATAAAAGGAAGATAGCATCTTTCTTTTATTTTTTTATTTTTTTAAGATTGTCATTTAAAAGCTTTCGTGATAACCTATTTGTGTAAACGGTTACACATTGACGAAGGGAGGCACTCCATTGGCTACAATTAAAGATGTTGCAAAAGCTGCACAAGTGTCTGTTGCCACTGTTTCACGCGTGCTTAACGATACTGGATATGTCCATACAGATACAAAAACCCGCGTGACACAAGCGATGCAGGAGCTGAACTACTTTCCCAATGAAGTGGCTAGATCCCTTTTCAAAAGAGAATCACGCTTAATCGGTTTGATTTTACCTGATATTACGAATCCCTTCTTCCCTCAGCTCGCTAGAGGCGTTGAGGACGAAATTCATGCGCATGGTTTTCGATTATTATTCGGAAACAGTGATGAAGATCGAGAGAAGGAAATGGCCTATTTACAAACCTTTAAACAAAATCAAGTGGTCGGTGTCATCGCTGTCACAAACGAACCTGAATCAGATATATACAATGATGATGAATTACCGGTTGTGTTCTTAGATCGAACCGTTCCACATGCACCTTCTGTGTTTGCAGATGCAGCAGCTGGCGGGAAAATGGCCGCAATGGAATTAATCAGACGCGGCAGCCGGCAGATCACACTGCTAAAAGGACCTGCCCACCTTCAAACAGCGAGGCAGCGATTCAAGGGCGCACTCGATGTACTGACGGAAAAAGGAGTCGACTTTCATGTGATGTCTAATGCTTCATTTTCCTTTCAAGAAGCCCGCAAGAGCGCCAAGGCTCTTTTCCAGCTGTACCCTGAAACAGATGGCATCATTGCCAGCAATGACATCGTCGCAACAGCGGTCATACACGAAGCGCTTCGGATCGGAAAAGCCATTCCAGATGATGTTCAAATCATTGGGTTTGATGATATTCCGCAAAGCGAGCTGCTCTTCCCTTCCTTATCTACGATTAGGCAGCCTGCCTATGAGATGGGAAAAGAAGCGGCACAGCTGTTAATCAAAGCGATTCAGAAACAACCTATAGATCAACCAGTTATCCAAATGCCCGTCTCTTTTATTGAACGAGAGACCACAAGAAAGGTGGATTCACAATGAGTCATATTGTCGTAGTAGGAAGCTGTTCTATGGATTTAGTCGTCACATCGGATAAACGGCCAAATGCCGGTGAAACGGTGTTAGGCGAATCATTTAAAACCGTCCCAGGGGGAAAAGGCGCCAATCAAGCAGTCGCAAGTGCCAGACTCGGTGCAGATGTATACATGGTCGGCCGAGTCGGTGATGATGCTTATGGTCAGGATATTGTCAGCAATCTACAAGATCAAGGGGTCCGCACCCCATATATGAAACCGGTTACCGAAATGGAAAGCGGCACCGCTCATATCATTTTAGCAGAAGGTGATAACAGCATTGTCGTGGTCAAAGGAGCAAATGACGAGGTCACTCCTGACTATGTTAGAGAGGCACTTTCTACAATAGATGATATTGGGATAGTTCTCGTTCAGCAGGAAATACCTGAAGAAACAGTCGAAGCTGTCTGCTCCATTTGCAGCGACAAAGAAATCCCTGTGATTTTAAACCCTGCACCTGCCCGCAAAGTATCGCAGCAGGTTTTAGACCAGGCTGCCTATATTACACCGAATGAGCACGAAGCTGTTCTCATGTTTGATGGACTCCCAATTGAAGACGCCTTGCGTCAATACCCTAACAAATTACTCATCACAGAAGGGAAAAATGGGGTTCGATTTTTTGACGGATTGAAAGAAGTGCTAGTTCCAGGCTTTCCTGTTGAAGCAGTTGATACAACAGGAGCAGGCGATACCTTTAACGGAGCCTTGGCTGTAGCCTTAACAGAGGGCAAATCTCTCTATGACGCACTTGCCTATGCCAACCTTGCAGCATCAATGTCTGTCACAAAGTTCGGTGCACAAGGCGGCATGCCAACAAGAGAAGAACTGGAGAAAAAGAAATGAAAAAAAACGGCATCTTAAACAGTCATATCGCCAAGGTACTTGCTGACCTTGGTCATACAGATACAATCGTCATCGCAGACTGCGGTCTTCCTATTCCAGAAGGTCCAGTCAAAATCGACCTGGCGTTATCAATCGGCACACCGTCCTTTCAGGAGGTCACCTCTCTCCTTCTTCAGGAAATGGCGGTTGAACACATTACTGTGGCTAGTGAAATCAAAGAAGCCAATGAGCGAGATCATCTATTTCTAAAGAAAGCGTTCTCACAGCCATTACATGATGTAGACCACGAGACGTTCAAAAACATGACCAAGCAGGCAAAAGCAGTCATTCGCACGGGTGAAGCCACCCCATACGCAAACTGCATTCTTCATGCCGGTGTCATCTTTTAAAAGGAGGAGCCAGATATGAACATTGAGATGCATAACATCCATAAGGCCTTTGGAAAAAACACCGTTCTTTCCGGGGTCTCCTTTGACCTCGTCACAGGTGAGGTCCACGCGCTCATGGGCGAAAATGGCGCGGGAAAATCAACTTTAATGAACCTGCTCACAGGTCTTTATTCATTAGATCAAGGAACGATTCAAATCGACGGAAAAGAAACCGCTTTCAAAAATCCGAAGGAAGCGGAACAACACGGCATCGCCTTTATTCATCAGGAGCTCAACATATGGCCGGATATGACCGTCTTGGAAAACCTATTCATCGGGAAAGAAATCTATACGAAGTTTGGATTGCTAGACACAAAGAAAATGAAGGTTCTTGCCCAAAGCCAGCTGGACCGATTGTCTGTGAACCTCTCGCTTGATCAAGAGGCAGGCAGCTGCTCTGTTGGACAAAAACAGATGATTGAGATTGCAAAGGCATTAATGACTGATGCGAAGGTGATCATCATGGATGAGCCAACAGCAGCTCTAACAGACCGTGAGATTGAAAAGCTCTTTCAGGTCATTGAATCTCTCAAAAAAGAAGGCGTATCCATTGTCTATATTTCTCACCGTATGGAGGAAATCTTTGCGATCTGTGACCGGATTACAATCATGCGCGATGGGAAAACAGTCGATACGAAAGCCATACCTGAAACGAATTTCCATGAGGTCGTCAAAAAAATGGTCGGCCGCGAATTAACAGATCGATACCCTGAGAGATTGCCTTCTCTAGGAGATATTGTCCTTGAGGTGAAGCAAGCGACAAGAAAAGGACAATTCCATGATATCAGTTTCTCAGTCAAAGCTGGAGAAATCGTCGGTGTTGCAGGCTTAATGGGCGCTGGCAGAACCGAAATGATGCGGTCGCTGTTTGGTCTTGATCCTCTTGATCAAGGTGAAATCTGGGTCCATGGGAAAAAGGCTGTCATTAAAAAACCAAGTGATGCCGTCAAGCTCGGTATCGGCTTTATCACAGAGGATCGCAAAGATGAAGGACTCATGCTGGATGCATCCATCCGAGAAAACATTGGACTGCCAAACTTAGAAAGCTTCTCTCCAAAAGGACTGATTGATAAGAAAAACGAACAGGATTTTGTCGACCTGCTCATCAAAAGACTGACAATTAAAACGGCTTCCTCTGAAATTTCTGCTCGAAGTCTCTCTGGTGGAAATCAGCAAAAAGTCGTCATCGCCAAATGGATCGGCATCCAGCCGAAGGTCTTAATTTTAGATGAACCGACAAGAGGTGTCGATGTCGGAGCGAAACGAGAAATCTACCAGTTAATGAATGAACTGACTGATCGAGGTGTTGCCATTTTAATGGTCTCCTCTGAGCTCCCAGAAATTCTAGGGATGAGCGATCGAGTGCTTGTCATTCATGAAGGAACCATCAGCGGAGAATTAAATAAATCAGACGCAACACAAGAACGAATTATGACACTAGCTACAGGAGGGAAGTAACATGAAACCACTTACTTCAAATGGACGATTTGACAACATCATGCAAAAGCTTGGGCCATTCTTAGGACTCATCATCCTTGTCGCAATTGTTTCTATTTTAAACCCAGCCTTTTTAGAGCCATTAAACATCTTAAACTTACTGAGACAAATCTCCATTAATGCCCTCATTGCCTTTGGAATGACGTTTGTTATTTTAACCGGAGGAATTGATTTGTCTGTCGGTGCCATTTTAGCACTTTCTAGTGCTCTGACTGCCGGATTTATCGTGTCTGGTATGGACCCGATTTTAGCTATTATCGTTGGCTGTATCATCGGCGCTATTCTTGGGATGGTCAACGGTCTTTTAATTACAAAAGGAAAAATGGCTCCTTTTATCGCAACACTTGCCACGATGACCATTTTTAGAGGATTAACACTTGTTTATACAGACGGAAACCCGATTACAGGACTCGGTTCTAACTATGCCTTTCAGTTATTCGGCCGCGGGTATTTCTTAGGCATTCCTGTTCCAGCAATCACGATGCTTCTCACCTTTATCGTACTTTGGGTGCTGCTTCATAAAACACCTTTCGGCAGAAGAACGTATGCCATCGGCGGAAATGAAAAAGCTGCGCTCATTTCAGGAATCAAAGTACCGCGCGTAAAAATTATGATCTATTCACTGGCAGGTTTCATGTCTGCTTTAGCGGGTGCCATTTTGACCTCTCGCCTAAACTCAGCTCAGCCAACAGCTGGCACATCCTATGAGCTTGATGCGATTGCTGCTGTTGTACTTGGCGGGACAAGCCTGTCTGGCGGAAGAGGGCGAATTGTCGGCACACTGATCGGGGTGCTCATCATCGGTGTCTTGAACAATGGTATGAACTTACTTGGTGTATCATCATTCTATCAATCTGTTGTGAAAGGGATTGTCATCTTGATTGCAGTCCTACTAGACAGAAAGAAATCTGCTTAAGGAGGCAGCTGCTATGAAAAAATATCTCATTCTCATTCTGACTCTCTCATTATTCATGCTTTCTGCCTGCTCGCTAGAACCGCCAGAGTGGGCCAAATCAACAAAAGATGGAAAGAAAAAAGACATCAAAATCGGGCTCTCGATCTCGACCTTAAATAATCCATTTTTCGTTTCTCTCAAAAATGGTGTGACGAAAGAAGCGAAAAAGCTTGGCATCGAAGTGGTCATTGCAGATGCACAAAATGATTCAGCTAAACAAACCAGTGACGTAGAAGATTTAATTCAGCAAGGGGTTGACGCATTACTCATCAACCCAGCGGATTCATCTGCTATCTCAACCGCTGTCGAATCAGCGAATGCTTCAGATATTCCTGTCATCACATTAGACCGTTCAGCAGAAAGCGGAAAAGTAGAAGCACTGGTCGCCTCAGATAACGTCAAAGGCGGCGAAATGGCAGCTAACTTTATCATCGACAAGGTCGGTAAAGGAGCAAAAGTCGCTGAACTAGAAGGTGTACCAGGCGCTTCCGCTACACGTGAGCGCGGAAAAGGATTCCATCAAATAGCGGATAAAGATCTAAAAGTGACAGCAAAACAAGCGGCTGACTTCGACCGGACAAAAGGACTGAATGTCATGGAAAACCTCCTTCAAGGAAACCCTGACATCAAAGCCGTTTTTGCCCATAATGATGAAATGGCACTTGGCGCTCTAGAGGCGATTCAAAGCTCTGGAAAAGACATTCTCGTCGTTGGCTTTGACGGAAACGAAGATGCACTCAACTCGATCAAAGCAGGAAAACTATCTGCCACAGTCGCCCAGCAGCCAGAGCTGATCGGGAAACTGGCAGTCGGCGCTGCAAACGACGTCCTAAAAGGGAAAAAAGTAGAAAAGAACATCGCAGCTCCACTGAAACTAGAACAGAAAAAATAAACACAAAACCCCCGATAGCTCTCGGGGGTTTTTCCTATTATTCCGGTCTTTTCAACACAAATGACGTCCCTAAATGGGCGTAATCATTTCCCGCTAAACGGGCGACTGGCTTTAGTTCATGAGTCGAAACATATCCTTTTTCTGCATCATACACATCCTCATCTAAATGCGCACACACAACCCGGCCAATGATATGATCGACCGTGATCTCTCCTTCATCATTTTGAAAGGTAAGATGCTTTTCAAGCTGACATTCAAAGCGAATACGTGCTTCCTGAATTCCCGGCACTGACACGACATGGCTCTTTACTTGATGAAGACCGGTTCGATCCAGCTCACTCTCTTCCTGTGGCAGCGTAGCAGCTGTTTCGTTTATATCTTCTATTATCGCTTCATCACTCACATGGACCACAAATTCTCCCCTGTCAATCATATGCTGCGCTGTATCTTTCATCTGACCTTCGCGTCGTCCGATAGAAACTGCGAGGAGCGGCGGGTGTCCGCTGATGACATTAAAGAAACTAAATGGTGCGGCATTGACGACATCATCTTTAGACAGACTTGTAATAAACGCAATCGGTCGTGGAACAATAGAGCCCGATAATAATTTATATGCTTCTTTTCTTGATAGCTGATCCATTTGCAACGTAATCAATTCAGACACGCCTCCTTTTGGTGTATCGACATCATACCATACCCCTTTTTTCTATGCCTCTGATTCCGGCTCGGTGCGATGCAGGATATGGTGGACAAGATGAAATAAAGCAGGATTATGATTCTCTCGTCTATAGGAAATCGTCCATTCCGCCAGAAGCTGTTCACCTTCAATGGACCGATATACAACATCTAGATTAAATAAACGCCGGGCTGATTTTGGAATGACCGCAATACCGATACCAGCTGTGACAAGGCCAATAACCATTTGATATTCCGCTGCTTCCTGCACAATATTCGGAGAAAATCCGTACTTTTCACATAGCAGGACAAAGTGTTGATAAAGGGACGGCCATGATTCCTTTGATAAAGAAATGATCGGTTCATGCCGGATATCTTCGATCGTGACCGCCTCTTTTTTCGCCAGCGGATGATTTTTCGGAATCGCAAAAATACATTCACTTTGCTTCATCAAACGGCTGACAAGTTCTTCATGCGGAGATGTAGGATGTAAAAAACCGATATCAATCTCCCCATTTAAAAGCGCCCCTAGCTGCTGCGGAACAGAAAGCTGCTTCAGCTCAATACTGACAGAGGGATACAGCTCTCTGAATTCGCGTACAACTGGCGGCAGAATATCATACGTCGCTGTTCCAACAAACCCTATGATGATTTTCCCCAGCTCTCCTCTTGCTGTATGCCGTGCATGATCAACGGCTTTATCAAGCTGCTGCAGCACACCACGCACCTCATGTAAAAAGACCTTTCCAGCAGCTGTTAACTCCACCACTCGCTTCGACCGGTGAAACAAAGGAAACCCCAATTCTTCTTCAAACTGCTTAATTTGCTGACTAAGTGGAGGCTGTGTCATATTCAACCGTGCGGCTGCTCTGCCAAAATGCAGCTCCTCCGCTACTGTGACAAAATACTGCAAATGTCTCAGTTCCATCCTTTCACTCCTCGCGCACTTATTCGTGAAACATATTAAAACCACGTTAAACATATATTGGAAAATTTTCTTTTTGAAATGTATAGTAAATCATATCATGAAAATATATTTTCATAAAAAATTTTACTTGCCGAAAGGAGTGCGGGGTAAATGAATTCTCAAGCACAACCCCTAACAAGACGAGGAGCAGAATTGATTGTCGATACGCTGATTGCTCAAGGTGTGACCCATGTTTTTGCGATTCCAGGTGCAAAAATTGATGCCGTATTTGATGTATTAAAAGACAGAGGTCCAGAACTTGTCCTATGCAGACACGAACAAAATGCAGCCTTTATGGCAGCCGCTGTCGGCCGCTTAACCGGCAAACCAGGTGTTTGTCTCGTCACATCAGGTCCTGGCGCATCTAATTTAGCAACAGGTCTATTAACAGCCAATACAGAAGGTGACCCTGTTGTCGCAATCGCTGGAAACGTCATTCGTGCGGATCGGCTGAAACGAACACATCAATCACTCGACAATGCGGCATTATTCAAACCAGTCACAAAATACAGTGTTGAAGTACAAGACGTTCATAATATACCTGAAGCCTTAACAAATGCTTTTCGCGCGGCACAAAAGGGGCAGGCTGGAGCAGCATTTATCAGCTTTCCACAAGATGTCGTGACAGAACATACCACACAAACACCAGTGTCTGCTCACCCTTCTCCAGAACTAGGTCCTGCACCGGATGCTCTCATCAGTTCGGCCATCGCCAAAATTCAAAATGCACACTTACCTGTTGCGATTGTGGGAATGAAAGCAAGTCGTCCAGCTGCTGCAAACGCCACTAGAACATTATTGAAAACACTTGGGATTCCATTTGTCGAAACGTACCAAGGAGCCGGCGTTCTCTCAAGAGAGCTTGAGTCTCAATATGTAGGCAGAATCGGCTTATTCCGGAATCAGCCGGGGGATCTACTCATTGAACAAGCAGATGTCCTTTTGACCATCGGCTTTGATCCAATCGAATATGATCCGAAGCATTGGAATATTCAGCCGCAGCAGCGCCAGATCATCCATGTGGATGACATGCAGGCAGATATTGATCATTTTTATGAGCCAGCGCTTGAGCTTGTAGGCAATATAGCTGAAACCGTTAAACATCTAGCCCATGACAGTGTTCCACTTTCTCTATGCAAAGAACAAATTGATTTAGTCACTGAATTACAGGAGCTGTTAAGCGACATTGAAAAAGCACCAGAAAGAGACAGTCATCTATCTCACCCGCTGAATGTCATTCATACATTAAGACGCCTGATTCCTGATGACACGAAGGTCACGTGTGATATCGGATCTCACGCGATTTGGATGTCGCGTCACTTCCGCGTCTATGAGCCGAACACATTCCTGGTGAGCAACGGAATGCAAACATTAGGCGTCGCCTTACCATGGGCAATTGCGGCTTCCATACTGAATCCAGATGAAAAGATCATTTCGGTCTCAGGTGATGGCGGTTTTCTCTTCTCTGCAATGGAGCTTGAAACAGCCGTCCGCATGAAAACAAATCTCGTTCACCTTGTTTGGAATGACAGCACATACGACATGGTGGCGTTTCAGCAGGAAATGAAATATGACCGCACATCCTGCGTTGAATTCGGACAGATCGACTTAGTGAAATATGCGGAAAGCTTTGGAGCGACTGGATTACGGGTTAACTCACCTGAAGAGCTTTCAACTGTCCTTCAAAAGGGTATAAACATAGAAGGACCCGTTATTATTGATATTCCGATTGACTATCAAGACAACCCAGACCTCGCCAGTCAAAAATGGCCAGAAGTCTTTCGTGAAAAACACACATTGAACGTCAGATAAGATGTCCATACATTACATCAAAGGAGTGAGCGGATATGGGTATGATGCACCCAATGAATCAACAGAACGACACAAGACAACATGACAAACAGCAAGAGGTTTATCAAGTATCGACGATGACCTCTTTACTGGAAGCCGTATATGATGGAGATTTCTCCCTTGCACATATTCCCAAGCACGGTGATTTCGGCATTGGTACATTCAATCAATTAGATGGAGAGCTGATCGGCTTTGACGGCGCATTTTATCGACTGCGCTCGGATGGAACAGCGACACCGGTTACCGATCAAGACTATTCACCATTCTGCTCTCTAGCATTCTTTGAAACAGATATCGTTCATCGAATTGATGCAACCATGACGTCCAAAGAGCTAGAAGAAGAAATCGACCGCATTTTACCTAGTAAGAATGTTTTTTATGCGATCCGCATTGATGGATCATTCAAAAAGGTTCAAACACGTACGGTCGAAAAACAGGAAAAACCTTACGTTCCGATGGTGGAAGCAGTCAAGGCACAGCCTATTTTCGATTTCGAGGATATTCAAGGAACGATCGCTGGTTTCCGTACACCGCAGTACGCACATGGTATTGCGGTGAGTGGATATCATCTTCATTTCATTGATGATGATCGAAGTGTCGGCGGACACGTATTTGATTACACCGTTGATCAAGTGACCATCCGCATTTCTCAAAAACGTCATATGAATTTACATCTGCCAAATACGCAGGAATTCTTCCAAGCAGACATTGATCGAGCTGACCTTGCACAACAAATTGCCAGTGCGGAAAGCAGCCCAGATCAATAAAATGAAGACACCCCGTTGATTCCGGGGTGTCTTTTTATGCAAAAAGATTATTTATCACTCCATGATATTTCATTTCGTTAGTAAATTTAAATTCATTCATTCTATTCGTAATGAAATATGATAAAATACCAACAGAAGAAAGGTGGTTATACGGTGTCAAACGACTATAGCATTCCGAACCTAACATTAGATGAAAGGGATAAACAAATTTTATCCCTATTACACGAGGACGGGCGTATGTCCTATACAGATCTCGGGAAACAAGTCGGTCTTTCACGTGTAGCTGTGCAAGCCCGCATTCAGCAGCTGATTGAAGCAGGCGTCATTGAACGATTCACCACTGTGATTAACCCTGCTAAGATCGGCATTCACGTCTCTGTCTTCTTTAATGTAGAAGTGGAACCGAAATTTTTAGAAGCAGTAGCCCTTCAACTTGAGCAGGAAACAGCTGTCACAAGCCTTTATCACATGACAGGGCCAAGCAAGCTGCATATGCATGGCATTTTTCAAAATGAACAGGAAATGGAGGCATTCCTGACAAAAAAGCTATACCCGCTAGAAGGCGTCGTGAGTGTGGACTGCCAAATGCTCATTAAACGATACAAAAGCCGAATGGGCATGAAATTGTAGACAGGAGTTGAAGCACTTGCAATCATATATTGAACTCATCATCGCTATGGTGCGAACCGGTATTCTCGGTTTTGGCGGAGGCCCTTCCGTCATACCGCTCATTCGCCATGAAGCGGTGGTGAAATATCAATGGATCAATGATGACGAGTTTGGAGAAACACTCGCCATCGCCAATGCATTACCAGGTCCGATCGCGACCAAAATGTCGGCATATCTCGGCTATCGATTGAAGGGCGTATCCGGCGCAATTGTCGCAACAGCTGCTCATATTTTCCCAACATGTCTCGCCATGGTGGCACTCGTCACACTTGTCAGCGTCTTAAGCTCCTCACAAATCATTCAAAATATGATTGGCGCCGTGACACCAGTTATTGCCGTCCTGCTCGGGATCATGGCATACGAGTTTGGACAAAAAACGATGAAAGGCTTCGGAATGATCTTCGGTATCGCTCTATTCCTTCTTGCCTTTATCGGACTGCAGGTGCTGTCCATTCATCCAGGAATCATTGTCATCATCTTTTTATTCTATGGCGCCTTTCATTTCAAACTGAAACAACGCTGGAATCGAACAAATAAAGAGAAAGGAGTGTCTTCATGATGCTGATTCTCTTTTTATTCTGGGCATTCTTCTTGTCCAATCTATTAGGATATGGCGGAGGGCCTGCATCCATCCCGCTCAATTATGAAGAAATCGTCAATCATTTTCATTGGATGACGAACGAAGGGTTCTCCAATATGCTTGCATTAGCCAATGCACTGCCAGGACCAATTGCTACGAAGATCGCGGCATATGTAGGCTATGACGTCATGGGCTGGCCGGGCTTTATCGTGGCACTGCTTGCAACTGTACTGCCATCAGCCATTGGATTGATTTTATTGCTCAAGTTGATTGACCGCTTTCGCCAATCCCCTGTCGTAAAAGGCATGACCTTATCCGTACAGCCCGTCATTGCGATGATGATGCTTTTATTAACATGGGAAATCGGCGGAGATGCAGTGAAAGCCATCGGCTGGACGCAATCATTCGCCATTGCCGCGATCTCCTTTTTCTTTATGACCAAATTCAAAATGCACCCCGCCTTTCTCATTGTGGCTGCCTTTTTATATGGCGGATTCATTCTGCCGCATTAAAAAAACCGATAACATGGCCTGTTATCGGTTTTCTTTTACATATAAATTGGAGAAACCGGTCTGCGCCCAATCGAATGATACTCGATCCCTGCTTGTTCTGCCGCTTCAAGCGTGTGACAGTTTCGCCCATCAAAAATAAGCGGCTGTCTCATCCATTCCTTGTAGGACGTGAGCGGAAACGTCTGAATCTCCGTCCACTCTGTTAATATACAAACTGCATGGACATCCTTTATCGCTTCTTCAATCGTTTGAGCAAACAAGACTTGATCCGGCAGTTCACGAGCGGCATGACGTGTAGCAACAGGATCATAAGCCACAAGCTCCGCGCCTAATTGATGGAGTTCATGAGCGATCGGAACCGACGGCGCCTCCCTCATATCGTCTGTATTCGGTTTAAAGGACAGGCCAAGAAGCGCAATTCGCTTCCCTTCAAGATTTGCCCCCAGTCTCTCCTGAATGCTTCGGATAAAACCAGCTCGCTGCTCATTGTTTACTTTAATGACAGCCTTTAGCAGCTCAAAATCGTGGGACACATGCCCTGCGATTTGGACAAGTGCATTTGTATCCTTTGGAAAACAAGAACCTCCGTAGCCAATCCCCGCCTTGAGAAACGAAGAACCGATCCGCTGATCGAGCCCCATTCCCCGCGCAACCCATTCAACATCAGCACCTGTTTTTTCACAAATGGAAGCAATCTCATTCATAAAGCTGATTTTAGTCGCAAGAAAAGCATTTGATGCATACTTGATCATTTCGGCACTTTTTCGGTCTGTTTTGACCACTGGCAGGTGGAAATCAGCATACATCTCCTCTAGCTGGTCTAATACGGCTTTTGTTTCAGCCCCAATGACAAGCCGATCTGCCCTCAAAGTATCTGAAATGGCAGAGCCTTCCCGTAAAAATTCTGGGTTAGATGCAATAGATAACGGCTCATTCCGTCCTAATTCTTGATGTATCATCTGATCGATTTGATCACCCGTTCCGACAGGCACCGTACTTTTCACCACAAGAACCGCACCTGATTTCGCTTTTGTGCCCATCTCCTTTGCAGCCCGAAACACATACTGTAAATCAGCTTGGCCGTCTGCCTGCTGCGGGGTGCCGACCGCAATCATTAACACATCAGCCCGCGGGTAGGCTGCCGCTCCATTTATGTAAAATTGAATTCGTCCTTGCTCAAGATTGCGTTTCAGCAATTCTTTTAATCCTGGCTCATACATTGGTGGATGTCCTTGTTTCAGCTGCATGACCTTTTTCCGGTCAATATCAATACACGCCACATTGTGCCCTGCCTCCGCTAAACACACACCTGTGACCAGCCCCACATATCCACAGCCTGCAATTGCAATATTCATGACACCATCAGCTCCCCATACGCCTTATGCTTGTAATGACATCGTATGCCGGGAGCTTTCGTTCCATTCATAAAAGCATACAAAAACCCCCTGCCATCACTAGCAGGGGGTCACTTTTATGAAACAAGACCATTTCGAATATGAGCAATCAGATTTTCAAGCATTTCTTTTGTGGTGACATCATTTGAATTCTCACCAATATCATGAGCGTACATCAAAATTTTTAAAAACTCTTCTTGATTTAAACCCTTATTGTCCATGTCTGTATCCTTTCGATTCCACTAATTTCATTATTATATGCTGTATGGTTGGTTTATGCAATACTCTAATACATCATTCGACAGCTTTTGAAATTTATGACCATTTTCATGAAAAACTTTTTTATAAATCACCATTGAGCTATAATAAAAGAATTGGAATCTTTTACTTGGTTAGGAGCGGATCAAATGCTTCAGCACAACATCAACGAAGAAGAAATCAAACAAACAGCCGAACAGCTCAAAGAACTTCTTCCTGCAACAGATGAAAACAAACAACTCATCAAAAAAGCATTGATTACTTATAGACAGGACAGTGTATATCGTCTCAAGCAAGAATCTGATACGGAATGGTCAGCTTATGTACATGATGTCGTGGCAGCAAGAGTCCACCTTCATGTGCTGTTTCCTGTGAGAAGCAGCTGCTCATGTCCGGCGGATGGACTTTGTAAACACATTCTCGCTGTCTTCTTTTCGCTATACGCTCAAGTAGAGAGTGTGACCGGATTTACAGAAAATTGGTCAGAAAAGGATGAATTACAACGCAGCAAAGAATTGATTCGCCAGCACTTCCAAGTGAAGCGCCCAGACGAACAATCACTCCAAAGCTGGCTGAATTTTTTCCAAGAGGAATTTAACCTCTGGCTGAAACGGACACCAAAGCACCAGCAAACACCGCAGCATTTGTATTACGGCTATTTATCAATCCTAAAAAAACACGCACCTCATTCACCTGAATTCAAGAGTTTGTATGCGATTCATACCTCAATCGATGTGTGGTTAAGGATTCATCAATTGATCGACCTCGACCGGCTTGATGCCGAGAAGGATTTTTATTCCATGAATCCATATGTAGAACAGCTCATGAACACCATTTTCGATTCAGTGGATCACTTGAAGACATACGCCCTTTCCTTTTCCCTCGATCCGTTTCTTGAAAACACACCAACTGCCGTTCGGGCACTTCTTCAAATAAACGGACCTTTCCAGCATGAACGAGTAGCGGTCTTTATGGAGATTTGGGGGACCATATTAAATAGAGGGAAATGGGTTAAAAAAGAAACAGAATTACTGAAGAACGCTCAGCAGCAAGAACAAACGGTTGAACGTACCATCGGGCTGATGCACATGGATTATTTACAGAAAGAAGACGAAAGCCTCTTTCAGCAATTACAGCTGCTCAATGCAGATATGCTGCCAAATGTGCTCAATTGGCTGAAGGATCTCACAAACCGCAAGGACTGGAAGCGGCTCAAGCTCTGGTATCATGAGATCACCTATATTTTAGAGGAATATTGCCAGCTCGACCTTTCCTATAGAGAACTGCGAGGAGCCGTCAGTGATTTCTTCTTTTATTTAGACGCATACTTTAAGCAGACGAAGGATCATCATTTATATGAACGCTACCTCCAAATCTGCATGCCCTATGCGTTTACTGAATATAGTCAGCTATTATATGCACAGCAGCGTTATGCAGAATGGATTGAGATTCACAGCCTTGTTGGTTTCTCCATCAGTGAACTGGAGAAGGATCTGATCAAACAAATTGCAAAAGAGGAGCCTGAAGCGCTCATTCCATCGTACCACCGTGAAATCTCACTGCTTCTCGATCAAAAGAATCGAAGTGCTTATCGAGAATCTGTGAAAATGCTAAAAAAACTACGCACGCTTTATCATAAAACGAAAAAAACCGCGATTTGGGAAAGATATGTCAAGCAGCTGCAGGATTCAACGAAACGGCTGCGTGCGTTCCAAGAGGAAATGAAGAAAGGAAAATTAATTGATGACACGCCATAAACAAATTGTCATTCATGCAGAACAAACAGAAGATTTCTCTTTCACCATTTCAGCGCAAGCAGAGGACGGACACCCTGTTCCACTTAATGAAATGAAGAGGCAGCTTTTCCAATGGCACGAATCGTCTTTTTACGGAACATTTTTAGAAGATGTGAGCTTTATTGGCACACCTGCCTTCCTGTTAAGCCCTTGGATGACCGTTGAATTACTAGGAAAAAATTCATTTAATACCTTTAGTCATGTGACATTAACGGATGAAACGGAACCACTGATGAAGACAGCCTCCACCATTTACGAATTCATCGAGGACGAAGATTTCGTTCCCGATTACGAGGCGTGGACAGAAGGTGTGCTTCGGTTTAAAGACAAAGAAGGACTATTAGATGGCTATACGGCTAATTGGTTCTCCTTTGCCGTACAGGATTACATTCAATATGATGATGCCTTGCAGCACAAATGGAACCGCATGACAGCACAATCGCCTGCGCTCTCATCCTTCCAAGGACACTTTTTAGATGAGCAGGATTTCTTGGAGACGATTGGCTGGATTGATGACGAGACGCCTTTCACTGTCGGCTTGCGCTTAAATGAACCGGATTTCGACGGAGATGATTGGAAAATCGAATTGTTTTTGCGTGATAAGAAAAACAGCGACCTTCACTTTTTTGAGGGTATCCGTTCATTGAAAAGGTCTTGGCATCCGTATCAAGATAAAATCTCAAGAGAGCTGGAGCGATTCAGTCAAATTGTACCTTGGCTCTCTTTCACATCTGGCACCACGCTCATGTCAGAAGACGAAGCATGGCTCTTCCTGTCTGAAGCAAGTGAAACACTTGTGAATATGGGCATTGAGATCCTGCTCCCATCGTGGTGGCAAATCGTCAAAGAAAGCACCATGATGCTAAAAGCAAGGATTTCCTCTACCCCGCGAGGCGAGTCGCATGTCGGAATGGATGCCTTGATGGACTTTAATTGGCGCTTTGCTACAAACGGCATCGAGCTGACAGAAGATGAGTTCAACGAGCTTGTCCAAAGTAAACGGCGCCTTGTCAACATTCGAGGGCAATGGATCAAAATCGATCCAACCTTCATCCAGCAAATGAAAAAATGGATGGAGCGCGCCGAAAATGAAGGGCTGCACATGTCTGATATTTTGTCACGCGAGCTGGCAGATCAAGAAGCATCCTCTGAATCGATACCAGAACTGCTAGACAGCTCAGCATTTGCACATATTCAATTTGAACTTTCGTCTCAATTAAGAGGACTTGTCCATCAGTTAAATGATACGCATGAGCTGCCTTCCTACGAAATGAGTGAGTCCTTCAAAGGCACACTAAGGCCGTATCAGCAGCATGGTGTCAACTGGCTGTTATTTTTAAGATCTCATGGATTCGGGGCTTGTTTAGCAGATGATATGGGCCTTGGAAAAACGATTCAAATGATTGCGTATTTCACATATCTGAAAGAGCAGAAGCAAAATGCCGCTCCATCTCTCATCATTGCGCCGACCTCTGTTTTAGGAAACTGGCAGCGAGAGCTTGAAACCTTCGCACCACATTTGAATGTCGCTCTGCATTACGGGCCATCGCGCCCTCAAGGGGAACACTTTACAAAGGCATACGAGTCAACAGATATTGTCCTGACGTCTTATGGACTCTCACATTCTGATCGTGATGAATTAACGTCAGCAAAGTGGGATACGATTTGTTTAGACGAAGCCCAAAACATCAAAAACGCCCATACGAAACAATCGAGAGCGATCAGACAGCTCAAAGGGCAGCATCACATTGCCCTTAGCGGGACACCTATGGAAAACCGTTTGACAGAGCTTTGGTCCATTTTCGACTTCGTCAACAAAGGATATCTCGGCAGCCTGACGAGCTTTCATAAGAAGTTCGTCCTGCCGATTGAAAAAGACCGTGATGAAAAAAGAATTGAACAGCTGCAGCAGCTGATAAAGCCCTTCCTATTAAGAAGAACAAAGCAAGATGAAGAGGTCGCCCTGAACCTGCCTGAGAAACTCGAAGAAAAAGAATTCATTCCGCTATCCGCTGAGCAGGCTTCTTTATATGAACAGCTCGTGAAGGATACATTCGAACACATGGCTTCGTTAACAGGAATGCAGCGGAAAGCCATTATTTTAAGTATGCTCGGCAGACTCAAACAGATTTGCGATCACCCGGCTCTCTATTTAAAAGAGAGTGGAACAGATGTGAAACTGCTGAAACGTTCATTAAAAATGGATAAACTCGCAGAGCTGTTAAAAGCAATACATGAGCAAGGAGAAAGCTGCCTCATCTTTACGCAGTATATTGGAATGGGGAACATGATCAAGCAGCTGGCGGAAAAGATGTTTGGAGAACCAGTTCAATTTTTAAATGGCAGTCTGTCAAAACAGGAGCGGGATAAAATGGTGGATCGCTTCCAGAAGAAAGAATTCAACATCTTAATTCTCTCTTTAAAAGCAGGAGGAACAGGACTTAACCTAACTGCCGCAAACCATGTCATTCACTACGACAGATGGTGGAATCCTGCTGTGGAAAACCAAGCGACAGACCGTGCTTATCGGATCGGACAAAAACGATTTGTTCACGTCCATAAGATGATCACAACGGGCACGATTGAGGAAAAAATCGATCAAATGCTCGAAACAAAACAAACGTTAAATGATCAAATTATCCAAAGTGAAAGTTGGATTACTGAGCTATCGACGAACGAACTAGAAGATTTATTCACATTAAGTGCGGCCGCTCAATCATCTTAATCCCAGCAAAAAGAGGACTTTTCTCAAACATGATGAAAAGTCCTCTTTTTTCATTTCATATGAACATAGGTTAAATGTGCAGCTTTTTCAATGCAGATTTCACGTTCATATACGTATTCAATTCACGGAAGTCCTCTCTCATTTCTCCCATTTTCATCGCAAGATTCGGTTTAATTCCTGTCACAATGAGTTCAGTACCAGTCATTAAAATTAAATCGTTCAGCTTAAAAATTGCATCTGCCACAAATGAATCCACTTCTAATAAACCAGACAGATCGACAATAAAATAATCGTCCTTGGATTGAGAGATATAGGTGGAGACTGTTGAGATAATTTTATGAAATCTTGGCGCTGTTAACGTACCAATGATCGGTAACACAGAAATACCATCTTTCACAGGAACAATTGGAACAGAAATATTCAGCACTTCATCAATCGATTGCTCAAGAAGCTCCTGCTGTTCCTTCTCTTTCGTGACATCTTTTTGCAGACCAACGAAATAAAGACGTTTTCCTTCATTTTCGTCAATCCAAAGAGGAGCCACACTTAGCTCATTCCAAAACATCTGTCCAGATTTTTTATAATTTTTCAGCTGAACAGTGACAGCTTCTTTGTTCTCAATAGCTGTTCTAATTTGATTGAGAGCGATTTGCTCGGTTTCATTTCCTTGAAGGAAACGACAATTTTTCCCCAATACCTCGGGTTCTTGATAGCCTGTCATATCTAAAAAGCCCTTGTTCACATATATTAAAGGATTATCAGGTAAAGACGGGTCCGTCACCGTCAGGCCAACCTGAGTATAATCTAAGGCTTCCTTGATTAAATGCAGATTTTCGGACTTATAAGATTCCAGCGCCATTCGTTTACTCTCCTTAATTTCTTACAAGCGGGTTATGTTCATAATTAAATTATATGATGTTCCACATCAGGTGTAAATAGAAGTAGTTCTGAATTCCTCTTTTGTAGAATGCGCTTTATCCTATGTGATTTATACAACGACATCCGATTCATCTATTTCAAAAGGTGTCGAATCATATGCGCCACACCATGTTCATCATTTGTTAACGTGACATGATCAGCGATTTCCTTCATATCCTGTCTCGCATTGCCCATCGCAACCCCAACACCAGCTGCTAGAAGCATCGATTCGTCATTTAAACTGTCTCCTACAGCCGCTGTCTGGCTTAAAGGAATACCAAGTCGTTCTGCCAGCCTTGTTAATGCCTGCCCTTTAGATGCTTCCTTTGAACCAATTTCAAAGTTATGATCGGCTGAACTAACCATTGTGACATCTGAATCATCACCAAACATATCCCATCCTGCCTTCAATCTGTCTTCAAAGAAAGAGAAACCTAAGATATTGTAGAATGAAAGCTTTCGATCCTCACGGAACAATTCTTTATATGTATCAATATAAGAAAAACCTGACTGACTGTATTGAACTTCTGCCGCTTGTTTTAAAATATTTCGATCCGTTTTTGGATTAGCACTTTTTAAGCGGTCCATTTCAATCGCAAGAAGCTCTCTGCCGCGATTCGGTGTGAAAATGGCTTCGTTTGTAAAAACTTCATAATAATAGTCACGTTCTTCAAGCCATGACAATATATGTTTGGCCTTTTCTTCGTGTAAAATAGCTGAATGGTACACTTGTCCAGCCGGATCATGAATCACAGCTCCATTGGCACTAATCACCCATGTATTCATACCAAGCTGATCAAAAATAGACCTCACATCAAAATACGCTCTTCCTGTTGAAACGACAACTTCCATTCCATTCGCCGCTGCTTCCTTTAATGCCTGCTCATTTTCCCGACTCACTTTGTGTTCACTGTTCAATAAAGTTCCGTCTAAATCCGTTGCGATCAATTGAATGTTTGTCATCGTTCTCTCCTTTTTGTCTCCATTTTCGGCTATCATACTGCTGATAAAATCCATCATCATTATGAAATGAGTATCCACTATTTGCAAGAGGTGATCGGTTTATCAGTGAATAAAAGGGTACCCGGCCACGCTACATGACCGGATACACACAAGGGGATTTACAGGGGACACATGACCTATACAAAGAAGCTATAGTTCTATTACGCAGTGTTCTTATGCACAAGGCAGCGTCTATCAGCTTTAGCTAGAGGGGGGCTGTCAGATGCTAGACGTTACCTTTTGTTTCAAACCGTACCTCCTTTCCTTTCAACTGCCCTTAGTCTACTGAGAAAGGTCGTATGTGACAAAACATGAAAATGACAAAATGATCTCTCAAATTCTCTATTTCCTCTTTAATTTCTGTTTTTTACCGCTTGAGTATAAAACATCATCTTGTTTTGTTTGATGAAAAACTTATTTTTCATAAATTGATAAAAAACGTCTGAATGAATCCAATTACTAGAAGGCATGTGAATATAATCAGCACCGTCCCACGCAAACCAATAAAAACAAAGCTGTCCGTCATGAATTGACAATTGAAATTCAAAGCAGTCCATTTGATCCTCGGTGACGTATTGAAACGTGAGTGACTCGCCTTCTTCCATGTACACATCACAAAATGAAAGAATGTCTCCCCACGAATAAACGCGCATTGTGCTCTTTGCCTTCTCCTCGCCAATATGTATGTTTCGCAATTGATAGGACTCCATAAAACATCTCCTTTCACTCATATGCAGCTCGTTCTAAGCAGGCAGCGGTTTCATTTATAAAGATGTTGTATGCTATAATAATACTTACGAATAATGAACGCTTGTGAGGTGATAAATATGAAAACCTTTAGGCTGATTGATTTAAAAATCGAACTTGATCCAAAGCAAGATAAAATGTCCAGCATTCCCCTTCGTGACGGTTTAATCATTAATAAAGAAGATGGTGAAAATCACTGGATGATCGAGGCACTCATTCCAAAGAAACATAGACAGGTGTTTGAGGTGCTTTTTCAACAGCACACTGAAGTGAAGATTCTTGTGACAATCACAAAAGAAAACAACCGCCCTGTTCATCTATCTGTCCAAGTCAAAAACATTGTTGCTTTAGAAGAAAACATTTCTGTGCTGCTCGATGGTAAAATGATTACAAACCGTTACAGAACAGAAACCGAAGAAGTACTAAAAGACCTCGTCAAAGAGGGGCTTTCCGGAGAAAAACTGCTGGATGCATTTAAACAAAACACATAAAAAAGAGCGGGATTAGCCGCTCTTTTTCTATTGCACATCTTTCGATTGGCTTTGATTTTTCAATAGATCTCTAATTTCAGTTAGTAAAACTTCCGTTTGATCCGGCGTTTCTACAACCTCTTCTTCCTCTACCTTTTTCCGTTTTAATTTATTCAAATAACGAATAAAGATAAAAATGGAAAACGAGATAATCAAGAAATCAATCACTGTTTGAATGAAGCTCCCATATAAAATTTGAGCAGATCCGATCTTAATAGATAGACTGCTAAAATCATGTCCCCCAATAATAATACCGACGAGCGGCATGATCAAATCATTCACAAGAGAAGTGACAATTTTGCCAAATGCTCCCCCAATGATGACACCTACAGCCAAGTCAATGACATTTCCCTTGACTGCAAATTCTCTAAATTCTTTCAGCATCTTTTATCACCTTCATCTTTTTTTGTCTAATATGACGTTTTTTTGTCAAAAATGCAAGTCCTGATCCGTTCAGGCTGGTCGTTTCCATATAAAAAGCGATTCATCCTTGATGAACCGCCAGGCAAATCATGATACTTTAGGACCGATAGAAAATGTTAGTTCTGCTTCACATGCAACTTCGCCATCTACTGTAGCTACTGCTTTTCCTTTTGCAACCGGACCTCGGAGACGCGTCACTTCTACCTCTAAACGAAGCTGATCGCCAGGCTTCACCTGTCTTTTGAAACGGCAGCCGTCAATTCCTGCAAACAAACCAATTTTCCCTTTGTTTTCTTCTTTACCTAACATAATCACCCCAAACACCTGTGCAAGTGCTTCTACAATAAGCACACCCGGCATGACTGGGTATCCTGGGAAATGACCATTAAAAAATTCTTCGTTCACTGTGACATTTTTAATCCCAACCGCTCTTTTCTCTCCCTCAACCTCTAAAATACGGTCGACCAATAAGAATGGATAACGGTGTGGAATAATGTCTTGAATTTGCTGAGCATCAAGCATATCTTGATCTCTCCTTTTTTCTATATCGATGATCTTCATTTGATTCCTATAGAAGTATATTATGAATGCTCGTATTTTTCAACGTCCGCTCTGCATATATGGTAAAAAATAGAATATATCATTACCTATTGTCATCAAATATAATCCACACTACACTCATTGTTTTTTCACAAATATGGTAATATATATTACATCATTGATTGAATAAGAGGGTAAAAATGAATTTTATGAGTGATAAATCCATTAAAAAACTTCTCCATTCGTGGTATACAATGCTGAAGCATCGACATTTTTCGAAGGCTGAAGAAATCAAAACAACTCTATTAAAGCATAAACGTAAAATATCAAAAAAACAGGAACTCTATTTACATTATCAGCTGATGCTTTTTCGCCATCAGCTCTGGATGAATCAGACAGAGGACCTAGAAAAAATCAAACATGAACTGATGCAGCACAAAGATGATATGAACGAAGAACTGGCCTATTACTTTTACTTCTTTCTAGGGCTCTACGAAGCTTTAAACAGCGATCAAAATGATGCGATCTACTATCTCGAAAAGGCGGAAGAACGCCTGTCATTCCTTAACGATGAGCTGGAGGAAGCAGAGTTCCATTTCCGAACAAGTGGTGTTTATTATAACAACCGCTATTCGTTGTTATCAATTCGTCATGTTCAAAAAGCCATGGATATCTTTGCAAAGCATGGGGATGATCATAGCCTCTATCGTTGTAAAATTGTGCTCGGCCTTAATTATAGCGATCAAAAAAAATATGAGGAAGCAGAAGCTATTTTTATTGAGATCATCGAATACGTGAAAATCATTGATGATCAAGAATTGCTCGGTATCGTTTATTATGACGCTGGCTTTATTCAGTCGAGACAAAATCGTCACAAGAAAGCGCTGGAATACTTTAAAAAAGCACTTCGTCTCCCAGCATACCGGAAGTCCGCACACTCCTATATATCGTGCCTCTACGAAACGGTGCGTTCTTGTTATAAAGAAAATTTAACCGATGAAGGAATGAAGTATATTCAAAAAGGATTAAAAGAAGCCGTTGTTTCTCAGTTTGATATTTTAAGAATCAAGTTCCAAATCTTATTTCTTCTCTACAGCCAAACGCCAAAGGCAGATGAGCAGATCGCAAGGCTCGTCACATGTCTTGAACGAAAAGAAGCTTGGATTGATCTTGAGGATCTGCTTGCCGATGTCTCAGATTTTTATAAAAAAAAGGGCGACTTTGAGCGAGCCGCCTTTTTTATCATGAGAGGCTGATGTCAACCTGCTCATTATCGAATTGTATTCACTAATCCAAGCATCTGATCACCCATCGTAATCGTTCTTGAGTTCATCTGATAGGAGCGCTGTGTTGTCATGAGATCTGTTAATTCTTTAGACATGTCCACATTCGACGTTTCAAGTGCACCTTGCTGAAGTTGAATCGCTTGGCGGTTTGCTCCATTTAGTGCCGTTAATGCACCTTGATAAGTACCGTCAACTGAGAACAAATTATCTCCTTCAGAGACAAGTGCTGAAGAGTTATTGACTTGTACAACACCTAGATTCACTTGCTGATTCGGTTGATTATCTCTTGAAATGGCTGTCAGACGTCCATTTTTATCAATTGAAATATCACGGAAATTCGCATTTAAGACGATTTCATTTCCGTTTTCATCAAGAATCGGATGGCCTTCGCTAGTGACAAGCTGCACTTGATTACGATTATTGCCTGGCTGTAAGTAAAGAGAACCATCTCTTGTATAACGGATATTACCGCCGACATTGACCTGCATATACTGAGATGGCGCTCCAAATGCAACATCAAGATCACGGCCTGTTTCTTTAATCGAGCCTTGCAGCGAGTTAATGGACGCATTGACCATCGTACCCGTACCAAGCCTTAGTCCATCAGGTGTCAGACGACTGTTTGCCACCTGCGCATTTTTTTCATCCACCTGGTTGAACTGTTGTCTGATCAGCTCTGAGAAACGGGTATTTTTCGCACGGTACCCTGTTGTTTCACTGTTCGCGATGTTATTACTGATAATATCAAGCTGCTTTTGCACTTCGTTCATTGATACAGCTGCATTGATCATCGTTCTAAGCATGAGAATCCTCCTTTCTTTGTCATTTCTTGATTAGTACACTCTGCCAATTTCATTTACTGCTTTTTCTAAGCTTTTATCATACGCCTGAACCACTTTTTGGTTTGTTTCAAATGCTCGATAGGCGGTTGTCATTTCTGTATATGATTTTGTCACATCCACGTTCGACAGCTCCGATACACCTTGACTTAACGTATAGGACATTTGACCGTTATTGACTGCGCTTGGCAGGGGCTGGTTATCAGCTGTACGGTATAAATCATTTCCTTCTCTCGCTAAGTTCCTTGTATCCATCGCAACACGTACATCAATTTGCCCGAGATTTTGTCCATTTTCACTCACAGTTCCATCTGCGTTCACTTTGAAATTCTCACTCTGAACCGTGATTGGCTGACCTGTCACAGAAAGAAGGGCACGCCCATTGATAGTCAACTGATTTTGTGCGTTCATTGTAATTGAGCTGCTTTTCGTATAACGAACGCCTTCTGGGGTATTGACCGCATAAAAGAGCGCTGATTTCTGATTGGTCTCCGGATTGATCGGCACATTATTTTCGACTAGTGCTACATCCGTTGTTTGATCTGTTGTTTTTAAAGTTCCTTGTGTAAATTGAGGGATTAGTTCCTGCATATATGTTCCCGTATTAATGCCGCCAATCGGCGTTTGCTGCGGAACACTAAAACCTTTTCCTGAGGAAGTTTGAAAACGTCCTGACTCCATTCGGCTTAGCAGCATTTCTGGAAATGCCCGCATGGTCCCCTCATCCGCTTTATATCCTGGCGTATTCGCATTTGCGATATTATTTGAAAGCATTTCTGTCCGCCGCTCTTGAGCGATCATGGCAGATGTTGCGGTGTATAGTCCTTTTAACACGTGCTCACCTCATTAAAATTCTTTCACATGACCTAAACACAATCTTCTATGAAATATATCGGCATATTTGCAGGGTTCTTTAATAAAAATCCCCCATTCTTTCGAAAAAGAATGAGGGACATCATTAGCTGAGTTTACGCTTTGGCAGCTTGTCCATATTATCAAGCATGACGCCAGTACCAACAGCTACACAATCCATCGGATTCTCGGCAACGAAAACTGGTACTTTCAGCTCTTCTGCAAGCAATTGATCAAGCCCGTTTAGAAGAGCTCCGCCACCTGTAATGATGACGCCGCGATCAATAATATCAGCTGATAATTCAGGCGGTGTTCTCTCAAGAACTTGCTTCGCAGCCTGAACAATCGCAGATACAGATTCACGCAATGCTTCTTCTACTTCTTTGCTTGTGACGGTAATCGTTCTTGGTAATCCTGTCACCATGTCTCGTCCACGAATTGAAATCTCTTCGTGACGTGCGTCTGGGAATACCGTTGCAACTTGGATCTTAATATCCTCAGCCGTGCGTTCACCGATCAACAGCTTGTACTCTTTTTTAATGTAGTTGAGAATTTCCAGATCAAATTTGTCTCCAGCCATTTTAATAGAAGAGGCGGTTACAATGTCACCCATTGAGATGACAGCGATATCTGTCGTTCCGCCTCCAATATCTACGACCATGTTTCCACTTGGCTGAAAAATATCCATACCAGCACCAATAGCTGCTACTTTTGGCTCTTCTTCAAGAAATACATGCTTACCGCCGCTTTTTTCAGCAGCTTCTTTGATCGCCTTCTGCTCAACAGATGTAATGTTTGTCGGGCAGCAGATGAGCATACGCGGCTTAGAGAACAGCCCTTTCACATTTAATGAATTAATAAAATGCTTGAGCATCGCTTCAGTTACTTCAAAATCAGCGATTACGCCATCTTTTAATGGACGAATCGCAACAATATTCCCAGGCGTACGTCCAACCATACGTCTAGCCTCTTCTCCAACAGCCAAAACTTTCCCGCTGTTTTTGTCAAGAGCTACAACAGATGGTTCATTTAACACAATTCCTTTTCCTTTGACATGAATCAGTACATTGGCAGTACCAAGATCAATTCCAATATCCCTAGCAAACATCTATATATATCCTCCTTGAAAATCTGTTTCCATAGCAAATACCACATTCTGCCCTAATTATATATTCTATCATAATTTGCAGAAAAAAAGATATTTCTTTACAAAAGTCTTTACAAAATTTGTGGTTAGAAACTACCGATATGAGGAAGATATATATGTCATGTTTATGAACAAAGAACTAAGCTTACTGTTTCACAGGCTCGCCTTCTAAAATTTCTTCTTTTTTATACTTTAATTTAGTGGCTTCTCCTCCTCGCAAGTGGCGGATTGATTTATGATAATCCAGTATCTCCTTCACTTCATTAGCCAGATCTGGATTAATTTCTGGCAGTCTTTCTGTTAGATCCTTGTGTACAGTACTTTTAGAGACTCCAAATTCTTTCGCAATTACACGAACGGTTTTCTTTGTCTCCACGATATACTTTCCTATCTTGATTGTTCGCTCTTTGATGTAATCGTGCACACCACTCGACCTCCCTAAAATGGATGTGAGAAGTGTGAAATGAGATCCGTATCAATATTATCCATTTTCAGGGGCGCTTGTTCGTCTTAATTTCTCATCCATTAGGTAGTAAATGCCAAACACGATCCCTCACCTCAAACACTCTCTTTGTCAGGTTTGTAACAGTGTATTAGCATTGCATAGGGAATATGCTAAAAATGAAGATGGGACAAGGGATTTATCAGAAAATGCAATCATTTCGAGTGGCGAAAATTTTCACTTTACAAGAATGGGTCGAGCACGTAAAATAGGAAAGGTGATTTTATTTACCTAGCTAAATATTTAAAAAAAGGTGAGCATATGGATACGTTAAATAGAGAGTGTTTACATCAAATACACCAAAGCGCCAGGTTGCTGTCTAAAAAGGCGAACGAAGCGCTTGTTGCTTATGACTTGTACATGTCCCAATGGACTGTACTTTTTTGTTTGGATACATTCGGCCCGAAAACCCAAAAAGACATTTGGACATATTTGAACGTCGAAGCCCCAACCATTACCCGAACCGTAACCCGTCTAGAAGCTAATGGCTGGGTGAAACGTGTACAAGGAAAAGACAAACGTGAAAATCTGATCGTGATGACAGATGATGCTAAGGCCCGATTTGAAGAAATCAAACGTACGATGGAACAATTTGAAGAAGAATGTCTTTCAGATTTCACCCACGAAGAAAAACAACTCCTCCATACACTTTTACACAAATTATCAACTGAATAGGAAGTGACATACATCATGAACGAACGCATTTGGACAAGAGACTTTATCATGATTGTCCTGGTGAATTTATTTACGTTCACCTCTTTTTATGCCCTTTTGACCTTGCTGCCTATTTACACAATGGATGAACTAAATGGAACAGAATCACAGGGTGGCCTTCTTGTGACGGTTTTCTTATTGTCTGCTATTGTGACAAGACCGTTTTCTGGAGCCATTATTGAGAAATTCGGCAAAAAACGGATGGCGATTTTCTCGTCAACGGCATTTGCCTTACTCACTTATTTATACATTCCGATTGATCAATTCCATACGCTTCTCATGCTGCGTTTCGTGCAGGGCATCTTTTTTAGCATTTTGACGACAGTAGCCAGTGCCATTGCGGCAGATATGATCCCGAAACATAAACGCGGGGAAGGACTCGGCTACTTTGTCATGTCCATGAACCTTGCTGTGGTTATCGGTCCATTTATTGCATTGAATCAAGTAGGAAAAGTAGGATTCCATTCCTTATTCCTTCTCTTTTCCATTATCGTTACCATCGGTGCCGCTTTTACGATGCTGATCAGGCAGCCAGAGCTTGAAGATGGGGGTAGTGTCGTCTTTCGATTTACTTTTTCCCACCTGTTTGAAAAAGGTGCATTAAAAACAGCGGCAGTCGGCATCATTATTTCCTTCTGTTATTCGCCGATCATTTCATTTATTTCAGTCTATGCCAATTCCCTTCACTTGATGGGGGCAAGCAGTTATTTCTTTATTGTGTTTGCGGCAGCCATGCTTGGATCACGTCCTTTTACAGGCAGACTTTTTGACCGAGTAGGACCTCACATTGTGATCTATCCTTCGATCGCTCTTTTTGCGATTGGTTTATGGATGCTGACAGCTACACATTCAGCTACAATGCTTCTTTTATCAGGTGGTGTCATTGGACTTGGCTATGGATCGCTAGTACCATGTTTACAAACACTTGCCATTCAGCACTCACCAGCTCACCGTACAGGCTATGCGACGGCTACTTTCTTCACTTTATATGATACGGGGATTGCTGCTGGCTCATTTGTATTTGGTCTTCTTGTCAGCTTCACCGACTTTTCAAATGTATATCTCATTGCAGGTATTGTTGTCTTGCTCAGTATGATTGTTTTTTATTGGAGCGAACGAAAGCCCCAAGAAGCAAAAGCACAGAAGGTCTCCCTATCAGAATAGGATACTATTTTAAACTTCATCGGAAACATGCTAAAATATAGGATATTTCAAATAGACGATTATTTGAAAAATAGTTGGCATTAAGCGAAGGTATAGGTGATGTTTTGAATTACGAATTGTTTAAAGTCATACACGGGATGGCTCATCATTCTGAGTTTTTAGATCAGGCCATGATTTTCATTACGAAAAAGGCCATTCTTGTGTATGCCCTTGTCTTATTGATTTGCTGGTTTTTAGGTAATCACAAATTTAAGAAGCATGTCTTCTTTTCGGGTGTAACGGGTATCGCGGCACTTATCGTCAATTTTGCGATTACACTGTTTCATTATGAGGAGCGGCCGTTTGTGGCGCATAAAGTCGACACACTCATTCCGCACTCAGCAGACGCTTCCTTCCCAAGTGACCATACAACAGGTGCACTGGCTCTTTCACTTGCCATTCGATCTCGTAATAAAAAGCTTGGCAACATCTTGCTCGTCTTTGGATTACTCACAGGATTCTCCCGCATCTGGGTCGGTCACCATTATCCATTAGATGTCTTAGGCAGCTTAGTCGTATCGATCGTGGTTGTCTTTATCATGAATAAATTATGGAAGTTCTTTGACTCTCCAATTGACCGCATTGTCACTTTCTATGAGACAATTGTAGGGAAAATATTCAGAAGGAAGCAAAAGGATCAGGGCTCTGACCTGTCTAACTCTTAAGCGGCTTGCGATAATGTGATGAAGAATCTTCTTCCACTTATCGCGCCGCTTTTTTTATTGGCTGTCCTCCTCTGACCTTGTTCGAAAAATAAAGACTGACACCGATGCCGGTAAGGGAAATCATGATCAACGTCCAGCCTAACTGCTCAAAATGAGGACCAGCAATTTCATCCCCAAACAGCATACCGAGGACAGCAGACGACAGAATGGAACCAAGGTAACGGCATGTTTGAAAAAGCCCAGAGGACGTGCCAATCATATGCTGAGGACTTGCCTTGAGCATCGCAGCTTGCAGCGCAACATTCCCAATCCCGTAACTCAGTCCAAGCAGCGCTAGAACCACCCCTTTTCCCCATAATGGTGCCGGAATAAAAAAGAAGGTCATCGCAGACGCTCCAGCCAGCATCAATACCGCACTGGCTAATACTGGATGACGTTCATCCCCGCGATCCACCCACTTTCCTGTTAGCGGCGACACAATGATGCTCACCCCAGACATGCACAGCATAAAAAGACCCGTCATTTCCACACGCCAGCCTAATTCATCCTGGAAATAGCTCGGCAAACCAAAGAAAAGACAATAGAAAAATATATTTAAAATGATAAATTGCACATACACAAGTGACAGCCGCTGCTCCTGTCTGAACATTCGAATTTGAATAAACGGTTCATCCACCTGATACTCCCACCAGATAAAAGCGCCTGCACTCACGAGACAAAGAATCCCCTGTACATATTGAATCCCATCACCTAGTGATAATAAAAACGAAAGCAGAAGGACAATACAAACTGTAAAAAGAAGCATCCCTGGCAAATCGAGCTTCCGTACCGTTTCACCTATACGAAGCTTTCTCTTTTTCTGCTCCTTTGGAAACAAAGTTAGTCCAAGAAAGAAGCTGATCAAAATAAAAGGCAGGTTCACTAAAAAGATAGCCGGCCAGCCGCCGATTGTCATCAAAAAGCCGCCAAGCGTCGGTCCAAGTGCCGTCATCGCCGAAGCAAAAATGGACAATACCGCTAACGCCGAAGCCTGCTTTTCCTGAATATGATCCCGAATGAGTCCGACACCAGAAGGATAAATGGCACTGCTCCCAATCGCCTGCAGCAGCCGGATCACAATCAGCACTGCAAACGTTGGGGCAAACGGCGCACAGATGGCTGACACCGCCACAAGACCTAGCCCGAATAAAAATAATGTTCTCCGGCTCATCACATGATCCCCAATCCGGCCGCTCACCGGCTGCGTCACCGCACTTGCTAAATAAAAAGACGAAATAAGCCAAGATACAGTCGTAAATGACAAACCGAATTCATGCTGAATTTGATGCAAGGCCAAAGAAATCATCGAGGAATTCAGTGGATTTAACATCGTTCCAAAGGCAATAGCAGTTAAAAAAACCTTTCGGCTGTCTCTCCACTTGTTCATACACCGACCCCCTTTTTGTGATCTGGCATGTTTTTTGCCAATCCTTCCGTTATTATGAGATTCATTTCCCTTTTTTACCCTAATCAATTCAAGTTCTCTCTCGGAAAAGCAAGACATACATTTTAAAAAGGGCGAGTGTTGGAAAAACACATATAAAATTGAGAATATGAGGAACAAATGGTAAGATGCTACACATATTTAAAAGCCTACTTTCTCCTTATATGGAGAACGGCTGAAAAGGAGGAGAAGCTTATTATTAAAAAAAGACGGTTTTGGGTCCCAGCCCTTTTCTCGGTTGCAGTATTACTTCTGTCTTCGTGTGGTTCAAATGAAACAAATGGGAACGGAGATAAACGTAATTCTACAGCGAAAGGGTCGCCAATTTTGGAGGATGGAAAATTTATATTTGCAGCATCAGGTGAATTTCACCCGTTTAGTTACATGGATGGAAATCAGATGTCAGGCTTTGATATCGATGTAGGCAATGCGATTAGTGACAAACTAGGCCTCGAGCCTATACAGAAAAAATATAAATTCGCAGGCATCGTCGAAGGTGTGAAAGCAGGAAAATTTGATGCGGCAGTTGCAAGTCATACCATCAATGAGGAACGAAAAAAACACGTCCTTTTATCTAAGCCCTATTACTACTCTGGTCCGCAAATTTTCACAAGACCTGGAGCAGACATTCAACATGCTGATGACTTAAAAGACAAAGAAATCGCTGTATCAAAAGGCTCGTCCTACGCTGATATTGCAAAGGAACATAGCGGGCAGGAACCAAAATATTACGACAGTGATGTAGTCGCTTTAGAAGCACTGGCCAACGGAAAACACGATGCAGTCGTGACGGATTTCGCCACAGGTGCAGAAGCCATGAAGAAAAAATTAAAAATCGAAGCGCAGGAAAGACTCGGACAAAGCGAGCAGGCAATCGCTGTATCAAAAGAAAATAAACAGCTCATAGAAGAGATCAACGATGCGATTGACGCACTAAAAAAAGACGGAACATTAAGACAAATTAGCGAGAAATACTTTGACGAAGACATCACGGTCAAACAAAATTAAAACCACGATTGTGCGCCTTTCTTAGGCGCACTTTCTTCAAATGGAGATGATTGTTTTGCCTACTCTATCACATTTTTTTCAGACGCTGATTGATTCTAGAGGTATTTTTTTAGAAGGAATGCTGCTCACCTTACAGCTCACTGTGATCAGCATCTTCATCGGCATGTTCATCGGACTCTTCTTTGCTTTATTGAAAATATCACGCGTGGCTGTCTTCGGTTATATCGCCAACGCCTATATCTTCCTTGTACGCGGAACACCACTGATTGTTCAAATTTTCATCCTATATTTTGGACTGACCGAATTAAATATCCCCGACTTCTGGGCTGCTTCCATTGCGCTCGCCTTTCATAATGGAGCATATATAGCAGAAATATTCAGAGGCGCCATCCAATCGATCGATCAGGGGCAAAAAGAGGCAGGACGCTCTCTTGGCATGGGACGTTTCCTAACAATGAGACGCATCATTCTCCCGCAAGCAATGCGGCGCGCACTCCCCCCTCTTGGCAACCAGTTCATTATCGGCTTAAAAGATTCATCACTCGCCGCCTTTATCAGCGTCAATGAACTATTTAACGTCGCCACGACCCAAGGCTCCAACAGCTTTGACAATATGACCTATTTACTTGTTGTAGCCGTCTATTACTTAGTTCTTGTCCTGCTGTTAACATTCGCTGTCCAAACCTTTGAGAAGAAACTATCGGTCAGTGACCATTAGGAGGAGAAGCATGACAGAATCAAAGGAACTCATTCGTGTTGAAAAACTCAATAAATACTTCGGAGAGCTGCATGTTTTAAAGGATATCGATCTCACCGTTTTTGAAAATGATGTGGTCGTCTTAATTGGTGCCAGTGGCTCTGGAAAAAGCACCCTGCTCCGCTGTATGAACTTTTTAGAAATAAAAAATGATGGCCAGATCATCATTGATGGGAATCCAGTACATCCAAAACGAGATCAATTAAACGAGATGAGGCAAAAAATAGGCATGGTGTTTCAGCATTTTAATCTCTTCCCGCATAAAACTGTGCTTGAAAACATCATCGAAGCGCCTGTCATGGTGAGAAAAACAAAAAAGGCTCAAGCTGTATCAGAAGCCAACGTCCTGTTGGAAAAGGTCGGACTTGCGGATAAGGCCAACGTATATCCTTCTAAATTATCAGGTGGTCAAAAGCAGCGTGTGGCCATTGCAAGAGCTCTCGCCATGAAGCCAGATGTCATGTTATTTGACGAACCTACGTCGGCCCTCGATCCAGAGCTTGTAGGCGAGGTACTGCAAACAATGAAAAGTCTCGCAAAAGAAGGCATGACGATGGTCATTGTCACACATGAAATGGGCTTTGCGAAAGAAGTCGCCGATCGTGTCGTCTATATGCACGAAGGCCGCATCGTCGAAGAAGGCATCCCATCAGAATTGTTCGATTCTCCTCAAGAGGAACGAACCAAGCTGTTTCTCAGCTCCATTTTATAGGTCAAACGCCCTTTATCTTTGGTGCTCAATGCACGTTTTTTCTCTTTTTTTACGAACTTTTCATCCATTTATATTGAATATAACCAAAAACTATGTAAGATTAACTTACACGGTTATGTTATATATGACTTTTCTCTCTATAATGAAGAATTAAGAAATCAATTAATTCTGAATGATTCAGGGGGAATGCAGCATGCAAATGGGTGATACAGTATTTATGTTCTTCTGCGCACTACTCGTGTGGTTAATGACACCGGGTTTAGCCTTATTCTACGGAGGACTCGTGAGAAGTAAAAACGTCTTAAGCACAACCATGCACAGCTTAACTTCACTAGCAATCGTCTCCATCGTATGGATCATGTTTGGCTATTCCTTGGCTTTTGCGCCAGGCAATGCATGGATCGGAGGCTTAGACTGGATTGGACTAAAAGGCGTTGGCTTTGAACCTGGTTCCTACAGTGAGACCATTCCACATTCATTGTTCATGATGTTCCAAATGACCTTTGCCGTCTTAACAACAGCCATCATCTCAGGTGCCTTTGCTGAACGAATTCGCTACTCAGCGGTCGTCGTGTTTACACTCCTTTGGGTCACATTTGTATACGCGCCAGTCGCACACTGGGTATGGGGCGGCGGTTGGATTGGCGAAATGGGTGCACTTGACTTCGCTGGAGGAAACGTGGTTCACATTTCATCTGGTGTTGCGGGTCTAGTCGTGGCGATTGTGCTCGGGAAGCGTAAAGAAGCAGCAAACTCTTCTCCTCATAATTTGATCTACACCCTTCTTGGCGGAGCTGTCATTTGGTTTGGATGGTTTGGCTTTAACGTTGGAAGTGCCCTTACATTAGACAGTGTCGCGATGTATGCCTTTATTAACACTAATACAGCTGCTGCTGCAGGAATCATCGGCTGGCTGTTAGTCGAGTGGATGATCAACAAAAAGCCGACCATGCTCGGCGCGATTTCTGGAGCCATCGCAGGTCTTGTCGCGATTACACCTGCCGCAGGTTTTGTCACCCCATTTGCTTCTATTATCATCGGAATCATCGGCGGGATCGTGTGTTTCTGGGGAGTCTTCTCACTCAAAGCCAAATTTGGCTATGATGATGCACTGGATGCATTCGGGCTTCACGGAATTGGCGGGACTTGGGGAGGTATTGCAACTGGACTTTTCGCAACAACCTCTGTCAATGACGGCGGAGCCAATGGCTTATTTTACGGAGATGCCAGCTTACTTTGGAAGCAAGTAGTCGCTATTGTTGCCACCTACGCCTTTGTAGCCGTTGTGACATACGTGATCATCAAAGTGGTCAATCTCTTCTTCAAGCTTCGTGCAACCGAAGAAGAAGAATCAGTGGGCCTTGATTTAACCATGCACGGTGAAAAAGCCTATCAAGATTAAAGAAAAAGGGGTGTCTCGATGAGCAAAATGTATAAAGTGGAGATTGTCACACGTCCAGCCAATTTTGAAACATTAAAGGTGGAGCTTGGAAAGATTGGTGTCACCTCAATTACCTTTTCGAATGTGCACGGCTGCGGCCTACAAAAGGGACATACAGAGCTATACCGCGGCGTCAAAAAGGAAAGCAATGTGTACGAACGATTAAAGATTGAAATCGTCCTAAGCAAAGTACCTGTCGAACTGGTCGTAGAAACAGCTCAAAAGGTACTTCGTACAGGCGAACCAGGGGATGGGAAAATTTTTATATATGAGATAGAAAATACAATCAACATTCGGACAGGTGAAGAAGGACCTGCCGCCCTATAAACCATCCTCCGCCAAGTGCGGGGGATTTTTTTAAGACAGAAAAAAACCTCTGCATAATTCATACACAGAGGTTGCAAGGCTTTAAGATTGTTTTGTTTCTTCAGATTGACTGCTGTCTTTAGAGGAATCAGAAGACTTTTCTTGATCAGAGGATTTCCCCTTCTCATCAGACTTTTCTTCAGATTTTTCTCCAGCAGGCTCTTTGGCCTTATCTTCACCAGCAGGTTCCTTCGTTTTTTCATCAGCTTTTGGCTGAGCAGGTTCTTTTGCTTCTTCCGTCACTTCTTGCGCGGCCTTTTCAATAGTCGAAACAGGCTTGTCAATGAAGCTAAGTGGATTAAGCGCTAAACCTTCCATACGAATTTCAAAATGCACATGGTTGCCGCTTTCAGCACCATAAAGATTTTTACCAGAAGCACCGATGACATCATTCTGCTTAACTTCATCGCCTTCTTTGACACTCACTTGTGACAACGATTGATAAACAGTCGATAATCCATCTTCATGTTCAATTTCAACGACGTGACCGAGAACTGGATCTTTTTTCGCTTGAACCACTGTTCCACTAAGAGCAGCTGTGACATCAAACACTTTGCCATCTTTATCTGCAAGATCAATACCTTTGCTCAAGGTATAGGTGTTATTATAGTTTACAAGTGCTGCTTCTTTTTCTTTTTGATCAGCATCTGCTTCATAGAACTTTTTCACGACAGAAACATTATCAGAATTCTGGACCGGCATTGCAACATTTTCAATTGGCTTTCCAACTTCAACGGCATCATCACGCTGTTCTTGCCCTGTTTGATTTCCATCAGATAGTTGGTCTTTCACATCTTTTGATACAGCTTGGTACCAAAGAACGGCTGTTAACACGACCGCTGCGCTGACCAAGTAAATAGCAGGGAATACCCAGCGCTTACGGAAAAATTGCTGAACTTTTGTGATTTTGGAAGTACGTTTCTTTTCTTCCTCTCTCATTTTTCATCACCTCAGCAACATTCTGAACACTTTTCAAAAAATATATACACACGAAATCATTTTTCTTTTTATTTTGCGCAATCGCACCAATAATATGTATGATGAATGAAAAAAAGATGGGGGACTTTATTGTGAAAACTTTCAACCGCATAGCAACAGAAGATGATCTCAAAGCGATCGTTGATATTTACAATTCAACCATTGCTTCAAGAGAAGTAACCGCCGACACAGAACCAGTTTCAGTTGAAGACCGCCGGCAATGGTTTTTGAATCATTCAGAGAAAAGACCTCTCTATGTGAAAACAGATGAGGATGGACATATCTACGGCTGGCTCAGCTTTGAAACGTTTTACGGAAGACCTGCATACAACGGGACCGTTGAAATGAGTATTTACTTAAACCAAGACGATCGAGGGAAAGGCTTAGGGTCACTTTTCTTACAAGAGGCCATTGAGTTGGCACCTTCATTAGGCATTCGAACGTTACTTGCCTTTATTTTCGGGCACAACGAAGCCAGCATTCAATTATTTAAAAAGCACGGCTTTGAGACATGGGGTCACCTGCCACGTATCGCAGAAATGGACGGCAGCAGGTACGATTTAGATATTCTAGGAAAAGAATTATAAAACGAGCGTCTCTCCAACAAAGAGACGCTTTTTTATGAAGCATGTAACAGCTGTTCAAACTGTTTCGCATTTTGAAGAGATTTTCTTTGCAGGATGATGCCATGTTCATCCATCAGAATCGCTTGCGGAACAACAGTTACCCCATACAGCTCCATGATTTGCGAAGAGCGCACATACACAGCTTGATCAGGCAGCAATTGAAGAAGCGATGCATCATCTCCTTGTTCATCTCCATTGATCAAAATGAATTGAGTATCGTCGCTAGAGATGTGCTGCTTCATATCAGACAAAATGCTTTTGCATGTCATACAAGTAGAGTTCACAAATAACAGCATCACGGCTCTTCCGCTCTGCAAATATTCCTTTAAAATGACCTTATCCCCTAAATGTGTATAGCTTCGAAATAACGGCGCCGCATCACCAACATCCGCTTCCTTTAATTCAATCCCATCAAGAGTTTTGATTTTATTCATAAATTTTCCGATAAAGCGGGCAAGCAAAAACACCACAGCCAGCTGAGCAATGACAATGAATAACACAATAATCAGTAGAATATCTGTCATTTCACTTGGTCTCCTTCTATAAATGATTCAAATTGATTCCACTTTCTTTTGAACATCATGATGTCTTTTCCCACCGCTATAATGAAACAGACAGCCACTGCAATCAGAAAACAAATAATGTGAAATTGCCATGGAATTGTTTCTACATAGGGATGCACATAAAACAAGCCAATCACAAGAGCCAGCATCGACACATTACGAATCACAATTCCCCAGTGAAGACGGTCATTTTCAAGTAAACCTCCACAGCCGCATGAAATGTTACGATGTCCTCTCAATAAATTGAAAGTGACCGCTCCAGTATAGGTACATAAAAGTGCTGTAAGACCAATCGCAGGTACAAGAGACATGTTCCATACGAACAATAGACCAGTACAAGCCAATTCAATAGTCAAAAACAAATAAAACATTGGCGCCGTGAGCGCAGAAGGCAGCAGCCGATAAGCATTCATCTGTTGCATATGCGCCGTTTGTTTTCTCACTTTATCAAGCCATGCACCTGCAAAGATGATTCCTAAGAAATAGACACCTATAAAATAAAAGACACTCACCTTACGCCATCTCCTTTTGTTGAAATAGTTGAGATTGTGCCTCATAAAGCCTTTTGTACTCTCCACCTAGCGCCATCAGCTCTTCATGGTTCCCTTCTTCAACGAAAGCACCATCTTTCATCACGATAATGCGGTCTGCTAAGCGGGCCGCTCCCATACGGTGTGTGATAAACAAGACCCCTTGATCCTGCGTATGATCGAATAGCTTTCGAATGAGTGAAATCTCCGATAGCGGATCAAGAGCAGAAGTCGGTTCATCTAAAATGATAAAATCACTTTCTCTAAAGAAGGTTCTCGCCATCGCAAGCTTTTGCCATTGTCCGCCAGACAGTTCATGACCTTCTTCAAAAAACCGGCCAAGCTGCGCATCGTATGTTTCTTCCATTTGATGAATTCTTTTCTCTATGCCTGCTTGCCGCGCAGCTGACACCATGCGCTCTTCCTCATCTATTTCGTCGATACGGCCAAATCCAATGTTTTCTTTCACAGTGAATTCGTACTTCATAAAATCTTGAAAAAGGACAGCCATTCTCGCATGATATGATTTTTTATAAATGGTCGAAATAGACTCACCATTGACCTTTTGCATATTCGGCTTGTCTGGATCATATAAACCGGTCAAACATTTAATCAAGGTCGTCTTACCTGATCCGTTATCCCCCACCAATGCAATGCGTTCACCTTTATTGATATGAAAATGTATATGCTCAATAGCAGGCGTTTTCATATTCGGATAGGTAAAAGAGAGGTTTTCTAGCGTAATGGACTGAATACATTCAATCCTCCGAAGCGATGCCCCTTCCTCTGTCTGCTCATCAATTTCTTCTTCTCTCTTTTGAAAAGTTCTCATTTCATCAATATAGAGACTCGTTTCATATAAACTAGAACATTCCCTCGTTAAGTCTTGAAAACCACTTTGAATATTTTGCACAGCTTGGAGCACAGCGACAAACGTACCCGCTGCTAATTTTTTTTGAAAGATAAGAAAGACAATAAAAAGACCGCAGCACACATAGGCAAATGTCATAAGCAATCCGCCCGCCATCTCCCAGCGAACCTGCCGTTTTAGTAATTTATATTTTTCATCTGCACTTTTTACATAATGACCTTTCCATTTTTGAAGAAGATAATGTCCTATTCCATATAAACGGATTTCCTTCAATGAATCTCGCTGTGCAACAAGGTCGGACACATACATTTCTCTTCGATCGTTAGCAGTTAACATGCGGTTTAGTTGATACCGTGCGCCTCCAAAGAAGAGCTCAATCCACAAGACAGGCAGGGTAAATAAGATCAGAATGGCCGCCAAACCCCAATGGATACCGATCATATAAATGAGAAGTGATACAACAGTAATCAATGCGCTCATGATTGTAAAAATACTTCTAACCATACTCAGAACATGCTGATGACTGTTCATCACACGTTGACTTTCATTATAAAAAGACGGATGTTCAAATGTAATATATGGCAGCCTGATTGCCTTTTGAAGCAATTCACCCTTCAAATGCAAACCAATCAAATTTGTCGCTTTTTGCTGACTAAGTTGAAGAATGAATTGAAGCCCATATCCTAAAACCACAATGACCATTTGCAACCCAAATAACCTTAAGACCTTTTGAATGTCTCCTGAAGAAGTCATGAATAAAATAATTTCATTAATCAATGTTTGAATAATCCAGACACTAGCCAAAGGCATAAAACCAACGATCACTTGGATCAATAGAGTTAACAGAAGATATGATCGACTTCTTTTCCAAGTATAGGAGATTGCATATAAACAATGGTTCACTGTACTCATCAAACGCTCCACCTTACACCATTTAGTATAATTGACATATTTTTGATATTTATATTATGATAGTTCTGCGTAACTTCATTCTGAGAGGACGATAACGATGAATTCAATCTTACTTTTACAGCTCACTCTTATTCTTTGCAGTCTTTTATTGACGATCGGAATCATCATCTATTTAAAACACCAGATGGAATTAATCATCTTACCGATCCAGCATGTCGGACAAAAACTTGTTCATCCGCTAATTGAAAAACCATCACCTATTCAAATGAATGATTTGCTGCAAACCAATCACAAGCAACAGCTGCTTATATTCACTGACACAGCATGTCCGCACTGCATCCCATCACTGGAACAATTCCTAGAAACGAAAAGGCAGCGTCAATTAGACATTTCTTTTAGTGTTTTGCTAAAGAATGGGCAAGAAAAGGATCAAGAATTATATCGTGATAACCAAACCAACATGCAAATTATCTCAGTGGACGAACAAATGATAGGCGCCTTTCATATTGAAGAGTTTCCATATTACATCTTGGTAGAAGAAGATGAAACAATCTCATATGCAGCCCCTTTTCCGGATGGTCTTTATTCAAGGATTTCTGCAAAATAAACATAAATGAGGCATGTGAAGACAACAAACACACGCCTCGTTTTTTTATTGGTGTGGATCTGCCTGAACATCCTGATCCTTTTCCCTTGCTGCGATTTCACTCGCTTCACTTGAAGCTGTCGCTTGTTCCTCAGCTTGTTCAAACTCACTGCGAGCCTCATTTGAAATGTCTACTTGGTCACCATGCTGATTCACAGTAACAGACGAAGAAGACGATTCTTTTTGAACCTCTTTCTCTAGTTCCTTTAATTTAGACACATGAAGCTCTAAATCTTTTCCTTGCTGAACTAGAGTCAGTTGTTGAAATAATGCCTTTCTCTCTTCTGGAGAATGGTCGCCTTGAACAATTTTCGCAGCTTGGTTTAAAAAAGAATTTGATGTTTGACCCGCTTGACGACTGTTTGACGTCTGCACAGCATTTGTTAAAAATGAAATTGAAGATATGCTCATGCGTTCACATCCTATTAAATAAAATCCTTGAATTTAGCAGCCACATCTAACGCGTTCTTGGCTAGTACATATCTCACCTGTATCACGATCCACGTAGTAACGGAAAGTTCCAACACCTTGAAGGAAACAAGTTGGCGCTGATTTACATGAAGTGACTAATTTTTGTAAAATACATCTTGAAGCTGCAGGTTGAACATTGGTCATTTTGTTTAAGAAACGATCTAACATATGAATTCCACCTTCCAATTTTTATGGTAATACAACACAATAATAACCAATTACAAGACAACTAACAACATATTTTGATAAATTTACTAATTATTTTTAACTACTAATCTTATTTATGACATAAACTGTCGTTAAAATTTATAGTAAATGTTACTTTTTTCTTATTTGAAGATAATTTATTTATCCATAAATAGTAAAGTGAAGATAGAAATATTTTTTAATTGCTCTACATTCACTCTTCCTAAAGTACTACTTGCTCAAGTATGATAAAGAGTGAATACATAAAGGAGTGAACACCATTGCAACAAACTGAGAAAATCATTCAATCTCTTCATTCGATCACAAAGTGGGGAAAAGTTGGTAGTATATTTCTCTATATTTCAGGCGGCCTAGCTATTCTTATTGGTTTTTGGCTTGTTCTTCCTGCTGCCCTTGGCGTCTTCCTCATTATGATGGGAATCCATGTACAAAAATCTGTAAACGCAGCTGAACAATTAATTCAAGCTCCTGATACTTCTTATGAAGAGTTATTAGAACAATATGCTAAGATGATGAAAATGCAGACGCTATTTGCCATATCAAGTATTGTCACAGTCATTCTCTCATTCATCGCCATTATCTTGATGCTGATATTAGGTGGCCTAGCCTTTCTTCAAGAAATTCCTAGTGACGTCCAGCAATACGAAGGTGAATACGAACAAGAGCTTGGTGACTTTTATTAATGGAGAGGGGTATCAATGAACATTCGATACCCCTTTTGTTTGATCATTTGGCATTATTCATCCTACTAAGCTTGACATCCCGCCTTGATCATTTTAAAATACAAATCGTAACCATTACGAATTAAAGGAGGATCCTATTACTGATGCGCGTAAAAATTACCTTAGCCTGTACTGAAACGGGTGACAGAAACTATATCACAACAAAGAATAAAAGAACGAACCCGGACCGACTGGAGTTAAAAAAATATTCTCCTCGGCTAAAGAACCCTTCATAGAGAAACAAAATAATTTTTTAGATTTTAAATCGTAATCATTACTTTTTAAGTGAGGCGGAAATCAAAATGAGTATGGTTAAAAGGACAGAAAGAAATGAATAAGCGAATACCTGTTACAGTATTAAGCGGTTTTTTAGGTGCAGGAAAAACAACAATATTAAATCATGTCCTACAAAATCGTAAAGGGTTAAAAGTAGCTGTGATTGTCAATGACATGAGCGAAATTAATATTGATGCAGAACTAGTCAAACAAGGCGGTGAGCTCTCTCGATCAGATGAGAAGCTAGTTGAATTGTCTAATGGTTGTATTTGCTGCACATTGAGAGAAGATTTGTTAATCGAAGTAGAACGCCTGTGTAAAACTGGTCATATTGATTATATTGTCATTGAGTCAACAGGTATTAGTGAACCAATTCCAGTCGCGCAAACTTTCTCTTATATTGATGAAGAAATGGGAATAGATTTGACACGCTTTTGCCGGTTAGACACGATGGTCACTGTTGTAGATGCGAATCGTTTCTGGACCGACTTCCAGTCAGGAGAAAGTTTATTAGACCGTAAACAAGCCGTTTCCGATGATGACGAACGAGAAATTTCCGATTTACTTATTGATCAAATTGAATTTTGTGACGTACTGATTATAAATAAATGTGATCTAGTATCAAACTCAGAATTAGATCGACTTGAGCGCGTGCTGACCACACTTCAACCAGAAGCATCTATCATCAGAACCTCAAAAGGTAAAGTACAGCCAAGTGACATTTTGAATACTGGTTTATTTGACTTTGAAAAATCCAGTGCTTCTGCTGGCTGGATCAAAGAAATCAACGCCGGGCATTCTCAGCATACGCCGGAAACAGAAGAATACCAAATCTCATCTTTTGTTTATGAAAGAAGACTCCCCTTCCATACTGGCAGGTTAAATAATTGGTTAGATCAGATGCCAGAGCAAATAGTTCGCGCTAAAGGATTTACATGGCTTGCCACACATCATGATTTAACCATTTTAATTTCACAGGCCGGAAAATCTGTTGCGATTGAACCAATTGCATACTGGATTGCTGCCTTGCCTGAGCAAGATAAGGCACGGATATTAAAGCAAGAACCAGAGCTTCTTGACGAGTGGGACGCAGAATTTGGTGATCGGCATACAAAACTTGTGTTTATCGGCGTAGATTTGCCTAAAGCAGATATCATTCGCACACTAGATCAATGCTTACTCACACCTGAAGAATTTGATCAAGATTGGACTACATTTGAAGACCCCTTTCAATGGAAAATCCAACATTAAAAAAGGAGGGTTTTAAGTGGCAAAGAAATCTAAGATTGCTAAAGAAAAAAAGCGGCAGCAGCTTGTATTGAAATATGCAGAATTAAGAAAAGAGTTAAAAGAAAAAGGTGACTATGAAGCTTTACGGAAATTACCTAGAGACTCTTCCCCTACCCGTTTAAAAAACCGCTGTGAATTAACCGGCCGCCCTAGAGGTTACTTACGAAAATTTAAAATGTCTAGAATTGCTTTTCGTGAGCTTGCCTATAAGGGCCACATCCCAGGAGTAAAAAAATCGAGCTGGTAAAGATTGAGTTGATCTTATCACAGCTCTCATAAAAGTAAAGTAGCAAAAAATGTTTAAAATTCTATTTTCTAGGCATTTCTAAACCTTTTTGAGCTACAAAATAACATTTTAAAAACCAGCAGAGTTTCTGCTGGTTTTTTATAATGACTGGATTCATAAGATGAATAGACCTATTTCAAAAAAAATTGTCAACAATGATTATGACTTTTTCTCTTCTTTTCAAAAATACATGATCATGATACTTTGTTGTCACTACCCACCGATGTATGACATTTCAACTTTTTTCTGATCTTTCTTCTGTTCTCTCTCGGCTGAATATTGATCATGTCTATTCGACCATAGTTCCTTCAATATATTCTTTATATCTTCATTATCTTTAGCCGAGCGAATCACCCGTTTCAGATCAAAACCCGACGATGCAAAAAGACATGTAAACAATTCACCGCGAGCAGAAAGCCTCGCTCTGTTACATGTTCCACAAAAAGCATCTGAAACAGAAGAAATAATGCCTATCTCTCCTGAACCATCTTTATAAAAGAATCGGTTGGCTACTTCACCTGGATATTGAGGAGGTTCTGGTTTGATAGGAAATGTTGAATCAATTAGACCAATGATCTCTTTCTTTGTCATGACATGCTCTAGATTCCATTTGTTCGTATTTCCAACATCCATAAACTCGATAAATCTGAGAACATGTCCTTCTTTTTTAAAGTAAGCTGCCATTGGTAAAACATCCTGATCATTCACACCTTTTTGAACAACCATATTGATCTTAATAGCAAGTCCAGCTTTTTTTGCAGCCTCAATCCCATCAAACACTTTTTGGATAGAAATATTCCTTCCGTTCATTTGCATAAAACGGTCAGGATTTAATGAATCCAAACTAATGGTGACTCTCTGAAGACCTGCTTTCTTTAAATTATCAGCATATAAAGGTAAAAGCGTTCCATTGGTTGTCATAGCAATGTCTTCGATTCCTGGAATTTTTGAGAGCTTTTCTATTAAGATAGGCAAATCTTTTCGCATTAAAGGTTCACCACCCGTGATGCGTATTTTCACCACACCTAAGTCCTTTGCAAAAAGGGTAGCAAGCTGTTCAATTTCTTCGAAACTAAGCAGTTCTTCTTTATTCAAAAAAGGATAATCTGGTCCAAAAATTTCAGCAGGCATACAGTACGTACATCTAAAGTTACAGCGATCTGTTACTGATATTCTTAAATCGCGCAATGGTCGATGTCTCTTATCCAATATACTGTCCATACTTTGCCTCCTATTCTGTAATACGCTGATGGTGAGTGTAGATATTAAAAGATTTTCCTCTGACGAATCCAACTGTCGTGATATTTAATTCTTCTGCCATATTAAGCGCCAGCTCAGTAGGTGCTGATTTTGAGATGACGATCGACACTCCTAGTTTTGCTGCCTTCAATAAAACTTCTGACGATATCCGGCCGCTAAACACAAGGATTTTATCTCTAAGTGGAATTCGATGAAGTAAACAGTATCCATAGATTTTATCTAAAGCATTATGTCTTCCTATATCAGTTCTAGTGATGAATAGCTTCTCTGTGTCACACAGTCCAGCATTATGCACACCACCAGTATGTTGAAATAATTGGCTTTCTTCTTGTAAACACTTCATTAGATGCATACAGGTTTCAGCAGAAATGTTGATTCGATCAATGGCTGTTTTTGCCGTTTTCACATCTTGGAGAAAATAAAAGTGTCTCCCTTTCCCACAACAAGAACCAATCACTCGCTTTGTAAAATCTGATGACTGAAATCCGCTTGGGTGAACTAAATCAACATATGCAAAGCCCATACTTTCATCTATTGTAAACCTTTTAATCTCATTTTCAAATCGAATGACTCCTTCTGAAGCTAAAAAACCGATAACCAATTCATTCAAATGATCTGGTGAACAAACAAGTGTCACAAATTCCTCTCCATTCACGATCACAGTTAAAGGGAATTCTTCTACAACTTCATCTGTTTTGCAAGTAAATTGGCCTTCACTGTATTGGTGTATGACTCGTTTCTTTTTAACAGAAGGATTCATTGTATGATCTTCCTTTCAGCACAAATTTAGTTATATGATCCAATCAAATTATGATATTATTTTAAAAAGTCATAAAATTGTAACATATTCCTATCTTATCAAACTTTTTGATTGCTTTATATGGGGGGAACAAAATGAACAAATCGAAAAATCGCTGGCTCATTGCAACAAGTGCTGTAGGAATTCATTTATCTATTGGGTCTGTTTATGCTTGGAGTGTTTTTACGAATCCTTTACATCAAGCTTTTCAGTGGTCATTGACAGAAATAAGCTTGACCTTCAGTATTGCTATTTTATTTTTAGGATTATCTGCTGCTTTCATGGGGCATTTCGTTGAAAGGTATGGTCCAAGAGCATCGGGGCTTTTCTCAGCCATTTTCTTCGGTATCGGAATGACAGGATCAGGGTTCGCTGTCCACATGTCCTCACTCCCTCTCCTCTATTTATTTTATGGTGTACTCGCTGGGATAGGATTAGGAGTAGGTTACATTGCACCTGTATCAACTTTAGTGAAATGGTTTCCGGACCGAAGAGGACTTGCAACCGGCTTAGCTATTATGGGTTTTGGATTTGCTTCTCTTATTTGCAGCCCAATTATCCAATATCTCATTGAAAAAGTGAACATCGCAAATACCTTTTACATTCTTGGAATTTCCTATTTTATGATCATGGTGATCTCATCTCTTTATTTATCACCACCAACATCTGAAGACGTCAAACAGTTTGACGTGTTAAAAACAAATCAAAGAAAAATCCCTCAGGATTTATCACAGCTTACAGCAAATGAAGCGATCAAAACACGACGTTTTTATTATTTGTGGCTCATGCTCTTTATTAATATCACATGCGGAATTGCCATTATTTCAGTTGCATCGCCTCTTGCACAAGAAAGTGTTGGATTCACTGCAGGTGCTGCAGCTGCCCTTGTTGGTATTTTAGGTGCTTTTAATGGTTTAGGGCGGATTGGCTGGGCATCCTTCTCAGATTATATCGGAAGGCCGAATACGTATACAATCTTCTTTAGTATCCAGCTCATTGCCTTTCCTTTACTCCCCTATTTAAAAGAACCGCTCGTCTTTTCAATCGTGATGGCGATCATTTATACGTGCTATGGAGGAGGGTTTGCTTCAATTCCAGCCTATATTGGGGATTTATTTGGCACGAAACAACTTGGTGCCATACACGGTTATATTCTGACTGCCTGGGCCGCTGCTGGTTTAGCTGGACCTTTATTTTCATCCTTTATTCGAGATATAACAGGTAACTACACGCAAAGTCTGATGGTGTTCTCTGGCTTATTTTTCATCGCTTTTATCATATCTCTTCTCATAAGGAAAGATATTCAACAGCTTAGAGAAACAAACCTTACTGCTACTTCTTCTGTCTCAGCCCGACCTTAATTTGAATTTGACAGAATCACAATCTAAAGGTAATTTTTAGATATGAAAACGCTTCATAAAGTAATAGGAGGGTGATGATATCATGGGGAAAACAAAACATAAGGGGCCTATTAAGCTTAATAAAAAACCCTCACCAAAGCTATGGGCCTCTTTTGCGCCTATGGGGCTTGGGAAAGTAAAACCGAAACACATTCGAGATACGATGAAAGTGGCATGGGAAAACAAGGATAATCTCCCCTATGCATATCGTATTTTAACGCAGGGCGTGTGTGATGGCTGTGCCCTGGGTGTTTCAGGGTTATATGACCAAACGCTCGCAGGACCTCATATATGCACCACAAGACTAAATGTACTTCGTCTTAATACAATGCCAGCTATTGATCCAAAATGGTTCGAAGATATTCAACAGCTCAAACAAATGGACAGCACCTCTCTTCGCAAACTTGGCCGTATTCCTTATCCACTGATTCGAAAAAAAGGTGACAATGCCTTTACGCGTATTTCCTGGGATGATGCATTAGATCAAATCGCAGCTAAAATCAAATCAATTGATAAACGGCAGCTCGCTTTCTATTTAACGGCTAGAGGAATTACAAATGAAGTCTATTATACCGCTGCGAAGGCAGCTCGCTTTATCGGGACAAATCATATTGATAATGCGTCTCGCATTTGTCATTCACCGAGCAAAACCGCTCTTAAACGATCCCTTGGTATAGGAGCCTCCAGCTGTAATTACAACGATTGGATCGGAACGGATGTCTTAATTTTTTGGGGATCTGTCGCAGCAAACAATCAGCCCGTTTCCACTAAATATATGTATGCGGCGAAAAAGAAAGGAACCAAAATTATTGTCATCAATCCGTACAAAGAGCCTGCCATGGAAAAGTACTGGGTTCCCTCTATTCCAGAAAGTGCTCTATTCGGCACAAAAATCGCGGATGATTTCTATCAAGTCAATATAGGCGGCGATATTGCGTTTATGAACGGCGTCATCAAACATTGGTTTGACATGGAGCAGCATGCTCCCCATTCCGCTCTTGATCATGAATTTATTCAAGCCCATACTACCGGCATACAGGATTTAAAGCAGCATGCCGCACAGTTGAAGTGGGAGGACCTAGAAGCATCATCAGGCTTATCAAAAGAAAGAATGAAGGAATTTGCGATCCTCCTTGCCAATGCCAATTCAGGCGTTTTTATTTGGAGTATGGGTCTTACCCAGCACCGCTTTGCAACTGATAATATATCACAGGTCGCCAACCTTGCTATGTTACGTGGATTTATTGGCAGGAAACATTGTGGTGTCATGCCAATTCGAGGGCATAGCGGCGTTCAAGGTTCTGGTGAAATGGGTGCTGATCCATTCGTTTTGCCGGGCAGTGATTTTGATGAAGAGAATATTGAAAGAATCGAAAAAATTTGGGGGTTTGACATTCCGAAATGGCATGGTGACACCATTGGGCAATCCTTTGAGAAAATGGCTCTCCCAAAAGAACATCCGCAAAAACTCAAAATGCTATTTACGAGCGGCGGAAACTTTTTAGAAACGATGCCAAATCCAGATGCGATCGAAAAAGCTTTATCTGAGCTTGAACTCCGTGTCCATCAAGATATCATTTTGAATACCTCTACACTTGTAGAGGCAGAAGAGACGGTAATTGTTCTGCCTGCTATGACAAGATATGAACAGCCAGGCGGCGGTACATCAACTAGTACGGAACGCATGGTATATTTCAGTCCAGAAATTGAAGGACCTCGTATTGAGGAAGCCAGAGCAGAATGGGACATTTATATTGATCTTGCAAAAAGAGTCCGGCCAGAAGATGCTGAGCTGATTCATTTCGAAACGGCTGAAGACATTCGCCGTGAGATTGCGGTCGCAAATCGAAACTATGACGGCATCCAGCATTTGCGTCATAAAGGAGACGTTTTTCAATGGGGTGGCGCATGGCTATGTGAAGACGGGGAGTGTCCAACACCGGACGGCAAAGGACATCTTCTTCCTGCCCAGCTGCCTCAATACCGAAAAACGGAAGGACATTTTAATATCACGACAAGAAGAGGAAAGCAATTCAACTCCATGATCTATAGTGAAAAGGATGCCTTTAATGGTGGGAAGCGTCATTCTATCTTGATGAATAACGAAGATGCAAAAGAACTTTATGTCCAAGAAGGTGATCCAGTTGTCTTGTTTAATCAATATGGGTCCTATCAAGGAGTGGCTCAATTCGGGGATTTGAAACGTGGCAATATCGCTGTTTATTGGCCTGAAGGGAACGTTTTAATTCCAAAGGGTGTGTATGAGAGCTACTCACAGATTCCCGAGTATAATACGGCGGCCATATTAGAAAAAGCCGAAACTTTTCATGCAAGAAAAGATCAGCACTACGTGGAGAAACGAATTGATGAATTAGAAACTACTTTGAATTGATCTTCAACTAAAAAACAGCTGGGGAAAACAATCCCCAGCTCCCATTCATATCCTACTGACCAAAAGCGCTCGCTTCATTTTGTAGAATGTGATTCAATTCTTCGGCATTCGCAGCCGGTTGATATTGTCCACCACCCGCTTTTGCAACAGACTTTAGACTTTTTGCTTCTTTTTCATTCACGTCAAAGCCGATGATATTGACAATGGTGTCAATTCCGTCTTCATGTAATTCCTTTGCTGCTTGTGAAGGGCTTCCTCCACAAGTTTCTTTACCATCACTGACGACATAGACAATATTTTTTCCTTCAGCCTGGTGATCTTCAAAATCTTGTTTCGTATCTGTTAATGCTTTTGCAAGTGGTGTCCAGCCGGTCGGCTTATACACATTCAGTGCTTGCTGAAATGTTGATGGCTCATATGATCCAAATCCGTAAACGGCTTCAGAGCTTCCACAAGAAACTGCTTTTCCTGCATTTTTATTGGTTCCTTCATGACCAAACACACGTAGCAGGACTTGTGTATCTTCTGATAAAATACTTGCGAAGCTTTGAATAGAACGTTTGGCGATATCGATTTTCTTTTCGCCTTCAACTGATTGTGCCATGCTGCCGCTTAAATCAAGTAATATCACCACATGAGCAGGCTCCTGTTTTGTCACAGCATAAGCTGGTGAAGAAAGAAGCAGGACAAGACTAGCCAAAATGGTTAATACAATATTTCGTTTCATTCATAAAAACCTCCCTTTTTACATTTGTACAGAAAAAGAGAAACGATAGCATACATCAATCGTTTCCCTTTTGTTCAGCAAGTTATTCGTGTAGTTTTAATGATTCTGCCGACAAGATAGAACCCATTTCTTTACCAGTGCTTGCTTGGTAGTATTGGCCTTTACCCGCTTTGGCTACTTGCTTCAATTGACCTTCATAGCCATCGTTAAAGTCTAATCCGATCACATTAACAACAGTCGATCCTTTTGAGTTATGCAATTCTTTTGCTACTTTTACTGGATCTCCGCCACAAGTTTCTTCACCATCAGTGATTAGGTACACAATATGTTTTGTTCCACCATTAAGCTGTTCATCCGTTTGCTTTGCATTTTCAAGAGCACGAGCAATCGGTGTCCAGCCATTTGGTCCAAGTCCGTTTAAAGAGTTTTCAAAGCTTTCTTTTTCGTAAGGCTGTACGCCATAAACGCCTCTAATGACTTCACATGATTGAGCTTTACCTGAATTTTTGTTGTTACCTTCAGAGCCAAACAAGCTCATACGAATTTTAGCGTCTTTTGGAAGTGACTGAGCAAATTTAAATACCTCTTGTTTTGCGAGGTCAAATTTGCGTTCTCCCTCTACTTTTCTTGCCATGCTTCCACTTGCATCAAGTAAGATAGTAACTCTTACATCTTTGTTATGTTTTTTGACTGTAGATGCTTTTGCAAATACTGGTGAAGAGATTGACATAGATAATGTCAATACAGCTAAGGTTACGAGTGTAAATACTTTTTTCAACATCATTTTTCCTTCCTCCTTATGTATTTAATTGAAACATCTTAATCGTAAAATATTCTGTCTTGGAATGGTATAGGACTCGGTCCCTTTTTCTCTTTCATCAAAATCACTAAAAATCTGTCAGTTGTCTAGATATATTCACCTAACACATCATTTTTTCTTTTGTTTTCTCCTTCTTTCGAGGGGCTTTGTATCGGCCATCGGTTCTTGTCGGGACGTAAATGTTTAAGATTTCCTGAGGTGCGTCTTAAGTCGCAAATTGACACATTCTGTTCAAACCTCTTGGAACACAAAAAAAGATGCCCCATTTCTGAGGCAACTTTGCTTTATTTTTTAGCCATATACGTGTTGAGAAAACGTTCAGCTGATTCAATTTGAATCCCTTTATAATAATGTTTCACGATAGCCTCTACTTTTTTGCCTGACTGTGCCATATAGTGCGCACCATACTGACTCATTCCAACCCCATGGCCATACCCTTTTGTCGTAATGATAATTTGCTGGCCCTGTCGTTCCCATGTAAAGTCCGCTGAATGAAGTCCTAGTGACTCTCGAATGTCTCTGCCTGTCAGTGTTTTACCGTTTATTACGGCTTTCGCTACTTGATTTCCTGGCGTCCGTTCTACTATCTGTCCTACCTGAGCCTGCTGAGTGAGCGTCACACCTAATTTTTGCTGAAATTCACTAACTGTGATGGTTTTCTTATTTTGAAATTTTGGCGATTTTTCGTCCCATTTACTTGAGACACTTTTCAAATATGGGATTTCGTTTTTCCAATAAGCTTCGGCATTTTCCGTTTTTCCGTTACTTGTTGAAAAGAATGAGGCATCAATTGGCTTCTCATCATAAGTCAGCACTTTTCCTTGTGTGCTGGCGACAGCTTCTGTGACTTTTTTTAACTTCCAATTGTACGCTTTCCCCCAAATTTTCTTGAGTTCCTGCTTGTTTTTATAAACTTGGAACATTTGGGTGTCATCTACAAGAGAGCCCTTTGGTGATTTGACAGTCTTATCGATGATCATTTGTCTGACGATATACGTTCTTGCAGCGAGTGCCTGTGCCTTGAGTGCTTCCATTTCAAAATCAGCTGGCATTTCAGACGCTACGACACCGATCACATACTCTTCTAAGGGGATGTTTTCTACCTGCTGATGAGCTGAACGATAGACGGGGATAGCGACGGGTGATTGCTTTAATTTGACTGTACCCTTCACTTCTTTTTTAACTGATGGCTCCGCTGATACATGCTGGCTTACCTCCGGTTTCCCTTGAAACGTCGGCAACACAAGTAAAGTTGGAATCATTAAAATAATGATGCATATTCCTGCGATTGTCCATATCATTGGTTTCATATTTGGCTGCCCCCATTTGTCATTGAATCTCTTTTATCCTATGGGCGGGGACAAGCTAATATGACAGCTTCTTTCATTCAGTGGACAAGTCTTATGATGAAGATATGAGGCTGTTTATCAACTGATTTTACTGTTCGTCTTTATGAATAAAATTTAAGATGGTTGGATACACTAATGATAAGCTTTAAAAATAAAGCATTCTATGATTCTAAAAAAAATCAGCATGCCCCATGGACACACTGATTTCTTTATGATTACGCGTTCAGATCTGATACAACTTGTTCTTGTGTCACATCTGCTGTTTCATCGTTTACTCTTTCAATATCTGCACCGATTGCTGCAAGCTTCTGGTGGAAGTTCACATAACCACGATCGATATGCTTCAACTCAGTGACACGTGTATGACCTTCTGCTACTAATCCAGCAAGTACAAGTGCTGCTCCTGCTCTTAAATCAGTCGCTGATACTTCAGCACCTTGAAGTTGAACCGGCCCGTTGATAATCACAGAGCGACCCTCAATTTTAATATCGCCATTCATGCGGCGGAATTCTTCAGCATGCATAAAGCGGTTTTCAAACACCGTTTCTGTAATCATGCTTGTTCCGTTCGCACGAAGCAATAGCGCCATCATCTGAGATTGCATATCCGTTGGGAAACCAGGATGTGGCATTGTTTTTAGATCGATTGGCTTGAGCTCAGATGGTCCAATGACTCTTAAACCTTCTTCTTCTTCAATGATCTGAATACCCATTTCTTCCATTTTTGCTACAAGTGATGTCATGTGCTCTGGCACTGCGCCCTTTACAAGAACATTTCCTTCTGTAATAGCTGCTGCCACCATGAAAGTACCTGCTTCAATTCTGTCAGGGATGATGTTGTGTTTTGCACCGTGAAGTGTTTCCACACCTTCGATTTTGATTGTACCAGTACCAGCTCCGCGAACCTTACCGCCCATGGCATTGATGTAGTTTGCCAAATCAACAATTTCAGGTTCTTTTGCTACGTTTTCTAAAATCGTTGTTCCTTCAGCTAATGCTGCTGCCATGATGATGTTTTCAGTTGCACCGACACTTGGGAAATCCAAATAGATTTTCGCACCTTTTAAACGGCCTTTTACTTCAGCCTCGATGAAACCATTTCCTACTTGAATTTTAGCTCCCATTGCTTCAAAGCCTTTTAAATGCTGGTCAATTGGTCTTGAACCAATCGCACAGCCTCCAGGTAATGCAACTCTTGCATGACCTGTTCTTGCTAAAAGTGGTCCCATGACGAGCACAGACGCTCGCATTTTACGGACATACTCAAACGGAGCCTCAGTTTCTAGTGCATGAGATGCATCCACTGATACTTCGTTATTTTCAAAATGTACTTCTGCTCCTAAATGACGTAACACTTCATTGATTGTATATACATCGGAGAGCGTAGGTACATCACAAATTACGCTTTTTTCTGTACTTGCTAACAAAGATGCAGCGATAACTGGTAAAACGGCATTTTTTGCGCCTTCTACTTTAACTGTGCCGTTTAACTTTTGACCGCCGCGGACGATGATTTTTTCCAAGGTCTTCCCCTCCGCGTCCCAAATTCTCTATATTAATATTCAGTCGTTACGATTGGTGTGCCAACCGTAATCGTATGATTTTCGTTCATTTCCGAACTTCTGATGGCAATTTGAACATTCATTTTATCATTTGAAGTCATAATGAACTGTTCCCACTTATCTGTGTAAGCGGAAAGCGACACAAAATTAGACTCAACGAGATACTCAACTGGTTTTGCTTGAAATTCATTTGCTAACGTTTCAGCTTTTTTTTGCAAAACAACATCCATCATACCATTTACATGACCATCGAGACAAGTAAAAATTACAAATTTCTCTTGTAATATGCTTTTTGCATGACGTACGAACTGATCATATGTATGCTCCCAGGTATTCAGTGGGCGAGCACCTTTTTGCTCATATAATAAATACGACTTTTGATTGGATTTTGTGTCGGTCTTCACGAGTAAAATTTTCGATAAAGTATCATTTTTTTCATCTTTGTAAATTCCTGTGACTTTGGTGACATGTTTCTCTTCTTTTTCGATCCACTCATACTGTCGTAGTTCGTCTTTCAAACGTTGCACTTTTTTTGAAAATTGTTCGGATGAAATGTCTACATTTGTTTTGGCGTGAAGGGTCCATCCATCTACTTCAATTTGCTGGTTTTTCAGACCTTCTGCTATTTGGGCGAGCGGAGAAGATTCTTCCGCACGAACACCTTGAATCATCAGAACAAAAAAAAGAATAAACGCAAATAATGGCCAACCTTTTACATACTTTCTCACTTGTCATTCCCCCTTGCTACAAGTGTTGCCGCAAGGAGGTCTATGCATACGTGGAAAAGTCATCAAAGGCCATACTTTTGACGCTTCTTTTTACGTTCCCGCATAAGGCAGTGACCAAACCTTTTATGTTAGAACATATAAGGAATTTGTCTAGAGAAATTTAAGTAATCAAGGAAGAAATTGCTGACTGCAGATGCGATGGCAATGGTAATGAGCATCATCAGCAATCTTGCCTGAACGATTTTCCCTTTTTTAATCAGTGGATCAATATTTACGGCAAGCAATGCCCACCATGTAACCGCAATAAAAAACAGGTGGATCACAATACTCACGATGGCTTGTTGTCCTACGTCTTCCATACAGTTGAATCCTCCTTTTATTTATTTCTGTAAAGGAAAACTCCCTTTCATTATATCCTCGAAAATCGGAAAGATGAATCATTTGGAAAAAAGAGCTATATTTAGAGTAAATCCCCTCTTATCCTGGTGCCAGGGAGATGATATACTGCGTGTGGAAGGAGCTGAACACATTGAAAGATTCTTTTCCTGACTTTGTTGATTTGTACGGAGAACTGGTTCCCTCATTTGATCATGAATGGGAGGCCATTGCTTTCTACTTTGATTATAGACAGACACAGCTAGAAGAATTAGCGCAATTGTGTCATTTTCATAACATTTCTTTGGATTATTCTGAGGAAAGCCTGTATCAGTTAGAATCACTATACTTTGATGCATTTACCAAGCAGCTGTTTGCTGAGTGGAAAATGCCAATAGATGCATTAGAAGCGATGATGAGTGTGTATATGGGAGAGGTTGTCCTCCGTCATCATTCAGATGCTGACTGGGTCGTGCGGCCTTATATGGACTCTCCGCATCAATATACGCTTGGTTTGCGCCGGCACAATAAAACGTGGCATAGTACGCAGTTTTGCGAGCACTTATATCTTGAAAAACAGGATTCTCACCCGTATGTGTCGATGTACCAATCTCTCATGTCATTCTAAAAAAATCCTTCTTATCATTGTGATAAGAAGGATTTTCTGTTTTATTTCCCTGCTACATTTAAACGGTTTAACGCCCGTTTTAATGCGAGTTCCGCCCGGCGTACATCACTTTCATTCGGGTGGTTCAAATGCTCTTCAGCACGCTGTTTGGCTGATTTAGCACGATCGACATCAACTTTATCTGATGTTTCAGCGGCCTGAGCAAGAATGGTTACTTGTTCAGGGCGAACTTCAACAAATCCGCCACTTACTGCAACCAATTCAGTTGATCCACTATGTTTTAAGCGAACTGCACCGATTTTTAGCGGAGCAACCATTGGAACGTGGCCAGCTAAAATACCAAGCTCACCGCTTTCTGCTCTGACACTGACCATTTCCACATCCGCTTCATACACTGGGCCGTCGGGAGTAACGATATTGACTTGAACGGTCTTCATGCTTTTACCCTCCTAAGGACCAGATTAGGCCTCTACACCCATCTCTTTGGCTTTTTCAACCACTTCTTCAATGCGTCCAACTAAGCGGAATGCATCTTCTGGAAGGTGATCGTATTTACCAGATAAGATTTCCTTGAAGCCTTTAACAGTTTCTTTCAATGGCACATAAGAACCTTTTTGGCCAGTGAACTGCTCTGCTACGTGGAAGTTTTGAGATAGGAAGAATTGAACACGACGTGCTCTGTGTACCACAAGCTTATCGTCCTCAGATAATTCATCCATACCTAAAATGGCAATGATATCTTGTAGTTCTTTATAACGCTGCAATGTTTGCTGCACTTCACGCGCAATGGCATAATGCTCTTCACCAACGATCTCAGGTGCAAGTGCACGAGATGTTGAAGCAAGAGGATCAACCGCTGGGTAAATACCCATTTCAGTCAGCTTACGCTCAAGGTTTGTCGTTGCATCAAGGTGAGCGAACGTTGTTGCTGGAGCTGGATCCGTATAGTCATCCGCAGGTACATAGATCGCTTGAATCGATGTAACCGATCCTACGTTTGTAGACGTGATACGCTCTTGCAGCTGACCCATTTCTGTTGCAAGTGTCGGCTGATAACCTACCGCTGAAGGCATACGTCCAAGTAGAGCTGATACTTCAGAGCCTGCTTGTGTAAAACGATAGATATTATCGATGAAGAACAATACGTCTTGACCTAGTTCATCACGGAAATGCTCTGCCATTGTCAAACCAGTTAGGGCAACACGCATACGTGCACCTGGCGGCTCGTTCATTTGACCGAAGACCATGGCTGTTTTTTCGATAACGCCAGAATCTTTCATTTCGTAGTAAAGGTCGTTTCCTTCACGTGTACGCTCTCCAACACCAGCGAATACAGAAATACCGCCGTGTTCTTGTGCGATGTTGTTGATCAATTCTTGAATCAGAACGGTTTTACCTACACCGGCTCCACCGAATAGACCGATCTTTCCACCCTTGATGTAAGGAGCAAGAAGGTCAACAACTTTGATACCTGTTTCAAGAATTTCAACTTCTGTAGAAAGTTGATCAAAAGAAGGCGCTTGTCTGTGGATTGGATCTCTTTGAGCTTCCACACCAAGTGGCTCATCTAAGTCAATGTTATCTCCCAGTACGTTGAATACACGTCCAAGTGTTACGTTACCAACTGGTACTGAAATTGGTTTTCCAAGGTCTACAGCTTCCATACCGCGCTTCACACCGTCTGTTGATGCCATTGCGATGGTTCTGACTGTATTATCACCTAAATGTAGTGCTACTTCTAAAGTTAAGTCGATAGTAACTTCACTTTCGCTTTCCGCTTTATGCGAAACTCTGATCGCATTATAAATCTCAGGCAAGTGACCGTCTTCAAAATGAACGTCTACGACTGGTCCCATGATCTGACTGATGCGTCCTGTTTTCATTGCATTCCCTCCTGACAATTATTTCTATTCTAAGGCAGCTGCTCCGCCGACAATTTCTGTAATCTCTTGTGTAATCGCTGCTTGACGAGCACGGTTATAAGAGAGTGTCAGGTTGTCGATCAATTCTTTTGCGTTGTCTGTTGCACTCTTCATTGCTGTCATCCTTGCAGCATGTTCACTTGCTTTGCTGTCAAGAAGCGCACCGAAAATCAAACTCTCTGCATATTGAGGAAGGAGAACTTCAAGAATTTCTTCTTCAGAAGGCTCAAACTCATAAGATGCGGAACGTTTATTTGGTGTCGCTGCGGCCGAAAGGTCCGTTAGCGGCAATAATTTCTTCTCTGTTACTTCTTGTGAAATGGCACTGACAAAGTGGTTGTAGAACATGTAAAGTTCGTCAAACGCTTCATCAGAGAACATTTGAACTGTACTGCTTGCTAATTCTTTAATATCAGCAAACGCTACTTCGTCTCCAAGCCCTGTTACTTCAGAAATAACTGGAATACCGCGCTTTTTGAAGAAGTCGCGTCCGATTTTACCAATCACAATCACCGCATATTCATCAGCGGATTGATGACGAGATTGAATGGTTTGGTAAGCGGCACGCAAAATCGAGCTGTTAAAAGGTCCTGCAAGCCCCCGATCAGATGTAATGACGAGATACCCTGTTTTCTTGACAGGTCTTGAAAGAAGCATTGGGTGCTTAGCACTTGTTCCAGTTGCGATTGCAGCAACCACTTCCTGGATTTTCTCCATGTAAGGAACAAAAGACTTCGCATTGTTTTCAGCACGATTCAGTTTCGCAGCTGATACCATTTGCATCGCTTTTGTGATCTGACTCGATTTTTTCGTTGACGTGATCCTTGACTTTATATCGCGTAATGAGGCCAAAGATTTCACCACCTTTTTTCAGGAATCCGTGTTCATTTACGTGAAAAGAGAGAAAAAGAGAATCTTTTTCTCTCGGAAAGATTACTAATTAGTTGCTTGGTGCAAACGTACGTTTAAAGCCTTCGATTGCTGTATTCCACTCTTCATCAGCAGGCATGTTTCCTGTTTGAGAGATGGTGTCAAACAAGTCTTTATGGTTTTCTTCAATGTACATGAATAACTCAGCTTCAAAACGTTTGACATCAGCAATCGCGACATCGTCTAAGTATCCTCTTGTAAGTGCATAAAGAATCGCTACTTGTTTTTCAACTTTAAGCGGTTTGTTCAAGTCTTGTTTTAAGACTTCAACTGTTCTAGCACCACGGTTTAATTTTGCTTGAGTCGCTTGGTCTAGATCAGATCCAAACTGAGCGAATGCTTCAAGCTCACGATAAGAAGCAAGATCCAGACGAAGTGTACCTGCTACCTTTTTCATCGCTTTGATTTGTGCAGAACCACCTACACGAGATACAGACAATCCTGCGTTTACTGCTGGACGTACGCCTGAGAAGAAGAGATCAGATTGTAAGAAAATCTGTCCATCTGTGATTGAAATAACGTTTGTTGGGATATATGCAGAGATATCGCCAGCTTGCGTTTCTACGAAAGGCAATGCTGTGATAGAACCGCCACCCTTTTCGTCACTAAGCTTCGCTGCACGCTCTAATAAACGAGAGTGAAGATAGAAAACATCACCAGGGAATGCCTCACGACCTGGAGGACGACGAAGCAATAATGAAAGCTCACGGTAAGCTGCCGCTTGTTTAGAAAGGTCATCATATACAACAAGTACGTGCTTGCCGTTATACATGAATTCCTCACCCATCGTTACACCTGCATAAGGAGCAAGGTAAAGAAGCGGGGCTGGCTGTGATGCAGAAGCTGTGACTACGATTGTGTAATCAAGCGCACCATGCTTACGAAGTGTTTCAACAACACCACGAACCGTTGATTCCTTTTGTCCGATCGCTACATAAATACAGATCATGTCTTGATCTTTTTGGTTTAGGATCGTATCAATTGCAACAGATGTTTTACCTGTTTGACGGTCACCAATGATCAATTCACGCTGTCCGCGTCCGATTGGAATCAAGGCATCAATTGCTTTAATCCCTGTTTGAAGCGGCTCATGTACAGATTTACGGTCCATAACGCCTGGTGCTTCACTTTCGATTGGACGAGTTTTGCTCGTTAAGATTGGACCTAGTCCATCAACAGGCTGACCAAGTGGGTTCACAATACGTCCGATTAATTCTTCACCTACTGGAACCTCCATGATACGACCTGTACGTTTTACATCGTCACCTTCACGGATATCTTTGTAAGGTCCTAAAATCACGATACCTACGTTAGACTCCTCAAGGTTTTGAGCCATACCCATTACACCGTTAGAGAACTCAACCAGCTCTCCTGCCATAATGTTGTCAAGGCCATGTACACGCGCGATACCGTCCCCTACTTGAATGACTGTACCGACATCTTTTACTTCAATTTCAGATTGATAGTTTTGGATTTGCTGCTTTATCAGCGCGCTAATCTCTTCAGCTTTGATACTCACTAAGGTTTCACCCCTTCTAACGATTTTCGCCTGCAAGCTGACGTTCAATGCGGGAAAGCTTTCCGCTGACACTGCCGTCATAAATGCGGTTTCCGATACGGATTTTCACTCCGCCTATTAGATCCTTGTCAATCACATTTTCAACACGCAGTGATGTGACTCCGGCTTTTTTGGCAAATACTTCAGATAAAGATTGAATTTCAGCGCCGCTCAGCGGTTTCACTGAATACACGACCGCATCGTCTATTTGTTTCGTGCGGTTTGCAAGTTTCACAAACTCAGACGTCATTTCAGAGAAAATATTCGTGCGTCCGCGGTCAATCAATAAATACATGGTGTGCAATACATGTGTCGAAACACCTTTGAAAGCTTCTGCAATCAAATGTTTCTTTTTGTCTGCCGTAATCTTTGGATGAACAAGAAAGTCATTCAATTCTTGGTCAGCCTTTAGAACTTTTTTGATCTCATTCAGCTCTTTTTCAGTTTCGTCTACTGCCGAAGAAGCAAGAACGATGTCAAAAAGAGCAGAAGCGTAACGCTTAGAGACAATAGTCACGCTCATCGGCTTTCGCCTGCCTCTTTAAGATACTCTTGAATCAATTTCTCTTGTGCTTGCTCATCAAGTTCTCTTTCAATCACTTTAGATGCAATGAGTACAGATAGTGATGCAACCTGCTCACGCAGTGCAGCCACAGCTTGTTCTTTTTCTTTCACGATTTCAGTTCTAGCAGACTCTTTCAAGCGCTCTGACTCTTGACGTGCTGCTTGAATGATCTCTTCTTTTTGTTTCTCACCAATCTTTTTCGCATTTTCGATGAGTGTATGTGATTCTTCGCGTGCTTCTTTCAATAAGACACGTTGTTCTTCAAGAAGCTTTTCAGCTTGAACGTGCTTTTGTTCAGCACTTGAAATTTCATTTCCTATATAATCTTCACGCTGCTTCATAATACCTAATAAAGGTTTAAGCGCAAATTTCTTTAAAAGTGCAAGCAGGATGAGCATAGCGATAAGCTGGAATAACATATCCCCGGCGTTGAAACTTAAGCCACCTGCTCCTAAAACCACTGGTAACTGAGACATTTAGTACGGCAACTCCCTTCTTTAAATAATATGTTAAGAAACAAAACATAAAGGAATGGCGAAGTTTCGAACTAATCTGATCTTCGCCATTAAAATTCATATTAGAACGCTTCTCACATATTAACCAAAGAATGCCAAGAATGCGATAACGACAGCGATAATTGGAAGTGCCTCAACTAAAGCGACCCCGATGAACATAAGTGTTCTTAGTTCTCTACCAGCTTCTGGCTGACGAGCGATTCCTTCAACTGTTTTAGATACGATTAGACCGTTACCAATACCTGCTCCTAGTGCTCCCAAACCGATTGCAATTGCTGCTGCTATTAAATTCATTAAAAAGCTCCTCCTTTAAAATAACGTCCTTTTTGGACTCTCAATTTTTTAGTGTTCATCGCTGACTTTATGGGAAATGTACACCATTGTCAGCATGGTGAAGATAAATGCTTGGATTGTTCCGACAAACAAACTGAATGCCTGCCATACAATCATCGGCACGATGGCACCTAATGTACCAACGATACCAAGTGCAATGTTTTGCGTGTAGAAATTGGTCGCAAGTCCTGCAAGCAAACCAAGAAGAATCTCTCCAGCAAAAATGTTTCCATAAAGACGCAAACCAAGTGTTAGCGTGTTTGCAAATTCTTCAATAAGTTTCAATGGTACTAAAAGCGGAATTGGTCTGAAGTAGTCTTTCGTATATTCCTTGACTCCTTTTGCCTTGACACCGTAGTAATGTGTCAATCCCATGACCATAATCGCTAGTGTCATTGTGATTGCAGGGTCTGCTGTTGGTGATTTCCACCACAAGTTGTGATCGACCGTAATCGAGAATGGCAGTCCAAGCATGTTTGAAACAAATATGTACATGAGTAATGTAACGCCAAGCGCTAGAAATGGGGCTCCTGTTTTCATGTCCATCGAACTACCTATGATATTTCGAACAAAATCAACAATCCATTCCATGAAGTTCTGCGCCTTTGTCGGACGAATAGACAGAACACGAGTAGTCAGCACCGCTATGAGAAGAACGATGATACTAGCAATCGTAATCATGAGAACATTGGATAAGTTGAACGTTAACCCTAAAAATTCTGTCGTTTTTGAACTGTGACCCAAAGAGTATTCACCTCTCTTCCATAGTAGAACGTTTAAGTTGAATGAAGGAATCTATCATAATGACAGGATATATTGTCATTAATCCTATAACAACACCTGCCAGATGAACTTCATTAGGGTAACGCCAAGCAATCGCTACTGCGAGAATTGCGTTGGCCCACCTGGCTGTACTTCCCATTGAACGAATGGATTTTCCTTTTTTAACCGCTCGATCAAAAGCGTGCATTCTCCGTATAAGTAGGAATAAATTAAAGAAAGCAAAAATTGTGCCGATAATGAAACCAAGAAACAGTGGTTTAAAACCAGGCATGGCATAGCCAAACACAAAAATTGCCAATAGATAGAACATATATTTACTCTGTCTGCGGAAAATCGCGTTTGGATCGTTCATTCATCTGACTCCCGATGAAAAATATTGTAAAAAAGGTGATAATTGGTGATGAAAACTGCGTAGAAGACGCTTATGATAAGCAGTCCTGTTCGAAAAAAATCAATCACCCATCGGTCTAATTGCACAATCAGACTTGAAATCTAAAGATCTATGGGATGTTGCTTCATTCGCTGATACAAACCCTGATAATTAAAGGGTTCACAATGAGGATTAGTAGAGTGCTATAGGCTATGAAAACCTTACCATAATACCCTCGTTTAGCATACAATAGCGTCTATGATGTGTCAATCCGTTGAAAGTTAAAAAACTTTTCTATAGTGATAGAGCACACAAAATGTTCACAATTTCATCAAACTTTAGGAGACACGTGACATTCATTGAAAAAAACAGCTAATGTTCAGTATACATTGATTTTTCTAAGAACGATATCAACCGTTTGTCATATATTTCAAAAAGCCCACATGCACGTTTGCATGTGGGCTTTTATTAAAACATGTTATTTCGTTCCATACATACGGTCACCAGCATCACCAAGACCTGGGATAATGTAGCCTTTTTCGTTCAATTTCTCATCTAATGCTGCAATGTAGATATCAACATCAGGATGATGCTTTTGCATTTCTTCTACACCTTCAGGGGCAGCAATCAGACACATGAAGCGAATGTTTTTCGCCCCGCGTTTTTTCAAGCTGTTCAATGCTTCGACTGCTGAACCGCCAGTTGCAAGCATTGGATCTACTACGATAAATTCACGCTCTTCCACATCAGATGGAAGCTTCACATAATATTCAACAGGCTTTAATGTTTTCGGATCACGGTATAAACCGACATGTCCCACTTTAGCAGCTGGAATGAGTTTCAAAATCCCGTCCACCATTCCAAGACCTGCTCTTAAAATTGGCACAACACCGAGTTTCTTCCCTGAGATCACGTTTGATTTGGCTACTTGTACAGGTGTTTCTACATCTACCTCTTCAAGCGGTAAGTCTCTTGTGATTTCAAATGCCATTAATGTTGCGACTTCATCCACTAGCTCTCTAAATTCTTTTGTTCCTGTATGAACGTCACGAATATATGTAAGTTTGTGCTGAATAAGCGGGTGATCAAATACATAAACCTTTGCCATTGCTTGCTACAACTCCTTTTCTGTCATCTTCCGGTGAACTTTGCACACTTCCTACAATTCTACATAAAAAGACGTCATCTTTCAATATGATTCGCAAATCCTACAAAAAAAACCCACATGCCAATAATAGGCAAATGGGTCTGCTTTTTAATAATCTAATTCGTTATATAGAGGGAAGCGGGCAGTTAGATCAGATACACGCTTTTTCGCTTCTTCTAATTTCGCTTCATCTTCATGATGTTTTAGAGCAAGCGCAATAATGGAACCGACTTCTTTCATCGCCTCTTGATCGAAACCACGGCTTGTCACTGCTGCTGTACCAACACGTACACCACTTGTGACAAAAGGTTTTTCTGGATCATAAGGAATCGCATTTTTGTTCACTGTAATACCGATTTCATCAAGAACATTTTCTGCAATTTTTCCTGTGATGCCAAGAGAACGCAAGTCGATGAGAACAAGATGGTTATCCGTTCCACCAGATACAAGCTGAATATTTTCAGATAACAGGGTTTCAGCTAGCTGCTTTGCATTATCAATGACGTTTTGTGCATATGTTTTGAAATCTCCGTTCAATACTTCACCGAAAGAAACAGCTTTTGCAGAGATGACATGCATCAGTGGTCCACCTTGAATACCAGGGAAGATCGATTTGTCGATCTTTTTACCAAACTCTTCACGGCATAGGATCATTCCGCCGCGAGGTCCACGCAATGTTTTGTGAGTTGTCGTTGTCACAAAATCTGCATATGGAACTGGATTTGGATGAAGACCTACTGCAACAAGACCCGCAATGTGAGCCATGTCGACCATAAAGTAAGCACCGACTTCATCCGCAATCTCACGGAACTTTTTGAAATCAATTTGACGTGGGTATGCACTTGCACCCGCTACAATTAGCTTTGGCTTATGTTCACGTGCTTTTTCAAGTACATCTTGGTAGTCGATATGCTGCGTTTCTTTATCGACACCATATTCTACAAAGTTGTACTGTACACCACTAAAGTTGACAGGGCTTCCGTGCGTTAAATGCCCGCCATGTGATAAGTTCATACCTAGCACTGTATCGCCATGCTCAAGAATGGTAAAGTATACGGCCATATTCGCTTGAGCACCTGAGTGAGGCTGTACGTTCACATACTCAGCACCAAAAATTTCTTTTGCGCGGTCACGTGCGATATCTTCTACAACGTCTACATGTTCACAGCCGCCATAGTAGCGTTTACCAGGGTAGCCCTCTGCATATTTGTTTGTTAATACAGAGCCCTGCGCTTCCATGACTGCTTCGCTTACAAAGTTTTCTGATGCAATTAATTCAATTTTGTCCTGCTGGCGTTTCCGCTCTAGTTGAATTGCCTTGAATACTTGTGCGTCTTGCTCAGGTAAATGTTTCATCAGCGAAATCCTCTCCAATCTATTTCCATTCGATGTTTTCACCATCTCATTGTACACGGTTTTTGAGTGAAATGTAAAAGTTTTTTTGGGAAATCGACTTCTTTTTTTGCGAAAAACCGAATATTCAAGCGGTGAAGCGTCTTCATCATTCAACATTATATTAGAAATATATCTAAGCTATGATCTTGTATAAACCGCTCGTTCTCCGCCAATCAGCTTCGGACGCGTTTTCGCAAACGTCACATGTGCATGTCCTAATTGATGACGACTGAGGCGAACAGGTACAGCGACTCTCTTTAGATGCATCCCAATCAATGTATCACCGATATCGATTCCAGCATGCGCCTCGATGGATTCAACTAACACAGGATGTTCCATGTGCTGATACGCATGAGCCGCCATCGAACCACCCGCCTTTCGGACAGGTACTGCCGCTACAATCTCTAGGTTAAGCCGGAAAGCCACTTCTTCTTCCACAACAAGAGCACGATTCAGATGCTCACAGCACTGGAAAGCGAGCTCAATGCCAGTCTCTCGTCTTAGCTGATCCAATTCTTGATAGATAGACGCAGCAATTTGCTCACTTCCTGCTGTACCAATATGCTCGCCAGCCACTTCCGATGTACTGCAGCCGATGACTAAAATTTGTCCAGCACGCAGTTCGACCATTTGATGAAACTCTTTTAACATTTCAAGCCAATCTTGACCAATGTTCATGTTAAGCGCTCCTTATAGGTGCTTTTCTTCGTAATCAGCGATTTTACCAATCCGCACAGCATGTCGTCCTGCCGTAAATTCTGTTGTCAGCCAAATGTGCGCAATCTCACGTGCTAATCCAGGTCCAATAACTCGCTCTCCCATCGCAAGGACGTTTGTATCATTATGTTCTCTAGTCGCTTTCGCACTAAATGTATCATGCGCCAGCGCACAGCGAATTCCTTTCACTTTGTTTGCTGAGATGCTCATACCGATGCCTGTCCCGCAAATTAAAATGCCGCGGTCGACTTCTCCGTTTGCCACCATATTAGCTACAGGAAAAGCATAATCTGGGTAGTCTACAGAACCTGATCCACATTCACAACCCATATCAATGTATTCAATCTTCAATTCATCCATCAGTTGTTTGATTTCTTCACGAATATTCGTTCCGCCGTGATCGGATGCAATGGCTACTTTCATCGGGCAATTCCTCCTAAGGGTGAGTTGATCTGTCATGCCTTACATTTATTCTTTATTTATAGTTATATTTTAACCTCTGCCTAGTCATTTGCAAACAAAAGCAGAAAAACCGTTGACGCAACGGTTTTACAGGTTGTCCATTATGAGGATGTCTGATCTTTTTTCAATCTCTCAGCCAGTTGAAAGAGCAATGCTTCAAGTTCATCACGTGTTTCCTGATAAACAGACAGACTTCCTCCAAACGGATCGGATACATCGCCTTCTGTTCCTGTCGCAAATTCCTTTAGAGTGAAGATCTTGTCTTTTGCATGCGCATATTGCTCCACAATCAACTGTTTATGCTGCATGGTCATGGTGAAGACGTAATCTGCTTCTCGCAGAAGATCCTCTGTCAGTTTTGATGAAGAATGGTTCAGTGGAATGCTTTTCTCAAATAATGCTTCGACCGCTTGAGGAGAAGCCTTCCCAGCATCTAAGGCAAAAATGCCCGCTGATTTAACAGTGACCTCTAAACCTTTATCATGTGCAATTGAAGCAAAAAGGGCTTGAGCCATAGGACTTCTACATGTATTTCCCGTACAAACAAATAAGATTTTCATCTTTCGCCCTCCTTTTCTTCTATTATATAGCATTTCATTCTACATGTTATGTAAGGAGATTGACTAGAGCGGAAATAATAATTTGATACCAAAGGCTAGTAAAATGATTCCGCCAAGCGCCCCGCTATATGATCCAACCCATGATCGAACCTGTTTACCGAGTAATAATCCAAGCCATGTGAGGATCATACTAAAAAAACCAAACAATAAAATGGTCATCCACACGTGAGAACCGTAAATTCCGAGACTTAAACCAACGGAAAAACTGTCTAAGCTGACACTTGTTGCAAAAAGAACGAGACCAGCCCCAACAGGTGCGATAAATGGTTTATCCTCTTTGCGAATAGACGCAACGATCATTTGCAGCCCGAGCACCAAAAGCAGCGCCCCGCCGATATAGGTGGCAAGGAGACCGAGCCAGCCTGATAGGAGCTGACCTGTCAGCATACCAAAAAGCGGCATAAACATATGAAATATCCCAATGACAAGTCCAATATAAATGATCTGGCGGAACCTCAGCTGAACCATCCCCATGCCAAGTCCAACCGAAAAAGCATCCATTCCCAGTGCAAAAGCCATGATGCTGAGCGTCAGCAATTCGCCAGCTAGTTCGTACATGTAAATCCCCCTTGGACACGCATTCTCCTTTAACCTATGTTTGTCCAAGAAGGGTTAGAACTATTTGAACGAAGAGAGGGTACGCCCTCCTGCCGCTTTTTGCAGACGGTTCATGATCGCTGAACCCACTCCCTGCTCTGAAAAGGCTTCTGAAATAATGACATCTACATCTGTCTCATCAAATTGTCTCAGTACACGATATAAGTTTGCCGCAATCGTTTCAGGTTTCCCTCTCCATCCACAGCTGAAAACAACATCTGCCGCAAACAACGATTTCTTTTCTTCTGTTGTCAGCACGCCCACTTTTAGACCTTCTGCCTGGTATGTTTGAATGTGATGCTGCATCTCTTCATCACTTCCAGAAAAAAGATACATTTGAGCTTCAGGTGCATAGTGTGTGTATTTCATTCCTGGCGATACAGGCGCTTCGTCCTTTTTTGTCAGCCCCGGGTCGACACTGACCGCTCCAACTACCTCTTCTAAAGCTTCTTTTGTAATTCCGCCAGGCCTTAAGATCACTGGAAACTCGTCGACACAGGATACAACCGTTGACTCAACGCCAATTCCAGTTGAACCGCCATCGACAATTCCAGCGATTCTTCCATCGAGATCACTCGCTACATGGTCAGCTTGTGTCGGTGAAGGTTTTCCTGAACGGTTGGCACTTGGTGCGGCAATCGGCAGACCAGCTGCTCGGATGAGCTCAAGCGCAATCGGATGGTCAGGCATTCTCACACCGACCGTGGATAAACCTGCTGTGACCTGCTTTGATAAAGCACCCGGCTTACATGGAAGAACAATGGTTAAAGCGCCCGGCCAAAAGGCTTCCATCAGCGCCTTTGCTTTTTCACTTTCTATTTGCGCAAATTCGTGAAGCTGCTGAACCTCCGCAATGTGGACAATCAATGGATTATCACTTGGACGCCCTTTCGCTTCATATATTTTCATGACAGCTTCTGTCTCTTTCGCATTTGCCCCTAGTCCGTAAACAGTCTCTGTCGGAAAAGCGACCACTTCGTTTTGCTGCAATAACACAGCTGCCTGTTCAATTTGTGGATAGTATGTGGATAAACTCTTTTCTAAATCCACAGACCACCTTTTTGTATTTAACATCATACAAACTCCTTTTAAAAAAGATAAAACTGTTGATATATCTCAATTATCCTTTTGAAAGTATAAAAGATGATGATCAATAAAACAAGCGTTGTCCACAATTTGTGGATAACGCTTGTTTAACAGTGGATAAGTATGTGTATAAGTCCAGTATGTTGTGATTAACTTCCTTTTTTATGAAGAACCACAGCTTGTTCTTTCGCCAATATCTCTTTTGCATGTGCAGATACCCACATGCTTTCTGGAATGTCCTCTAATGGCGTGAAGCCCATCAATGCCAAAAAGTCATGTGAGGAGGAGTGGTTTGCGACGACATAAAAAGTATCCACGCCTATTTTTCCTCCGATCGTTTGAACACTTTGGAACAAAGACACGATGTGTCCCTGACCTAGTTTATCTGATATGACAAGGGACCGCAGCAAGCCCTCTTGTTCACTAAGCTGTTCAAGACCTAAACACCCCGCCAGCTGACCGTCCGCATCTTCCATGACAACAAATGTCGTACGCTCTGCAAGCGTGACGCCGCCTTTCGCTTGTCCCTTTTCAAGAAAAGCATTGATCGCTGGGGCATCTTCTTCTGTGGCTATTCTTAATTGATAATACATGCTTTCACCTCTTTTTGATCTCTTACTTCAACTCTATGAGGCAAAAACAGATTTATACCTTTTTTAGGAGAAAAGACTAGAGACCCATTCGAATAAAAAGAATTTCACTTCACCGGTCTCTTCTTTCTCTTCTTTCACCACTTCATTAACAGACTCATCTGTTTGCTGCGCTGTCACTTGGTTATCCTCATCCCCCTCTGGCGATGCGATGGCTTCTCCATTTGAAAAATCGATAAAGCAGAGCGGCGGGAATAACACACACCACCAATTGGCTCCATCCCCTTCTCCAAGTGTAATTAAAATGGCTTCATATTCCCCTGCAGGATAGACGAAATTCCCATATAGCTTTGTTGGAAATGAGGCTTTTTGAAAGCTGACTGAGACGGATTGATCAATGTGCTGTTCCTTCAATTTCGCTTTGGCAATACGATTGATTTCTGGCAGCTTGGTCCGAATTACACGTCTTGCTTCTTCAATGGACGTGAGGTCTTTAACCCACTCTGTCATATTGGCATTGACCTCGTCACGAATGCTTCTTTTCACATCCTGATCCGCTGAACGATCGCTATTTGCTAAAATGCGTAAGCGGATCGCTTCGTCTGGTATTACAACAGGCTGATTTGCAGAAGCAGCCGCTGTCTCCTCCCTTCCAAGGTTTGCAAAAGCTCCGCATAATAATAGAAACATATAAAGACAAATCATCATTTTACTTTTAAACATGATGTGTTCCCCCCACTTTTTCTCTTCGCTACAAACATTGTGTCCAGGAAACCCATCTCATAAACAGACAAAATGATTTTTTTAATAGATTATAAGTCAAATCAAAAAAGCCGTCCCATTAAGAACGGCTTTGGAGTGAGGATTGGTAATCGGAAGGGTACAGTCTCCCATCCCAATCTCGGCTGATTTTTAACCCTGATTCTGTTTTGATGACAGTCATTGCTCCTTTTTTCTTGATTTCTTTTTTAACCTTTCCTTTTTGATCAATAAATTGAATCATCATTTCATAGTCAAATTCAATTCTGTCATCGCTTTCATCTGAAGGCGCAAACGTAATTTTCTTCAGCTTAATTTGACAATCTTGATCCTTTGCTGCTTCTAACACGCTCGGGAACATGCTGTCTTGTGTATATTCTTGATATTCATGCTCAGTTAAATAAAACTTCAGCTTCTCCTTCATGTCAGTTAGGTCATCTGTTCGATTCACTGTGTATTGTGCTTTTTTATAGCTTTCTCCAAATGCTGCTGCTTCTTTTTTAAAGCTCGGTTTACCACAAGCACTCACAATCAATAGTACACTGACGATGACCAACACCATCGCATACCTTCTGTTCACACCATTCGCTCCTTCAAAACAAATTTATGTAAAAAAATCATGATCAGAATGTTCATTCTTCTATATATACGTTTCTCTTTTACCATAAGTTTCATCTTTACATAATAAAATAGTCCGACTTTTTTCAGCCGGACTTTCCGTTTTGAATGTGTGCGCAAACAGCTCGGTCTTTCCCGTTTATGTCCTTGACGATGCGGACATCTGCCGCGGGAAATGACTGCAAGAGATGTGCTTTTACATCTTGCCCTTGCGTATGTCCAATTTCAAAGACAACGACCGCCTGCTCATGAAGTACCCAGTGAAGATCACGAATGAGACGCTTGTAAAACCACAGACCATCACGTCCATCTGTCAGCGCATTCTCTGGCTCATGCTTTGTAACCACCTCTGACAAACTGTCCATTTCTTCTGCTGCAATATAAGGTGGATTGGAAATAAACAGATCCACTTTGATGCCTTGATCCATGATAGGTTCGAGTAAGTCACCTTGTAAAAAATGGACGTCTGCACCAAGCGCTTGTTGATTCCGCTTTGCTACCGCAAGTGCTTCATGTGAAATATCCGTTGCTGTGACAGATAATGTTTCTTTTTCAAGAGCCAGCGTAATCGCAATTGCCCCGCTTCCTGTGCCAACGTCCACAGCTTTGAGCGGCTGATCGTGCGGGAAGACGTCACTCACCAGATTCAGCGCCGCCAAAACGACCTCTTCCGTTTCAGGACGAGGAATGAGAACATGTTTGTTCACCTCGAAGGGACGGCCGTAAAAGAATTCAATACCCGTTAGATGCTGAACAGGCACGCCTTTCTTATGCTGCGTGACAAACTCGCTGAACAACCGATCTTGCTCCTCTGGCAGCAGATCATGAAAACGTGCAAGAAGTTCACTTCTGCTTAGGCCCAGTACATGCATCAAAAGGAGCTCTGCTGCGTTTTGGTCTCTACCGGCTTCCGTTAACAAAGAAGAAGCCCATTTAAGGGCTTCAAAGATGGTTCGCTGATTATTTTGCATTTTGAAGCTTTCTTGCTTGGTCTTCCATAATTAATGCATCTATGACCTCGTCAAGTTTTCCCTCTAAAATTTGATCAAGCTTTTGAATCGTCAATCCGATGCGGTGGTCCGTTACACGGTTTTGCGGGAAATTGTACGTACGGATACGCTCTGAACGATCCCCTGTTCCAACAGCAGATTTACGCGTTTGATCATATTCAGCCTGTGCTTCACGCTGGAATTTATCATAAATTCTCGCACGTAACACTTTCATGGCTTTTTCTTTGTTTTTGATTTGCGACTTCTCATCCTGACAGGATACAACCACACCTGTTGGAAGGTGAGTTAATCGAACAGCAGACATGGTCGTATTGACACTTTGTCCGCCAGGTCCGCTTGATGTGAAAGTATCTACACGGATGTCTTTTTCATGGATATCAATTTCAACTTCTTCAGCCTCAGGCAAGACAGCAACTGTCGCTGTTGATGTATGAATCCGTCCGCCTGATTCTGTTTCCGGAACACGCTGCACGCGGTGTGCGCCGTTTTCAAACTTTAGTTTGGAGTATGCGCCTTTCCCGCTGATCATAAAGATAATCTCTTTATAACCGCCAGTTCCAGTCACGCTCGCTTCCATCACTTCCGTTTTCCAGCCTTGCATTTCAGCATAACGGCTGTACATACGGTAAAGATTTCCAGCAAAAAGCGCGGCCTCTTCTCCTCCCGCTGCACCACGAACCTCCACAATAACGTTTTTGTTGTCATTTGGATCTTTCGGGATCAGCAAGATTTTCAGCTCGTCTTCTAAACGTTCCGTTTCCTCTGTGAGCTCTGAAATTTCTTCTTTGACCATGTCGCGCATCTCGGCATCCAGCTTCTCTTCCAGCATTGCTTTCGCTTCACTTAACTGGTCGTATGCCGCACGATATTGTCTATATACCTCAACAGTTTCTTGAATATCAGATTGTTCCTTCGAATATTCACGAAGCTTCTTAGGGTCGTTCACCACTTCAGGATCACTTAAATATTCATTTAGCTTTTCATAGCGTTCTTCAATTGATTTTAAACGGTCTAACATGGTCTTCACCTCTGTTTTGTGCGTAACAGTCTAATTATAGTATAGCGGGGTATGACAGTCAAAAAAATTTCCAAAACAATTGATTTTCTGCAATTTTCCGCTAGAAAACACGATCTTTGGCGATTGGTTACTTGTTTTGTCTAACGTGAAGGAACAGGTCCTCCTTGAAGAGAATGGTACTTATAATTGAAAAAAGGGAGGGCATTTGGTTTGAATACAAATGAGGTTGCAAAAGAAATTGGTGTTTCTTCAAAAACGATTCAGCGTTGGGTTAAACAGCTCAACATCCCTGTCGCCCGGAATGAACTTGGACATTATGAATTTCATGAAGATATTGTACAGCTGCTCAAAGAAGTCAAACACCAAATGAGTGAAGGTGTGATCCTCCAAGACATTCGACTGCCAATCCACGAGGAAACCGTTCAACAGTTATCACCTGCTGCAGAAACTGATGCCTCCACAAGGCGGATTGAAGCATTAGAAAAGCAAGTGAAACAGCTCATTCAGCAGCAATTGCATGTCACTGATGTAGAAAATCGACTGCAAGAACTCGAACGGAAACTGGCTAAAAAAGCAGATGAAGGTGTATCATACCAGCTGCTTCAGCACCGCAGAGAAATTGAAGATCTCACCACTAAACTTGAGCGTCTTGCCGCGAGCTTGAAACAACCCTCTCAAATAGAAGAAAAAAAGGAAATCACACACCCTGACATCAAAAAAAAGCGTGTGCTCTTCCCTCTGTTTCATTCATTTCGCTAAGAAAGGCTGCCTCATGAGGCAGCCTTCTACTATATTATACGGTAAGTGCAATAATGATCGGTAATGTAATGAGTGACATAATGGCACTGATCACAAATGCGGATGCAGTTTCTGCCTCTTGTTTCTCAAATCGTGTTGCGATCATCGCTGCAACAGCTGAACCTGGGAAGGCAACAAGTAATACAGCTTTTGTAATTTCATCAGCCGAAAGACCCATAAGAACGGCAATAAGATACATAAGCAGCGGTTGTACAGCTACTTTTAATAGTGCAATACTGAATGCTGGTAAGCTCAGTTTAATTTTTCGAATACCTACAGTGACACCGACTGCGAATAGCGCAACCCCTGATGTCACACTTCCGATTTCCTCTAACATTTCATGTCCGATTTCAGGAAGTTTAAATCCTAAAAGTACAAGAATGATACTTGCTAGCGGTGCAAGTGCAAGCGGCTCTGATAAACCGTGCAAAATCGCTTTTGTCGTCATTTTTAGGAAACTTTCGCCGTCTTTGGCTTTTCCTTTTGTTTTTTCACCGACAGTTGACACAATAATGGCAATTGGATCAAGCAATGCATTTACAACTATTCCGGTAATAGCAATCGGAATTGCAACTTCTTGAGCCCCAAATAAACTACCCAAGACCGGAATCCCCATAAATGCAAAGGTCGGTTGTGCTGAGTTTAACGAGAAAACAGATGAATCTGTTAAATCATATTTAAAAGCAAATTTCGTAACTAAAAGGATAATGATATAAAAACCAACGATTCCGAAAATCAATGCAACGAAAAATGGAATTTGACTATAGAATTTATCTTTTGGTGTTGACAGAATGCTGGCGATAAAGTGCGCTGGCAAAGCATACTTTGTAACAAGTGTACTTACACCTTTTGCAGATTTAGCGTCATAGCTGCCGAAGTTCCCTGCGAACCAACCCAGCGCGATAACGAAAAAAATCGGTGCTAGGAGGATCAAAATATTTAAAAAGTCCATCTTACTATTCCTCCTTGAATCCTTTACATGTCTCTTATTTTATTGCGGCATTGCTTAGATTACCCGAAACAATGCCGCGTTACACTTTTTATTATGCTCTTACAATTTTTTTATATTCAGGAATCCACATTGCATCTTTCACAGCTTGTTCGATGTTGTCAGGCGTTTTTCTTGCGACACCATCTTCAATAGCTGCTTTCGCTACTTCAACAGCCACATGGATTGACACTTCTTGCAATTTATCAATGCTTGGCAGTAGACCAGCACCTGGTTTCTCATGATCAACCATTTCAGCAATTGCATTCGCAGAAGCGACGAACATGGCTTTTGTGATGATTTTTGATTCTGTTACGATCGAACCAAGACCAAGTCCAGGGAAAACGAACGCATTGTTTGATTGTCCGATTTCATATTCGATTCCGTTATACTCAACGTTTTCGAACGGGCTTCCTGTCGCAATCAGTGCACGGCCGTCTGTCCATTTGAATAGATCCTCTGGCACTGCTTCAGCAAGTGGTGTTGGATTAGACATTGGCATGATCACTGGACGCTCTGTATGAGCTGCCATTTCTTTAATGATTTCTTCAGTGAATGCACCGCCTTGACCTGATGTACCGATAAGGATTGTTGGCTTCGCTTGGCGAACAGTTTCAGCAAATGAGATTTGTCCTTTTTCATCGCGTGCCCAGCCTTCTACTTCAGCAGAAGAACGAAGGTATGGTTTTTGGAAATCAAGCACTTCATCTTCAAATTGATCTGTTAGCAAACCTCTGTAGTCTAATGTCCAGAATGCATTGTTGGCTTCTTCTTCCGTTAGACCTTCAAGGACCATTGCGTCACGCACTTGATCTGCGATTCCGATACCAGCTGATCCAGCTCCGAAAATGACAACACGGTGATCTTTCAATTGAGTACCAGTTTTCTTGACAGCTGCAAGAACACCCGCTAAAGTAATGGCACCAGTACCTTGAATATCATCATTGAACGTTAAGATGTTATCATTGTATTTTTTCATGATGTTACGCGCATTTTTGTTTCCAAGGTCTTCCCAGTGAAGTAAGGCTTTCGGGAAGAATTTAAGCGCTGCTTTTACATAAGCATCAATGAATTCTTCGTATTTTTCACCTTGTACACGTTTGTGATGGTTTCCGATGTATAATGGATCATTCAATAATTTTTCATTGTTTGTACCAACATCTAATACGACTGGAATTACGCGGCTTGGATCAATACCTGCTGCAGCCGTGTAAACAGCTAATTTACCGATTGCGATGTTGATACCACCAACACCCCAGTCACCAATTCCAAGAATGCTCTCAGAGTCAGTTGCAACGATAAGGTCAATATCTCCTGCTGTTGCATGTAAGTTTTCAAATGCTTTCTCAATGCCGTCAATGTTGTCGATTGAAAGATAGACACCATGAGGTCTTCTGTATTCATGGCTGTATTCTTGAATCGCTTCACCAACAGTTGGTGTGTACACAACAGGAAGCATTTCACGAAGCTTGTCTGTTAGAAGCTTATAGAACAATACTTCGTTACGGTTTTGCAAATCACTTAAGTATACGTTTTGACGAAGACGATCTGGCTGTGCCAGAAATTGCTTGTACGCTCTCTCCGCTTGTTGTTCTAGAGTGAGAACAGTTGGAGGAAGTAAGCCTTCTAGTCCAAGCTCTTGTCTTTCTTCTTCAGAGAAAGCAACGCCTTTGTTCAACGTTGGAATCGATAATACATCTTTACCTGTCAAAGTGGTTTCGAGGTACCCTTCTTTTGTTTTCTTCACGTTGTTCATCAAAAACTACCCTCTTTCTAAAATATAAATAAAGTGAACTATTAATTTAAAGAACGATTAAGGAGGAAAATCCTTAATCAAAAAAATTATGACAAGAAATCGAACTTTTCGTTAAAATGCTTTACACTACAGTTAGTCATTTTATGCCTGCTTATGCTAAAACGCAAGCGTTGAAAATTAGATAATTTTTTCGTAGCGTTATTTAATTTATTTAAGTACAAATGATGGGTGTTCAGCCAAAATCTCGAAAAACGAAACACAGCGGCATTTGCTATTTTTTTAATTGTCAAGTGTTGTACCAACGTCAAGTCTTGGTACTTCATGGTGATGTCTGCATCGTGCTTCGTATGATTCCTGCGCACCTACTAAAATAATGGGATCATCATAGGATGCGGGTTTACCGTCGATCAAGCGTTGTGTTCTACTCGCTGGGGAGCCGCATACCGAACAAACTGCTTGAAGTTTTGTTACAAGCTCTGCACATGCCATTAAATGCGGAACAACACCAAATGGCTCTCCTCTGAAATCTTGATCAAGGCCTGCAACAATGACTCGGTAACCTTTATCAGCCAATTGAGTGACAATGTCAATGATTGTCTCATCAAAAAATTGCACCTCATCAATGCCAATGACATCGGTTCTTTCTGATATGTGCGTTATTATGTCTTTTGGTGAGGCTACTGCAATCCCATCGACTGATGAACCGTTATGTGAGACAACTGAGCTTGTACTATATCGGTTATCAATCGCTGGTTTGAATATTTTTACTTCTTGTTTGGCAAAGGTGGCTCTTTTGGCTCTCCGAATCAATTCTTCCGACTTTCCAGAAAACATACTTCCGCAGATGACTTCAAGCCAACCGCTTTGTTTCATCACATACATAAGGTCTTCTCCCCCGTTTTAAAGTTCCATCAATCCACGTAAAAAAACAGGCAAGAACGGATTCCTGCCTGTTTATTGTATCTATTATTACTTAAGACCGTATTTTTTGTTAAAGCGGTCAACACGTCCATCAGCAGAAGCGAATTTTTGACGGCCTGTATAGAAAGGATGGCACTCAGAGCAAATCTCGATGCGTACCTCTTCTTTTACTGATCCAGTTTCAAACTCATTTCCACAAGCGCATTTGACTGTAGCTTTTTTGTAGTTAGGATGAATTCCTGTTTTCATCTACTGTCATCTCCTTCCGCCCTGAATCCAATTCGGAAACAGAGTTAATATCTCAGAATAAATTCTGAAACGCACATGATGAAATTATAACAGTGTGAGTCTATGATTGCAAATGTATTTTTTCAACAAGCTATCTTCTTGATGCAGACATGTTCGCTTGTTTCCATTCTTGCGTTAAAATATCGAAAAATTCTTGGTTTGTCTTTGTTTTTCTCATTTTGCGCATGAACTTCTCAGCAAAGTCAGGTGTATCTGACATCGATTTTCTCATCGCCCATAGACGGTCAAGATGCTCTTTTGGTACAAGCAGTTCTTCTTTTCTCGTACCAGAACGACGAATGTCGATCGCTGGGAAAATTCTTCTTTCTGCAAGAGATCGGTCCAAATGAAGCTCCATGTTCCCCGTTCCCTTAAACTCCTCATAAATCACATCATCCATACGTGATCCCGTATCCACAAGCGCAGTGGCTAAAATCGTCAAGCTTCCGCCTTCTTCAATGTTACGCGCAGCACCAAAGAAGCGTTTTGGACGGTGGAAGGCCGCTGGATCAATACCGCCGGAAAGCGTTCGGCCGCTTGGCGGGATGACAAGGTTGTATGCACGAGCAAGCCTTGTGATGCTGTCCATTAAGATGATGACATCTTTCTTATGTTCAACAAGACGCATGGCACGCTCTAATACAAGCTCTGCTACTTTAATGTGGTTTTCCGGTACTTCGTCAAAGGTTGAACTAACAACATCCCCTGCAACAGAACGTTCGATATCTGTTACTTCCTCCGGGCGTTCGTCTATCAAAAGGACAATCAGCTCTGACTCTGGGTGATTTTCAGAAATGCTGTTGGCAATTTCTTTGAGCAAAATGGTTTTCCCAGCCTTAGGCGGTGCAACAATTAAACCACGCTGCCCAAACCCAACTGGCGCCATCATATCCATAATTCTAGTAGACAGGTGATTAGGCTGTGTTTCAAGAATCATTTGACGATCAGGGAATAGTGGCGTGAGTGCAGGAAAGTGAACACGTTCCTTAGCTGATTCTGGGTCGTCCCCATTTACCGCTTCTACATGAAGGAGGCCATAGTAGCGTTCATTCTCTTTTGGAGGTCGTACCTTTCCAGACACCTTATCTCCGTTTCGTAAATCAAAGCGTCTGATTTGTGAAGCTGAAATATAAATGTCTTCAGAACTTGGAGAATAGTTAATTGGTCTTAAGAAACCAAATCCCTCAGACTGAATAATTTCAAGAACCCCTTCCATAAATAAGAGATCCTCTTGCTCAGCGTTCGCCTTTAAGATGGCAAAAATTAATTCTTTTTTTGTTAGTTTGCTGTAATAAGAGATTTTGTATTTTTTTGCTAACTCATACAGCTCTTTTAATTTCATATTTTCCAAAGATGAAATCGAAACATCTTTCAATATGGACACCACACTTTTCTAGTCAATGTATTTCATTACAAATGCATGACCATTGTATTTGATTAGCTTTTAATTCCGTTTTGTTGGAATGACCTCGCTCTCATGGTAACGCTCCCACTCGTTTTATCGTAAAAGATAGGAACAATGTGAAATTGAGCTTTGTCAACATAGAGAAGGATAATGAGTATATCGTCATGATGCGGCAGTATTTAAACTTGTTGAAGCTTAAAAGAAGTAAATTCGCAGAAAATTTCGCAGCACTCTTTAGTTTTACCTCATTTGCAGAGAATATTCAACTTTAAAAAGAAAATGATATACATTTGACACCTATATGAAAAGCGGGTAATGAATACCCGCTTTCAGATTACGGACGAATGACAAGATTCGGTTTTTTCTTTAAGCTGTGTCTGCCGTCTACGAAACGAACTGTACCCGATTTCGCACGCATAACAACACTATGTGTTGTTCCAACAGAGCCTTTGAATTGAACACCTTTTAATAGCTCGCCGTCTGTTACACCAGTCGCTGCAAAAATGGCGTCGTCGCCTTTCACGAGGTCTTCCATTCTTAGGACTTTGCCAACATCCAGCCCCATTTTCTCACAGCGTCTCAGTTCTTCTTCACTTTGAGGAAGAAGCTTTCCGTGGATTTCACCACCAAGTGCCTTTAACGCAACAGCAGAAAGGACACCTTCTGGCGCTCCGCCTGAACCAAATAGAATATCAACACCTGTGTGATCAAATGCTGTATTAATGGCTCCTGCAACGTCACCATCATCGATCAGTTTAATTCTTGCTCCTGCTTCTCTCAGTTCAGCAATAATTTTCTCATGTCGATCTCTGTTTAAAATCGTTGCAACGACATCTTCAATATCTTTGTTTTTTGCTTTTGCCACAGCGCGAAGATTATCAATGACAGGCGCTTCGATGTCGATGCAGCCTACCGCTTCTGGACCTACTGCGATCTTATCCATGTACATATCAGGTGCATTCAGCAGGTTGCCATGATCTGCAACCGCAATAACAGCTAAGGCATTCCAGCCGCCGCTTGCCACAATATTTGTTCCTTCTAATGGATCAACAGCAACATCCACGCGGGGTCCGTATCCGTTCCCAAGCTTTTCCCCAATATAAAGCATTGGTGCTTCGTCCATTTCTCCCTCGCCAATGACCACTGTTCCTTTCATCGGAATGGTATCAAATACATCACGCATTGCACTTGTTGCAGCATCATCCGCTTCGTCTTTTAATCCTCTTCCCATCCAACGGGCAGATTTTAATGCGGCTGCTTCTGTCACCCGTACTAGTTCCATCGATAAACTTCTTTCCATTTTTGTCCAAATCTCCTCTCACAGTCAAAGCCTTACGAATTTTGAAGTTCTTCTATTTCTTGGTCATTCAGCTTTTCACGCCAGATGGTTGCACCCAAGCCTTCAAGCTTCTTCTCAAGCAAACTATATCCTCTGTCTATATGTTCAAGCCCTGTGATTTCGGTCACACCGTCTGCCATTAACCCTGCAACGACGAGACAAGCACCTGCACGCAGGTCACTTGCTTTGACCTTTGCTCCTTGAAGCTGCGTTTGCCCAGTTATAATGGCAGATCTACCTTCGACCTTCATGTTTGCACCCATTCGACGCAATTCGTCAATGTGCTTAAAGCGGGCTGAGTAGATCGTATCTGTGACCACACTCGTGCCTTTCGCCTTTGTTAAGAGCGCCGTCATCGGCTGCTGAAGGTCAGTCGGAAAGCCCGGATACACAAGGGTTTTGATATCGACAGGCTTGAGTCCTTCGTTTCTGCCAACGATCAGCATCTGATCGTTGCTCGTTTCAATGGTGAACCCCATTTCTCTAAGTTTCGCCGTAATTGATTCTAAATGAGTTGGGATCACATTATCAAGAACAACTTCATCTCCCATCGCAGCACCAGCAATTAAAAATGTGCCTGCTTCTATGCGGTCAGGGATGATGGAATGCTTACAGCCATGAAGAGATTCTACACCTTCGATTCGAATCACATCAGTACCCGCACCTTTGATTTTGGCTCCCATGCTTGCAAGCAGTGTCGCTACATCAATAATTTCGGGTTCTTTTGCGGCATTTTCAATCACCGTTTTTCCTTCAGCCAGTACGGCTGCCAGCATGATATTGATGGTCGCACCTACACTGACAACATCAAGGTAAATACGAGCTCCGACTAATTTTTCAGCGCGCAAATAAATCGCACCCTGCTCGTTTGTCACCTCGGCTCCAAGTGCTTCAAAGCCTTTGATATGCTGATCGATCGGCCTAGGCCCTAAGTGACATCCTCCTGGCAGTCCGATGACAGCCTGCTTGAACCTGCCAAGCATGGCTCCCATTAAATAATAGGATGCACGCAGTTTCTTCACCTTTCCATTAGGAAGCGGCATACTGATCATGGAAGAAGGATTGACGATCATTTCACCTTTTTCAAACGTAACCTTTCCGCCAATCTCTTCTAACAGATCTCGTAATGTGTCAATATCTGAAATATGCGGAAGGCCCTCAATGGTTACTGGAGAATCAGCGAGAATCGTGGCAGGAATCAGTGCCACTGCACTATTTTTCGCACCACTAATATGTACGGTCCCGCGCAAAGGGTCACCGCCGGCAATGTTTAACTTTTCCATATTTGTCTCCCTTCTTAAAGAAGATCACTGTTGGAGTTATACTGTTTGTGGATGTCGCGCTTTAAAAGGTCTTGTCCAAAATTTAGCCAATATCAAGAGAAAGAATACAGGTTAAACGAAATTTGTCGGAAGAAAAATAATCGAAGCTTTGCGAGGCTGTGATGTTCTCTTCTTTGCACAAAACATTTCTTAGCGTTTTTAAGGAAAACTGCGGCAAACGGGAGACAATCCCGCCTGCCACAATCACTTATTTATTCCAGTCTGCTAAAAATTGCTCAATGCCTGCATCCGTTAACGGGTGTTTTGTCAGCTGCTTGATGACTTTCAGCGGCATTGTGCCGATATGAGCACCTCTAAGCGCAGCTTCTGTCACGTGCTGCGGGTGACGAATGGATGCAGCAATGATTTGTGTATCTAATCCGTGAACATCAAAAATAGTTTTCACTTCGCTGATGAGATCGAGACCATTTTGGCCAATGTCATCTAAGCGGCCGAGGAATGGAGAGACATACGTTGCACCAGCTCTAGCTGCAAGCAATGCCTGGTTTGCACTAAAAATCAAAGTGACGTTTGTTTTAATACCAAGGTCTGTTAACGCTTTGACAGCTTTAAGGCCATCTGTTGTCATCGGTACTTTGACCGTGATATTAGGTGCGATGGCAGCAAGCTCTTTTCCTTCTTCAATCATTTCCTCTGCTTTGAGGGAAATCACTTCTGCACTGACAGAACCTGATACGACGTCAGTGATTTCGCGAAGACGGTCGTGGAATGATACGTCCTTTTCTTTCGCTACTAAACTAGGGTTTGTTGTGACGCCTGCTAAAATGCCAAGCTCGTGCGCCTCTTTGATGTCTGCGATATTCGCTGTATCTACGAAAAATAACATAACCGTGCCACTCTCCTATCAATAAATTGTCTGAAATGTAAATTTTGATTGCGCTTTCTCAAGATATGGAGAAAACCGCCTGTGACTCAGGCGGCTTTCGGTTCTCATCAAATTATGCTTGGTTAGAAGAACCAAATTCGCGCATTTTGCCGATAACAGTCGCTTTAATTGCGTCACGAGCTGGTCCAAGATATTTACGTGGATCATACTCTTCTGTTTTTGCAGCAAGTGTTTCGCGTACTGCTTTCGCAGAAGCAATTTGGTTTTCAGTGTTTACATTGATTTTTGCTGTACCAAGTGAAATTGAACGCTTGATGTCAGCAGTTGGGATACCTGTTCCGCCGTGAAGAACAAGTGGAAGGCCTGTCATTTTACCGATTTCTTCCATTTCAGCGAAACCAAGGTTTGGTTCACCTTTGTATGGACCATGAACTGAACCTAGTGCAGGTGCAAGGCAGTCAATGCCAGTGCGTTCTACAAGCTCTTGGCATTCTTTTGGATCAGCATAAATAACGCCCTCAGCGATGACGTCGTCTTCTTGTCCGCCAACAGTTCCAAGCTCAGCTTCTACAGATACACCGTGGAAATGTGCAAGCTCAACTACTTTCGCAGTTGTTGCTACGTTCTCATCGAATGGGTGGTGAGAAGCGTCGATCATGACAGAAGTAAATCCTGCATGGATTGCTTTTGCACAAGATTCAAAGCTTGAACCGTGATCTAAATGAATCGCAACAGGAACTGTTACATTATATTCTTCGATTAACGCTTTTACCATTGCGACAACTGTTTTGAAGCCGCCCATGTAGCGTCCTGCCCCTTCAGATACTCCTAAGATAACTGGAGATTTCTCTTCTTCAGCAGCTTGTAAAATCGCTTGCGTGAATTCTAAATTATTTAAGTTAAACTGTCCAACAGCGTAACCTTTTTCCTTTGCGTCTTTCAACATTTCTGTCATTGAAACTAAAGGCATGATGAAAAATCCTCCCTATGTAGCTAATTTGCTTACTAAAAAAAGCTCTCCACCCTAGCATGACCAGAATTTCTCGCCATATGTAAACTTTCAAAGTCAGATCGCTTTCTTCTTCTTATCTAGGATACCAATTATTCGACAAATCGGCAACAGAATGACTCGATTCAATCATTTCCATCTAACCATTTGTTTCGAGCGGCAAGTATTCTTTAACAGCATCTCGGATTTCATCAATATCAAATGGTTTCGCAAAGTGCGTCAATGCACCGAGTTCTTTTGATTCTTGGATCATGTCTAATTCGCCATAGGCTGTCATAATGATGACACGGATGTCTTCATCAATTAATTTCATGCGTTTTAAAATTTCAATACCATCCATTCCGGGAATCTTCATATCAAGCAGGACAAGGTTTGGTCTATGATTTTTCACAATATCTAACGCCTGAAGTCCATTGGCTGCTTGGAAGGTTTGATAGCCTTCTTTATGAAACACTTCATTTAATAATATTCTAATACCGTATTGATCATCGACAATTAAAATTTTCTCATTCATCTGTTACACCCCATTGCTTTCATTTTTCGCCATAAAAAGAGCTGTTGTTAAATAATTCTGTTTGATTTTCACATTTCCTTTATTTATAATAGTTTACTTTACGACATTTTCTGAGCATTTTTCCTAATATTCTCTTTATATTCTATTATAAAATGATCTGACCGAAGGAGGAAATCAGTCTTGTTAAAAATTTTCACGACCCAGTTATCAGGTATTTTTTCACGTATTGGAGAAAAGCAGGCTGAAGCGATCGAGGATGGTGCACGCCTTCTTGCACAAGCCGTTGTCAGTGGACATGCTGTTTATTTTCACGGAAAGAATGAACTGGCTGCTGTAGCCCTAGAGGCAACTGAAAGCAAGGAGCCCTTTCCAGGTGCGAAAGTACTGCCGCTTGATCAAACGGAGCTCAGCTTGCTTCATCCAAGTGACAGGGTGCTGCTATTTTATTCAGACCCAGAAGACGAGGATATTCAATCTCTTGTAAAAGAGCTGCACGCTCAAGGTACGCCCATTGTTGGTGTCGGTCCAGCACAAAAGGAGCCGTCCATGATTGAAGAGCATTGTGATGTCCACATTGATTTTCAGCTCAAGAAACCGCTTGTGCCCGCTGATGACGGAACAAGGTTCGGTTATCCTGCTTTAATGACATGCTTATACGTCTACCACGCTCTATCGTTTACTGTGAAAGAAATCGTTGAGGAATATGAATAAAAAAACTGCCGAGAAGATCATATTCTCGGCAGTTTTTGATTTATTTTGATTCAGATGCTTGCAGTGAAGCACCAACGAAATCTCTAAATAATGGCTGTGGTCTTGTCGGTCTTGAGACGAATTCTGGGTGGAACTGAGAAGCAAGGAACCAAGGATGATCCTTCAGCTCGATAATTTCAACAAGACGTCCGTCTGGGCTTGTACCAGAGAAGACAAAGCCTGCGGCTTCCATTTGCTGTCTGAATTCATTATTAAACTCATAGCGATGACGGTGGCGTTCGTAGACCACTTCGTCATTGTATGCAGCAAATGCTTTTGAGTCTTCATTTAATTTACATGGATACAGACCAAGACGAAGTGTTCCGCCTAGATCATCTACATCCTTCTGTTCTGGAAGAAGGTCAATGATTGGGAATGCTGTTTCAGGATCAATTTCCGCTGAATGAGCTCCCTCAAGGCCTAGTACGTTTCTCGCATATTCGATCGACGCAACTTGCATTCCTAAGCAGATTCCGAAGAATGGCACTTTGTTTTCACGGGCATATTGTGTAGCAATGATTTTCCCTTCCACTCCGCGGTCTCCGAAGCCTCCAGGAACGATGATGCCGTCTACATCTTGCGCGAAATCAGCCATATTTTCTGCTGTCACTTCTTCTGCATTGATCCATTTGATTTGAACGTCTGCATCAAATGCATAACCAGCATGTCGAAGTGATTCAACGACAGAAATGTATGCATCTTGCAGTTCAACATATTTTCCTACTAGACCAATTGTGACTTGTTTTGAGAGATTTTGTACTTTATCGACTAGCGCTGTCCACTCCGTCATGTCTGCATCTTGGCAGTCAAGTTTCATATGTTCACAAACAAGCTTGTCTAGTCCTTGTTTTTGTAAATCAAGCGGAATAGAGTACAGCGTGTCTGCATCCTGACATTCAATAACAGCTTTTGTATCGATATCACAGAATAACGCAATTTTGTCCTTCATGTCTTGGGTCATTGGCATTTCAGTTCTGACCACAATAACGTTTGGCTGGATACCAAGGCTGCGAAGTTCTTTTACACTATGCTGTGTTGGTTTTGTTTTCAGTTCACCAGCTGCTCGGATGTAAGGAACAAGGGTACAATGAATGTACATCACGTTTTCACGGCCAATGTCACTCTTCATTTGACGAATCGCTTCAAGGAAAGGAAGGGATTCGATGTCTCCTACTGTTCCACCGATTTCTGTAATAACCACATCTGCACCTGTTTCTTTTCCGGCACGGTACACGCGGTCTTTGATTTCATTTGTAATATGGGGAATAACCTGTACGGTTCCGCCTAAATAGTCGCCTCGGCGCTCTTTCTTCAGAACAGTAGAGTAGATTTTACCAGTTGTGACGTTGCTGTACTTATTTAAGTTAATATCAATGAAGCGCTCGTAGTGACCTAAGTCAAGGTCTGTTTCAGCACCGTCATCTGTGACGAAGACCTCACCGTGCTGATATGGACTCATCGTCCCTGGGTCTACGTTGATATATGGATCGAATTTTTGAATGGTGACATCCATCCCTCTATTTTTCAGAAGGCGGCCTAACGATGCAGCCGTGATCCCTTTTCCAAGTGAGGAAACAACTCCTCCTGTTACAAAAATATACTTTGTCATTTCGTATGCTCCTCTCTTTTTTACCCTTGCATGACTAGACATGCACAGCTTCATCCTTATTAGAGTGTATCCCTAAATCTCTTGAAAAATAAGAAAGCTCCCTTTCAAATAAATGAAAGGGAGCGTAAATGAACGTATCTTTACGTACTCTTTTTAGAGAGCCCAAAATACATACTACATAGTTCGCTCTCGAAAGTCAAGACGGTTTTGTCCTGTTTTGAGGACCGGTTTGTGAGGGTTATTTTTCTTCCTTATTATCGTCTAAATCGTCTTCGTCAATTTCTGTTAAGCCGTCATCATCTTCGTCGTCATCGTCTTCGTCGAAGTCTTCTATATCTTCGTCAATTTCCTCATCATCGTCTAGGTCGAGATCATCGTCGTCTTCAACAAGATCAAGATCTTCTTCAAGCTCTTCGATTTCTTCTTCCTCTTCAATTTCATCGAAGTCTTCTTCAACGACAGCTGCTTTTGTTTTTTTCTTTTTCGCTTTTGTTTTCACAGCTGGCTGAACTTCTTCTTCGATTTGATCAACTGGATACCAGCTGCGAAGTCCCCATCTCTGATCACCTAACGAAATAAAGCGGCCATCTATATTTAAGTCTGTATAAAATTGAGCAAGTCGATCATCAAGATCAGATTTTTGTATCCCTTGTAAACGGACCATTTCATCTATTAACTCGGAAAACGTAATCGGTGTTTTGCTGTCTCTGAAAATTTCATATGCAAGTTCAACTAAAGACATGTGCTTGAGCTGCTCCTGTGAGTATTCTTTCAAACTCAAGGTCAGACACTCCCTTTCTATTACATGTATGTATCCATTTATCAGTGAAATAATAAGTGTTTATACCTTATTTTTACGACAAACCATACCTCTCATTATAAACAAATTAGAGGAGTTTATGCCACCTTTAATCATGTTAATTTTTGATTTTTTCTCATGGGGCGCACCATCTGCGTGAAATTGGTCTGGCTTTTGTGTACGGTATGCTTTTTGTCTTTTAGTTTGTTCATCTCTATTTTAAAACTGGATTCTCTGAATGAATAAGATAACGATAGCAATCGTACATACCATTCCCGCAGGCATGAGGACAAATAGTTTTCTGCGGCTGTTTTCTTTTTCTTCCTTCTTTTTTGGAGACTTTGAAAGCTCTGTGGAGACCATAATCCATATGATCATCGTGACTAATCCTAAAATACCCATAAATGTTGTGTTCATCATGATAACCTCCATATTGATACTTTTGCACATTTTATCATATTGATAAGGTGGCATGGGACAATATTGGAAATGATTTCACATTTAAGAACTGATTATCGCACCAAAACAGACCACCTCACGTCAGGTGGTCTTTGCTTGGTTTCTACATATCTAGCAGTTTGCGCGAGATGACTAGGCGCTGGATTTCTTGTGTGCCTTCATAAATTTGAGTGATTTTCGCATCTCGCATGTATCGTTCGACTGGGTAATCCTTTGTATAACCGTAGCCGCCGAAGATTTGAACGGCTTCTGTTGTTACTTTCATGGCTGTATCTCCAGCAAAGAGCTTTGACATAGCTGATTCCTTTCCATACGGAAACCCTTTCGTTTCAAGCCATGCTGCCTGATAAGTAAGCAGCCTGGAGGCTTCAATTGCAGTTGCCATATCTGCCAGCTTAAAAGCGATCCCTTGCTGCTGTATGATTGGTTTGCCAAATTGCTTGCGCTCCTTCGCATAATGGACCGCCGCATCAAGAGCGCCTTGTGCAATCCCAACAGCCTGAGCAGCAATACCGTTTCTACCTCCATCGAGCGTCATCATGGCTATTTTGAATCCTTCTCCTTCTTGTCCGAGCCGGTTCCTTTCATGAATCCGGCAATCTTCAAATCGAATTTCAGTCGTTGGCGATGAGCGGATGCCCAGTTTGCTTTCCTTTTTGCCAACCGAGAACCCGGGGGTCTCTTTTTCTACAATAAAGGCGGTTGTATTTCGAGATGCAGCTTCTTGGTCAGTCACGGCAAACACAATATAATAATCCGCAATGCCGCCATTTGTAATAAAGATTTTCGCACCGTTCAGGACGTATTCACTGCCTGCCTTTACTGCCGTTGTCTTCATTCCACCGGCATCTGAACCTGAACCGCTCTCAGTGAGTGCATATGCCCCTACCTTCTGTCCTTCTGCAAGCGGCTTTAAATATGTCTCCTTTTGTTCATCTGTTCCGAAAGTATAGATGGGCCACGAGGCGAGAGAGGTGTGAGCGGAGAGGGTGACGCCTGTAGAGGCGCACACTCTTGAAAGCTCCTCAACTGCGATGACGTAGGCTAAATAGTCACTGCCGATCCCGCCTACCTCTTCCGGCCAAGGGATACCCGTTAAACCGAGCTCCGCCATTTGGCGAAAAATAGCTGGATCATACGTTTCTGTCTCGTCCCGCTCTGCTGCTGTTGGCTCTACTTCATTTTTCGCAAAATCTCTCACCATTTTTCGGATCATTTCATGTTCATCACTTAATTGAAACTGCATCATGAGCCACCTCGTTTCATATTAGCTGTTTACAAATGACCAGCCTTTGAATTTCACTTGTTCCTTCGTAGATTTCACAAACTTTCGCATCACGAAAGTAACGTTCTGTTTGATAGCGATTCGTATAACCATCCATGCCGAGCAAATGGATCACTTCTGTACTGATCTCAACTGCCGTTTTTGACGCAAATAGCTTTGCCATTGATGCTTCCTTTGTGACCGGACGATTCGCCTCTTTATAAGAAGCCGCTTGATAGACCAGCAGCTTGGCTGCTTCAAGCTTCGCCGCCAAATCACCCAGCCGAATGGTCGTTTCTAGACCTGCTGGGTGCTGCTTTAAATACGTCACTGCCTCCGCTAATGCGGCTTCTGCTATACCAAGGCTTTGAGCCGAGATACCGATTCTCCCCGCATTTAAACTAGACATGGCTATGTGAAAGCCCTCTCCTTCTGCACCGAGCAGCTGCTGCTTTGGAATCCGCACACCATCAAAATGAAGCGTGACAGTTTTTGACCCGTGCAGTCCCATCTTTTTCTCATCTTTTCCGATCGTAAATCCTTGTGTATCTTTTTCGACAATGAACGCCGATATATTTTTTTTCGCAGAGGCAGGGTCTGTCACTGCAAAGACAAGATACAGTTCTGCTTCCCCGCCGCTTGTAATAAACATTTTCGTACCATTTAACACATAGTGGTCGCCTGCCCGCTCCGCTCTTAACTGAATACTGGAGGCATCTGAGCCAGCCTTGGGTTCAGTCAGGCAAAATGCCCCCAGTTTCTGCCCGGATGCAAGCAGCGGAACATAGGATTTTTTTTGCTCATTCGTTCCAAAAGCCAAAATAGGCATCGTCACAACAGATGTATGAACGGACACAATGACACCGATAGTCGCACTCACTTTGGATAATTCATGAATCGCAATGATATAAGTTGTAAAATCTGCTCCTAAGCCTTGATACGAAGCTGGTATTGGAATTCCTAGAAAGCCTTGGCGTCCCATTTCAGCTAAAAGTGTTCTTGGGAACTGACCTTGTTCCATGGCTTCCACTTCAGGGAATACACGCTGTCTTGCAAATTCTGCTGCCTGTTCTCTCCAGAGACGCTGTTGATCCGTAAGCAAAACATCCATCTTGACTCCCCCTATGAGTGGTCGTGGTATGTGTAAAAACCTCTCATTGTCTTTTTACCCAGCCAGCCTGCATTTACGTATTTTTTCAAAAGAGGACAAGGTCGGTATTTGCTATCCCCAAGTCCTTCATGAAGGGTATTCATAATAAATAAACATGTATCTAGTCCGATGAAATCAGCGAGACGAAGCGGCCCCATTGGGTGATTCATTCCAAGCGTCATGACCCCGTCAATGCTTTCTGCATCTGCCACGCCTTCATAAAGGGTGTAAATGGCTTCATTGATCATTGGCATCAATATGCGATTTGATACAAACCCTGGGAAGTCTTCCACTTCAATTGGGGTTTTGTTTAATGTCTTTGCTGTTTCATAAACGATTTGATACGTGTCGTCACTTGTTTGCAGCGCTCGAATGACCTCAACCAGTTTCATGACAGGCACCGGGTTCATAAAATGCATGCCAATCACTTGCTCCGGTCTCCCCGTAACAGCTGCTAATTCTGTGATTGACAAGGAAGATGTGTTTGTTGCAAATATCGTCTTCGCCTCTGCAAATTGATCAAGTGTTTCAAAGATTTGTTTTTTCACACTCATTTGTTCAGATGCAGCTTCAATCACTAAATGAGTCTGCTGCACGTCCTTTAAATCTGTGGAAACGGCAAGCCGCTGCGTAATATCTCGGACTGCCTGATGGGCCAGCTTTCCTTTTTCTGCTCGTTTCGTCAGTTGTTTGGTCATGGAGGAAATGGCTCGATGAATCTGCTTTTCAGATGCATCATGCAGCAGGACTGTGTAGCCTGACTGAGCAAAAACTTGGGCAATGCCTGATCCCATTTGACCTGCTCCAACGACCATGACGGTCTCTTCTGTACTCATGACGATGAACGCCTCCCTTTTAATCTACCTTTATCATGATGGCATCTCCTTGACCGCCTCCACTGCAAATCGCCGCGATGCCAATGCCTCCGCCTCTTTGTCTCAATGCATGAATCAAGGTCAATATGATACGTGTTCCGCTTGCACCAATGGGATGACCAAGCGCTACTGCACCACCATTGATATTCATTTTCCGCCGGTCCAGCCCGGTTATTTTTTCACATGCCAGCGCCACAGCTGAGAAGGCTTCATTGATTTCAAAGAGATCGATATCCTCTAGACGCTTGCCTGTTTTCTGTAAAATCTTCTCGATGGCAAAGGCTGGTGTTTTCGGAAAATCCTTTGCCTCTACGGCTACCTGCGTATGCCCAAGCACGACTGCCATTGGCTTTACGTCATGCTGCTCCGCATATGTGTCTTTCATTAAAAGAAGCGCACTTGCTCCATCATTGACACCTGGTGCATTTCCAGCGGTAATGGTACCCGTTTGATCAAAAACAGGCATGAGCTTTGACAGCCGTTCATATGACGTATCACGCCGCGGGGATTCATCTTCTGTGATCAGCCGCTCTCCCGTTTTCGTCTTGACGGTGACTGGGGTGATTTCCTGTTGAAAAAAGCCGTTTTTCTGCGCTTCGATGGCCCGTTCATGACTTCTTAGTGCCCAAAGGTCTTGCTCTTCCCGCGTGATACCAAGCTCCTTTGCAGCCATGCTCCCATACTCACCCATATGAACGCCTGTAAATGAACAGGTTAATCCATCTAAAATCATCGCATCTTGTACCGTACCATCTCCCATTTTGTAGCCCCATCGCGCTTTTTTTAGCAAATAAGGGGCGTGTGACATGGACTCCATACCGCCTGCTACGATGACCTCAGCATCTCCAGCTCGAATGATTTGATCTGCTGTGCTCACACTGCGCATTCCTGATGCACAGACTTTATTGATAGTTTGCGTCGGAACGGACCATGGAAGATCAGCATTTCTTGCTGCTTGCCTTGAAGGAATCTGTCCTTGTCCTCCCTGCAAAACACTTCCCATGATGACCTCATCCACAAAATGTGAATCCCGTACTCTTTCCAGCGCAGCTTTGATCGCTATTCCGCCTAGTTCTGCGGCAGTCAACCCACTGAAAGCACCGCCTAGTTTTCCAAATGGTGTTCTTGCTCCAGATACAATGACCGTCGTTCTCATGTATGTCCCCTCCCGTTTGTTACCGCTTACATATTATCTAAGCAGCTGATGTACAGCGCCATGTATAAGCCGATGAATATCCTATTCATCGGCCTGTTTTGTTTACGAAACCTGCTTTCCAGCCTCACCAAACACTGATTTTTCAAGAAGTTCTGCGACATCAAATGTGCCTACCTGCTCCTCCACTTCCTTCGCCTTCGTGCCATCTCCCAGCATGGTGAGGCAATAAGGGCATCCTGAGCTGATGATGGACGGCTGCACCTGTAACGCCTGCTCCGTTCGGGCAGTGTTAATCCGGGTACCTGTCTCTTCTTCCATCCACATTAAGCCCCCGCCTGCACCGCAGCACATACCGGTTTCACGATGACGCTCCATTTCTCTCAGCGTCACACCAGGGATGGCTTTTAAAATGTCTCTCGGCGGATCATACACCTCGTTATATCTGCCTAGGTAGCAAGAGTCGTGGAAGGTAATCACTTCGTTCACTTCATGTACAGGCGTTATTTTCCCTTCTTTCACTAGCTCTGCCAGTAATTCTGTATGATGGTACACTTCTGCCTCAAGTCCGAAGTCTGGATACTCATTTTTAAATAAATTGTAGGCGTGCGGATCAATTGTCACAATCTTTATGACCCCGTTTTTCTGGAATTCTTCAATATTTTTTGCAGCAAGCTCTTGGAATAAAAATTCGTTTCCAAGTCTTCTTGGTGTATCGCCTGAGTTTTTCTCTTTATTGCCTAGGATGGCAAAGGAGACCCCTGCTTCGTTGAGGAGCTTTGCAAAGGCAAGCGCAATTTTTTGGCTTCGATTGTCATATGCCCCCATTGAACCAACCCAGAATAAATAATCGAAGGTTTGATCTGCTTTTTTCAGCTCTTTTACTGTCGGCACATGCACATCTTCTCTCAGTTCACGCCAATTTTCTCTTTCTTTCCGGTTCAATCCCCACGGGTTCCCTTGGCGCTCAATGCTTGTCATGGCACGCTGTGCATCTGCATCCATTTTCCCTTCGGTCAGCACAAGATATCTGCGCATATCAATAATCTTGTCGACGTGTTCATTCATGACAGGGCATTGGTCTTCACAGTTTCGGCACGTCGTACATGCCCAAATTTCTTCTTCTGTAATGACCTCACCAATGAGAGAAGGATGATACATTGAGCTGGCCGCCGATTCCTCTGCACCTGCTCCTCTCGCCTGCAGCGCCAGCTGATTTCCTGTTGTCTGCCTGAAGGCAAGCTGCGGGACCCATGGTGTCTTCGATGTAATGGCGGCCCCTTTATTTGTTAAATGATCTCTTAACCTTAAAATCAAATCCATTGGAGACAGCATCTTCCCTGTTCCTGTTGCTGGGCACATATTTGTGCAGCGCCCGCATTCCACACAGGCGTAAAGGTCGATCAGCTGTGACTGACGGAAGTCTTCAATTTTTCCCACACCGAAGGTCTCTTGTGTCTCATCTTCAAAATCAATTTTTTGCAGCTTGCCTGGCGGGTCTAATCTGCTGGCAAATACATTCACCGGTCCTGCAATGAGGTGAGCGTGCTTTGACTGCGGGACATATACTAAGAATGTCAGCAAAATAAGGAGATGCACCCACCATGCGACATAAAAAACGACCGTTGCTGCAAGAGGTGAAATTCCGCCCAGCAAGAAAGCAATACTGGAGGCGATTGGCTCAGTTGGTGATAGAGAGTGTCCATGCCAAATGATGTTCATCCCGTTCCCCAGTAAGACTGTCAGCATCAAGCCGCCAATAAATAAAAGCACTAGACCTGATTTAAAGCCTCGTTTTAAACGGACAAGCTTCTCCACATACCTTCTATGGAATGCCCAAACAACGGCTACTAAAATGAGAAGTGTGACCACCTCTTGGAAAAAGGTAAAGACACCGTAAAGCGGACCTAAAGGGAGTCCGCTGCCCGGAACGAGTCCCTTCATAATAAAATCAAGGGCTCCGAACTGTACAAGGATAAATCCGTAGAAAAACAGCACATGAATGATGCCGCTCTTCTTGTCCTTTAACAGCTTCTTTTGCCCAAACACATTGACCCAAACACGCTCTAAGCGTTTCTTCATGTCTTGTTGAAATTCTTCTTTTTTACCAAGACGAATATACGCCGCTCGTGTTCGAATGAGATAAATAAACAAATACACAGCGTAAGCGGTCACCGCCGCAAATGCGATCAAGTTCATTATTAAAAGGCTATTCATCTTGCTCCCCCTTTCATTCCCCAAAAACCACTTTGTTCCGTTTCTATGTTGTACCTCTATCATAAATAATGAATGAGCATTCAGTCAATATTTTTTACACGTTTGGGTACACTATTGAAATATGCAAAAAAGGAGGAAGCTTCATGATCGCATTGATCATCCTACTCGTACTCATTGCCATCGTTTTTCTCGTGATGGTAGACCTTTATATGGGAAAGAAATATTTTTCTACCCGCGCTTTTGAACGGTCTTTTGACAAAACAAGCGGTGATGCAGCTTTTTATCATGATGGCGAACCATTTTTTGATCAGCTGCTCGCGGATATTCAACAGGCCTCTTCTTCTATTCATATGATGTTCTTTATTGTAAAGAACGACAAGATTGGCCAAAGGGTCTTACAAGCACTGAAAGCCAAAGCGGAACAAGGGGTTTCAGTCTTTTTGCTGACCGATCGACTAGGGTCCTATCCGTTTGATCAAAAGTCCATTGATATGCTAGAAAAAAGCGGCATCCAATTTTACTTTTTAAATAAGCCTCGTTTCCCTTTTTTGATTTATCGGTTAAACATGAGAAATCATCGTAAAATTACGGTGATTGATGGAAAGATTGGCTATATTGGCGGGTTTAATATTGGCGATGAATATGTTGGAAAAAATGGCCAGTTTGGCATTTGGAAAGATTATCATTTGCGCATGACAGGGCAAGTTGTCGCAGATCTCCAGCATGTGTTTTTGAATGATTTATACCGGTCATCTGGCATTCATCAGCTGCAATATGAGGTTTTTCCTGCTTTGGAACCGGGAACACTACAATGCACAACACGCGCGACTGCTGGTTTTTCTTTAGAAGCTTTGTTTCTCAAAGATATTCAGCAGGCGAGAAAGCAGATCATCATCTGTACGCCTTACTTTATTCCATCTGCCCCTCTTCTGAGTGCACTGCTTGATGCACGAGAGCGAGGTGTCACGGTTGAAATCATCATCCCAATGAAAGCGGATCATCCACTTGTCAAAGAGGTTGGATTTCATTATTTGAAAGACCTCATTGCCTCTGGCTGCCTTGTGTATCGTTTTTATAAAGGATTTTATCATGCGAAAGCCATTCTAATTGACCAGAGACGCTGTATGATTAGCACGGCAAATTTTGATAAACGCAGCTTGTTTCTAAATGAGGAAGTAGACGTCGCCATTGATGATGCCGACTTTACTGCACACGTAGAGGAAAAAATTCGGGAGCACATGGAAGTGTCTGAGCTTATGACAGAGGAGAAAATGACCCAGCGTCCGCTTTTGTCACGTCCGCTGGAATGGGTTGGCGCCATGTTCTCGTACTTTTTATAAAGGAGATGACCTATGCGTTATCGATTTGGTTATGTATCCAATGCCGTCACCTTGTGGGAAGCTTCTCCTGCCAAGTCGCTGACCTTTGCAAGATACAGTAAGCTCTCAAAGGAAGAGAGAGAAGAGGCTTTATTGCGAACAACGAAAGCCAATCTCGTGAATACATTAAGAACGCTCTATTTCGCCATTGCCCATGATATCCCGCTTTACCGTTTTTCAAGTTCGATCGTCCCGCTCGCGACCCATCCCGATGTGCGCTGGGACTTTGTGACACCTTTTCAAAAGGAGTTTCATGAAATTGGCGAGTTGGTGAAACGGCACGGATTACGTGTGAGCTTTCACCCTAATCAATTTACCTTGTTTACTAGCCCAAAGCCTTCAATCACAGAAAATGCCGTGATCGATATGACGTACCATTATCAAATGCTTGAGGCGATGAAGCTCGAAAAGGAAGGCTATATGAACATTCATGTGGGCGGTGCGTACGGTGATAAAGAATCGGCGCTTCAACGTTTTGATGACAATATCAAAAAGCTTCCGGCGCATATCAAGGCGAGAATGACGCTTGAGAATGATGACAAAACGTATACGTCGTTAGAAACCCTTGGTGTATGTGAAAAGCAAGGTATTCCATTTGTTTTTGATTACCATCATCACGTGGCCAATAAAGATGACGATGCCGCGCTTGAAGACATTCTGCCAAGAATGTTCGACACTTGGACGAGCACTGGCATTCCGCCTAAAATCCATTTATCCTCACCTAAATCAGAAAAAGCCATACGCAGTCATGCAGATGGTGTAGATATGTCCTTTGTCTTACCGCTTTTTCATGCATTAAAACCGTATGGGCGTGATGTAGATTTTATGATTGAGGCGAAGTTAAAGGATCAGGCACTGCTCCGACTTGTCGAAGAGCTGTCTGCGATAAGAGGCAATAAGCGAACGGGCGGAGGAACCTTTGAGTGGAAATCATAGAGAACGGTTTATCCCTGTGCAAACAGGGGTAACAAAGCTATTGTGAGAAAGTAATTAACAGGAGGATATGAAGATGTCTCAAATCTATTCAATCCAAATCGCTGCGAAAGCATTGAATTTACATAAGCTTATTTCTCTTTATCAAAAATGCCACCAGGCTCAACATCGTCTATATGTGTATTCTAAAAAAACAATGTGCAACATCAAGAACATCGTAGAGCTTGAAACCTTCAGGCTCACTCATTTAGAGTCTGATTACTTAATTGTCGTAGAGGGAAAAAAAGCGCAAGATCTCTTGCAGCCATTTGAAAAAGAGCAGGTTTCATAAAAAAGAGCAGCCCTCAGGCCGCTCTTTTGTTATATCCACTCTTTTGCCAACCAAACTTGTTTTGAAGCTGCATCCATTTTCACTTGTGCCCCGATTGGCATCGTAAGCATCGGGTGTGTATGGGCACAGTCAAAATCTGCGATGAGCGGTCTCTTTGTCTCTCCAAGCACCTCAAGTAAAATCTCGTAAGGTTCTTTTCCCGTTCCCTCATCATCAAACAGCTCATGTTTTCCCAAAAGAATACCTGATACCCGCTCAAACACTCCATTTACTTTCAATAAAGAGAAGTTTTTTTCTACAACCGAAGCGGTTTTCATGCAATCTTCAATAAGGAGGACGTCTCCGTTTTGAATGGCTGGCATGAACTCACTTCCCCATATACCGTACATGGCATTCAGATTCCCGCCAATCAATCTACCTTCTGCCTGTCCCTCTATGACGCACAGCCAATCGTTTGGACGCTGCTTTTTATCACGCGTCTTTTCTTCCCAATTGATTCGTTCATCCGTCCAAAAAGGTGGTTTTTTGACCTGATAAGGAATGGTTTGAGGCTGCATCAGGATGTCTTCGAACGACTGATATGTATAAGCGACGAACGGTTCAAACTCTCCAAAAGATGGGACAAGCGCCGGTCCGTAGAATACAGGCAGTCCCGTTTTTTCGTAGGCTGCTAAAAGAATCGCTGTCGCATCTGAATAACCGATCATGATTTTCGGATGTTGATTCAGCAGCTCAAAATCAAGATAAGGCAGCAAACTATTTGAATTTGTCCCGCCAATCATTGACATAACGCACGCCAAGTCCTCTCTAGCCATTAGCTCATTCAGCTCATCGGCTCGTTCTTGAATTGTACCTGAACGGTAGTGATCCTCTTTCCCTGTTAATGATCCTGGTACCACAATGAATCCTTTTTGCTCAAGCCACTTCTTCGCCCGCTGATACCTAAGAGGCGAGGTCGCTGATGCAGGACTTGAAGGTGAAAAAATACCGATCTTATCTCCCTTTTGTAATCGCCGAAGCCCCTTCATTCCATCAGATCCTTCCTACACGAGTTTTTTCTATCCTAACAAAAAAAGCCCCTTATCAAAAGGGCTTTCAGATTTTTGACAAAGGGCTATAATGATCTTTATTTTAGTCCTTTATCTTTTTTCAGCGTGATAGAAAACCTTTGCAGTCTAGGAAGGACGAGCACTGGAGCGGAGCGAATTGAACATTCGTGAGCACCAGAGCGCAGGACTGACAACGAATGCGAGGGTTTATCTACACGCTGAAAGCCCTTTATCAAAAGGGCTTTCTCTTTCTTCTTAATGACCAAACTGCGCTTCGTGCAGTCTGCTGTATACGCCGCCCATTTGGATTAAGTCTTGGTGGCGGCCTTGTTCTTGAATGCCTTCCTCTGTCACGACGATGATACGGTCGGCGTGTTTAATTGTCGCAAGGCGGTGGGCTATGACGAGTGTTGTCCGTCCGACAGCTAGTTCGCTCAGTGCATCCTGTATGGCTTTTTCTGTTTCTGTATCAAGTGCTGATGTGGCTTCATCTAGAATGAGAATGGACGGGTTTTTCAGGAACATCCGCGCAATCGACAGACGCTGCTTTTGACCGCCTGACAGTTTGACGCCGCGCTCACCTATCACGGTATTTAACCCTTCTGGGAAACGCTGAACGAGTTCCTCTAAATGCGCACTTCTTACAGCCTCCCAAATCTCTGCATCACTGGCTTCTAGGTTGCCGTACGCAATGTTTTCACGAATGGTGCCCGAGAATAAAAAGACATCCTGCTGCACAATACCGATCTGCTGCCTTAAAGAAGACAATGTCATCGACTTTGTGCTTACACCATCAATCGTGATGTCCCCTTCATCCACATCATAAAAACGAGGCAGCAGACTGCAAATGGTTGATTTCCCCGCTCCTGAAGGCCCGACAAACGCAACCGTTTCTCCTTGTTTGATCTTTAAATCGATATCCTTTAGCACATGGCTGTGCTCATCGTAGCCAAATGTCACGTTTCGATATTCAATTTCACCTTTCAGTCCGTATACATCACGTGCTCCCTCTGTATCCTTCACATCCGGCTCTGTTTCTAGCAAATCGACATAGCTTTTAAAGCCCGCAATGCCTTTCGGATACATTTCAATGACCGTGTTGATTTTATCAATCGGTCTAAATAAAACATTTGTGATCAGAACAAACGCGATAAAGCCACCTGCCGTTAATTGACCTTGCAGGACAAACCATGTACCTGCGAGAAGGACAAACAGTGTCACAAGACGTGTGAGAATGTAACTGATCGATCCATTGACCGACATAATTTTATAAGAAAGAAGCTTCGCCTTCCGAAACCGGTTGTTGTTTTCAGCAAAACGTTTTTTCTCAAAATGTTCATTGGCAAAGGCTTGAACAAGACGAATGCCGCCGATATTGTTTTCAACCCTTGCATGAAAGTCTCCAATGTCATTGTTCAGCTGTGTAATCGCATGCGTCATTTTCTTATTAAAATGAAGGGCAAGCCAGATGATGACAGGCATGATCAGGAAGGTTAAAATAGCCAGCTGCCAGTTAATCATCAGCATGACAGCAAAGGCACCAAGAATTGTCATAATCGCTATAAACAAATCTTCAGGACCGTGATGCGCCACTTCTCCAATGTACATGAGGTCGTTTGTCATCCGTGACATGAGCTTACCCGTTTTGTTGTTATCAAAGAATTTAAAGGATAGGCGCTGAAAGTGATCAAACAGCTTCTTCCTCATATCTGTTTCAATATTAATTCCAAGCATATGCCCCCAGTACGACACAATAAATTGCATAACCGAGCTGAGTGCATAAATGACAAACAGCGCAAGTGCGGTCCAGCCAATGACCGCCCAGTTCCCTGTTGGCAATAATGTATCAATGAAGTAGTTCACGATAAGCGGGAAACCCAGTTCCATCAATCCAACGGCGACAGCGCAAAAGAAATCTAAAAAGAACAGACCTCGATAGGGCCTGTAATAGGCGAAAAAGCGTTTTAGCATATGTAAAAGAACCTCATTTCCTCTATAATTGATAATCATTTTCAATTATAGAGGAATCCTCTTTAAAATACTAGATCAGGAAATGATTTCTTTGACTTGAAATCCTCATAACACGCCAGAAAACAACCGGGCAAATGATTCCTTCAATCGCTCTTTTAACCCTCTTTTATAAAAATGAACAGGTCCCATTTGCTCACATTCTTTCATATCTTCCTCATAGTGGGCCATCAGTTGCTCAATTGGCTTTTTCGCGGCTGTAAAGACATTGACCTCAAAATTGAGCTGAAAGCTTCTCATATCCACATTTGCGGTGCCGACAGAGGCAAGTTCTCCATCTGCGATCATCACTTTTTGATGCATGAAGCCCTTTTGATAGTGATACACCTTGATACCTTCTTTTAGAAGCTCAGAAAAATAGGATCGTGTGGCGTATTGTGTGAGAAAGCCGTCATTGATCTCCGGAACCATCACCCGGACATCCACCCCTCTTGTAGCAGCAATTTTTAATGCTGTACGAAGGGATTCATTTGGGACAAAATAAGGTGTTGCAATCCAGACAAATTGTTTCGCATTTGAGATGAGTGCATCATATAAATCACTCATACTTTCTTTCATATCGGGTCCAGTCGGTACAACCTGAATGACATCCTCTCCCGTCACAGAGTGCGGCGTATGATACTTCGGATCCTCAATTAATACTTCATCTGATACATACTCCCAGTCGAGCATAAAAACAGAGTGAAGGGTTTGAACAGCCTCACCCTTTAACATGGTATGCGTATCACGCCAAAAACCGATATTTTCATCACGTCCGACATATTCTTTTCCGACATTTAACCCACCGACAAACCCTGTCTTCCCATCAATTATCACGATTTTGCGGTGATTTCGGAAATTGAATTTTTGATTAAAAAAACCATATTTTAAAGGCAGAAAAGGAGCGACTTTTACTCCTTCCTGCTTCAAGCGTTTAATATCTTTTCGGGAGAAGCGAATGCTGCCAGCCGCATCATAGATGAAGCGAACCTCTACCCCTTCTTTCACTTTTTCTATCAGAATCTCCATCATCCGGTGCCCGAGGAAATCTGATTTGAACATGTAGTATTCTATATGGATGAACGATTTTGCCTTTTTTAATTCTTCAAAAATACGGGGAAAAGTCTCCTCCCCATTCTTTAAAATGTCCATATCACTATTTGTGTTCACATGCATGCCTGTTGCTTTTTCTGTGTAATGAAAAAAAGTTCGCTGATTTTCGGTTAGACGCGATTCATCCGGCTTGCTCTCAAGCTCAGATATTCTGCGTAACTTTTCACGGTTGTACATTCTCTTTGATTTGAATAAATGACCTTTCACATAGAGCTGTCCTGAGAACAAATAAAACATATAGCCAATGATCGGGAAAAAGATCAGCACATACATCCATAACAACGTGTGCTGTGATGTACGGTTCTCTAGCATGAGTGAGATGATACTAAATAAAATAATGGCGATATAAACTGCCGCGTACAGCTGAATGCTCCACGCTGGCACCGGCCACCAATACACCACATATGCCCCGAATATCATAAAATATAAAAATAAAAATTCCAGTCTCCTCTTTTTCACATTCTCCGCCCTCATTCGTTTCTGTCTTTTTCTCTTCCATACCCTTTGCACAGCTTGTATGAAACGCACGGCCTATGCCTTTCTCCTAGCTTTTACAGACTTGGACCATTTGATCCGATATAATGGAGAAATATGTGATGGAAAGGAAGATTTGTTTATGCATACACCCTCTCCTTTAAAAAAAGGTAGTCATCTTCGTGTCATTGCCCCAAGCCGAAGTGCCAGCATTTTATCAGAAGAAGGAATCGCTCAAGCAAAAAAGCGTTTAGAGATGTTAGGCTTCACCGTCTCTTTTGGACAACACGCGTTTGAATGTGATCTTCATTCCTCTTCATCTATTGAACACCGCTTGTCTGATCTCCATGAGGCGTTCACAGATGATGAAGTCGACGGTATTTTGACAGCCGTTGGAGGCTTCAATTGCAATGAACTCTTGCCTTATATTGATTACGACTTGATTCGTCAGCACCCTAAAGTCCTTTGCGGCTACAGTGATATTACCGCACTCGCAAGCGCTATTACTGCCAAATGTGATATGGTGACATACTCTGGCCCTCATTTCTCCAGCTTCCAAATGGAGCAGGGGCAAGAGGAGCAGTCCGCTATGTTTCAGGCCTGCTTGATGAACGGCGGTGAGCCATTTGATGTGATCCCTTCGACAAAATGGAGTGATGACGCGTTGTATCTCGATCAAGCGAACAGGCAGTTTCATCCGACGAAATGGAAAATGTATCAGGAAGGAACAGCTGAAGGCACCTTGTTTGGCGGAAACCTTTGTACACTGAACTTACTGCAAGGGACGTCGTTTATACCTCATATCAAGGATGCCATCTTATTTGTGGAGGATGATGAGTTGGTTTTCCCTGAAATGTTCGCCAGAGACCTCACATCCCTCTTGCAGCATGCAGAATCAATCAAAGGACTGATCATCGGACGCTTTCAGAAGAAATCCGAGATGACAGAGGAACATTTAAGATTCATTCTAGATAAGCACCCAATGCTCAAACACATTCCAGTGATTTACGATGTCGATATTGGACATACGCAGCCGGTTTTCACCTTACCGATTGGTGGAGACGTGAAGCTAGCGTGTAAAGATGGAGCCGTGCAGCTGCGCATTCTATCATAAAACAGAGCCAAAAAAGCACCCAAATAAACGGTGCTTTTTTCTATGCCACGATCTTTTATAAAATTTTTTTAGAAAAAAGTGATCCAACCCTTTTCCCCCTTCGTTAAGTAGATGTAAAAAGAAAAGAGAGGAGGCAACAACATGTTTTCTGATGTACTTAGCCAATTATTTGATTCTATTTCTAACATTATTAATACGCTTGGGTAATGTTCAACACCTGCTGTCCTTAGAAGATAGCGGGTGTTGAACATCAAAAAGCCCCACTCCTATAGTAGAGCGGGGCTTTTTTGTATTACATCTTTTCCGGTGCCGATACACCAATTAGTTTTAATGCATTAGCAAGCGTAATTTGTGTAGCTTTCATAAGTGAAAGACGTGCTGTTGTTTTTGTTTCGTTTTCTACATCAATAACCTTCTCGGCATTGTAGAAGCTGTGAAGGGCTGATGCAAGGTCATAAATATAGTTCGTCACGCGGTGCGGAATGCGCTTTTCAGCTGCTTCTGCTACAACTTCTGGGAAGCTGCCAATGATTTTGAGAAGATCGTATTCTTTTTCCGATTGAATGTGAGAGAAATCTGCTTTTTCAAGGTTCGGCTCGTAGCCTTTTTCTTCACCTTGACGCAGCATGCTGCAAATTCTCGCATGTGCATATTGTGCGTAGTACACAGGGTTTTCGTTAGACGTAGAGATGGCTAAGTCTAGGTCAAAGTCCATGTGTGTCGCCGCACTTCTCATCGCAAAGAAATAACGAGTGGCATCTAAGCCTACTTCTTCAATCAGGTCACGCATGGTGACGGCTTTTCCTGTACGCTTACTCATCTTCATCTTTTCACCGTTTTTGTATAGGTGAACGAGCTGAATGATTTCTACTTCAAGCTTGCCAGCGGGATATCCAAGAGCTTGAATCGCCGCTTTCATTCGAGGGATATAGCCGTGATGGTCCGCTCCCCAAATGTTAATGAGCTGATCAAAGCCTCTGTCTAATTTGTCTTTATGATATGCGATATCTGGAAGCAAGTAAGTGAAGCTGCCGTCCTTTTTAATAAGCACGCGGTCCTTGTCATCGCCAAAATCAGTTGAACGCAGCCACGTTGCACCGTCTTCTTCAAAGACATAGCCTTTAGCGCGAAGGGTTTCCAGCGCTGGTTCGATTTTTCCGTTTTCATATAAAGAGGTTTCTGAATACCATACATCAAATGGGACACGGAAATTCTCAAGGTCTACACGCAATTTCTCTAATTCGTATTTTAATCCGTATTCACGGAAGAACTTCATCCGCTCTTCTTCTGGCTCATGCACGAAACGGTCACCAAATTCATCCGCCAGCTTTTGTCCGATGCCTTTGATGTCTTCTCCTCTGTAGCCGTCTTCAGGCATCTCTTTTTCAAGACCGAGTGCCTCAAAGTAACGTACTTCTACAGATAAAGCGAGATTATTGATCTGATTCCCTGCATCGTTGATATAGTATTCACGGCTCACATCGAACCCTGCTTTATCAAGGATGTTGCAAAGGGAATCACCTACAGCTGCTCCGCGGGCATGTCCAAGGTGAAGGTCACCTGTTGGGTTGGCTGAGACGAATTCGACTTGCACCTTTTGGCCGCCGCCTGTATTCGTTTCACCATATGCCTCTTTTGCTTCAAGGACAGCTGGGATGAGCTTTGTTAAATACTGATTGTTCATATAAAAGTTAATGAACCCTGGACCTGCGATATCCAGTTTTTCAATAGAAGCTTTCCCTTTATCAAACGCATTGACAATGTCCTCTGCGATTTGGCGAGGTGCTTTTTTCGCAATGCGGGCAAGCTGCATCGCCATGTTGGTGGAGTAATCACCGTGAGTTTTGTCTTTCGGCACTTCTAAAAGGACATCTGGTACCTGGCTTTCATCAGCAAGTCCTGCTTTGACGACTGCCGCAATGATTTCTTCTTTTAACGCATCTTTGACCTGTTCTGCGATATTCATGAACGTAAATCCTCCTTATACGAAATCGATAATGTATGTAAATGCTTTTGATCTTCCCCTGTCAGCATATCGTACGTAATGTGCAGCAGTCCCTTGTCCACATCTAGATCAATGCCATGTGTGTGTACATCAAGCTGTAGTGTACCGAAGGGCATCGTGTAATGTGTGACGGTCGTTTCTCCGATGAGAAAGCGCTGCTTCATTTGAATGGCACCTGATCTCATGACAAAAATTTCTTTTTCACTCATTTTCACAACGGTTTTTACTTGACCCATTTCATGTTCTTCATGGTAAGTGAGATACGTTTTGTCATTCTTCTCTTGATACGTTCCAGTCGTGCGGAATTCGATCGTTTCAGCCGGCTCCGTCTCTGGTTTCATCACTGACTTGACATGAATTGAAATTTGGTTTTGTGTCATTTTGCACTTCCTTTGCTAAGACCCGTTTAACTAAAATAGTATACCATATTCATGATCGCCTATCATACCATCATTTCTCTTCTTCACTGCGATTAAACTTTTTCTAACATAAAAAAAGAGCAGATAAACTGCTCTTTAGAAAAATAGGAAGATAAAACTGACTAACACAACAAGTACTGCCTTTAACCCCAAATCTTTTCTTTTAATTAAATAAAAAAGAGCTTGTATTCCCGAACTCGCCAAAAACACTTGAAAAAAATCAAATGGAACGATTTGTCCCTTTTTAAATACCACCTGCATAAATAACGCAATGGCCGTAAGATAGAAAAAACCTCGATCCTGAAACAAACCAACTAACTCCTCCTTTCCTTCCTTTTTAGAAGCAAAAACTGGTGGATCAGTTGCCAACTCTTTTTTCAGTGTAATAAAACCTGCCGCTAAAACACATAAAGCGAGTAACACCATGAATATAGAAGATAACATTTTATTCCTCCATTTACTTATAATAGAATTTATGTTAAATATTATATATGGAATATACTAATTTAAGAAAGAGGAGTTTTTATGAAAAGAAAATTGTACTCATCAATCCCTATTCTAATCACGTTAGCTCTAATTGGAACGATTATTAACCCTAAAATAACGCATGCAAAGGAAGAAATGAACCCCGCTAGTGATATAGAAAATATTACAGGAATAAACGGGATATTGAAATCAATCAAAAGTAATAATACTTACAAGTATGGAAATACTACAAAAGGATATGAAGTGCCAAAAGATCCTAATTCACCTATTCAACTTGATGTCTCAACTAATATATCTTTGCCTTCCGAAAATATCAAAAAAGGTGTAATTTCTCCAAATGGAACTGTAGTTTATAATAATAATGATAAGGAAAATGTAATTTACGCTGTTCAACCGACAAATGACGGTCTAAAGAGTTTAATACAGATTAATGATCAAAAAGCTCCTAAAGAATATCGATTTAAAATGAATTTGCCTAGGGGTAGTAAATTGGTAACTGCAGCGGAGTATTTGGGTAGTGAATTCGACACAGGAGAAGTTTATGTAGTTAACAAAGAAAATATGATCACTTCTATATTTAGTCCAGCTTGGGCAAAGGATGCCAATAATCAAGATGTCCCTACTTATTATAAAACTGATGGAAATACACTAATACAAGTTGTAGATTTTAATAGCAAAACTGCTTTCCCAATTATTGCTGATCCAGATTGGTCTAAGATCGCTGCGTGTTCAGCAGCAATAGCTTGGTTTATAGGTTCTAACTTGTTTGCTGCAGCTAAAATTATAAAAGTAAAAAAATACGTAAAAGAATTAGGTGGAATAAAAGAGACTGCAAAACTATTAGCTGGTGCTACATCATGGGAGGAAAAGTTGAAAATTGGCGGCGAAGCTTTTAAAGGACTTGCTGCCGAAATTACAGGTGTTGGCGGCCTAGCCGTTTGTATAAATTGGTAGATATTACTTTTGAAAAACCTGTCCAATTAGAAATTGGACAGGTTTTTTTATTTCACAAATCCAAGCAGCATTTCGCGTAAAAGCTTGCTCGCTGTATTCGCTGTTTGGTCGGAATGATCATATACAGGTGCTACCTCTACAAGATCTGCACCGACTACTTGAACCTCAGATCCTGCAATGGCATGAATAGATGCTAGCAGCTCTTTCGATGTAATACCGCCAGCATCCACCGTGCCTGTACCAGGTGCATGAGCCGGGTCTAATACATCAATGTCGATCGTCACATAAACTGGACGCCCCTTCAGCTTTGGCAATACTTGCATCAATGGCTCCAGCACTTCAAATTTAGAAATGTGCATGCCCGCTTCTTTTGCCCATTCAAATTCTTCCTTCATCCCAGAACGAATCCCGAAAGAGAACACATTCTCAGGTCCAATAAGTCCTGCTACTTTACGAATCGGTGTTGAATGAGACAGAGGCTCACCCTCATATTCCTCACGAAGATCCGTATGTGCATCCATATGAATAATCGCCAAATCAGGGTATTTCTTATGCATCGCACGGAAAACCGGCCAAGACACAAGATGCTCACCGCCCATTCCTAATGGAAACTTCCCTTTTTCTAAAATGCTGTCGACATACTCTTCAATTAAGTCTAAGCTTTTCTGTGCATTTCCAAAAGGAAGCGGAATGTCACCGGCATCAAAGAATGGTACCTCGTGCAGTTCACGATCTAAATAAGGGCTGTATTCCTCTAATCCAATCGAAACTTCACGAATACGGTTTGGGCCAAAACGTGAGCCCGGTCTATAACTGACGGTCCAATCCATCGGCATACCGTATAAAATGACTTTTGCATCTTCCCATGTCGGATGACTTCCAATAAACACTTTTCCTGAATAAGCCTCGTCGAATCTCATGCAAGATTCCTCCTTTTACGCTTCAAAAAATGCGCAAACTGTCATTTGCGCATTTCCACTTCGCTTGATTTATTTGATTAAGTCACTCACAAATTTCGGCAGAACGAATGCCGCTTTGTGCAATTCTTTTGTGTAATATTTAGTCTCAATATCAAAGAAACGGCTGTCTTCTACAGCAAGTGGATCATATTTTTTTGAACCGATGGTAAATGTCCAAAGACCACTTGGATACGTTGGAATATTCGCTGTGTAAAGCTTCGTGATTGGGAAAATCTCTTTCACATCGCGCTGTACATTTGTAATTAGCTCAGGTGTGAACCAAGGGTTGTCCGTTTGTGCCACGAAAATACCGTCTTCTTTGAGTGCTTTTGAAATTCCTGCGTAAAATCCTTTAGAGAACAGGTTCACAGCTGGTCCAACTGGTTCAGTTGAGTCCACCATGATGACATCATACTCATTGTCAGCTTCAGCAATGTGCATAAAGCCGTCTCCGACTTTAACATCTACACGAGGATCGTCTAGTTTCCCAGCAATCGAAGGAAGGAATTTCTTCGAGTATTCGATGACTTTGCCATCAATATCAACAAGTGTCGCTTTTTTCACACTTGGATGCTTCAGGATTTCACGAATGACACCGCCGTCTCCTCCGCCTACGACAAGAACATTTTCCGGGTTTGGATGAGTGAAAAGAGGAACATGTGCCACCATTTCATGGTATACAAACTCATCTTTCTCAGATGTCATCACCATACCGTCTAAAAACAGCATATTGCCAAACTCTTCTGTTTCCACCATTTCTAAATGCTGAAAATCTGTTTGTTCTGTGTGAAGGGTTTTGTTCACCTTCAATGTAATACCAAAATTCTTCGTTTGCTTCTCTGTATACCAAAGTTCGCTCATTGTCCATCTTCCTCTCATCCAATAATAAACAAACATCTATTGTTAGCGCCTTTATCGGCTATGACTATATCGATTGTCCAAGAAAAAAGTATAGTGGATTCATATCAAATTGTAAAGAACCGCATGAGTTCTCTTCAATTTTAATGCACGCTCTTGCAATCATTTGTTTAAAACGGTTTTCTTTGTTCCATACTGATAAAAAACCGTCAAAATGGGGGCTTTGCATGGACACAATCATGAGTAATAAAAAAATCCGCATGACCGTGAAAACGATTCGAGCCTGTTTTTTTATCGGCTTGCTCGCTTTTCTATTTGCAGGCACTGTCTTTTTGACGATTCTTTTACTTGCCAAATGGCAAGGTGCCCCTTCTGTTCAAGTTCCCCAATCCACGACCATTTATGCAGCCGATGGTTCAAAGCTTGGAGAATCCAGCTTTGGAGAAAAGAGATATTGGGTGCCATTAAAGGACATGTCCCCTCATATCAGGCAGGCAGCTGTAGCTGTTGAGGATAAAACTTTTTATGAGCATCATGGCTTTGATGTGAAACGGATGGCAGGTGCTGCGGTGGCTGATATTCGTGCCATGGCTAAGGTACAAGGAGCCAGCACGATCACCCAGCAATATGCACGAAACCTGTATTTAGATCATGATAAAACGTGGAAGCGGAAGTGGAATGAAGCCTTTTACACGATCCGCTTAGAGCAAAACTATACAAAAGATGAGATTTTAGAAGGATACTTGAACACCATTTATTATGGTCACGGAGCGTATGGCGTGGAAGCGGCGTCCCGTCTGTATTTCGGGAAAAAAGCGAAGAATTTGACCCTCGCCGAATCTGCCTTACTTGCCGGTATCCCAAAGGGCCCTTCTCTCTATTCGCCTTATGTGAATGAAGAGAAAGCCGGTGCAAGAAAGAATATGATTTTGAGGCACATGCAAGAGGACGGCATGATTACGAAAAAGGCAGCCGCTGAAGCCGCGAAAGAAAAACTGTCCTATCGCCCTTTGCAGCATAAGCAGCTGCAAGCAAAGCAAGCCCCGTATTTTTATGATGATGTAATTCGTGAGTTGAAACAAAGCTTGGGGTTAACTGAGGAGCAGATCGAAACCTATGGCCTTCATATCCAAACGACTTTAAATCCAGAGTTACAGAAAATTGCAGAGAAGACGTTAAAAAGCACAATCTATTCGAAATCAGATATCCAAATCGGTTTTACTGCTATCCATCCCCAAACAGGTCATGTACTCGCCCTCATAGGGGGAAGAGATTATGAGAAAAGTCCATTCAACCGAGTGACACAAGCGAAAAGACAGCCCGGTTCAACAATGAAACCTCTTCTCTATTACATTGCCTTGCAAAATGGGTTTACACCAGCAACCGTCATGCGCAGTGAAGAAACGGTTTTTGAGCTCGATGATCAAGGAAGCGGTGCTGCTTATTCACCAAGCAATTATCATGGCTATTACGCCAATGATGGCATTACCATGCTTCAGGCCTTGGCGCTGTCTGATAATATTTATGCCGTGAAAACCCATCTATTTTTAGGAATGGAGCAGCTTGTACGTGCTGGCAAAACATTTGGCATCAACGAAAAACTAGATCAAGTGCCATCACTTGCCCTAGGCACGTCCCCTGTCAAACCAATTGAAATGACCAATGCTTACGCAATGCTTGTCAATGGCGGAAAACGAGTCAAACCCACCTTTATTACAAAAGTAACGGATGCAAAAGGCAACGTGCTTTTTGAAGAAAAACAAAAACGAGAGCAAGTCCTAGATGAAAAGGCAGCATTTGTTACCACCGATATGATGTCAGGAATGTTCAATGATCAGTTAAACGGCTATACGAGTGTCACTGGCCGCACCATTATGAAGGATCTCACACGAACATACGGAGGGAAATCAGGAACGACAGGAGCGGACAGCTGGATGATCGGCTTCTCTCCCCAGCTCGTCACAGGTGTGTGGACGGGCTATGATAAAGGGCGTACCATTGACTCGGTCGAAGAAACAGCCTATGCAAAAAAGATATGGGCATCCTTTATGGAATCAGCCCTCTCGAAGCAGCCAGCGTCCTCCTTCATGCCGCCAGACGGTGTAAAAGGTGTGTATATCAATCCAAAAACCGGCGATCTTGCGGGTCCAGGGTGTGAATCAAAGGTATTCACCTATTTTATAGAAGGAACGGAGCCGACAGGTGTTTGCTACGGTGCGGAGGATAAATCTTTTGAGGAAGATCCGGTTCAAGATCAAAGGCCAAAGAAATGGTGGGAAAAGTGGCTGAAACGTTAAAAAAAGACATGAAAAACCCCGAGATTTGCATCTCGGGATTCTCCATGTCCTAGCTTTAACACCAGTTTACTCAAAAACCAGCTGGAATTGGTAGCAATTCACCATTCTTCACAAAAATTTCACAATTATTCAGAGACAGACAATCCTTCTTTTAATTCATCTGTGGATGCTTCCCATAGTGCTTCATTATGACTCTTCAAGAAATCAGCCAGCACCTTTTTCGAGACATCATCCATATGACTGACGACGATTTTTCGCTTCATTGATTTATCCATTAAATTCACATGCTCTGGAAGCGACTTATACCCGCGGCGGATTGAACGGTCGACGGTCATTTCGCAAGCCGTGACACCCGCATAATAAGGGCCTTCTTCTCTGCGGTCAATGGTTACCCATACGAGCCAATACGGCTTTCCGTTCGGTACCTCTTCTTTGCTTTTCAAGAATTTAATCCCTTTTTCCACGGCACTTCTCGCATGCATTGCACCAATATCAATGACCGCTTCCTTTTCCTCTACGTCAATGATCACTGGCGAAATGTTATCAAGGCTGAGCGCGCCCGCTCCAAAGCCTCCGTGTCCGTCGGTTGCATCTGTTTTTTTAATGATGTTAAAACCAATTGGTTTCTTTTTTTTACCTTCCATTCATTAGACCTCCTAAAGCAGCGGCTTCAAAATAAGATTAAACCAGTATATGATTTGATCCCGCATTCCGATCAATGGACCAAAAACAAACTGTCCTAGCGGCGTGATCACGAATATGAGAAAAATGATGATCCCATATTGTTCAAATTGCGTCATTTTCGCCCGGATACCAGGGCTGACGACGTCCTCAATAATACGATACCCATCCAGCGGCGGAAGTGGCAATAAGTTAAATAGGAACAAAATGACGTTCAAGTTAATAAAGATTAAGAAGAAATTATCGACTCCCGGCTCAAAGCGCATGAGCGACTCCCCGCCAAATTTCTGAAGAAGCACGTACACGAAAAAGCCTAGAAACGCCAACACCAAGTTACTTAAAGGGCCAGCAATCGAGACGCAGATTCCTGCTAAGCGCGGGTTTTTAAAATGATAACGATTCACCGGCACAGGTCTCGCCCAGCCAAACCCGGCCACAAAGATCAAAATCGTCCCAAATACATCAAGATGCTTCAGTGGATTTAATGTGAGTCTCCCTTGGTTCTTAGCTGTCGGGTCTCCGAAACGATACGCAACATATGCATGCGCCAGCTCGTGCATCGTAAATGCAACAACAAGCGTAATGGCGACATATGGAATAAGTTCTAATGGATACACAAGAAATTGGTCCAAAGGCATGAATCCCTCTTTCTTTCTATACAATGATTTACTTCATTCAGTATACTATAAGAAGTCCCTTAAACTAAAGGGAAGCGTAGCACGAAAAGGAAAAAGGAGGTTTTCGCATTGCCGATTGTCACCGTTCAAATGCTAGAAGGAAGAACAGACGAGCAGAAAAGAGCTCTTGTAGAGAAAGTCACTGATGCTGTTGTTGAAACAACAGGCGCAGGTGCAGAAAAAGTCTCTGTCATTATTGAAGAAATGAAAAAAGAACACTATGCCGTAGCAGGAAAACGAATCAGCGACCTGTAAGCATAAAAAAAGGACAAGCACATAGGGTGTTTGTCCTTTTGTCTCTTATTTTATCTGTACCACGCTTTGTTACGGTTCACTTGATTTTTATGAGCCGCATCAAAGAAATCGACTGTGTAGGAATAATCATAATTCATTAAGCAGACAATGCCGCTGCCTTGAGGGTCATGCGGTAAGCCAAAGTTATGACCGTATTCATGCGTAGCCGCTTTTGCTGTATTCGCTGTTCCTTGATCAAGGTTGACGGCAAATGCACTTCCGCTCGGTGCACTATTGTATACATATGCGATTCCGCCCGCATCAAAGTTTGGATTTGCTGTAAATCCTGTGACAAAATCGTATCCTCTGCCATCAAAGCTGCGCTGAAGGTTTGACAAGATTTGCTCTGCATTTGATCCAGAAGATGTCCAAGATCCTACTGCTTGTACGACAAAGTCTACATCATGGTCACGGTTAAAGGTGACGTCCGCTTGCTCAATAATGCTGACAATCCGCGTCTGCCAGTCACTATATTTCGCACGATACTGCGCATCTGCTACAGCATAGACCGTTACTTTCTGACTGCCTGTACTTGCCTTTGTTGAAATAGAATCTCCTGTATTCGCCTTAAAGGTTCTAGAGCCTACCTGCTTACCAGACTCATCTAATACCTTTGTTTTCACATCTCGTTCAATTGGAGGTGCTTTCGTCAAATCTTTAAAATCGTTTGCCTTTGGCAACCCCTCACTAATATGTGTTTCGAACGGCGCATGACCATGATCATGCCCATGACCAGCACTCGCGACTGGTGCCGAAGCTGAACTTACTCCCGGTAACAAACTACCTACCAATAAAAATGACAAAAAGACTGAACGCCTTTTCATTCCTATCCCTCCTTTGATTTTTACAAGGTTATATATTCACTGAAAATTCACCATTTTCCTTCTATTCAGTCAAAAACAGGGAATTAGATACACAGAAAAAAGTCGAAATACGTCATATTCACTAATTTTTCGGATATTTCAGCACACATTTCATCGAAAAATAGCGCTTTTGGTCTGGGTCTTACAAAACAAAAAAAGCCCTAAATGCTGGGCTTTTGCGAAACTAGTTCAATTCCTTCAATTGATCAATATAAGCAAGCGCATCCTCAAATTCTTCGTCCGTATAGCGCTGCTTGCTTTTAATGGTGAAGACCTTTTCCTTTACCTCATCTTCTGGCAGGTCATCAAAGTATAAAATTGTGGAGACGAGCTCTAGGAAACGAGACGACTGCTCGTTCATCTGCTGCGTCAGTACTTTGAGGTCAGGCATGTCCACTTCACACTGATCGAGAAACTCTTTCCCATTGTCCGTCAGCGAATAGCGATATTGATAGTATCCGCCCTTTTTTTCCTTCATTTCGTCCAAGAATCCAAGGTTGCACAGCTCTTCAATTCTGAGCGTCAACTCCTCTGAATAGGGGCCATAAAAATGAAAATCGTATTTCTCGTAAAAAGGCAAATCTAGCTTTTTTGCTATGTAAATCATCTTTTGCAGCTTCTTCCGTCCAACGATTTCCCCTGATTCAGAGAATACCTTCATCAACTTTGCATGCTCTTTCAACAAATTCCCGACATCTCCTTTTTCAGTACTTCCTTATCCCAATCCAAGCAGCTTCATGATCGCCTTCTTTTCTTCAGCTTTTTCCGACATATCTACAATTAAGTCCATCGGGAAATAAAGTTTATGATCGGTTCTTCGTTTACCGGAAATGGCGTCAACAATATCTGACTGTCTCGACAGCTCTTTAATATGACCACTTTGCGTCAAAAGGTGGATCGGCAGTCTCTCTTCTTCCTCCCCTGGTCTGTAGAAGTCGTAGGGCAAGTCAGAGGAAGAGTCGACGACTAAATAATAGTCAGGATCAATGCCTGCCTCCTTGAACAAGGCGGTCAGCTTGAAATATTTCGTCATTTCTTCATTCGGATTAAACTCTGTATATTGGAACAATCGGCGGTTCATAAAACGGCGGCACAAATCAGCCAGCACGTGATCTTCTTCGTCTTCCCACGCCTGAAAATAAAATAAGACAATGGATTCATCCAGCTTAATATAGTCCTCTGTGGTGACATTCCCCTCAAAGATCGAATAAAAATGAACAGGGGCATGTGTGAAAATATAGCCCGTTTCATGCAGCTCTTTTGCACGATGGAGAATTTTCGTTAAAATGACTTCCGCACTGCGTGTCACTGGGTGGAAATAAACTTGCCAGTACATTTGATAGCGGCTCATAATATAATCCTCGACCGCATGCATCCCGCTCTGCTTCATCACAATCTGATCTTCTCTCGGACGCATCACGCGCAAAATACGTTCCATATCAAAATGGCCGTAGCTGACGCCTGTATAGTAGGCATCACGCTGCAAATAGTCCATACGGTCGGCATCAATTTGACTTGAGATCAAACTGACCACCTGTTTGTTTTGATACGTTTTGGCAATCACTTCTGCCACATGCTTCGGGAAATCATCACTAACCCGGCGAAGCACTTCATTGACTTCGGTTTGCCCTAAAATAATATCTCTTGTAAACGATTCATGGTCTAAGTGGAAGACCTTTTCAAAGGAATGAGAAAATGGACCATGTCCGAGGTCATGAAGCAAGGCTGCACTCAGTACAAGCTCGCGTTCTCCCTCATCCCATTCCGGCCGACCTTTGAATACATCATCCACAATCCGTCTCACAATCTCGTATACACCGAGTGAATGATTGAAACGGCTGTGTTCTGCACCATGAAACGTCAAGTAAGTGGTTCCTAGCTGTTTAATTCGTCGCAGGCGCTGAAATTCTCTTGTTCCTATTAAATCCCATATTAATGCGTCCCGTACGTGAACATAACGGTGCACAGGATCTTTAAATACCTTTTCCTCAGATAATTTCCCTTTTGGATACGCCATCGTTTCGTCCCTCTTTTTTTAAGACGTGTTTCTATTATATCGGGTAACTTTCCCCGAAAACATCCTTGAATTTGCTGGTGAATGTGTTCTCAAAGATTGCACGGACGTAAAAAGCCCGACCTGACAGGGACGGACCTCTTTTTAGGTCGACTGAACACATTCAGTGACATTTATTTAACTTTTTTTTGAACCTTTTCGAGTAACTCATCTTCTGTTGGTGCGGATAATGGGCGATTGTTTACAAACGCAAAAGCCTTTTTTCGTCCTGGACCACAATAGGATTGACAGCCAATCTCAATTTTTGCATCAGGGTCAACCGATTTGAGTCGAGGCAGCAACGTCTTTAGGTTCGTCGCATCACAATCGTCACATACGCGAAACTCATTAGCCATGGTCTTACGCTTCCTTTCAATGATGAACTTCATTCTATATGAAACAGTTGGAAAACCAAGAGTCATAATATACCACCCAACATTGTACATCGAAGCGGCTGGACTTGCAAGACGCATTGTAACCGCCGATACGTGCTTACATAAAAGCTAGTATTTTCCACTATCCTTTTAGCAAACTTGTATAAACTTTCTTGAACTTGGCTAATCTAATACCATCAAATCATATGGGGGTTTAAACATGTCAAAACAAAGACAAGATGCTTGGTCAGAGGAAGATGATCTCCTCTTGGCAGAAACCGTCTTACGTCACGTCAGAGAGGGCAGTACACAGCTGAATGCGTTTGAAGAAGTAGGAGACAAGCTGAACCGTACCTCAGCGGCATGCGGTTTTAGATGGAATGCTGTTGTGAGGCATCAATATGAAAAAGCGTTAGCTCTTGCCAAAAAACAGCGAAAACAACGGATGCGTGCACTTGGCAATGGCCAGCCTGCAAAGAAACGATTACTTTATCAGCCGCAAGTAGAAGAAACAGTCACGCAAGAGGAATTCTCACAGGAGCTGGAACCAGCGCAGGAAGAAACGTTTGCACCAGCATCTGAAACAGCCGAGCAGCTTCAGTTTGTGGATCAAAGCTACAATGAAGAGTTAGCTAGTTTATCACATTTATTGTCACAAGCTTCTCATGTCGTAGAGAAAAAGCCAGAAGCCAATCCTTTTAGGCAGCAACAGGATTTAACCATCGAAGATGTCATTGATTTCTTGCGCCGCTATGAAGGCGATGGCCAGCAATCATCTGCCTTACGCATGGAAAACAGCCGGTTAAAACGAGAAAACAACGAACTTTCACATAAAGTCACACAGCTAGAAGCGGAAGTGAAAAAGCTTGAAAAGGATCAGCTCACCATTCAAGAAGATTATGAAACACTTGTCAAAATCATGAACCGTGCAAGAAAACTAGTTTTGTTTGAAGAGGACGACACTGCCGCTCCAACCTTTAAAATGGACCGGAACGGCAACCTCGAAAAAATGGCAGAATAACCAAAAGTGCTCCCCATCTGCGGGAAGCACTTTTTAAATACCCAAAAATAACATCACACTAAAAAGGACATTAATTAAAAAGACGAACATAAAAATATACCTGACTTGTCTCACCTGAAAATCACCAAATATAAAAAGATAAAGACCTGCGATGCCAAGTGTCAGTACAGGCTGAAGAAACGGCACCAAAAGCGAAATGCCGTAGCCGGCTCCCATGATGACAGGAAGCCATAGTAAATAGAGGTAACCGCCGTTTTTGGATTTCACCAGAACCCTTCCTTTCTTTTTACGAAAACACCTTTTCATTCCGCTCAATCATCCGCGTCATGTTTTTCTCAAATTCCAGCTGTTCTTCTGCGTTCAGTCCTGACGCTGTCAGCTGATCACTGAGCTTTTGAAGCTCTTCTAGCAAAAGACGCATAAGAAGCGTACAATCGATAGGTTCACCGATTAATTCTGATAAAGACGCCATCGTATCAGGCTGTATATCAGGAAACACGGCCTTCACTTCTTCTCGTTTGTCTTTTAAGGCGGCGTCATAAAAACGGCGGATCAAGTCGGCACGTTCCCGCCCGCTTCCATCTGCACACAAATAAATTTGCACAGCGACTCCACCGCGTAATCTACGCTGAGAAATGCCTGCAAATTTCTTTCCATTGATGCTTAGATCATAACTGCCCGGACAATAAGAGCCGACAATTTCATAGGCTTCAATGTCCACTTCATACATCGACAGCATCCGGCGGACCAATTCCACCATCGCATCATACCCGCGGTCAATATCAATGCCCTTCTTTTGTTCTGCAAAGATTAATGACACATTCAAGACACCTTCATCCAGCACCACAGCAAGGCCGCCTGAATTGCGTACAATGACGCGATAGCCCTCTTCCTCAAGCAGTTTCACGCCATCTTGCAGAAATGGAAGTCTTGTATCCTGAATCCCAAGCACAATCGTATTGTGATGTACCCAAGAACGCGCTGTCGCTGGTGAGAGACCCTTCCCAACCGACGCACAAAGCGTATCATCCATCGCAAAGGATTGCTTCGGGTCCACATAAAGACCGAGGCTCGATTGATCTATGATTCGCCATTTCGGCTGTGTCAGTAACTCAATAGGTTCATTTTTCATGTCCTGCATATCCTCTCGTTCATAAACTGTGTTTATTATAACATGGAAGGAACATGGGATGAATGGAGGGAAAATGAGGGACATGGCATTTGTTCATTTCAAAAAAGCTCTATGACATTGGGCGTCACAGAGCGTTTCAGTTGGATGATTTGGATTTCTTGTTCTTGGTTTTCATGATGAAATAAACAGTGGCGAACAAAATGAAAGGTACCCCAACCATGAGGCCGGCAGCGATCAATGTGTTCCAAGGCAAATCGATCATCTCCTTTATGGATCATGTTTCTATGATACAGCCATCACTTACCCATTTCATCAAGTTTTCGGTCATCATCTCCGCATGCTGAGGGTCCATTATACCAGCATCGACGATCCATACTTTTTTCTCTTCTTCAGCCTGCTGCATGAGAAATACTTGCCCGCCGCCATCGTCGCCAATCGCCACAAAGCCGTATGCATAATGATGGACTTCCCACGTTGCATTGCGTTCGACAATGTCCTCAGTCCCGTATAGAAGCAGCTCACCACCAATGGATAACCCATTGGTATGTTTCAGTAAGGCTTTATAGGCATGAGGCAAAATCATGTTGAGTTGGAATTCTGCCTCTTTGATGTGTTTGTCAGTTGCTGGTTCGTTTATGTGACTATTTGGGTTTTGAGAGAAATTGATCATGTTTGAGAGCCTCCTATACTTTTAAGACTTCACCTTCTACTAATAAATATCTAATCGTTGGCAATTAAAACTTATAAAATCGCCTTCATTTATATCTCCTGGTATATTGTAATCCAATTCTAATAAAAGTCCGCCTACTCTCACTTTTTCATCACGCTTATCAATTAATTGTCCTAAGAAACTATAGCTAAAATTATCATCTAATTTTTCAATTCTAAACTCTGACAATTCAGCTTTCACTAGGTCTGACACATCTAAACAATAAATAGGCTCTAATAGTTCATTTTCTTCAAGGTAATTTAATGGTTGAGCAAAACACATTATTTCCAGTTCGCCATCTATTACGATCACTTCAGCTTCTGAGGCTTCTTGTGAAATCCAGTTTATTTTTTTATTTTCAATACAATCACCCTTTTTTACTTCTTTGTTTTTATCCCTAAACTTGGTGCTTTTCAGAAAGTTTTTCAGCACAGAGTAAGTTAAAATGCTTTTAGTAAGTCAAATAGTGATGATTGGCTGTGGGTCGGATTGATTAGCAAAGAAAAAAGCAAAACCAGATTTAGTATTCAAACTTAGAATGACTGTCACAGAAACATTTCAAAAAAGCACAAGCTTACATCAAAGATTATTTAACATTGCATCAAATAAAGTAGAAAAAGAAAGAATATCTTTTTTACTAACAATAATAAACATTTAAAAACCCTCAAAGAGAATCAAATTAATTCTTTTTGAGGGTTCATCAATGCTATTTTAATCCTACTTTTACTTCACCATCATGAAAGATTTCAATAACATATCCAGAAGATGGGGAAAAAATCCACGTATCAAAACTGACAGCTGTAACATCATCTATAGCTTCAAATACTTTATCTAAAGCAGATTGAATAATTGGCAATGTCCCTTCATCCCAAATTACATAAACAATATCACTGTACTCATTCAGTTTTTGATTTAAAAAGGATCGTATTTCATCGAATGTATTCACTTGCTCATAAGAAGATATTTTCTTCCATTCAATTTGCCCCCAATCAGTAAATGGAAAAGAATTTTCAAAATCATTTAATATTTGCTCTCTATTATCTTCATATAAAATATGTACATCCTCACCTAGTGCCTCAATACACTCATCTAATAAACTCATCTAAAATCTCCTTATCTATTCAAATGTTTTAATAAAGATTTAAAAGTGTTTTCATTACCCTCAAATGGAATAGCAATCTTTCGGGCATTCGCCCCTTTACCATTACGAAAATCTTCAATATTTATATGTGGTCCCTTTTTAGGGTCATAATCTAATCTCCATCTTACTTTTCCGTCAGCGGACTGTCTCCCAACAACTTTACCATATCCAGCACTCGACTTAAGCGTACCTGTATATGGTTGTGAATTGGGTCCTAGGTCTCCAACTATGTCTACTGTTTTATTTCTAGCTTGTTCATATGTTTTAACTTTATCTAATAATTGTTCTCCTTTTCCAATACCCTTTGCTGTCTTCTCAACCCTCTTAGCTACTTTCTCCCCTTTAATAATCTTAAAAACATATTTCCCCACTTTAACAATGTTGGTGCTTGGAACCATGTACACCCCTGATACCAAACGATCCATATCCGCGACTTTATCACCTGTTACAGGATCTCTTCCTGTAATCGCTCGAATGGCGTCGTTTATTCCTGTAAATTCAACCGCTGTATTTAAGATGTTTTGGGGTTGATCGCCTGTTTTTACATCTGACATCGGTTTAACGCTCTCAATTGTTACTTTGTTCTTTTCAGATATTCGTAACCGATACAGCATTCCGTCTCGCATGACCTCAACCGTTTTGGCATTTTCGAAGTTGATCTTTTTGTACTCATTTATATGATATACTTTTCCATTTAAGGTCACGGTCGTTTGATTGATTTTACTAGACGGCTTTTCGTGGACAACCGTCTCCACATTCGCCCGTTCTTTCTCACTCAGTTTCTTCAGCATGAGCGTCATTGGATTGTCTTTCGGGTTATCTATTTTGTCATTCAATCCACTGATGGTGCTGCTTATTTTTTCTTCTTTTCCATTTTTGAAAATAGACCCTTTTTGATAGGTGGTGATGTCGATTTTTGGGCCGGTGAACATGGTGCTTAACGTGTTGATGTATTGCTTCATTGTTTGAAGGGCGCTTTTTGTTTCTTGTAAAGCGCTTGTCTGCTCTCTGTCAAATGCATGAAGCAGACCAATGGTTCTTGAGGTCTCGAGCCATGCCTTTTGATAGTTTTGCTGAAAAGCTGATTCGTCTACATTTGGCAAATGAACAATATGACTAATGCTACCGATGGCATGGTTTACATCTGTTACAATCTCGGATATCGTGCGCTCTGCTTTTTTTAGTCCTTGATCTAGTTCGTGTTCAATAAATGATTGTGAGATCAAGCCGTGCTGATTTGATTCAAGAGCATGAAGCGCCTGTTTTGTGTTTTTCAGCGCAGTGCTGTATTCCTCAATGACGATCTGAAAGAATTGCAGGAAGGGAATATGACATTCTGTATAAAAGGTGCGGATGGCTTGTCCCGCCTCTCCCTTTAGTGCACCATCGAGTGAAATGATATGATGAATTTGTTTTTCTAAAGAGCTGATTTGTTGTGATTGCTGCTTTAATATATTCAGCGTTTGGTCAATTCCGTTTATTAGCGCAAAGGCGTCAAGGGTTTTCATTGCGTTCTCCTTTATTTTCTTTTACTGCTGGAGGCAAGCGCCTTGTCCGTTTCAATCATGGTGTTCACCGCTTGTTCTGTTTGTACAAGCTGTTTCTGAAGAATGCCTATGTAGGATGTACTTAATTCGTTCAACTGTTGGTTGATTTTTTCTAATGTGTCTGCTGCCAGGAGCTGGTTTCTCCCTTTGATGGTTGTTGGAAGTTTTGCATTCATTTGAGCGCCTGATTGTTTGGCCTGTTGTAAAACTCGATTGATTTCACTGGCATCTATTTTGATTTCTCTACTCATGTGACTTCCCTCTTTTTTCTTCCAATTGTTTCTGCTTTTCTTTCTCTATTTTTCTTTCAACGGAATGGATCTCATGTTCTAACGAATGGATCTCCGATTTTAGGTCACTGATTTTCTCATCAATTCGATTCACTAAATTGGTCAGCTGTACACCTTTTATCTCTTGACTGGCAGATGCCATCTCGTCTCGAATGTCATCAAACGTATCTGCAAGACGGCCAAACCATGTATGTGATGTCAGATCAGGATGAGTGATTTTCTTGTTAGCATCTGCCAGAGCCGATTTTGCTTCTTTTATTTCTTTTCGACACATGTTGAGTTCTATGATTTGTTCTTTTTTTATGGATATGTCTGCCTTTAACGAATACAAGGCTGTTGTATAACCGATGATAGCTCCAGACATCGTCAAACACCTCTATTCCTCAAATAGTCCTCCGTTATGTTACCATTTCCTAGCACAAGAGGCATATGATTGAAAACGAATTCAACGAAAAATGAATCGTAGGTATTGGGTTTTTATACCTATTTCACACGCGCAAAAAAAGCTAGCTTCGTGTGAAAACGAAACTAGCTTTTTTGATCGTTACTATTATCGTGCTTGAGCTGCTGTGATGAGCGCAAGGTTGTAAACGTCTTCGGCATTACAGCCTCTTGAAAGATCGTTTACTGGCTGGTTTAAGCCTTGTAAGATTGGACCTACAGCTTCAAAGTTACCTAAGCGCTGTGCAATTTTGTAGCCGATGTTTCCAGCTTCTAGGCTAGGGAAAACAAATACGCTCGCATCGCCTTTGATGACGGAATCTGGCGCTTTTTTCGCTGCTACTGAAGGAACGAAAGCTGCATCGAATTGGAATTCTCCATCAAGTACAAGCTCAGGTGCCTTTTCTTTTGCAATGCGAACTGCTTCAGATACTTTTTCTGTTTCGTCTGATTTTGCTGAGCCTTTTGTAGAGAAGCTAAGCATTGCCACACGTGGTTCGATGTCGAACATTTTGGCTGTGTTTGCACTTTCGATCGCAATTTCAGCTAGATCTTGGCTGTCTGGTGCAATGTTGATTGCACAATCAGCAAACACATATTGCTCTTCGCCGCGAGCCATGATGAAGACGCCAGATGTTTTCTTTACGCCTTCTTTTGTTTTAATGATTTGAAGTGCTGGGCGCACTGTGTCAGCAGTTGAGTGTGCTGCACCGCTCACAAGTCCGTCTGCAAGACCTTTATATACAAGCATTGTACCGAAGTAGTTTTCATCTAGTAATGCTTTTCTTGCCTGCTCTTCTGTTGCTTTGCCTTTACGTCTTTCTACGAAAGCTTGTACAAGCTCTTCAAAACCTTCATATGTATGAGGATCATACACATCAACACCATCAAGTGTAAGACCTAATTCTTTTGCTTTTGCTTCAACTTCTTGTTTTTTACCTACAACAATTGGCTGCAATACTTTGCCATCTGCTAGTTTTTGAACGGCTGTTAGAATGCGTTCGTCCATTCCCTCAGGAAAAACGATCTTTACTCCTTTACCTGCAACCTTTTCCTGAACTGTTGAAAAAATATCTGCCACTTATATACCCTCCTTGATTTTACAAAAAAAGCGTTCTCTTTTAAGCATACTCTTCTTCTACATAAATTCAAACTACCAACTTACATTATAGCGCTTACAAATTAAATTCTTATTTTTCAAACTAATTTAACCAATTTCCATAAAAGTTGTTTTCGTCGTTCAAGTTTTGATCACATCTTCATTTGGACAAACTATGTTATAGTTGGAACAGATGGAAAACTGTAAATAGGAGTGAAATAAATGAGCGAACAACATACAACCAATGAAGCAGCTCAAACACTGGACGGCTGGTATGCACTGCATGATTTTAGAACCTTTGACTGGACAGCTTGGAAGCTGCTGACAAGTGATGAGCGCCAAGCGATTCTTCATGAATTCACAGGTCTATTAGAAAAATGGAAAACAGCTGAGCACGATAAGGCGGGAAGCCAAACAATCTATAGTATTGTCGGCCAAAAAGCAGATATTATGCTCATGATTTTGCGTCCAACCATGGAAGAACTGGGTGAAATTGAACTTGAATTCAACAAGACACGACTAGCAGAGTTTACGATCCCAGCTTATTCGTACGTTTCAGTTGTGGAACTCAGCAACTACTTAGCTGGAGGCGGAGATGGCGGAGATCCTTATGAGAACCCGCATGTACGTGCGCGTCTATACCCTGAGCTCCCTTCTTCTCAATACGTGTGCTTCTATCCAATGGATAAAAGACGTTCTGGCAATGACAACTGGTACATGCTCTCTATGGATGAGCGTAAATCACTCATGAGAAGCCACGGCTTAATTGGCCGCAGTTATGCTGGGAAAGTAAAACAGATCATTACAGGCTCCGTCGGTTTTGATGATTATGAGTGGGGCGTCACTCTTTTCGCTGACGATGTGCTTCAATTTAAAAAATTGGTTTATGAAATGCGCTTTGATGAAGTCAGTGCACGCTACGGCGAATTTGGTTCCTTCTTTGTCGGAAACCGATTAGCAAACGAGCAGCTGGCGTCTTATTTTCATGTATGATAAACTCTTAAGGCTTCGGATCTTTCCGAAGCCTTTTTATGTATTTTTTTAGAAAGGTGATCACATCATGAAAAACTTCCCCATCGCTATTTTTGCTTTAACGCTCGGTGCGTTTTCGATTGGCATGACTGAATTTGTCATTATGGGACTTTTGCCAAACGTCGCAAATGATCTCCATGTATCTATTTCTGCTTCAGGGCAGCTGATTACTGGATATGCACTTGGTGTCGCAGTTGGCGGACCTATTTTAACATTATCAACTGGGAAAATGTCGAGGAAACGTCTTCTCATTCTATTAATGATCCTGTTCGTGGCGGGAAATGCTGTTGCCGCTGTATCGACCACTTACGGTCTATTAATGGCCGCACGTATTTTGACGTCATTTGCTCATGGAACCTTCTTTGGCGTCGGAGCCATAATGGCTGCGCGGCTTGTGCCTAAGGAGAAAAGTGCAAGTGCGATCAGCTTCATGTTTACAGGACTGACGGTCGCCAATGTACTGGGTGTGCCGTTTGGTACCTTCATCGGAAATCAATTCGGCTGGCGTATGTCGTTTCTTGTTATTGCCGTCATTGGGCTCATTTCCTTAATCGGTATCATCAGCTTAGTACCCAATCAATCGAAGGAAGAAGTACTGGATATTCGAAATGAAGTGTCTGTTTTGAAAAAGCCACAGGTACTCGTTTCTTTTGCAATGACGATCTTTGGTTTTGCAGGTGTGTTTACCGCCTTTACGTATATCAGCCCGATCCTGCTGCAAGTGACTGGTTTTCAGGAAAATGGGGTGACGCTCATCCTTGTTCTCTTCGGGCTTGGGGTGACCATCGGGAATTTAGTTGGCGGAAAGCTTGCCGATTGGAAGCTGATGCCGAGTATTATGGTGACACTGATCCTGCTGATGGCTGTCCTGTTATTGTTTACAATCACTTCCGAATTCAAAGTACCTGCTGTGCTGACCATTTTTGTTTGGGGAATCATTTCATTTATTCTTGTTCCTACCTTGCAATACCGCACGATGAACATGGCACATGAAGCACCGACACTCGCATCGACGCTTAGTCATTCTGCCTTTAATATTGGGAATGCTGGCGGTGCAGCGCTTGGCGGTCTCGCCATCGAACTGACACATTTACAGCTTGTTCCGTTATTTGCTGCAGCTGTAACCTTCATTGGGCTCATCATTACGATTATGAGCTATCAGTCAGATAGACGAACAAAAAGGACCTGAGTCAGGTCCTTTTTTATTTCATCACGGTCATTTCTGGCTCTTCTATTTGTTTCACACGTTCCTGAACTGGATGGGAAAAGGAGTGCTCGGATAAGACGATATGAGATACGGTTTTTGTAAACCCAGACACTGCCTGAATAAAGGCTTCAATTTCTTCAAGAGAAGCGACTGACAGCTTAATGAAAAAGCATGACTGTCCTGCCACTCGATAAGCAAAAAAAGCGCGTGGGTGCTGATTCATAAAAGCCACAAAACGTTGATACTCCCCGTTTAGCACTGTGACTTCCAGCAGGCAGTCAATCATAAGCCCTAATTTTTTATAGTTAACCTGAACCGAATACCCTTCAATAATTCCTGCATCCTCTAATTTACGTACTCTTTCTGCTACCGCAGGTGCGGATAAATTGACTCGTTTGGACAATTCCCTCATAGACAAGCGGGCATCTTCTTTCAATTCATTTAAAATATGCACATCAACATCGGTGATTTTCATTCGTACCTCTCCTATCCGAAAGTCGTTCCATTTGAAAAGTATTTTATGATAATACTTATGATTCGAAATGTAAAATAAAACTAAATAATGGTAGAATTTATTTTAACGGAATTGAATGAAAAAGCAAGTATGGAGGGATCACCTGATGAAAGAATCTTTAGACAGCAAGGCTTCTAAAACGTTTCCCATCACACTTGCCATCGCGCTCACACTTGGTGTCTTTGCGGCGGGATCGGAAGAACTGGTGATTTCACCACTGCTGCCTGATTTATCAAACTCCTTTCAGCACTCTCTTGATATTCTCGCCCTTTCCATCAGCATTTATGGGTTAGCTGTGCTGGTTGGAGCCCCGCTGCTGGTTCCTTTAGGGGACCGGTATTCAAGGGAACTGTGTTTGATCATCGGGCTTTCTTTCTTTTTGATTGGAACCGTGATGTGTGCGGCTGCCCCGAATTTGGCAGTGTTTTTTGCCGGCCGTGCCATTTCTGGGCTGGCGACCGGTGTATTTGTGCCAACAGCCTATGCTCTTGTAGGCGACCGGGTTCCTTACGAATATCGAGGCAAAGTGATGGGGCTCATTGTGTCGAGCTGGTCTCTTTCTCTTGTCCTTGGTGTACCAATTGGCGCCTTCATCGGGCAGAGTTTAAACTGGCGATGGACCTTTTGGATTTTCGCCATCATGAGTCTCATTGTCCTGCTGCTCGTCATCCTTGAATCTCGTAAACAAACCGCCACAGCGAATACAGGAGCACCTCAAGCTAGGGAGAAAGCTGGCTCTATATGGGGCGCTTTGAAAATTGATCGTGTCCCCGCCTATTTGACCGTGACATTTTGTAATATGCTTGGATTTTATGGCATGTACTCGTTTTTAGGAGCGTATTTGCAAAGTTTGTTTTCTGGAGGGCAATCGACGGCAGGACTTCTGATCATGGCTTACGGCGTCGGTTTTTCCATGAGTGTATTTACAGGGAAATTAGCAGACTGGTTTGGCAAAACTCGTTCTCTTTTCTTTGTGCTGGGCGGCATTACGCTCGTTCTCGCCTTACTTCCTTATGCTCCTTTCTCATGGACATTGCTGATTTTTGCCCTATTTATTTGGGGTGCCATGCAAAGTTTATCCGTCACGCTTTTGAGCACTGTTCTAAGTGACTGCTCCCAAACCCACCGAGGCAAAGTGATGGCTTTTTACAGTCTTGCGTCCAACCTTGCCGTTATGCTTGGTTCCGCACTTATGGGACCTGTCTATGTCCATTTCGGCTATCATACGGTAGGGCTTGTATGTGCACTCGTTACGCTTGTTGGTTTTCTTATTAGCTTCGCCAGCTATAAACGTGAACGAACCTTACAGCAGAAACATAAAAACACATTTGAAACGTAAGCTCATTTCACTGCACATCTCGGTATGTGCAGTTTTTTAGATCAATTTTTAATATCATCATAAAATACATTTTTTATAAATTTTGTTGACAATTGCCAATTTTATTTTTTATAATCTAGTAAAAATTTGAAAAAGATTGGATGGTAAACATGATCTTAAAGAATGATGTTTTTCATTTCAAAGAAGAGCCCATCGTTTCACCTAAGATGTTTACAGTCAATACACTAGGCCCTGAGGGGACAAGCAGTGAATATGCAGCAAAACATTTCATCTCTCATTCCACCACTACACTCGGCACTCATACGAAACTATCCCTTTACGACACGTTCGAAACTTGCATTGAACATACTCTCTCTAACGCACTCCAATACACTCTCGTTCCACACGCATACGAAGGAATCAAACACTTCTACATGAGACCTGACCTGCAGCTTTTACAAATTTTCAGATGTGACACACCCATGTATGGTTTGGCTGTCAGACCAGATTTCCCATTTCAAGAACAAATGCTCCACCATTTAAAAATTGTCTCTCACCCTGCACCTGTCAATTTGATTCAATATTTCATTCACCAAAATGCTGAATTTGAGCTAGTCAATTCGACAAGTACTGCCGCAAAAAAAGTAAGAGACGGCGAATTTGATTTCGCTTTAACTAATGAGGTAGCCAGAGCCACATACGGCCTCACCTTCATTCGAACGTTTAAAAGCATCCCAATGAGCTGGTCCATATTCGGAAAAGGAGAGATATAATATGCAAACTGAACAAAAGACGCAAGAACGATATTTTCCTCAAGCCAAAAAAGTAGAATGGGAGAATGGTGTCACACAATATTCCACGGTCAGAGGTGATACGGAAGTGTTAATTTCATACGTCCCTCCTCACACGATCATAGAACCTCACGAGCATCCCGAAGCACAAATCGGCATCGTATTAAAAGGCGAGCTTCAAATGACGGTCGGCCCATCGACCCAATTGCTCACCCCTTTAGAATCAGCCTATATCGCACCACCTTTTGTCCCTCACGGCGCATCTAACCTGACAGATGAGGAAGCGATCGCCATTGATATTAAGAGATTAAAAGATGGCGAGGAATATACGGCTCCTCCTACTTATTTCTTAGATATTTTCAAAACACGGGATTTACTCCCTGGCATGGAAGTCACCTTTTTTGTTGAGGATTGGATGGAGCTCATGATTGCCAACATTCCTGGAAATGGCGGTGAAATGCCTTTTCATAAACACCGCAATGAACAAATCGGCATTTGCATCAGCGGAGGTTATGATATGACCATTGAAGGCTTTACAGAGAAAATGGCATTTGGCACCACTTATTTCTGTGATCCAAAGGAAGATCATGGTGCGATAAATCCAAAGCCGGAAGCATCAAAGTCTATTAATCTCTTCTTCCCTCCCCGCTATAATCGGTTGAAGCCAAAAGCGTCTAAGGTGAAGAAATGAACCTCGACGGAAAAGTCGTCCTGATTACAGGAGGTGCATCAGGGATTGGGCTTGCCGCAGTCAAGCTTTTCCTTAAGCATGGAGCAAAAGTAGCAGTGGCTGACATCAATGAACAGAGCGGCAAACAACTCGTCGAATCATTGCCGCACGAGCATCTTGCGTTTTTCAAAACAGATATTACGAATGAGTCTGACTGTCAAAAAACCGTTCAGTTCGTGCTGAACCGTTTTGGAACAATTGATGTTTTGATTAACAATGCAGGCATCGAAATTGTCTCCCCCGTTCACGAGATGACGCTGGAGGATTGGAACCACATTTTACAGGTCAACCTGACGGGTGTATTTCTTATGAGTAAGCATGCATTGCCGCATATGCTTGAAAAGAAAAGCGGAAGTATTATCAATACAGGATCTGTCGGGGGTCTTGTCGGCTGGCCTGACATCCCTGCATATAACGCAACAAAGGGCGGTGTCATCCAGCTAACCAAATCCATGGCGGTCGACTATGCCGCCCATCAAATCAGGGTGAACTGTATCGCCCCGGGCATTATTGATACGCCATTAAATGAAAAATCCTTTTTAGACAATCATTCAGAAAGTCTTGAGGTTGTCAAAAAAGAAAAAGCAAAGGTGAACCCATTACTTCGTCTCGGAAAACCCGAAGAAATTGCGGGCGTCATGCTGTTTCTCGCCTCTGATCTATCCAGTTATATGACTGGAAGTGTTGTCACAGCAGATGGCGGTTACACCGCTAGATAAAAAGGAGTGCTTTCATTGAGTAAAAAAACCGTACTTGTCATTGCTGATCTGGGAGGATGCCCGCCCCATATGTTTTACGAAAGCGTGGCTGCATCGTATCATATCGTTTCTTATATCCCGAGACCCTTTGCTATTACAAAGGGACACGCTGAGCTAATCGAAAAATACTCCATTGCCGTCATCAAAGATCGAGATTATTTTGACACAAACCCTTCTTTTGAACACCCAAATTCTATTTACTGGGCACATGACGATTATCTGAAATCCGAGGAAGAGGTGGTGGACGACCTAGTTCGTGTGGCTTCCTTTTTCAAAGCGGATGCGATCACCACCAATAATGAATTATTCATTGCACCAATGGCAAAAGCAGCTGAGCGTCTTGGACTGCGCGGCGCTGGGGTAAAGGCAGCTGAATTAGCGCGTGATAAAAGTCAAATGAGGGCTGCATTCAACGCGGCTGGGGTCAAAGCAGTAAAAACTCAGCCTGTCACTACTTTAGCTGATTTCCAGCAAGCCATTGAACATATCGGGACACCGCTTATTTTAAAGCCTACATACTTAGCAAGCTCCATTGGCGTGACCCTTTTTCATGACCGAGCCGGCAGTGATGATCTCTTTTTAAACGTACAATCCTATTTGCAAACCATTCCCGTTCCAAACGCTGTGACGTATGAAGCTCCGTTTGTCGCTGAAACATACTTAGAGGGTGCTTACGAGGATTGGTATCAAGAGGACGGCTACGCTGATTATGTCAGTGTTGAAGGGTTAGTCGTTGAGGGTGAATATATCCCTTTTGTCATTCATGATAAGACCCCTCAAATCGGTTTTACAGAAACGGCTCATATTACTCCGTCGATCCTAGACAATGAAGCCCAGCAACTCATCATTGAGGCAGCAAAGAAGGCAAATGAAGGGCTAGGTCTTGAAAACTGTGCCACTCATACAGAGATCAAGCTCATGAAAAATCGAGAAACCGGATTAATCGAATCAGCAGCTAGATTTGCTGGCTGGAATATGATTCCGAATATCAAAAAGGTCTTTGGGGTAGATATGGCCAAGCTGTTGATTGATGTATTAGTCGATGGAAAAAAGGCTGATTTGCCAAAAGAACTGCTTTCTGGACATACGCATTATTTAGCAGACTGTCATTTATACCCTCAGCATTTCAAAGAGAGCGGACACATTCCGCCTGAGGTCACACATATCACCATTGATCATGTTCATATTCCGCAGGACACTTTAGTTGGAGATACTGTCATCATCAGTGAATCCGTCCCACCTAAAGGAACCTTTGTGGATCTATCTTTATTCGAAGCATTTAATGGCATCGTGTCTCTTGAATTAAAAGGGTCGTCTTCTCAGGATGTTGCCGCATCCATCCGTAACATTCAGAAGCAGGCAACCATTCAGTTAATGGATGAACTAGTGAAGGGATAGAAAGAGAGGGTAACGTGGTGAAGATCTTACCATCTAACATGATTGAACGGCTGCCAGAACAAAAATTTGGAACCGTATTTGAGAAAATTGCACATAAAACACAAAACGGAGCGAACATTGTGAACCTTGGTCAGGGAAATCCCGATCTTCCTACTCCTGCCCATATTGTGAGTGCCCTTCAAGAGGCAGCAGGCACTTTGCAATTTCAGCAATATGCTCCTTTTAGAGGCTTTGACTTTTTCAAGCAAGCCATTGCAGATTTCTACAGAAAGGAATTCGGCATTGAGGTTGACCCGCAGAAGGAGATTGCCCTTTTCAATGGAGGGAAAACAGGCCTTTATGTGATAAGTCAGTGCCTGCTTGATCCAGGGGACATTGCCCTCGTCCCCGATCCTGGATACCCAGAATATCATTCAGGCATCTTGATGGCGGACGCAAAGCCATACTGCATCCGACTGGAAGAGGAAAATGGCTATTTGCCGAATTTCCCGTCAATTGATCCAGACGTGTTAAAAAAGGCAAAGGTTCTTTTCTTAAATTATCCGAATAACCCTACAGGTGCTGTGGCAAGTGAAGCATTTTTTGAAGAGGCTGCGGAATTTGCCTCAGCTCACGGTCTGCATGTGATTCATGATTTTGCCTATGGTTCATTTCATTATGAGCAAAAACCAGTAAGCTTTCTAAAAGCACCTCTTGGAAAAAAAGTAGGCGTGGAATTATATTCTTTATCCAAAACATTCAATATGGCAGGATGGAGAGTCGCTTTTGCTGTAGGGAATGAGGACATCATTCATGCCATAAACGCCTTCCAAGATCATGTGTTTGTCAGTATGTATGGCGGATTTCAACAAGCCGCCACCATTGCCTTACAAAGTGATGACTGTCATATTCAATCCTTGAAAGAAGTCTACCTTGAACGAATGAATTTCTTCATCCGTCAAGCGGAGAAGCAGCTTGGCTGGACCATTGAACGTCCAGCCGGCGCCTTTTATTTATGGGCTTCGATCCCTGATGATTTCGAGGATTCTCATGCTTTTGCCGACTATTTACTCGAGCATGCAGATGTCGTCGTGACGCCTGGGGGTGTATTTGGAGCACATGGAAGACGTCATGTCCGCATCTCAATGGTGGCGCCAATTGAACAGCTTGCCCTTTTTATCGATCGGCTCCATATACTGCCGATTCGCTTTCATCAAAAAACCCGCATATAGCGGGTTTTTCATGTTATATACTTTTCATTGAACCACCATCGACGGATATTTGCTGTCCTGTGACATAGGAGGCTTCCTCTGATGCGATAAAAGCGGCCAATGAAGCCATTTCACTCGCTGAACCTACTCTTTGCATCGGGATTCCTGACGCAACAGCCTGTACAGCTTCTTCCCGTGATAATCCCTGTTGACGCATCATGTTTCCGATAAATTGTTCATACCGATCTGTAGCAATAAATCCTGGGTTTAAACAATTCACTGTGATCCCTGAAGGCGCAAGCTGTGTGGCTGCATTTTTACTAGCATTGATAATCGCTGCATTCATCATACTGTTCGTAAACATTTGGTCACCAGGTTCCTTCCAGAGGTTCCCGACAATTTGAATGATCCGGCCGTATTCATGTCTTTTCATCATCGCTGCCGCACGTTTCATCGTATCAATGTACGCAATGGCTTTCTGAGAAAATGCTGCCAGCATCTGCTCGCTTTCACATGAATCAAAAGTATCTGGCTTCCCTCCTGGAATGTTATTAATCAACACATCCAGTCTGCCAAACTCTTTTTCTATTGCCGCAAAGGCCTCAGCCCGCACTCCTTCATGCGACATATCGCCACAGAAAAGAGACACCGGCTCTTTTGTTTCTGCCATACGCCCAATGTGCTGCTGCGCATCTTCTAGTGAGGATTGATTTCTAGAATTGATGATGACCTTTACATGGTCCTGGGCGGCAAGCTTTATGGCGATTGCCTTTCCAATCCCTGTACTTGCCCCTGTGACAAATGCAATTCTTTTAGACAAACTCATCCACATCCCTTTTCTACTCAACTTAGTAAAAATACATAAAATGACACATATAGAATGTATTTCAACAAAAAAAGACCTTTCTCCTGCGAAAGGCCTCTGTTCTTTATTTAAATGTCGTTTCCCAATCAAATCCGATCGTCTCGTCATTCCAAGCGATTCTCTTTTCATCTGGGTTTTTCGGGTCATAAGATTCTGTCGTGAAATAGACAATTTGCAGCGGCGTCTCGCCTAGTACTCGGTATCCATGTGCGACACCCTTTGGGATGAGGAGCAGCATTGGATTGTCTTCCCCCATATAATACACGTCGGTTTGACCCTTTGTAGGAGAATCCTCACGTAAATCGTATAAAACGACTTGGGCATGACCTGCTGGGAAAAACCAAACGTCGTCTTGCTTTTCATGATAATGAAAGGCTTTAATCACTCCTGGAAAGCTTTTCGACCACGATGCCTGCCCAAAGCGTTTCAGCATCGGCTCATCATCTCGAATGAGCTCTGCAAAAAAGCCGCGATCATCACAATGTTTCATGAGTCTTTTCGTTTGTACACCATCAATCATGCTGATGCCATCTCCCTTCTTTCTGCAAATATTCGTGAAGTGCATCCTTCCAATGTCTTGGTTGCCAGCCTGTGGCTTCAATCGCTTGAAGGTCTAACACAGAATAGGCTGGACGAGGCGTTTGGAAGCCGTACTCTTCCGTGGAAATTGGCTCAATGGTCGTAGACAGGCCGCTTTTTGCGACAATTTCTGACGCAAAGTCAAACCAGGAACAGCTGTCTCGGTTACTGACATGGTAAATCCCTGCCTTCTGATCAAACAAATGAATGATTGCCTCTGCGACATCCTTTGTATAAGTAGGTGATCCTACTTGATCGTTCACGATGCGCAAATGATCCTTTGTTTCTGCGAGCCTAAGAATGGTATTCACAAAGTTATGTCCCTCATGTCCGTATAGCCACGATGTACGGATGATTTTCACTTCGTCTGACACGAGATGAATCAATTCCTCACCAAGCTTTTTACTTTTTCCATAAATGGTTTGAGGATCTGCTTGTGCATCGACTTGGTAAGGGCTGTCTGCTTGCCCGTCAAATACATAATCTGTACTGACATGTAACACATCAGCCCCCACGTTCTTTGCCTCCAGCGCTGTATAATAGGCGCCAATGCCATTGACAAGATACGCCTTTTCCGTTTCTGTTTCACATTGATCAACAGATGTATATGCTGCTGCACTGACAACAATATCAGGCTGAAAGTGTCTCATTGCGTGTCTGACTGCTTGCTGGTCTGCGATATTGAGCATACTCCTCGTTAAGGCAATGACGGTGATATCTTTTTCCTTGAGCTGTCTGCTCAATTCTTTCCCTAGTTGCCCGCCTGCACCGGTGATTAAAACTTTCATCCGTCACCCTTCTTCGCTCTGATCAAATTTGGCACAATACCAATTGATCGTTTTTTCAATACCTGCTTCAAATGACGTCTCCTGCGTCCAGCCGAGCTCCCGTTTTAGCTTACTGGCATCAATGGCATACCGTCTGTCATGCCCTTTTCGATCTTGAACAAACGCAATACGGTCATGACTGATCCCGAGCTGCGTCAGAATGGTCTTGGTCAAATCGAGATTCGTTTTCTCGTTGCCGCCGCCAATATTGTACACCTGCCCAGCTGTTCCGCTTTCAAGGACCTGCTTTACAGCTCTCGCATGATCCTCTACATACAGCCAATCGCGAATCTGCTGGCCGTCTCCATAAATCGGGATGTTTTCACCATTGATCGCTTTCCTAATAATAGTCGGTATTAATTTTTCTTCATGCTGATACGGTCCGTAGTTGTTGCTGCATCGTGTGATCATCGCGGGTAATTGGTGAGTGTGGATATAAGATTTCACAAGCAGGTCTGAACTCGCCTTGCTTGCTGAATAAGGATTATTCGGTGAAAGTGGTGTTAGTTCTGTGAAAGCAGGATCATCCAGCTCCAAATCTCCATATACTTCGTCTGTTGAAATATGAATGAGTTTTTTCGCCTTTCCTTTTAAGACTGCCTCCAGCATACGATAGGTGCCGAGCACATTGGTTTGAATAAAGGGCTCAGCCGATTCAATACTGCGATCAACATGGGATTCCGCTGCAAAATGAATGATGGCATCATAGACTTCATCAAATGCTTGATCCAACTCATGCTGAAGGGTGATATCCCCTTGAATAAAACGAAAATGAGACAGCTTTAATAATTCATCCATCTCCTCTGGATGACTGGCATATGTTAACTTGTCAAAAACAGTGAGCCGGACATCGGTTTCCTGAAGCAGCAGCTTCACAAAATTTAGTCCAATAAATCCCGCTCCGCCTGTAATTAAATAAGACTTCGTCATTCGTATCCCTCTTTTTTCTTCATCGTTTCAAACATTTTCGTAGATGCTTGGTGGAGAGATTCATGTGTTCCTGCATCAATCCACCACCCTTTTAACATATCATAGGTCAGCTGGCTATTTGAGATATAGAGATTGTTTACATCTGTAATCTCTAATTCGCCTCGATCTGACGGCGAGATTTTCTCTATATATTGAAAGACTTCTTGATCATAAAAATAGATGCCTGTGACGCAGTAAGATGAACGCGGATGCTCCGGTTTTTCCTCAATTGATAATATCCGGTGGTGAGCGGCATCAATTTCTGCAATGCCAAACCGCTTTGGATCTGCCACTTCTTTCAACAGAACCTTCGCTCCGCTTTCTTGCTGCTGAAAGGCTTCAACAAAAGGGCTTAGCGAATCCTCAAATACATTATCACCTAGCATCAGCACAAATTTCTCCTCTTCTACAAAGGGCTTTGCATAGGATAAACCGTCCGAAATTCCAGAAGCTTCAGGCTGTACCTGATAGACAATGTTCATCCCGAATTCCTGATCGCCTTCAAGTAGCTTTTGAAACAGCGGGATTTGTTCTTCTTGTGATATGACCATCACATCTAAAATCCCTGCTTCTTTCAGTTTGAACAAAGACCAATAAATCATTGGATATGGACCAACCGGCAATAAATGTTTATTGAAAATCTTCGTTAAAGGTGCCAGTCGTGATCCCTTTCCTCCTGCTAAAATAACTCCCTTCACATCTACACATCCTTATGTTCTTTTTGGTGATGATTCATGAGGTGTATAAGAATGTCTTTCACTCGTTCGGTTCCTTTTCCATCAATGAGTGACCGTCCATTGAGATGAATGCTCCTGCGGAGAAAGTAACTGGCGGATAGTCTTCGAGCAGCACGCCATATATCCTTTTCATCCACAAGGTCACCTAATCCAAGATGGTGGCAGGCTCCCTTTTGTGCAAAACGAGTGGCTGTCACTGCTTGGTGGTCTACTTGCGAAAGGACAATGCTGGGCACCCCGATACAAACTGCCTCATATAACGTCATCCCGCCAGCAACAATCGCCAGATCGGCTTCTGCAAGACGGGCAGGTAATTGATCCGTATGGCGAATGAATTGAATATGCGCAGCCTCGATTTGTTCTTCGATGCGAGAGGCTTTTCCTGTAACCGCTAGAATGTGTAAATGGCCAGCTTCGAAGAGTGCTGATACAGCCTTTGATAACAATCCGCCTGGATCACTGCCTCCAAGGCTGATAACCACCTTTTTGCATTCTTTTCGAACCTCATATGTGTCTTTTAATCTGCTGATCTCGTGATCTAACAATAAATAAGGTGTTCCATAAAAATAGTCCGTTCCATTTACTTGCAGACGCTTTTCGTCCAGACCACCATAAATGCCGTTCACGACAGCATCAGCAAGCTGGCAGGCTTCTGCTCTTTCTTCTTCAAATAAGACCAGCCTTGCAGAGGCGGAGGACGCTTTGATCGATCGAAGAAACTGGAGGTCACAATCAAGCACATCAATCAGCAGAAGATCAGGATTCAGCTCTTTTATGTCCTGCTCCATTTGAAGGAATACGTTTGGTTCCTGCACTAAATGAACGTGCCAAGCTGGATGCGAGAGCATTTCTACACAAATCTGTTCATTTGTATAGAAATATAAGTCGTTTCCTTCTTGAAACAATTCTTTTGCCAGCCGTCTCATTCTGGCGACATGCCCCATCCCTCTTAAAAAACCACCGTACACAACAATCATGATTTTTTTATTCATTCAGCATCCTTCTGTCTCACAAATTGATTCAACCGAACAATATCAGGATCTTGTTCACAAATGGAGATAAGCTCAGCCGTAGGCACAGCAATAGATCCACCAGCTTTCTCAAGTAAACGGGTGGCAAATACATAATCTTCTTCTGTATCAATCGTGAATCGATAAGCAGGATATGCGAGTTCTTTGGGCGGTGTGAATAATTGCAGTTGAAATCGCTCAGGATGCTTTCGGATATACAGCGTCACATGCTCACGCTCCGGCTGCGTAAGGGGAAAATTGTCGATTTCACGTAAAATTGATGCGTCGATCATTTCCCCGGAAATACCGAGTGGCGTTCCAGTCGTATACGTGTAATCAGCCTTCTTCTGTCTATGTTCTTCAACCATTTTCGACAAAAGCGCTGGATCTATAAATGGATTATCTCCCGTTAAACGGACAATGGTTTGCGGTTCAAAATGACGGACAATCTGCGCAAATCGCTGCAGTACATCTATCTCACTACCGCGAAATACCTTATAGCCCTTTGATAAACAATATTGAGCCAACAGATCATCCTCTGCCTCGACTGTTGTGGCAATCATGAGGTTCTGGGTTTTGTGATTGTAATGATCTGATTGCTTTACCCGTTCAACAATGAAATCGATCAGTGCCATACCGCCGATCGGTTTCATCACCTTTTTTGGCAGTCTTGTTGAGCCCATTCTAGCTTGTATGACAAAGAGCACATCATTGATCATGCTCGGACTCCTGCATGAGCACATCTTTCCACGAAACGCCTGTATGGGCTGGGATGTCTCTCACAGCCTTGGCGCCAAGTAAAATCTCCATGTACCGCGGATGCAGACCTTGGCTTTTTTGTCCTGGACGTAATACGGCTAGGTTTTGTGCTGTCAAAGTCTCGCCCTTTGCAATACCTTTTGTTGTAAAAATCCCTCGATACGCAAATTTACGAATCTGCCCTTCAATGGCTGTTGTCGTTTTATAAGAACTGCCAAGAATCTCCTCTGACAGAGGATGAGCGTCTTCTTCTGATTGATTTCGGTCCTTTTCCGCCGCTCGAATATGCTGAACCATTTCCTTTAATTCCTCTGGATCAAGTGCAAAGGAATGATCGGCCCCAGGCAGCGTCTTATCTACCGTGAAATGTTTTTCAATCATGGCTGCCCCAAGCTTCACAGCGGCAACAGGGGCTTCAGTTGGATGCTCACTATGATCAGAAAAGCCAATGACTGCCTCAGGAAAAGCCGAGGCTAAAGTTTGAAGCACACGTAGATTCGTGTAAGCTCTAGGTGCTGGATACTTTGCTACGCAATGCATAATAGCGACTTGATGGTTTTGCTCGCTTGTAATTGCCTCATATGCTTCATGAACATCTGCAATAGTGGCTCCGGCTGTTGAAAAAATGATGGGCTTTTGAAAAGAAGCCGTGTGACGCAAAAGAGGCAAATGATTGATTTCATAGGATGCCAGTTTGAAAGCCGGCGGATCGGTTTGATTCAATAGATCCGCAGATTCTTCGTCACACACTGTGCTTAAAAACATCAGCCCTTTTTCCTCACAGCGCGTCAATAAAGCTGGCAGCCATTCTGGCGGCAGCTCCATTTGTTCGACTAAAGAAAAAATGGATACCTCTTCTCCCTTGGCTGTTTCGTATAAACCCGGTTCCTTTTGATACATCCGATCAGCTTGAAACATTTGAAACTTCACTGCATCGGCACCTGCTTCTTTTGCCACATCAATTAAAGCAAGCGCCTGATCCAGCTTTCCATCATGGTTAATGCCTGCCTCTGCAATGATAAAAACAGGCGCACCATCCCCCACTTTGCGATCTCCAATATAGAAATGCGCCATCTTATCTCTCTCCTTTTTTCGGCCATACATGGTAATACAAGAAGGCATTTGTTGTTCTAAAGCCCGTCTTTTCGTACAGCTGAATGGCGGTTGTGTTATGCAGCTGTGTTCCGGCAGAAATAAAACGATGCCCTCTCTCATAAGAGACCTTCATCATCTCGATAAACAGTTTTTTCCCGATCCCTTTTCCTTGTACATCCGGTCTAATCGCAAACAGCTCAAGCGCCATTTCATCGCCCTTGGTCATCCCTTGTATCAAGCCCACGACTTCATCGTTCACCTTTGCCACGAGATTGATATCTGCACGTCCGAGCAAATTGTTTCTCATCCATTCTTGATAGAAATGCTGGACGACATTCTGGTCTAAAAATGGATCGAGTGCATACCGGCTTTTCACAAAAGCCTGATGACCAAGTGAAACCGCCTCATCGTATTCCTTTTCATCCGGCAGACTTATCACCACATCTTCACCTGTTGATGGCATCTCCATGTGAACAGGCGGCGCCTCAAGCCGAGTGAGACCGCCCACATAGTACACATGTGACAGCCTTTGGACGATCCGGTTTTTTTCAAGATCAGCCGCTTCAAGACGTAAAAAGAAAAAATCGCATTTTTCTGTTCTCATCCAATTGATGAAGCGCTCCATCAATTCTTGAAAAGCAGATGATGACTCAGCTTCCGCAAACTTCACATGAAAAATATGCTGATCAAATATGCCGCTTTCCCATTTTGACCAGTCGAATAACAGCACCGCTTTGAGCTGGGCGCCACTGACAAGACCAAACTGCTTGAAGCCTTTCATTTGTTCAGCTTTCTGGCCGTATTTCTCCAGCCAAGCGGACAGCACCTGATCGTCTATTGCATGAACGGTCTTCATGAAGATGCCTTCTGTTCTTTTAAAATAGACAGCACCGCGGTGATGACATCCTGCACATCTTCATCTGTCATACTTGGATAAAGAGGCAGTGAGAGAGTCCGCTTGTAGTAAGCGAGTGACTTAGGGAAATCCTCTGGTGAATAGTGATAGGTTTGTTGATAGTATGGATGCAAATGAACAGGGATAAAGTGAACACTCGTGCCGATTTTATACTCCTTTTGCAGCTGATCAATCAGCTCATCGCGTGTGATGAATGCTTCTTTTGGATCCACTTGCAGTACATACAAATGCCATGCATGTCTTCCCTCATGATGGACAGGCGGCAGAATCAGCCCTGCTTCTTTTTGAAAAGCCTGATTGTATGCTTTCGCAATTTGTTCTCTCCGCGCCTGCATATCATCCAGACGGCTTAGCTGGACAAGCCCTAACGATGCCTGCACATCAAACATGTTCATTTTATAGCCAGGTTCCTCGACCTCGTAGTACCATGTTCCTTTTTCTCCATAACGATTCCATGCTCCCTTGCTCATCCCATGGAGTGCTAGTCTTCTGATCCGAGCGGCAAGCGCATCATCGTTTGTCGTCAGCATGCCGCCTTCTCCAGTCGCTATGTTTTTCGTCGCATAAAAACTAAAGGCAGTCGCATCACCAATCGCTCCAATGGGCTGGCCATGGTACGTTGTATACAGAGCATGAGCGGCATCCTCGAGCACAAATAGATCGTACTTTTTGGCAATGGCTAAAATCCGGTCCATATCGCACGACTGACCAGCAAAATGAACAGGGACAATCGCTTTTGTATGTGGTGTAATCGCCGCTTCTAGTTTCTCTGCATCGAGATTGAGAGTCGCTGGGTCAATATCGACAAATACAGGTGCTGCCCCTGTGTGAATGATCGTATTGGCTGTTGCGCAGAATGTCAGAGGCGTTGTAATCACCTCATCCCCATTCCCAATCCCTCTAGCCTTTAAGGCTAAAAATAAAGCAGCCGTACATGAATTGACAGCGATCGCATGTTTTGCACCGGTCAGCTGCCGAAACTCTTCTTCAAACTGTCTTACTTTTGGTCCGGTTGACAGCCAGCCGGATTTTAATGTTCCAATGACTTCGTCAATTTCTTCCTGCTCAATCAACGGCAGGGCATAAGGAAGAAATTGCGCTCTCTTTTTTTCCATATCGCTTGCACACCCCTATCTTCATCTCTGAAAATCCACACCTGTTTTTGTTTTAAGCAGAGAAAGCAGAACATCGGTCGATCGCGCATGCGGATAATGTTGTTTAATGAATTGAGCTCCTTGCTGCTTTGCCAGCTTCATCTCTTGATCATCCGACAAAATACGAATGGCTTTCTCAGCCAGTTCAACAGGGTTTTCCATATGATAGCTGCCAAGCGACTCGTAATAAGGGTATCTTCTGCCTTCTGTCATTTTCCCGATCAGCACACTCTTTTCAAAGAGCATTGCTTCAAGACCGACGGTTGATGTGAGCGTAATGACCATATCCATATATGGCAGCAGGTCATATAAGTCGATTTCTTTTTTAATCAATCTCACATGATTTCCAGCTCGTTCAATGGACACATACTCATTTAATCGGTTTCGGGCAATTTCCCACGGATGCGGCTTCATGATCAACTGAATGTCTTTCCGTTTTGCAATCGTTTTAAGAACATCACCATAGAAGGCTTCTGAGAACGGCTGCGTTGCCACAAGCACGGTCTTTTTGGCAGGATTGAAGTTCAATTTACGAAAGATGAGTTCCTGTTGAAGCGGCGTTCGATCCTTCACCAAATCAAACCTCGGATGACCTGTGATCTCCACCTGTTCCGGCTGACAGCCTTTGTCTACATACCAGTCCTTTTCATACTTTCCAAACACCCCATGGCACGTCGTGAAAATCGGCAAAAAGGCTTCGTCTCCCATAAGTGCGCCGTGCTGAAGACAGATACTCGTGAGCTGGCGTTTCATTGTTTGCAGTGCCAGTACGCGACTGTAAGCATCCTCCGTCGTCCCCACAATGACGGCTGCAATTGGCTCCATCTGAAATAGAACTTCTGTCTGGTCAATCACATCAATAAATTGCACAATGTCCTTCCGAAGCTTTTCTCTAAAAAAGACATTGCCAAAGACGGGGTGCTTTGCGTAAGGTTTAAGGAGAGCATTTGCTTTTTCAATATATTCAGCATGGGCTTCTTTATTAACCTCTCCGGCTAATTCCGGCTTGCTGATGACAGGTAAACCGAAATAATCTGCCTTCTTCCAGCGAGCGAGCACCACCGTTTGACTCGGATGGAACCGCGTGTAATTTTGTTCAGTAAAACGCAGATGTTCAAAGTGAAGCAATACCTTTCCATTCGCCGGACGATAAGCAATTCGCTTGATCTGCTGCTTATGTTGATCAAAAAATGGCTGAATCTCTTCCGGCAATGGACAATCGGTTGTCAATTCTTGACCGAATGCTTCATCCTCCATGCGTTCCCTTACTTCAGGACTGATATATTGATAGAAATTGCTGATCAACCCAAGAGGAATTTGTTTATAGGACAAATCCTTCATGAGATTCACATACTCAAAGTACACCTGCCAATAATGATGAATATAGTGCGACACTTCAGGTCACCTCCCATGTCTTTGTTTTAATATGTGGCGGAGCTCCCAGCAGGTAGACTGCTCAGGAAGTGCTTGAATAAAGGCACTTTTCTCTTCTTCTGCCAGCTGATAGTGAATCGACTGTTCTGTGATGTAATTTGTATCTAAAACTTCATCAAAGGGATAGAACGGATAAAAATGATTTAATCGAAAAAAGAACCGGGCATCTCCTATTCGATAAAAATGCGGACTCTCGTCCCAGTAAGACCCAAATTCAGCTTGAATCTTTGATAAAATAGATGCACGATGAACGACCGAGCAATGATCTATGGCACAGGGTGCATTCCATTGCACCGTTTGCGCAGGTCGAATCGTTTCCTTTACTGGCTCTTTTTTGCTATTTAAATAGATTACTTTCGATGCAGAATAGACAATATCCTCACCTGGTCGTGCATCTAGATAATGAGTGAGCTTCTCTAAACGGTCCGGGGCATAGACATTGTCATCTGTGGCATAGGAAATATACTCGCCCTTTGCCAGTTCTAATGCTTGATTAATCAGGACGGCGTATCGGGTTTTCACTGTTCTCTCCTCCAGCGATTTGACACCGCTTTGGATAAAATGAACACGGGGATCTTTGCGAAAGGGCTCAATCGCAGCAAGGGTTTTTTCGTTTGAACCATCATCCATGATAAATAGTTCAAAGTCTGAAAGCGTCTGCTGCAAGACCGCTTCAATCGATCTGCCGACGTAAGCCGCCTTGTTGTAGCTCGTCATAATGACAGTTACTTTTGTCAAAGTTTTCACCTCGGTCTCTTTCAAACTATGTTTATCATATGTGTCTCCTCTTAAAGAGACTGTAGAGTGACCTATTTTTTATAAAATTGTATTTTTTTATTGATCTATCTTTGAAAAACGCGAACTTTTTGGTAATATAAGTAATCATTTATGTGTATTAAAGGAGTAAAGAACATTGGAAGCTATGAAGAATGATCACTCCCAAGAAGAGGAAGCAAAAGGTTTTTTTCGATTTTTTAAAATTTTCGTCGCAACAAAAACGATTATTCGCTCATATCAACATTCCTCTATTCCAATTTGGCTGATGATGCTCCTTGCAAGTATCGCTGGTACAGGCTGGGTCTACGAAGGTTATTTTAGCGAGTATATGGGCAATCATATTCCGTTCCCTTTTATTCTGTTACAAGGAGCGGGATATGGTATTCTTGCAGGCAATCTGGTTCTATTTTTCGGTGTACTCATCCTAAAGTGGTTAGGGCATCTTTTTTTTGGCAGTCAAACAGCATATCGAGATGTGCTCAAAGCCTGCACGCTGACGATCTTTTTCCCTTCCGCTTTATTTTCACTCAGTTGGATTTTCACTATTGGAATGCTTGGTCCGTATACGTTTGTCAAAATCTCACCTTATTTAGATCAGCATTATGAGGTTTGGTATTATCTCGATCTTTTGACACTGATTGATGCTTATGCAAAGACGTGGATATTTGGAATGACTGTTTTAGGCATTGCCGCTGTGATGAAGCTCAGATTATGGCAAGCCTTTCTCATTGTGATCACACCGCTTGCGGCATGTTTTCTTATCATTACACTTTTATTTGGTGTCCAGCGCGCTGTAAATTGGATGATGTAAGGAAGGTTGAGCATCAGAGAGAATTTGATATTCGTGAGCAACGAAGCGCAGATCTGGCAAAGAATGCGAGGGTTTGCCCACGCCTAAGGAACTGCACCGCAGTTCCTTTTTTTCGTTCAATGTACATATTCCATCCTCCTGTCTCATAGTGTGAAAGAGAGAAAGAATGCTATGGAAACAACAGGTGCTTAAGCGCCTTCTGTTTAGAACACCATGAGGAAAGAGGAGGAACGTTATGAAATTGAAAAATCAATTTGGGCAAGGTTCGGGTTTCGAAGGTCAAGATTTTCGCCAGCAACAATATGGAGCAAATCCGTATCCTGCGCAGCAGATGGGTTATTCAGTCCCTCCCCAAATGCAGGGTCAAATGCAAGGACAAATGCAGCAGGGATTTTCACCACTGCCGTCTACTGGTTCTTCACAAGGGGGGCAGGGCACGCAGAGCGGCGGGCAGCCGTATCAAATTCCTTCTGGACCGATTTATCAGCAGAATGTCACTGGTCAGCTGCCAATCGAGCAGTCCTATATTGAAAATATTTTACGATTGAACCGCGGCAAGGTAGCCACGATTTACATGACGTTTGAGGCAAGTAAGGAATGGAACTCGAAGATTTTCAGAGGCGTCATTGAAGCTGCAGGACGTGACCACATTATCATTAGTGATAATAAGACGGGAACACGATACTTACTATTAACGATCTATCTTGATTACATTACGTTTGATGGGGAAATTCAATACGACTATCCATACTCTATGTCCACGTATTCTCCGAGATAGATAACGCCACATATAGCAAAAGCAAGGAGCAGGCGCCCTTGCTTTTTTCTTTTGACTAGGTTTTTGTCACACCTCTAAGGCGCTGGTCATAAGATGCCTAGTAGTTTTTATCAAACGCCTAGAGGTGACATCAATGACTGTTGAGCTGGATTATACATCACCGAATGTTAAATATTCATACGATCTGAGTCAAAGCCCCCTTGTGAAGTACGATCAGCATAATCTGATTAATGTTTTAGGAAAAAAACAATTAAACTCGTTGGATCAAGTATCCCTGCTGGATATATATTTGAGTAAAAGCAAAGTCGTAGAGCCTCATTATCATCAAAATGCCGCAGAGCTTGTTTATTGTATAGCCGGTTCTGCTGCTGTCTCGATGCTGAATCCATTCACAAAAAAACTGCACACCTATACCATCACCCCTGGACAGGTGGCAAACGTACCTCAAGGCTGGTGGCACTATGAAGTTGCCCTCCAAGACAGAACTCATTTGTTAGCCGTTTTTAACGCATCTACGCCAGAAGTGATCCTAGGCTCAGACCTTCTCACCCTCACCCCTGCTCACATCATGGCACATACGTATTGTATGAACGAAACACAGTGGAAGCAGGCGACACAGCCTGTGAAGCCAAGTGTGTTTATCGGACCATTTTGCCACAGAGAAGAGGAGGCACAAACGCATCCTGTCCCTCCATCTCACTACATCCCTTATTATCAAGCACCGCCAAATTATGCCCCTTACTGGAATTAAGAAAAAAACCGATGCCCCTCTCAGAGCATCGGTTTTTTGACTTATAAATTTTTTGCTGCTGCAATGACAAGCATGATCCAAGAAGCGATAAACGCCACTCCGCCAATTGGGGTAATGGCACCTAGAATCTTCACCTGTGTCAATGCCAGCACGTAAAGGCTTCCTGAGAAGAAAAGGATGCCTGCAAGCATCACCCAGCCAGCGGTGGGAACTAGAGAAACACCTGACAGCTTATCTGCAAGAAAGGCGACAATAAATAATCCAATCGCATGGAACATCTGATATTGAACCCCTTTGTTCCATATGTCTATATACTTTTCAGGGATTTTCCCTTCCAGACCGTGCGCACCGAAGGCTCCGAGTCCAACAGCTAGCATGGCATTAATCGCACCTAAAATGAAAAATAGTTTCATTCGTCATTCTCCTTATCTCGTCAATTATGTTTATCATAGCGCGGGTGACAGACGACATTCAACTTTCCTTTTACGTTGACACGAGATTGTCGGATTTCTTTTTCTTTCGTAACAGGACTTGATCGACCGCAATCGCAATGAGTGTACCTAGAACAAGACCATTGCTTAATAATGAAATGAGCACAGGATGCATGCCTTTCAAGGCTCCCTGCGGTACAAACATCGCCCCTACACCTGCTAAAACGGCAATCCCTAGGACAAAGCGAATCCGCGGAATTTCTTCTTTCTCATACTGATCAAACTCTGACATCGCAATCCCAATCATCGAGGAGAACACCACAAAGTTTACAGCAAGCCCCACAGGTGATGGCAATGCGGAGAAAAAGCTCATGAGCAGCGGGAACAAACTAATGAGTACAATGAGCAGACTTCCTATGAAAAATGGCTTTCTCGATGGAATTTTCGTTGTCTGTATAAATCCTGCTGCTCCGGAAATAGGTACAGGCGCAATGGCACCGATCAATCCGCTCAGTAAGTGACCAAATGCTGCGACAAAGCCAGCCGGCCGAGCTCTCTTCCGCTCACGCAGTTCACCAAATGCCTTCACTGAACTTTCCACAATTCGAATACTTGCCAGCATGTTCACAATGAGTAAGATCGTAATAAAAAAGGACGTGACAAGTAGTCCACTGTCAAAGACCGGCATGCCGAATGGGAACAGCTTCGGAAACTCGATGATTTTTTCTGGAATTCGAACCGGCTTTGCCAACCCGAGTAGAGCGAATAACAACCAGCCTCCTGCAAGGGCAAATAACACAGAAAACTGCCTTAAGTAATGCCATTTTGAGCGGCTGATCATGAAGGTAAGGATAATAATCAAGATCGATAAGCAAAAGACAAGCCCGTCCACCTGATTTCCTCGATAGCCGATGCCCATCAGCCCTTGCATGATCGGCTGACTTAACTGCACAACTAGCAGCAGCAAGTAAATGCCTGTGACGACTGGCGTAAATAAAGAAGCGAGCCAATTAATGATTTTAAATAAACTAAAAATAAAAAAGAATGCGGCACTAAAAATTAAAGCTCCTTGTAAGGCTTGCAGGGTTTCAGGATACGTCGCAAAAATTGTTCCTGTCATGCCTGCATAAAGGGTATACACACCCCACCAAAGCCCTGCTGGACTTTCATTGATCGGCAGCATATGGCCGCATAAACACTGCACCATCGCCACAAGACCAAGTGAAAAGAATGTACTTTGAATCAGCTCCGCTGACTGCACTTGGTTCAATTCAAACGCTTGTGCAATCGCAATTGGTACGGCAATAGAAGCTGCGATAAAAAATGCCATCCACTGAATGGCGCCCAAAAATAGTTTCAAACCGATCACCTTCCCTTTGTCGTGACAAGACCATTAAAAATCAAAAATAGAGTCGCCGTTCCCATCCTTCTCTTTTTGCCTCTCTTCTTGATGCTGAAATTTCTTCGCCCCACTCGCACCCATCAGTTTCTCAAGCATGGCTTGATCTGAGGATACGGGCGGCGCAGACGGTGTCTGTATCGAAGAAGGTGGCGAGATAACCTGCGACTGCGGCATTTGCACCTGTGATGGTGCATCGAGAATGACATCACACAGTGAAGAAATCGCCGCCACTTGACGTTTCACCTCTTCATCATTTCCACTTTGTTTCGCCTTTTGAACCGCTTCCTCCATTTTTTGAAGCAGACTTGATATATGAATATTCAAGGGCATACCCTCCAATCTAAAAAATTCGTTTTCCAACATTATTTTACCAAATGAACAAACGAAATGGGTTCATTTTTTCAAAGCAGTGCGCTCATGTTGCTCTTATTTGACCCGGCATGGTCGTTCACACATAATAAAAGGAACAAAATCGTCTATGAAAGGATTGAATAATGGACAAACTCACTGCTCTTTTTCAGAAACAAAAAGTCTTTCAAAAGCCGCCGGTTCAAGAACGCATCCGTCTCCTTAAAGACTTAAAAGCAGAAATCAAACAGCATGAAAAGGATATTTTACAAGCCTTAGCCCATGATTTACATAAATCCGAACAAGAAGCCTATACAACAGAGATTGGGATGGTATATGAAGAAATCAATCATACCATCAAGCATCTTCACAAATGGGCAAAGCCAACACGCGCGCGAACACCTCTGACTCATATCGGATCGAAAAGTATGATCATCAAAGAACCTTACGGCAGTGTGCTCATCATTGCCCCTTGGAACTATCCTTTCCAATTGGCTCTTTCTCCATTAGTCGGAGCTATTGCTGCGGGTAATGCCGTCATCTTAAAACCGTCTGAGCTGACGCCGCAAGTCTCACAAATAATCAGCGCAATGGTGGAACGTGTATTTCAAGAAGACCATGCAGCTGTCGTAGAAGGCGGTGTAGATGTGAGTACAGAGCTGCTGAAACTGCCCTTTGATTATATCTTCTTTACAGGAAGTGTGGCAGTCGGCAAAGTCGTCATGGAAGCCGCCGCAAAGCATTTGACTCCTGTCACACTCGAACTTGGCGGAAAAAGCCCTTGCATCGTCATGCCTGATGCAGACATCAAACTAGCGGCGAAGCGAATCACTTTCGGCAAATTCACCAATGCAGGGCAAACATGCATTGCGCCAGACTATTTGCTCGTTCATGAGTCCATTAAAGAGGACCTTTTGCGGGAAATGACAGCTTGTATCCGGGACTTTTATGGTGAACACCCTGAAACACATCCGCACTTTGGGAAAAATGTCAGCCAGCGTCATTTTGACAGACTCTCACAATTCCTCTCAAATGGAACGATTGTCACGGGTGGACAGCGCAATGAACACGAGCTCAAAATCGCTCCGACCATTTTAGACCACATCACATGGGAAGATCCCGTCATGCAGGAGGAAATTTTCGGACCGATTCTGCCTGTCATGACCTTTGATTCTCTGCATGAGGCAGCGCATATGATCAAAACAAGGCCGAAGCCGCTTGCTCTTTACTTATTTACAACAAGTAAAGAAACAGAATCCTATATTCTAGACCATCTTTCATTTGGCGGAGGATGTATCAATGACACGCTCATGCATGTCGCTACTCCTTACCTGCCATTCGGAGGCGTGGGTGAAAGCGGCATGGGACGATATCATGGGAAAGAAAGCTTCTTTACCTTTACGCATGAAAAAAGCGTCCTGCGCCAAACCAATCGCTTCGATTTTTCCTTCCGTTATCCAAATGCGAAAAACGGACTCGACTTGGTTCGTAAATTTTTAAAATAAACAGGACGAAGGGGCTCTTCCCTCGTCCTCTTTTCACTCAATACCTTGGATACACCAGTTGATTTCTTCGATCCCCATTTGTTTTAAATACGCGTTTACCTTTGAAAACGGACGACTGCCAAAAAAGCCGTTTCTTGCAGAAAAAGGACTTGGATGAGGTGACTCAATGATGTAATGCTTGTTTTGATCAATGCGTTCTTTCTTATTTTGAGCATGTCTTCCCCATAACACAAAAACGACGGGCTGATCACGTTCATTCAGCACATCAATGACACGGTCTGTCACACGTTCCCAGCCCTTGCCTTTATGCGAGTTCGCCTCGCCCTTTCTCACGGTCAGCACAGTGTTTAAGAGCAGCACACCCTGCTCTGCCCAGCTCACAAGTGAGCCATGATTTGGAACAGGACAGCCAAGATCATCCTTTAGCTCCTGAAAAATATTTCTCAATGAGGGCGGATGCTTCACGCCAGGCTGAACAGAAAAGCTTAATCCATGTGCCTGACCTGGGCCATGATAAGGGTCTTGTCCCAAAATCACCACTTTGACCTCTTCATAAGACGTCAAATGAAGCGCACGATAAACGTCATCCGGTTTCGGAAAAACGGTCTGCGTGCGATATTCTTCCTTCATCCATTCACGTAATTCCTGATAATATGGCTGTTCAAATTCACTTTTCATCACAGCCCACCAGCTATCATTTAAAAATGGCTTCATTGGGGTTCTCCTCCTTCTATTTGCTGCGTTAGTCTGGAGATCATCGGTTTTCCGTCCCACACAATATCACTCTCTGATTCTCGTTTTTTCATCGCTGGTTCTTCTAATAAGACAGCAAAGTTAGCTGTCGGCAGGTCACCCAGCCCATGCTTTTCACTTAGATCATCTAAGTAGTTCTTCCTTGTTTCACCAAGATCACTAGACTGATTCCCACCGCCGTCAAAAAACGCATAGATCACGCTGGCAGCTGGCACTCGTTTGACACGGGCATGCTGTGATACACGCAAAAAGAAGTCCCAGTCCCAATAATGATGCATCGCTGGATCAAAGTAGCCAATCTCATCGTGTATACAGCGTTTGTACATACTGCCGGAAGGAACATAGGTAGAAAAAACACGCATATCCTCAATAGCTGCTGTATAAGCAAATAAACGTCTCGACACCGGGAAACGGGTCGCGCCTTTTTCTTCAAATGACACAATTTCTGCATCAGAAAAGACAAAATCGGCGTCCTCCAGCGCCTTACTCATACGTTCAATATGACAAGGTGTAAAGTAATCATCGTCGTCACTCAGCATGATGACATCGCCTGTCAGCTCCCGCACCCCCACGTTTCTAGCATTCACATGCTGGACATTCTCATCTAAATGGATCAAGCGGATCGGAAGTTCAGAGTAGAGTTCCTGGATGATGTCGACTCGCTCTCCTGCATCATTCACGACCACAATTTCAAAAGGCTGTACAGTTTGTCTCGTAATGGATTCAAGCAGCTCACACAGTGCGCTGAGCCGGTTATGTGTCACAACTAATAAGGAAATCTTCATATTCAGCTTACTCCTTTAATAGATTCGTCTTTTTCCATTAAAACATAAAATGACGTTCTTCTCATGATATAAAAGGCGGTTTGATGTGACGGGAAAATGGGAATTTTTGATGAAAAGGAGTGATCACGATGGAATACTTCACAGTAGAAAATAGCAAAGAAGCCAAACAGACCATTGAACAAATACATTCAGCAAAGGATGATATTTTCGTTTTCGCGTACGATCCAGAACGCTCTGATACCGTCACAGAGCATACAAATGCCAAAAGCATGACAGCGGTCGATCAAGGGATTTTAGATCAAATCGCCAATGTCATCCGCACCCGGGATGACGAGCTCATGGCCAAAATGATGTCGGTTGGCGCGGATCAGGAATTAGCCTTAACACTTTTAGACGAACTGAAAAAAGGAAAATTGGTGATTTGTAAAAGGTAAGGAGAAAGGCGTTCCTCCTAGGGTGGAACGCTTTTTTATGTCGTTTCATTGTGATAAACGGAAAAGCTGATTATAATAAGGGATAGAACAGTAACTGTTACACATCACATTGGAGGTTCAGCAACTATGTCTATGAATAAAGCACTCACCATCGCAGGGTCGGATTCAAGCGGCGGTGCAGGTATCCAAGCAGATTTAAAAACGTTTCAAGAAAAAAACGTCTACGGGATGACAGCTTTAACCGTTGTCGTTGCAATGGACCCTCATAACCATTGGGATCATCAGGTGTTTCCAATTGATACGGCGACGATTCGTGCGCAGCTCTCTACCATTGTAGAAGGCATTGGGGTAGATGCACTGAAAACGGGTATGCTCCCAACAGTCGACGTGATCGAACTTGCAGCTGACACTATCAAAACATACGACCTAAAAAATGTCGTCATTGATCCTGTTATGGTTTGTAAGGGTGCGAACGAAGTGCTATATCCGGAGCACGCTGAAGCACTACGCGAAAAGCTTACGCCACTGGCAACCGTCATCACGCCTAACCTTTTCGAAGCAGGTCAATTAAGCGGAATCGGTGAGATCAAAACGATCGAACAAATGGAAGAAGCAGCAAAACGCATTCACGAACTTGGTGCCAAGTATGTGGTCATCACGGGAGGCGGTAAGCTAAGCCAAGATAAAGCGATCGATTTGCTTTATGATGGACAAACCTTCGAACGCCTTGAAACAGATAAGATCGACACAGAATACACACACGGCGCAGGCTGCACATTCTCAGCAGCAGTCACAGCTGAACTAGCAAACGGCTCAGACGTGAAAGAAGCCATTTATGCAGCAAAAGAATTCATCACAGCTGCCATCAAAGGCTCTTTCCAGCTAAATGAATACATCGGACCAACAAAGCATTCTGCTCATCGTGTTGACAAATAGAACAGAAAAACCCGATTCGCCTTGTTAATGGGCGAATCGGGTTTTGTTTGTACTTACAAGCTCTTGTATACCTTCTCTATTCTCTCAAATTCATCACGTAAATCACTATCATCAGGTCTTCCCGTAATCACTTTTAAAAACTCGATAAATTGACGACCTGATTCAATGAGTTGATATACAAACTCTTTAAAGTCAGCCACCAATATCTGATTTTCAAGTGATAACATAATTTCTCGATCGGATTTTCTCTCCAACTGTATTTCTAGGGGTAAACTTGGATAATAAATCTTTCCGTACCCTTCTTCCATGTAATCTACTAATACATTTTTATAATAATGCCACAACTCTTCAATAGAATCTGGATTTTCGAAATCCTCTATTTTCCCCTTTTTCCCATGATCGAACGTAATTGTTCCTTCAAGGTTTGTAAACCCTTGTTCCATAAAATCTTCTTTTGTAGCAACGAAGGTTTTGATCTTTTCAATATCATCAATGGTTACAAACTTCTTCTTGTCCTCCAAATAAATATACGTTTCTATCTTCAATTGACGTCACCCTTTCATTTCATGAAAAAAAGCATACCCACACGCAGGTACACTTTTCCTTACACGAATACCTACTTTTGCTGATCAGATTCTTTCGCCATTTTTCGAATAAAGGCTTCAATGGATTCAACAAATAAGGCATATTCTTTCATTTGTTTATACGTATCTGACAGCTTCTCTTTTAATTCTTCCTGCTCTAGAGAAGGTTCACCGAGAATAGATTGGACTTGAATGAGCAATTCTTTATATTCTTCACGTTTATCTTCAACATGATCTGCCATTGTCTCCAAGCGTTTTCTAGTCGTCGGCTGCTGTTTTGAATTCAAGTAAACAACCCCTTTTTGTCCTACCGCATTTGGATAAACGTCAGCCTCAGCTGTATATATTTTAAAATGATACCATAATTCCACTTGTTATCATATATGTAAAACGTCATCAAACCGCTTCAGACCACCCTTGTATATACATGCTATAGGTTCTAAGATGCAGGCGGATTTCACTAGAAAAAGCAGATCATTGATCTGCTTTTCTTTGTAAATGCCATGTTTTTAGTTTAAGCTTTGTTTCATTTCTGCCACTGATCGAGATTGATTTATTTCCCGGGGAAGGAAAGTAACGAGCAGTAAATACTTCTCGGCCTCCGTTTACAAAAATCTCGATCGACGATGCATCGATAAAGATGTGAAGGTCGTGTAATTCCTCTATTCCTACTTCTCGAACTTCTTTTGATCGATCTTCAAATCGATCTCGCTCTAATGTTAATTTGCCTTCATCTTTATCATAAATGATACGGGCTGCCGCTCGAATACAGCATTCAAACCCTTTTTGTGTGTCAATTTGATCAATGAATACCTCTGCGCTTGTAATATCATCTACAGGAATCGATTGGACGGAGCGTTTGATATGAAAAACATTCTCTTGTTCATTGGTTCTCATCGCCTGGAGCTCAGTGACTGGTTTTTGAATCAGATGTCCGTTATCATCTAAACGCAGCTCTCTCGGGATCGTGAGGCAGTGTATCCATTGATACGAAATCGTTGGATGATGCTCTTCTCCTTGATCAGGCACCCCCATCCATCCGATTAAAAGACGTCTGCCTGATTCGTCTAGAAAGGTTTGCTGCGCATAGAAGTCAAAGCCGCGGTCCAGCTCCTCAAACGCTCCGTGCGTATATTGATAGGTATGATCATCCAATCTCCCAACAAAATAGCCTGATTGATGTGTATTATGATATTTTAAGCCATCCGGCTTGAGCCCCTGCGGGGACACAATCAATACATCCCCGCCATCTAATTCAAATAGATCTGGACATTCCCACATATAACCGAAATCCTCTAATCCATTTTTCCCACTGCCAGCAATCATGCCTTGAAACGTCCAATTGTCTAAAGTATCAGAGGTAAACAAGACGAGATTCCCTTTCAGGTCCAGGCTTTGTGCACCAAGAACCATGTACCACTGGCCATTTCGCTTCCATACTTTCGGATCACGAAAATGGGCGGTGAATCCTTCTGGTAGCGTCGCCACGACACCTTTTTTCTGAAAATGAATGCCATCTTCTGAAACAGCTAAACATTGATATGTCTCACGGTTTCCTTGTTCATCGCGAACGTTTCCAGTGTACATCACATACATCTGTCCATCGTCAATGACTGCGCTGCCAGAATAACAGCCGTTTTGATCAAACCAATCACTTGGGGCAAGGGCGGCTTCCTCGTGCTGCCAATTCACTAGATCTGTCGATGTGTAATGGCCCCAAAATTTTGCGCCGTGTCCCGTTTTGAATGGCTGCCACTGATAAAAAACGTGGTAAACCCCTTTCCACTGAATCAACCCATTCGGGTCATTTAAAAGACCAACTGGCGGCATTAAATGAAAATGCTGACGGTACACATCTTTTTTCACCAAATGCTCATAGTTTCGAATACGGTCTGCTACCTTTTGACGAAGTGCTGCGTCAGTTGTTGTCATGACTGTGACCACTCCTTGATTATTTTTCTACTTCTTTTACTTTAAAGATGATGGTGAGAGTAAATGAAACAGCAACAGCGATTAACATACCAATCACATAATTCACCACATTCTGCACACCGTATGGCGCGGCAATCGCAATCATCGGAATACCCGTTAAACCATAGGCGTTGGCTGCAACCTTCGTGAAGACAACAAATGCCCCGCCTAATGCGCCTCCGATCATCGCGGCAATAAACGGCTTACGATAGCGGAGGTTGACACCGAATATGACAGGCTCGGTAATACCTAGGAAAGCTGAGAAAGCTGCAGGAAGTGCGATTTCTTTTGTTTTCGCGCGTTTCGTTAAGAAAAAGACAGCCAATCCCGCCCCGCCTTGAGCTACGTTGGACATGGCCCAAATTGGCAGCAAATAGTTACGCCCAATATCATTCAGCAGTCCTGCTTCAATCGCATGGAAGCTATGATGAACCCCTGTAAGAACAATGAGAGAGTAGGCACCTCCGAAAATGAGTCCTGCTAAGAAGCCTGCATGATCATAAATAAATGTCAATGCATTCGAAATTCCAGTACCGAGCATTCTTCCAAGCGGTCCAACTGCAATAAACGTCACAAATCCAGTCACAATCACCGTCACAAACGGGGTCACAAGTAAATCAATACTGTTCGGAACCACTTTTCTTAAATTCTTTTCAACAAGACACATGATGTACACAGTCAATAAGACTGGAATGACTGTTCCTTGGTAACCAAGAAGAGCAATATCAAAATTGAATAAATGCATATACTCTGGTTTCGCATCCGTCAGCCCCCACGGGTTGAGCAGGTTCGGGTGAATCATAATCCCCCCAATAACGGCTCCTAAATACGGATTTCCACCAAACTCTTTCGCTGCACTGACCCCAATTAAAATCGGCAAAATGATAAAGGCTGCACTTGAGAACATATCAAGCATTTGGAAGATCGCAGAGCTTGGGTCAGCCCATTTGAAGGCTTTCATCATGCCTAATAGGCCCATTAATAAACCGCTTGCAACAATTGCTGGAATGATCGGTACAAAAATATTTGATAACGTCTTTGCAAAACGTGCAAGTGGATTCATTTTTTGTTTCACTGCTTCATCATGGCTGACAGGCTTTTGTTTCTCGTCTCCTGTCTCAAGACCAGTCTCACGAGCAAATGGTTCATATACTTTGTTGACTGCCCCCGTTCCAAAAATGATTTGGAATTGTCCCGAGCTTGAGAAAGCCCCCTTCACCCCTTCAAGTTCCTCAATGGCTTCTTTGTCAATCAGTTCCTCATCTTTTATCACCAATCTGAGTCTTGTTGCACAATGCGTGGCACTGATGACATTTTCTTTGCCGCCTAATCGTTTTGTTAATTCTTTGGCTGTTTTTTGATAATCCATGTTGTCTCCTCCTTTTTTAAAGCAAAAAAGACCTAAAATTCACCAACGATAAAAGGACATACACGTCCCCTCGTTACGCAAATTTTAGGTCTTGCCTGCCTGGCAGTCACAATCCCACGATATCAAGTTTTGATTACGCTTTCATCATAGTATAAGAGTGAGACGTGCGTCAACCTCTTTTTTCGAATCAATTGACCCATATACACTAATAAGAGTAGTGTGCATAAAAAAAAGCCTGCATGCAGGCACAACCACTAAACCAATTCGGCATCCTGCAGACGCTGGACATGCAGCGTGATGTAGCCGATCTCCGATTCAGGGAGATGAAGTTCATATTCATTTTTTAACAAATCAGCGAGTCCACGTGCACACCGGTAAGCCAAATCATACTTTGTTTGGATAAAACTCAGCATGTCATCGTCCATGATTTGAAATGCCTCATTTGATTCCAACCTGCCTAATGCATACCTCAAATGTGTCACAAGCCGCTGATAGGAAATACTATCCTCATCAATTGAATGTTGAAAATAGCTTTCTATATGCTCGATCATTTCTTTGATCATCGTTGTATATTTCACGGTCTTTTTCATAGACTCCGTATTCATTTTGGCCGTATGAATATGGAGTGCCACATATCCTGCCTCATCGTCCGGCAGTTCAACCCCAAGCCGATCCTTTACATAACGAATGGCATACTTTCCAATATCATATTCCTGCTTATATAAGACTTTGATCTCACCAAGCAATTTATTATATAGCACAATGCCCTTTTGAATGCGCTCAATGGCAAAGGATAAATGGTCAGTCAGTGATATATGAATATGATCACTAAGCGGCATCATCAGTTCACCTTCTGCATAACTGATAATATGCTCTGCCACCTCAATATGCGCTTCTGGCAATGTCGCAAGAATTTGTTTGAATTTCTCATTTTCTTCACGCACAACAAAGATTTTCTCTATTTTTTGAACGGGAACGACGTCATTTTTCCCCTTCTGAAAAGCAATTCCAGGCCCCATCACAATTTTCTCCTGATCACCTTCCTTTACAATCACCGCATTGTTATTCAATATCTTATATATCTTCAAGGGGTATCCTCTCCCACCAGATAACGTTTCTTATGAGGGATTTTACCCTGTTTCATCTCTCATGTAAAGGTAAGAGCGGACCAGCACGCGCCTCTCTCGCCGTCTTCTCATCAAGCATCATCAGACTTTGCTTAAACGGTTTCTCTGACCTGCGCTTCTTCTTCTTTTCTTCTGCCAGCTTCTCTAGCTCTCTCTCTTTCACGACTTGAAAGAACCTATCATCCACCGCGGCCGCCTGAAAACGTTGCTGCTTCATCATCACACCAGGATTCACAAGCACATTCATCATGAAACCAAACCATACACTCAACCAGTTTTTGAATTTCCTCACTGAACATCCCTCCGCTTTTCTTAGAATCTAGCAGTTCTAGCAAAACAACTGCTCCTATCATATCCCGAGAAAAAAGAGAGGTTTGTCACAATCTGGGTGAAAAAACAAACTAGTTTTCAGAAGTTTTGTTGAAAAGTGCAGAAGATCATCAAGTACGAGGATGTTTGAATAAAAATTTTATACACACTCTATCCAAAAGATAAGCACACCTTATCAACAGGGTTTATCCACATATCAACATCCCATTACTAGATTTTGTGTATGCGATTTTTTTATTTTCCATATATATATCTAAATAATTGAGTTATCAACAGGAGTTTGTGCATAAGTGAGACTTTATAAACAAAATAGTTCTTTATAACTATGTAAAATAAGACCATTTTAGTAAAGGAATTGTTTTCATCGTATTGAATACTTAATAACGGGCAGTGAATCTTTCCTATTTATCCACAAAAAGAAAGGCTATCTCCCTAAAAACACAGCTAGAAAGGGGAAAATTAATGAAAAAGGTCATCTCTCGTTCTTCTGTTCTATTGTTCTCCACTATTTTTATTTTATCCACATTCTTTACAGGTCAACAGGCTGCTGCCGCTCCATCGAACAAACAGGTGGAATTGGAAAAAGCAGAAATCTTCGGTGAAATCAATGTCAACTCTAGAAAACATACCACTGTTATTGTTGAATTAAAGGAAAAATCCTTAGTTGAAGCCAAGCAAGAAGGCAAAGCTCAAACAAAGGCCTCCCTCAAAAAATCTCGAACAAAAGTAAAAAATGCAGCACTCAAAGAAATTGATAAAGCGAGTGTTCGTCAAGAATATGAAAAAGTCTTCTCTGGTTTCTCTATGAAACTTCCTGCAAACGAAATTCCGAAGCTGCTCGCAGTTGACGGAGTAAAAGCCGTTTATCCGGATGTTACATATAAAACAGATGAAGTGAAAAAGGAAAGCATTCAGCTTCCAAATGAAGATGTCTCCCCTCTTATGGATAAAAGCGCTCCATTTATCGGTGCACCAAAAGCTTGGGATGCCGGCTACTCTGGAAAAGGGGTAAAAGTCGCTGTCATTGATACTGGAGTAGACTATACCCACCCTGATTTAAAAGGAAACTTTGGTTTATACAAAGGCTATGATTTTGTTGATAACGATTATTCTCCGCAAGAGACGCCTAAAGGAGACCCTAGAGGTGAATCGACAGACCATGGCACACACGTCGCAGGAACAATTGCTGCCAATGGACAAATTAAAGGTGTCGCAAAGGATGCCACACTTCTTGCGTACCGTGTACTTGGACCAGGCGGGTCTGGGACAACTGAGAACGTTCTTGCAGGCATCGACCGCGCTGTTACTGATGGAGCAGATGTCATGAACCTCTCTCTCGGAAACAGTGTGAATAACCCTGATTATGCCACAAGCATCGCACTCGATTGGGCCATGTCTGAAGGCGTTGTCGCTGTCACATCGAATGGAAACAGCGGACCGAACAGCTGGACAGTCGGTTCTCCCGGCACGTCAAGAGATGCCATTTCTGTCGGAGCAACTCAACTTCCGTACAGCCTTTATAGTGTGAAATTCCCGAACTATTCTACTGCAAAAGTGATGGGCTACTATCAAGAGAGTGATTTAAAAGCACTTGACCAAAAACAAGTCACACTCGTCCATGCAGGTATCGGTGACGAAAAAGCATTTGAAGACATCGATGTGAAAGGAAAGGTTGCCGTGATCGAACGAGGAGCCATTGCCTTTGTTGATAAAGTAGACAATGCAAAAGCTGCTGGTGCAATCGGCGTTGTGATGTATAACAACACCGATGGAGAAATTCCAGTCGATGTACCGGGTCTCGCTCTTCCTACGATTAAGCTTTCAAAAGCTGAAGGAACAGCACTTGTTAAAACTATTGAGACTGGTAATAATACAACGACTTTCTCCATTCAATTTGTCAAAGAACTTAGTGAGCAAGTCGCTGACTTCTCATCTCGCGGACCAGTTGTGGATACGTGGATGATTAAGCCTGATTTATCAGCACCTGGCGTCAGCATTGTGAGTACGATTCCAACGCATAACCCTTCTCAGCCTTACGGATATGGCTCAAAGCAAGGAACAAGCATGGCTTCACCGCATGTGGCAGGGGTCGCAGCGATCATCAAGCAAGCAAAACCATCTTACTCAACAGAACAGATCAAAGCATTGCTGATGAATACAGCAGAAAAACTTTTTGACGCAAACGGCAGCCCATTCCCTCATAACACACAAGGGACAGGCAGTGTTCGCATCATCGAATCACTCCAAGCGTCATCTATCGTTTCTGATGCGAGTTATTCTTACGGCACTTTCTTGAAAGAAAAAGGCGTTCAAATCAAAACGAAGAAATTCAAGGTAGAAAACCTTTCAAAAGCACCGAAAACGTATACCATTGATTACAAATTCAATGGCAGCGGCATCAGCACAAACGGAACGAAAAAAATCACTGTCAAAGGGAATTCCACTGGGTCCTTTACTTCCGCGGTACAAGTGAAATACGGTAAAACCAAAAAAGGAACGTACCAAGGCAGCATTACCCTTCGTGAAAATGGCAGAAAGGTCACAGAGATTCCTACTTTATTGATTATAAAAGAGCCTGATTATCCGCGCGTCACTTCGGTTTCCGTCGAGCCGGATAACCGTGCTGGAAGCTATGTCATTAGCAGCTATCTGCCTGGTGGCGCTGAGAACCTTGCATTTCTCGTCTATTCGACAGATGGAGAGTATTTAGGTGAAGCAGGTGTTTATCAACATGTAGATAAAGGAGAACACCGCGTAAAATGGAATGGCACGATCAATCAAGGTCAAAAGCTGGAACCTGGTGAGTATACAATGCTTGCGTATGCAAGTTTGAAAGGGAAATCAGACACTGTTCAAACGAAGGAACCCTTCGATATTTATCCTGAATAAACGTGAATCACAAGAAAAGCCTTGTATGAGCGGATTAGCTCATCAAGGCTTTTTGATTATATATGGAGGAAAGAGAGTCTGATGTTGATATTGCTATGGATCGTTTCTTTTTTGACTGCTTTTTTTCTAACGATCACTTTGATGTATTTTTTCACCCTTTTACACGCGAAACATCCTCGTCCTTTTCATCAACCATGCGAGCTGACGGTCTATGTGTCCTTCATTACCCGCTTAGTTTGCTGGTGACAGCCGCGTTTATTTTCATCATGATGCTCCTTTTCCCCCTCTATTGGCTGCGTGGACGGTAAACAGACATACATACGTTATGCATCAAAGGCTTCTTTTAATAAACGATACGATGTGAGCCGGTCTTGCATGTGGTGAGTGATCGTCACAGCGATTACTTCATTTGTACGATACGCTTTCGCTAGTGCCGTCAGCTGCTTTTTCACAGAAGATGGCGTTCCAACCACCATCCTTTGACGATTGGCAGCCACTCGTTTTTGTTCATATGGACTGTAGGAATAAGCTTGTGCCTTTTCATATGAAGGAAAGCCCCCGAGGTTTTGCCCCTGTTCATTGGCGAGTAAGGATAAATCTAAGCTGACTGCCAGTTTTTCTGCCTGTTCCTCTGTTTCAGCACATAAAACGAAGACCGCAAGACTGACGCGCGGCTCATCACCGAATGCTGAAGGTTCGAACCGGTTGATGTATTGCTCCACAGAATCTTCTCCGCCTTCGCCATTGATAAATAGAGCAAACGTATAGCCTGCACCTGCTTTCGCCGCAAGTCTTGCACTCCCTCCAGAGGAACCAAGCATCCATACCTCTGGTGCAGTCTCTACCTTCGGAGAAGCGGTTAAATGGGGCAGCGGGTAAAATTCATCCGCTAGGTCGTGTAAATAGACCTTCAATTCTTCTACCTGCTCAGGATATTGATCACCTAGTCGTTTTCGTTCACCATGATGAAGGGCAATGGAGGAAATGGGCATACCACCAGGAGCACGTCCAATCCCAAGATCAATTCTGCCAGGAGCCAGTGCTTCGAGAACCCTGAAGTTCTCTGCTACTTTATAGGCACTATAGTGAGGCAGCATCACACCGCCTGAGCCAATACGTATATGTGACGTAACGGCTGATAAATGACCGAGTAGCACCTCTGGACTCGACCCTGCAAGCCGGTTTGAAAAGTGATGCTCTGATACCCAAAAACGGTGATAGCCCCACTTCTCTGCCTGCTTTGCCAATTCAACCGTTTGCTTCAATGCTTCAGCAGGTGTTGCATCTCCGATCAAAGGAGATTGATCCAGTATACTTAATTTCATCATGCTGCACCTCTTACAGAAATCCCCCTCTCTCAATCGAAAGGGGGGATGTCTTATTTATTTTCGATTAAAGCCCTTCTCTTTAACAAATTCTCCAAGGAAGGCACGCTTTGGCTGACTAAAGCCGCGAAGCATCTGCTTAGACCAAGTATCTTTTCTCTCTCCGTTTGTTCGTTCTTCATAATATGATGAAATACGATCATCGTATTCTTTTAAATAACGATCCACATGCGCTTCATCTTGCTGATATGCATTTTCATGATAAATGAGTTCAACTGGCAGCCGTTCCTTTTGTGACGATTGACTCGCTGGATGTCCGACAGCCAGACCAAATAACGGCAGCACATAAGATGGCGTTTCAAGTAATTCAGACACTTCTTTCAGTTGATTACGCAGACCGCCAATATAGCAGATCCCAAGTCCCATTGATTCTGCGGCTACACTCATATTTTGCGCAGCGAGCGCCGTATCAATGACGCTAATGAGAAAGGCTTCCGTATTCTCAAGCGCCTCCTGATGATTTTCCCCTGCTTTTTTTGCAATATCATCATGGCGTTTCAAGTCTGCACAGAAGACAAAGAAATGCCCATTCTTCTCAACGTATGGCTGATTCCCAGCCAGTTCAGCAAGCTTGGCCTTCTTCTCTTGATCTGTCACTCCAATAATACTATACGCCTGTACATAGCTTGATGTCGAAGCAGCCTGTGCACTTTTAATGAGTGTCAGCACCTCTTCTTCGGACAAACGCTCGTCTGTAAACGAACGGATGGACCGATGATTTAATATCGTTTCTATCGTTTTGTTCAATTCGAAGACCTCCTTCACTTGTACTATCATATGACAAAGACATATGGCTTTTCAAAAATTAAAACTCGCATGAAAAAAGACAGTCTATACTTAGACTGCCCTTACCCGTTTTATTTAAATAAATAACTTTGGTATTTCGTTAATTGAACACTTGCGTTATAAGCAATCCCGAATCCAATGAGGACAGATAAGACAGAGCTTCCTCCGAAGCTGATAAATAGAAGTGGAATCCCTGTTACAGGCATCACGCCTATGTTCATCCCAATGTTCTGGAACGTATGGATCACAATGAGTGCTGTATATCCTACACAGAAGAATGACGCAAACCGGCTATAAGGATGGATACGGTCGATCAGCACGACAAGCCGGTAGATCAAGAAGAAGAACATGATCACAACAAAAGCACAGCCGATAAAGCCAAAGGCTTCTCCTATAATGGAGAAAATCATATCTGTTTGTGCCTCTGGGACATAGACTTTTAAGTTTTTAACCCCATTCCCAAAAATCTGTCCAGCACCAATAGCCATAATGGCCTGGTCTACTTGATATTTATCAGACCCAGACGCATCCTGAGTCTGCGCTTGGTTGGCTGACGTAGAGCTATCAGGCAGCCAAGCGGTAATCCGGTTAATCTGATACTGCTGAATGCCAATTGTTTTCGCAACATCAGGGAAGAGAATGATCACGGCTAACACAGCGGCAACTAAAAGCACAACCACAGAACCGATGAGAGAAATCAGCTTCCAATTAACCCCTGATAAAAACACCATCACAACGACAATAAACATACAGACAGCTGCCGTACCTGCGTCCTGTAAGAAAATCAGTCCAACTGGAACGGCTGCTACACCGGCAATTTTTAATAGTAGGAAGATATCATCTTCTAATGTCCGTTTTCCTCTAGGGCTTGACTTACCGATGACAGATGCAAGCATCATAATCAAACCAATTTTCATAAACTCTGAAGGCTGAAGTGTCCCAATCCCTGGTATCACAAACCAGCTTTTTGCACCATTTTTAATTGGAGCAAAATCATGACCTCCGATTTGTGCAGGAGCGACTTTCAGAAAAAGTAACAACAGTATGCCACCTATAAAAATATAGAGGCTTAGCTTCTCTAATTGCTCCAAATCAAAGTAATTTATGGCTACAATACATATAACTCCGACCATGTAGTAAATAATCTGCCTCGTCCATGCATTAGATCCATACTGTCCAAATTGACCCGCAGCATAAATCGCAATGACACTGATGGCAAAGAAGGCTAAAAATATAAAAATTAAATCCCCTTGATAGTACGGAGATGTATTCTGCTTGTTCATGAACTAACCACCCTTATTACAAAACATAAAAGCCCTTATTTATATTAGATTGAATTTTTCACAAAAGCAACTCACCTTAAATATGACGGAAGATACATCCGAAAGGTTCCAATCATTTTTCAAAAAATGAAATACTTTTCATTCTAACAATAGGAAAAAATTCCTCTATACTCTTTCCATTCATCCGATCATGAGTCCTTTAAAAAGATTATTTTACAGATATTAAGGGGAAAATTCAATGACCTATGTGGCGATATGACAAGCAATTATCAAGCCAGCATAAGCTGTACGGAGAGAAAAGGAAAAAGCCACTTTCTACGGAATAAGGCCCATTTTCCAATTATTGAGTTTACTTCAAAGTCAATTGTGGTATAATACTTGTAACAAAATGTTCACAATATCTCCTAAAAACAGACACAATTGCATCCTGACCTCTCATTTGATTTGGATATCAACTTACAAAGGAGTTGGATACGATGGATATGTTCTTTGCGTACCTATGTATTGCAACGGCTACACCCCTGTTTTTATGGCTTGAAAACAGAAAAATTGCACTAGCTTCTATTCCACCCATTATGATTATGTGGATTTTCTTCGGTCTTTACATGACGAGCAGTTTATCTCCAGCAGGACATACCTTCATGATCGCATTCTTTGCCATTAACGTCATTTTGGCACACATTGCAGCGTTTCTCATTTATGGACTTCCATTCATTCGCAAAAGATTCAGCAGCACCAGATAAATCACGCACCACCTATTGGAGGCGTAATCAACATCATGATAAAAACCACTCACCTTTGAGGGATGAGTGGTTTTTTTATTATTTCTCTGAATGCTCAGACTGCTTTGGCGCAGAAGGTGAATAACCGTCTTTGCTGTTCTCTCCGTGGCTGTAGTGAGCCGCAAAGATCCAAACAGATCCGATAACGAAGATTATCGCACAAAACAGACCAAACAATGTATTTCCGACTTGAACAGTTCCGTTCTCGCTTTCTGTCATGTGCATAAACATGAATAGCTGCAAGAACGCTTGAATGAAAGCAAAACCAAAGATAATCCATAGTTTTGCAGAACTGCCAATTTCAGCTCCAATGGCAATCCAGAATGCTAAGATTGTTAGCACAATGGATAGGATGAAGCCAACTACGTGTTTCCAAGGGAAGTGTTCGTGCTCTGCTGAGGAATTTGTTTTTCCAGCCATATCACAAAAGCCCCCCTAATCCGATCAAGTAAACAGCTGTGAAGATGAAAATCCATACAACATCAAGGAAATGCCAGTATAGACTTGAGATAAAAATCTTCGCTGCTGTTTGTGGAGTTAATCCACGTTTTTTAATTTGGAACAAGACCCCGGTAATCCAGAAGATACCGATGGATACGTGTAGTCCGTGAGTTCCTAAGAGTACAAAGAATGCAGACCAATACGCACTTGTATGGATGCTCGCACCCTCATGTACATAATGGAAGAACTCGAAAATCTCAAAGCCAACGAAGCCTGCACCTAGAAGCAGTGTCAGAATCGTCCAAATGACAACCCCTTTTGTACTTCCACGGCGCATTTCATGAACAGCAATCCCGCATGTAAATGAACTAACCAATAGCAGGAATGTCATGATCAATACAAGCTTCATATCGAACAGCTCAGCTGGTAAAACGCCGCCAGCTGTTCTGCCATGAAGAACAAAGTAGGTCGCAAAAAGTGTTGAGAATAACACGATTTCCGCGCCAAGGAATATCCAGAAACCAAGGATGTTTAAACGTCCTGTTTCAGACTGATATTCAAGCGGTGCATTTGCATAGCTGCTATCATTATGTCCCATTACTTCTGCGCCTCCTTATTCTTTTTCTCTGTTTCAATCACTTCTTCAACAGGAATATAGTAGCCATCGTCATATTCAAATGAGCGTAAAATCATTGTTGCGAATACACCGATTAAGCCAATAATGCCAATCCAGTACCATTCAAATACAAGACCGAATGCACCAAGTCCGAAGAATGCAGACATGATGAGTGGTCTGCCTGAATTGTGCGGCATGTGAATTTTCTTGAATTCTTTTTCAGGATGAACGTCTACGTTGTTTTGCTTCCAATGATGGAATGCATCTGGTGTTGTCACTTCTGGAAGTGCTGCAAAGTTATAATGCGGCGGAATTGCAGAAGATGTCGCCCAGTCAAGAGTACGTCCATCTCCCCAGCTGTCTCCAGACACTTCACGTTTCGCGTGTCTCCAGCTGTAGTAGATGTTGTAGCAAAGGATGATGAATCCGATACCCATCATAAATGCACCAATTGTTGAAATAAAGTTTAGTGCAGTCCAGCCATCTTCTGGTCCATACGTATAAATACGTCTTGGCATTCCTTGCAGTCCTAAGAAGTACTGCGGGAAGAAACAGATGTTAAATCCGATCATGAATACCCAGAAGAACCATTTGCCAATTCTTTCGTTTAGCTTGTAACCAAACATTTTTGGATACCAGAAAACAAGACCAGCAAAACAAGCAAAGACAGTACCTGCGATTAATACATAGTGGAAGTGGGATACAAGGAAGTACGTGTTATGGTACTGGTAATCCGCAGCTGCCATCGCAAGCATAACCCCAGTGACACCACCGATAACGAAGTTCGGGATGAAACCAAGTGCCCAAAGCATTGGTGAAGTAAAGCTGATACGGCCTCGATACATCGTAAAGAGCCAGTTAAAGATTTTCACACCTGTTGGTACAGAAATCGCCATTGTTGTAATCGAGAAGAATGAGTTAACCGCTGCACTGTTCCCCATTGTAAAGAAGTGGTGAACCCACACAAGGAAACTAAGAACAGAGATTGCCACAATCGATACAACCATCGCTTTGTAACCAAACAGCTGTTTTCTTGAGAACGTCGCAAAGATTTCTGAGAAAATACCGAAAGCCGGCAGGATGACGATATATACCTCAGGATGTCCCCAAATCCAGAAAAGGTTCGCCCAAAGCATTGGCATACCGCCTGCTTCGAGTGTAAAGAATGCAGAACCGAATAAACGATCAAATGTCATAAGTGCTAAAGCAACTGTTAATACAGGGAATGCGAATACGATGATGACAGACGTAATCAATGTTGTCCATGTAAACATTGGCATACGCATAAGCGTCATACCTTTTGTACGCATTTTTAAGATGGTCACCATGAAGTTAATACCAGTCATAAGTGTACCAATACCTGCAATTTGGAGCCCGAGCAAGTAATAGTTCTGTCCAGGACCTGGTGAGAAATCATTTCCGGCGAGCGGCATGTAACTCGTCCAGCCTGCACTTGGTGATCCTCCAATGACGAAGGAAATGTTGAACAGCATCGCTCCAACCATGAATGTCCAGAAGCTAAGGTTGTTCAAATAAGGGAATGCAACGTCACGTGCACCAATTTGAAGAGGAACAACGACGTTGATTAAACCAATTAAAAATGGCATCGCCATGAATAGAATCATGATCGTACCATGCGTTGTGAAAATTTCATTATAGTGGTTGGAATCTAAAAACGTATTATTAGGAAGCGCCAGCTGTGCGCGCATCATCAGTCCGTCTACCCCACCGCGGAAGAACATAATCACAGCAGCAAGGATATACATGATCCCAAGCTTTTTATGATCAACTGATGTTAGCCATTCTTTCCAGAGCCATTTCCACTTTTTAAAGTAGGTTAAAACAAACACGATGGCAATGGAAGTAAGAGCGATAGAAATTTGCGCACCAAGAATTAATGGGTCTCCAGTTACAAAAAACTCATCCCATTTCAAATGCATAACGGCCTCCTCCTTTCCTTAGTCAGTTTATTCATTATCTAGTTTTCTTTTATAGTTCTTCACATTCTCGAAAGGATCTGTTTTGGAATGCGGAGAAACTGATTGGTAACCTAAACGTTTGCGTGCTTGGAGTGCGTATTCAGAATCCTCTCCATGCTTCGCAAAGGATAAATGTGTTGATGAGAATGTCTGCACATCTGCAGCATCCGGAAGCATCAAGTAGTCATACGTTTTCTTCGTTAACTTTGGTGCTTCTTTCTTCGTTTTGCTTACCCATTTATCATAGTCAGACTGCGTCATCGCATTGACTTTGAATTTTTGCTGAGCAAAGCCCTCGCCTGTGAAGTTGGCGTTTCTTCCTTCATATGTGCCAACTTGATCAGCTTGAAGATATTGTTCCATCTCCATTCCAGCCATCGCATACTTCTCCCCGCCTAGCTGAGGAATCCATAGTGATGCCATTGTATCAGCGGAAGTGATTTTGAATAAAACCGGCTGATCTTTTGGAATGTTTAAGTAGTTCACTGTCTCAATATTTTCCTCTGGATAGCTAAAGATCCATTTCCAATCAACAGCTGTAGCATAAACGACAAGTGGATCTTTATGGCTTGTTGCTTGAGGTGCCTCTTCCAAAGAGTAAATTGTTTTTACAGTTGGAACCGAAAGGGCAGCAACGATTAATATTGGGATCACTGTCCAGATAACTTCTAGAAGCGTATTCCCGTGTAGTTCTGGGTTATAAGAGGCGTTTCCAACGTCCTTACGCTCACGGTATTTAACCAAAATGATGGTAAACAGTACAAATACCGCACCAACGATAAAGAGCATGAATCCAATGGATAAAAGGATTAAGTCTTTTTGTTGTGCTGCGACAGGTCCTTTAGGATCTAAAACAGCGATATTGCTGCAACCTCCTAATAAAAAAACACTCACGAGCATCGCTAATAAAAGCATAGGTTTAATGGCTCTGAACAAGAAGATCACCATCCTTCCTTAGATAATGTATAAATTGCTGAATAATTGTGAAAAGCCATCTGCCTTCGAAAACTTTTCTTCCCTTTGTAATGCTATCAAAATCTGTTAGAGTTAGCTTCCCTTTTTTCAAAAGTTCATTTATTTTTCAACAGATTTCTATTAAAATGTCATAAATTCGACATAAATTTATATTATTGCACACACAATAAATTTCTAGGATTTTGAAAAGTTGAGAGTTGAAGGCAAAGGACAAACAATCAAGAACTTTGTCAAATTTAGGTTTACCACAATAAAAAAGTTTGGTCGAATTTCAATTTAACTTAATGAAATTTTATCTAGGTAAACAATTTTGAAATAGGTATCCCCACATTTAACAAAAACCTTACTCATTTTAACGCAAGTTCACAAGAAAAGAAAGTATCGATTCTCTGCGATACGCTGTAAGAATTGGTAATGATGCTGAATTAGTGGAATCTCGCTAAAGACTTCCAGCAAAAAACCGGCTCAGCGCCGGCACTCTGCATTTATTCATCTCTCACTAAGATGTCAGGTCGTCTATAGATCTCCCCTTCATGTTCAATGTCCATGTACGTCCACTTGCCTGTATAGGTTAAAAAGCGGTTGCCCTCTTTTTCTACTACTATCGTATCCTCTGATTTCAGTCCAGGCAATGAAGGATTCCACGTAAACACTTGATGCAGCTGAATTTCTTCCTTCGATGAGGGAACAGCAATGATTTCCCTAGATACAAATCCCGTCTTTCCCCCTTGATGAAGCTTTTTCCAGCTATCAGGGAAGCCCTCTTTTTCATACTGAGCAATACCTGCTTTCAGTACATCTCCTAATGTTTTACCAGGACGTGTGGCGGCATTCATGACTGTATCAATTCGTGCAAGCCGCTCTTTGTTCTCTTCAAGCTCCTTTGGAAGCTGACCAAAGTAAACAGACCTTGTGACATTCGCTACGAGCCCGTGCCGTTCTGCACAGAGGACAACAAGCGCGTGCTTTTGAAGTGCTTTCTCTGTTGGAATCGGGTGACGGTATTGATGGATCCGGTCATCCGTTGCCACAAGCAGGACTTCTATCGTCATCCCTTGTGCAATGGCTCTTTGAGCAATAAGCGAAGCAATTTCGTGTTCGGTCTGCCCTGGCACGATTTCTTGACAGACACTTTCTACAATGACCGCTGTTTCATGACAAAGGATTTCATATTGACTGAGCAGCGAGGCAGTAAGGATCGATCGAACATGTGACAAATCCGGCTCGATCCATTCGAATCCATCCATTTGAATGTCCGCCCCAATTCGTTTACCTTTTGTGAGTTCTTGAATGTAGGGGATCTCATCCTCATACCAATCCATTGTGACCACCTGAAAGGGATGATCGACATACGCCATTTCCTCTTCAATGATCCGCTTTTCTTCCATTTGATTCACAATGAGGACGAGGTCGTCTTTTAAGACGAGCAGCTGGCACACGCCCTCTGGCGTATTTAACACAATGTGATTCCTTCTTCCGCCTGTCAGCCAGGAGAAGTTATTTCGCTTTTGAATCAAGACACCATCAAGCTGCTTTTCTTCCATTAGCTCTCTTACTTGTTCAATCATCTAATCACCTGCCTGTATGAAGTGTTTGAATGAAACGGTTAAAAGCTGTTTTCCCTTGCTCAGTTCTTTTAAACACACCCGCCTGCGAGAGAATTCGAGAAAAAATAGAGCCAATTTCTTGTTGTAAAATGGTTTCGGTATTGTCCTCTGTAAAGGTGTTCTCTTCAAGCAGACGCTTTGCCCATGTTTCGTGTTTCATGATAGCAGGACGGGCTTTGATTTCTTCAAGAGGACTTTCGGATAGCAATGCCTCTTTTAATTGGCTTAACTCCTCTGCTAATCTGCCAGGAAGGACAGCAAGGCCCATGACTTCAATTAATCCGATATTCTCTTTTTTAATATGGTGGACTTCTTCGTGCGGATGGAAAATGCCGTCTGGGTGCCGCTTGTCTGTACGGTTATTACGCAGCACTAAATCTAATTCATAGTCATCCCCGTGGCGTCGCGCAATAGGTGTAATGGTATTGTGCGGAGTCTCTCCTGTATGAGCGATCAGCCCCACCTCTTCATCTGAATACAATTTCCACTCATGTAAGATAAAGTCTGCTGCGTCCGCGAGCGACTGCCGCTCGCTGCTTCGAAGGCGGATCACAGACATCGGCCATTTCACAATGCCAGCTCGCACATCCGGAAAGGCTTTGAGAGAAAAGACTTCTTCCATCTCTGCTTTCGCCATCGGAAATTCATGTGCACCGCCCTGAAAATGGTCATGACTTAATATACTGCCTCCGACAATCGGAAGGTCGGCGTTCGACCCGATGAAATAGTGCGGGTATATAGATATGAAGGAAAGCAGTCGTTCAAAGGTTTTTTTGGTGATGCTCATTGGCTCATGTTTACCTTTGAACACTATGCAGTGCTCGTTGTAATACACATAAGGTGAAAATTGCAGAAACCACGATTCACCTGAGAGTGTCACAGGAATAATCCGGTGATTCTGTCTCGCTGGATGGTTGATCCGCCCCTCGAAGCCAACGTTTTCTTTACAAAGGAGACAAAGAGGGTATTGCTTTTGACTGAGCTTCTTAGCTTCAGCGATGGCTTTGGGGTCCTTTTCCGGTTTTGATAGATTAATGGTGATCTCCAGCACACCATCGTCTGTTGGTGTAAACCACTGTACATTTTTGGCGATCCTGCCTGTATGAATATAGTGGGCATGCTGCTGCATCGCATAGAACCAGCTTGTAGCTGCCTCTGGTCCCTCATGTTGGCGTTTTTCTTCAAACTTCGCATAGATGACACTTGGAGGTGCCACCAAGCAGCCCATGATTTTCGCATCTAGTAAATCACGATACGTATCCGTCCCCTCAGGAATAAGGCCTGTTTCTACTGCCCAATCCAGCATCGGCATTAAAATGTCTTCAAGGTCTCCTTCTCCTGAGACTGTTCTTGCTTCAGCGTCATCGAGCCCGAGCACCTCAAGCAGCCGATTTCTCGTATAATCGATATCTAGTGATGTCATCAGCTCTTTATTGATCCCGTATTGAATCAGCTGTTCCAATTTTCCAAAAATATCAATCGCCATTCCCTCTGTCCCCTCTCTTGCCTGCCTGTTACGCTTTATTCACTTTGGTAGCCATCTGGATGCTTCTGAAACCAATCCCACGCGCTCTGAATGATCGTGTGAAGGTCAGCATATTGAGGTGTCCATCCCAATTCTTGCAGCGCTTTTTCAGAAGAAGCAATCAGCTTTGCTGGATCTCCCGCGCGTCTTTTTGCCACTTGTGCCGGGATGGCATGCCCCGTGACTTTTCTGACAGCTTCTACGACCTGCTTCACGGAGAAACCTGTTCCATTCCCTAAGTTGTAGGTAGCACTACCTTTTCCAGCACGCAGCCGATCAACGGCTAAGATGTGTGCCTCTACTAAGTCCATCACATGAATGTAATCTCTAATACACGTGCCGTCCTCTGTCTCATAATCATCACCGTAAATCTTGATCTGATCCCGTTTTCCTAAAGCAACTTGCAGAATAATTGGAATGAGATGTGTTTCAGGCTGATGATCCTCTCCGACAAGTCCTTCTGTATGGGCACCAGCTACATTAAAGTACCGAAGCACCACGTATTCTATTCCATACGCTTGCTCAGACCACTTCAGCATTTTTTCAATCGCTAATTTTGTTTCTCCATAAGGATTCGTTGGGTTCGTTTCATCCGTTTCAACGATCGGCACGCGCTTCGGTTCACCGTATGCAGCAGCAGTTGAAGAAAAGACGATGTGTTTCACATCAAATTCATTCATTATTTGTAGTAAAGCGGTTGCTCCGCCGACGTTGTTGTCATAGTACTTAAGCGGGTCTGTCACACTCTCCCCGACAAGTGAATCTGCCGCAAAGTGCATGACCGCTTCTATTTGATGCGTTTTGAAAACCTGTCTTAAAAAGACGTGATCCCGTAAATCTCCCTCTTCTAAGACAGCTCCTTCCAAAACAGCTTCTTTGTGGCCTGTCTGCAAATTATCCACTACCACTACTCGTTCGCCTTTCGCTAGAAGAGCCGCCACCGCATGACTGCCTATGTACCCTGCTCCTCCACAAACTAAAATTGTCATCACACTTCCTCCTTTGTGAGTTCTCTTGCGCCGCCTCCAATTCCAGCTGTGTAAAAAGAGGCTTGAATGCCTGTTTTCTCTTGATATATCGCACCAGTTTCTTCTATAAATGAACCCAGCAGTTCTTCTTTCACAATGCTGATCGTGCATCCGCCAAAGCCTGCACCTGTCATACGGGAGCCAATCGTCCCCGGGTGCCGCCAAGCTGCTTCAGCCAGTGCATCTAGTTCAAGTCCTGTTACTTCATAATCATTCTTTAAAGAAAGATGAGAAGCCTTCATGAGCCCACCTAGTTCTTCCATTTTATCATCTTTCAGAAAATTTACTGCTTTCATCGTCCGCTCGTTTTCCGTCACGACATGTCTTGCCCGTTTGCGGCATATGTCATCTTCAATCAAGTGGGCATGTGCTGCAAATTCATCCGCAGTGAGCTCACATAAGTGGGTGATGTCGATTTTTTTCCGAAGATCATTTAAAGCTGATTGACACTCTGCCCGGCGCTCATTGTATTTGGAATCAGCCAGTGTCCGCTTTTTATTTGTATTGGCGATGACAAGCGCCAGTCCCTCTTGCCGAAAAGGACTGTATTCAAAGGCAAGGGTGTCACAATTGAGCAAAATGGCGTGATCTTCTTTTCCAAGGGAAATCGAAAACTGATCCATGATCCCGCAATTGACGCCAATAAATTCATTTTCTGCACGCTGTGAGAGGAGGGCAAGACGGGCATTTGAAACGCTGAATGAATGCCATTCGTTGATGAGAACAGCGGTGACAAGCTCAATGGAGGCAGAGGAAGACAGACCTGCGCCATTTGGAATATTGCCGCTGTACACAATGTCAAAGCCTTCTTCTATCTTCATCCCTGCTTCTATAAACTGATTGAACACACCCTTCGGATAATTCGCCCAGCTGTCCGATTCCACGTAAGCGATTTCATAAAGGTTGAATTCTTTCACACCATCGCTATCAAAGTTCAAGGAATACATTCTCACGCGGCCATCTGAACGCTTCGCACAAGCAGCATACGTTCCGAGAGTAAGTGCGCATGGAAACACATGGCCTCCATTGTAATCTGTATGTTCACCAATCAAGTTCACCCTTCCTGGGGCAAAAAAATAGCGAAGTTCTTCTCCATCTCCAAATTGCTGGTGAAATGCCGCGCGTAACGTCTCGATCATATCCATTCCCCTTTTCTCTTCTGATACTTTTATTTTAGTTGTCCCAGCAGCATCAGTTCAATGGTAAAAAAACCGTTAAAAAATACCCTTTTTTTGCTGTGAATGGTACGATGTGATATGAGGTGTAACATGATTCTAAATAGAAAAAGGTTGTTTTTTGCTGCGAAGGAGGATTTCCAATTTGAAGAAGGAAGCATTTGCATTTCGTTTTCACCATTCTGATGTGACATTGCCGGCGCAAATATGGTCTGTTGGCTGGGAAGTACAATCATCTTCGTTATATAGCTGGAATGGCGTGGAGCGGAAAGATCAGGGCAAGTGCATCTTTCAGCTCACACTGTCTGGACATGGCATGATTGAAATCGGAGAGAAACGTTTCAAAGTGTTGCCGGGTCAGGCCTTTCTCGTGAAAAGCCCAAGTGCCTATCAATATTATTTTCCAGAGGACAGTGAGCATTGGGAATTCCTTTATTTAACGCTTTACGGGGAAGCCTGCGATCTTTGCTTTGACCAATTTATTGACCAAGGAAAGCAGGTCATGCGTTTTCATCCAAATTCCAGACCGATCCGCCTGCTCAAGAACATTTATGATGAAGCCAGTGAAAGACGGATTACCAATCCATTTGAGGGGTCTAGCCTTGCTTATCAATTTGTCATGGAACTATATTCATATTTGCCAAAGCTTGAGGGACAAATGGAGAAATGGCCCGAGCCCATCGTTCAAGCTGCCTTGTTTGCCAGCCATCATTTTCACGAGGAAATTGGCCCGGACGATATGGCAGCTGCGGCACGTTTATCCAAAAGTCATTTTACGAGGGAATTCAAAAAGGCCACTGGCTTCACACCTATTCACTATCTAACCAATATCCGGTTAGAAAAGGCGGAAACGTTACTGAAAACAACAAAATACTCGATTGAAGAAATCGCCATACAGTGCGGCTACCGAAATGCGAATTACTTGAATAAAGTCTTTCGAAAGAAAATCGGCATGTCTCCAAAGCAACTGCGGGAAACAAGCGATGCATAATAAAAAGCAGCCGCTTTCACAATTGGCTGCTTCTTTTACGCTTTCGTCAGGTCAACATGAATTCTCCCTTGTCTTAAAACAATGGTCATTTGCGTGTCAGGTGTCATTAAGTTTTCTAAAATGTCCGTTGCCGTTTGAAGCGCAATGTCCATTCGGTTGATCTTTTCCTTTTCTTGTTCCGAAAACGCTTCTGGATGTGCGGTCATTTCTTTGACTAGCCTCAGCACTTGTTCATGCTGCTTTTCTGTTTGCTGATATATGACATCATATAATTCGTCTGGCCTGCTGCTCATTTCACATCACCTATCTTTTTTCATGTGTTAAATCGCATCTTCTTTTGTTTTCTTGAAGACGAACCATTTACTGGCGACATAATTCACGACCACAATCACAAAGTTGACAAGAATTTTTGCGACGGTTTCATTGAGCGCCATTTGGCTCACAAATAAAATCATCAGCCCCAGATCTACACCTAGAGACATGAGACGAACACTAAAAAATGAAGAAAGCTCACGCATAAGGCTTTTCGTATCACGAGCCTTTTGCTTGAAGACATACTTCTTATTGGTGATATAAGCAAAGAGAACAGCAAATACCCATGAAACAACTGTAGCTGTTTTATAATCCATGGAAAACATCTCAACGAATAAGTAGAAGCTGACTATGTTGACAATGGTTGTACACACACCCATCACAAGATACATGACAACTTCTTGATACTTTTGAAAAAGGCTATACATGTCTTTCTTCATTCCTTCTTGGTGGTTTCTGTTTCTTTTAGAATACCATCTTGAGAAGAACTTCCCAAACGAACAATATGTACGTCCTGAACAGATGAAATTTGTTCTACTTGATGGCAAATGTCAACCTAATTGGTTTATATAAGCCAAATGATTTAGGTCTTTTTCATTATTTTAATTTATAATCTTTTAACTGACTTTACAATTGTTTATTATTAGAAGTAAGAAATCAATATTTATGGGTTTTTTAGTCATTTTTTTAGGAACGTGGTAGGTGATAGATTTTACAAAATAGGTTAAATGTCATCATTTTTCGACAAAATCTATTTTGCGCTGTTTTCATCCACACGTACAGTTACTAGACGGTTTGTTCAAGTCATTGGTTGCAGATGAATATGTCTTATTGAACTGGAGGATATTATGGATACGCAAGTGAAAAGAAGAGTTGACGAAGAGTGGGTTTATTTGATTCAGGAAGCGAAAAAAATTGGACTAGGCATCGAAGAAATACAAGCTTTTTTAACATCCAACGGTGATCAGAAGATGATAAACAAACCGTAAATCAACGCCGTTATCCTTTGTCTTTCAGACTGCTTTGGCTAAAAGACTTGTCAATTGACCTTTTGAAAATCCTTTCATGACGATACGCTACAGTAATTGAACACCCCTTCATACCAATCCCTTCCACTCATGGGGTTCTGTCTTTCTATATTAGGAGGACAGTCCGTTTCCCGTTCTTTATATGATCCCTTTATAGCCGCTATTCATGAAAATTGTCATTCTCACGTTATAAAACCAAGCTCCCCACCCATATATTAAGCATGAAAACAATGAGAAAGCAGAAAGGTGGGTAGAGCGTGAGTTCAGATTCCCTTTCCTATTATCACCAAAAAAAGGATCAGTATTATCATGGCGTGAACCCGGTCATTGTCAGCCGTATTCGTGAGGAATGGACGTCTTTATTGGATATCGGATGCGGCACAGGCAAACTTGGAAAAGTCCTGAAACAAAAGGGCCGGACCATTTATGGAATTGAATCGTTTGAGGATGCAGCAAAAGAGGCTGAGCAAGAGCTAGATCATGTGCTATGCGGAAATATTGAACAGATGACTCTCCCTTACGAACATGAACACTTTGACTGCATCATTTTCGGAGATGTCCTTGAACATTTATTGGATCCGTGGGCCGTTTTAAAGAAGGTCAAACCCTTCCTTAAAAAAGAAGGAGTCATCCTGTCATCCATTCCGAATATCGGTCACATATCAACAGTTTTAGAATTACTAGCCGGCAGATTCACTTATACAGATGCAGGATTAATGGATCAAACACATTTACGTTTCTTCACCCTTCACGAAATTCATGCACTCTTTCATTCAGCAGGCTTTCGTATTCGCGAACTCGAAACCATTCGCGTAAAGCATCCTTCCTATGCAAGCGTGATGAGTGATTTACATGAATTACTCATGAAGCATGGCATTCGTTCAGATTTTCACGAGGCCGCTACCGCCTATCAGTATGTGTTTGAGGCGGTTCAGTTTCATGAGTAACCCCACCATCCTGTTTGTTTTATGTGTAAATGATGAATCGATGTTTCAGGCTTGCTTTCGGCAGCTCGCTTCACTTCCTGCTCCCCATGGATATCATGTGGAGGTTTTGCCGATTAGACATGCATCCAGTATGACCTCTGCTTATAATGAAGCGATCACCCATCCAGCTCAGTTTAAAATTTATCTTCATCAAGATACCTTGATTGTCAAACAGCATATGCTGCTTGAGCTGATCCCGCTTTTTTTACAGCATCCATCACTTGGGATGGTTGGGGTCATAGGTGCAGAAAGCGTGCCTGACAATGGGATTTGGTGGGAGAGTTCTCATTGCCGGGGGAAAGTCATTGAATATCGTCACGACACTTATCAGCTGCTTTCGTTTGAAAGAGGTCGTCAACAACAGGCGGAAACACAAGATTATATCAACGCTTCGGCGATTGATGGTCTTTTCATGGCGACGCAGTATGATGTGAAGTGGCGTGAGGATCTCTTTGATGGCTTTCATTTTTATGATGTTTCGCAGTCCTTTGAATTCGTCCAGCAGGGCTATGAGGTTGGAATTGCGAGACAAGAAGAGCCTTGGTGTATCCACAAATGCGGAGATCATTTTGATGCAGAAACATATGAAAAAGCGAGACAAACATTTCTTGCGAATTATCGGTAGAAAGCACCCTTTTCGGGTGCCTTTTTTATGATATACTGTCATAAACAACCAGATCGTCTCATATGCATTGGAGTACCTTGTCCCTAATTCGTACAAAGGAGGAAACAATGGCAGACAAAAAAGTTCATTATAAGAAGGTTGCCGCTTCAGAGGATTTTCGAAAACTTCTCGAGGAAAAACGCAGATTTATCGTACCGATGACGATTTTCTTTTTTCTCTTTTACTTTTCACTTCCGGTTGCTACATCCTACTTCACCTTTTTGAACACGCCGGCAATTGGCGCGATCTCATGGGCTTGGTTATTCGCCCTCACACAATTTGTCATGACTTGGGTATTATGTGGACTTTATGCGAGAAAAGCAGCTCAGTTTGACAAATATGTAAGCGCTTTAAAAACTGAATCAAGAGGTGATGACGAATGAGCATGACCGCTTTTATTTTATTCATAGCGATCGTAGGGCTCACATTGGTCATCACATATTTTGCTGCGAAAAAAACGAGCAATGCGAGCGATTTTTACACGGCAGGCGGAGGTTTGACTGGGTTTCAGAACGGCCTTGCCATCGCCGGGGACTATATGTCTGCCGCATCATTTTTAGGGATCGCTGGAATGATCGCGTTAAATGGATTTGACGGCTTTTTCTATAGCATTGGCTTTCTAGTGGCGTATCTTGTCGTTCTTTACGTTGTGGCCGAACCGCTTCGAAATCTAGGGAAATATACGATGGCCGATATGATTGCTGCACGATTTAAGCGTCCTGCCATTCGAGGGGTTGCCGCGTTTAACACAATCACAGTCTCTACTTTTTATATGATTGCACAGCTTGTTGGGGCAGGTGCATTAATCAAACTGCTTCTTGGCATTGATTACTGGATTGCTGTGCTGGTCGTAGGTGTCTTGATGACCATTTATGTAGTGTTTGGCGGCATGATCGCTACCAGCTGGGTACAGATCACAAAGGCTGTGCTTCTCATGCTTGGAACCCTGATTATTTCACTGCTTGTATTTGCAAAGTTTGATTTTAGTCTGCTGAAGATGTTTGAGGAGATGAAAACAGCGACCCCGCTCGGTGGGGCATTTCTTCACCCGGGAAATAAATATGATGTGCCTTTAGAGACACTGTCTTTGAACCTTGCTTTAGTGCTTGGGACAGCAGGTTTACCGCACATTTTGATCCGGTTTTATACGGTAAAGGATGCCATTTCTGCGCGTAAATCTGTTCTATCCGCTACGTGGATCATCGGTATTTTTTATTTAATGACGGTTTTCCTTGGCTTCGGTGCTGCTGCCTTTGTTGGAACAGAAGCGATCACAGCAGCAGATGCAGCAGGAAATATGGCCGCTCCTCTGCTCGCCCAAGCCCTTGGGGGTGATTTATTATTTGCCTTTGTTTCCGCTATTGCCTTTGCGACCATTTTGGCAGTGGTAACTGGTCTCGTCTTATCCGCAGCGTCTGCCTTTGCCCATGACTTTTATAGTCAGATCATCCGCAAAGGGAAAGCGAGTGAACGGGAACAGGTGAAGGCGGCACGCTTTGCTTCCATAGGCGTGGCCATTCTTTCCATCATTCTTGCATTATTTGCCCAATCCTTAAACGTCGCTTTTCTTGTGTCACTTGCCTTCGCCGTGGCAGCAAGTGCAAATTTACCATTGATTATCTTCACTGTCTTTTGGAAACGATTTAATTCTACGGGTGCCATTGCAGGGAGCTTAGTAGGACTGCTGAGCGCACTGATCATCGTCTCGCTCAGTCCAAGCGTCTGGGACCCATCGGGAACAGCCATCTTTACAGGAGATCCGCTCATCCCGCTGTCGAACCCTGGAATTATCTCGATCCCACTCGGATTCCTTGCCGCTTACTTAGGCACGATATTCTCCTCTGAAAAAGCAGATGAAGACACCTTTACGGAAATTCAAGTAAAGGCACATACAGGCATGCATATGGATACTGATTCATAAGGAAAAGCCGGCAGCGAGCCGGCTTTTTAATAGCGCTGAAATAACTCTGGATTTTTCGGAACGTTTTCTAAATAAACGATCTTTCCTTTGTCGTCCAGTTCTGCAATGTCAATTCCTTCTGCTGTATAGACACGGCCATCCGAAAGTTTCCCGCAAACAGCCCAGTTCGTTTCATATTTTCCGTCTTCTCTTTTTTTCCATCCATCCCACATATGCTTGATGTCTTCATGCACGTGGAAAAACGTGTTTAAAAACTGTGTAAACGCTTGGATGCCAGGCTTCTCGGCACTATTTAAGACAATCATGACATCGTCAGAAAACAATGCTAGCAATTCATTCAGTTGCTCCTGTCCTTTTCCTGCTTCATCGTAGCGGCGAAAATACGTATCGAGCACTTCCATTGTTCATTCTCCTTTATTTACCTGTCATTTCGAAAATAATCGAACAATTTAATTGTACACAATTGTTTCTCACCTGTCTATTTTCCCTGAAATCAGAAAAGACATGAATTGAGTCAATCCATGTCTCCTACAGGTTAAAGAGATGCTTTTTCTAATGCAACAAGTGCTTTCAATTTTTCTGCTGCTTTTTTTGGATCAGCGCTCTGGCTAATGGCGCTAATGATGCTAATACCATCTGCCCCTGCTTGGATGACTGGTGCAGCATTGTCGTATGTGATACCCCCGATGCCAACAATTGGAATATGAAGACCATGACGACGTACTTCAGTGATCAAAGATACTCCTTGGACACTGCGTGTATCCTTTTTCGTTTCTGTTGGATAAACTGGGCCCATGCCGACATAATCTGCGCCGTCCTTCATGGCTTGTTTCACTTCATCTAGGTTATGCGTAGACACACCTAATATTTTATTCCCGATCCGTTGTCTGACGTCTTCTGCATTTGTGTCTTCCTGTCCAACATGAACGCCATCTGCATCAAGGTCTATCGCTAGCTGTACATCATCATTCACAATAAAAGGAACATTTGCTTCTTGGCAAAGCACTTGAAGTTGACGAGCCAATTGTTTCTTCTCTCCTCCTTGCAAGGCTCCCTCGCCCTTTTCTCGAAATTGAAGCATGGTGATTCCGCCTTGAATGGCTTCTTTTACGACATCAAGCGGCGGTCTGCTTGTATTCGATGTTCCCATAATAAAATAAACCGATAATTGCTGTTTGATTTGCTGTTGATCAGCCTTTGTCATGTGAAATTCCCCCTATTCTCCCCATAGTCACCACATCATCGCCTGTTGTGTGTGTGAGTGCATTTAACAATTCCATTTGAAACGCCCCTGGCCCTTTATCCTGAGTGTAATGAGCTGCCCTTTCAGCTGCGACACCATAAAACAGTAATGCAGCTGCTGACGCATGAATAGGCCGTTCACCCACTGCACAAAATGCCCCGATGACAGACGTCAGTAAACAGCCGGTTCCCGTCACCTTGGTGAGCCATTCATGTCCATTATGAATAGACAACACGTCCTCTCCATCTGACACCACATCGACTTTTCCTGTGATCACCACAACGGTCTGAAGTGTCCTTGCCGCTTGTTTGGCTAGTGCCGATACATCTCCGTTCGCTGCTTTCGCATCAACGCCTTTTGACTCCCAGCCATCCACTCCAAGTAAATGAGCCATTTCTGCAGCATTTCCTCTGACAACGGTCATGTTCACTTGCTCTAACAGCTGTTTTGCCGCTTTCGTTCGAAACGTTGTCGCACCGACGCCGACAGGATCTAATAGAACAGGTACACCATTTTCATTGGCAGCTTGTCCAGCCAGAACCATGGCCTCCACCGTGTCCTTTGTCAATGTGCCGATATTGAGCACAAGTGCATCCGCCAACTGCGCCATTTCAGCCACTTCTTCTTTGGCATTTGCCATGACTGGCGAAGCGCCTAAAGCAAGCAGACCATTCGCTGTAAAATTCGTCACGACTTGATTGGTGATATTATGAACGAGTGGATTTTCCGCTCGAACCCTCTCCAATAAATGAGACACGCAGCTTGTTTTCATCCGTATCGTCCTCCCTTTTACTCTGCTCCCCACACATAGGATTTAGTATGCTTTAACCATTCTCTTGCCGCAAACGACAAATAGCGATCCTTTCGCCAAATGACTCCTAAATGCCACGGGATCGACGTGTTTAAGGAAATGACTTTCACCTTTTCAGGATCAAGATCACGGCAGATCCGCTCAGGCAGAAGACCAATTCCCAAGTTCTCGGCTACCATCTCACTAATGAAATCCCATTGAGACGTTTCATAAATGACATTGGGCCGGAATCCCGCATTCATACATTCATTCAATATCCGGCTATGCAGAACAAAATCTTCTCGAAAGAAAATAAAAGACTCTTCCTTTAAATCAGCTAAATCAACCTTATCACGACCTGCCATCGGATGTGATGGATGCGTCACGAGCTTCATGTCTTCTTTAATAATGGTGTACGTATGAAAAATTTTATCATTTGCAGGCAGAACAATGACACCAATATCTAACGAACCATCTTCGACCCCTTCCTCTACTTTAATAGAGCCGTGCTCCACCAATTGAAATGTGACATCTGGATACTGCTGGCGGAATTCTCCCATGACATTCGGGAAAAAACTCGATCCAATCATCGGCGGCAGCCCGATGCGAATATGTCCTTTTTTGACATTCATTAAATCATTTAGCTCGCTCGTTAAATTCTGAAATGATTGTGTGATTTCACTCGCCTGTGTATACATCGTTTGTCCAGCATCTGTCATTTCAACCTGCCGGCCATTTCGATAAAACAACTGCACCCCCAGCTCATCCTCGAGATTTTTGACCATCTTGGAAATGGTAGGCTGCGACACATAAAGAGATTGTGATGCTTTTGTGAAGCTTTTTAACCTCGCCACTTCTAAGAAATATGTTAAATGTCTAATGTCCACATGACTCACCCTTCCTATAGACAAAAGGAATACTAACTATTCGATATATGTATTTTACCTATAACTGAACGTGCTGTACACTTTAAAGTAAGCTAATCAATTGGAACGTTGTCATGTTTTTGTGAAACAGTGAACAATTTATATAGAAAAAGGAGTGAACAGAAAGTGAAATTGCTCAAAACGCCGCTGATTGCTGTCCTTCAGATTATGGCTTTGTTTGTTTTTGCGAAATTGATGAATGTGCTCGCGGCCTTTTTGCATTTAAGAATTCCGGGCACGATTTTAGGCATTCTGGTCATTTTCTTATTACTTCATTTTAAAATTATTCAATTAAAATGGATTGAACTTGGCGCCGTATGGCTGCTTGGAGAACTGCTGCTATTCTTTATCCCGTCAGCAGTTGGTGTCATTGATTATGGAACATTGCTTTCTCAATCTGGCACAAGTATTGTCCTTGTCGTCTTACTTAGTACCTTTGTCGTCATGCTCTCGACTGGTATCATGACGCAAATGATTGCGAAAAGAAAGGAGCGAAAAAAGCTATGTTAGTTGGCGCACTATTTCTGATCTTAACGGTTCTTTTATATCTCGGATCAAAAGCGGTGTATAAACGGCATCCGAAGGTCTATGTCTCCCCATTACTTGTGACGCCGCTTGTCCTTGTCGTCTTGCTATTAATCGTCAACATTCCTTACGATGCATACAATCAAGGCGGTAAATGGCTCACGAATATGCTTCAGCCTGCGACTGTTGCTTTTGCCATTCCTTTATATAAGTATTTTCACATTCTGAAGAAGCATGCAGTGGAAATTATTTTGAATGTGGCTTGTGGTTCTGTCATTGCGATCCTATCAACAGCATTTATCGCCAAGTTGTTTCATTTGGATACAGGCCTTATTGAAAGTCTTGTCCCAAGGTCGGTCACAACACCGGTGGCGATGAGTGTGTCAGAAATGATTGGCGGCATGCCGTCCGTTACGGCTGTATTCGTCATTTTAACCGCACTGTTTGGGTCAATCATCGGTCCAATGGTCATTCGTTATTTCCGTATTGATAATGACATTGCCATGGGCGTCCTGCTTGGAACAGGTGCACACGGGGCAGGAACATCGAAGGCATTTGAAATGAGCTCCGTCTCAGGGACGATCTCAAGTGTGTCGATGATTCTTTCAGCTATTATTACATTATGTGCAGCGCCTCTCCTCATGTCGTTTGCCTTATAAAAAAGCCATTTCCTTTATCGGAAAATGGCTTTTTCTTATGCTTGGATAAAGACAACCTTTAAATAATTTCCTTCAGGATAATTCTTCGTTGTACGGAAATCCTCAGGAAGTGTATATTCTTCAAGGATACGATAGGTTTGCCCTGATTCTTTAAAGGCCTGCGCAATAAATCCTTTGAATTTCTTCATACCAAATGCACTGCTATTCGTTGATGCCACAATGACGCCGTTCTCAGCTGTGATTTGGATGGCTTCTTTTAATAGCTTCTTATAATCCTTCGCCGCACTGAATGTGTGCTTTTTCGTGCGTGCAAAGGATGGCGGGTCTAAGATGACAAGATCATAAGACCATCCTTTTTTCGCTGCAAACGGAAAATATTTAAAGACGTCCATGACTTTCATATCCTGCCCGTCCACATCTATATCGTTGATTTCAAACTGTTCAGCTGTTTTTTTCAAACTGCGGTTTGCGACATCTACACTTGTCGTCCGGCTCGCTCCGCCAAGCGCTGCTGCCACTGAGAATGCGCCTGTGTAAGAAAATGTATTAAGCACGGTCTTTCCTTTTGCATAACGATCTCGAATCGCTTTTCTCACATGACGTTGATCAAGAAAAATGCCTGTCATCGCACCATCATTTAAGTAAACCGCTACGTTCATGCCATTTTCTTTCACGATGAGAGGAAATTCACCTTTCTCTCCCTTCACAAAATCATCATCTTCTATATACTGTCCAGACGTATCAAATCGTTTCTTTTCATAAATGCCTTTATAGTCTGGATATACGTGCTCAAGTGCAGCCAATACTTCCGCCTTGAATGTATAAACTCCTTCGCTATACCATTGGATGAGATAGAAACCGTCATAATGATCAATCGTGAAGCCGCCAATGCCATCTCCCTCTCCGTTGAACACACGGAAAGCAGTCGTCTGCGCATCACGAAATAAATGCGTTCTGCTTTTCGCTGCCTGCTCAAGCTTGGAGACAAAAAAGGCTTGGTCTATTTTTTCGTTGGCATCAAATGTGAGTACCCAGCCGATTCCTTTATTTTGTACACCATAATATCCTTTTCCTAAAAAGGCGCCTCGCTCATCCACCCATTCAATCAGCTCGCCTTCTTTCACACCGCTTACATGCGATACAGCATCTTTGGAAATGAGCGGATATCCCTTTTTCACTTGTTCTGCAAATGTTTGTTTTAATGAGATTTTTTTCATTTGTGTCATCCTTATCCTAAATTGACTCTCTCTATCCTATCATATGAATGTATACGTTACTCCTATTATGATAAGATGAGGAGAAAAATATCAACACACCATAGAGGAGGCTCTTTTTTTGACGACATTACGATTAGATCATACAGGTATTATGGTCACAAATATTGATCAGTCCATTGATTTTTATGAAAAGGTCGTGGGCATGAAATTAAAGGATCGCATCACTCATACAAACGGAGTCATTGAGCTTGCATTTCTCGGTTTTAAAGATGAGACAGAAACGGAAATTGAGCTCATCCAAGGGTACAGCAGCGACCTGCCATCTGAAGGAAAGGTCCATCATCTTGCCTTTACAACAGACAATATTCATGCTGAATTCAATCGTATTCAAAAGCTGCAAATTGAATTAATTGATGAAGAAATTACGACGTTACCAAATGGATACTGCTACTTCTTTTTCAGAGGCCCAGACCAAGAATGGATCGAATTCTTCCAGCGCTAATATTTCCTAGGAAATGAGGCCAGTTACCTTTATCATCATATAAACTGCGATATTTCTTAGGCTCCATAAAAGAAAAAGAGTAAGAGCATCCATATGCCCTTACTCTTTTTTTATAACACCTTACTAAGAAATGATTTTGTCCGCTCATGCTGCGGGTTTCCAAAGAGAGCCTCCGGTTTGTCTTCTTCGACAATATATCCGCCATCCATAAAGAGCACGCGGTCTCCTACCTCTCTCGCAAAGCCCATTTCATGTGTGACCACAATCATTGTCATGCCTTCGACGGCTAATTGTTTCATAACTGCTAATACATCCCCGACGACTTCAGGGTCAAGAGCAGATGTCGGTTCATCGAATAATAACACTTTCGGGTCCATTGCCAAGGCTCTTGCAATGGCGACACGCTGTTTTTGTCCACCAGATAATTGGTTAGGGTAGCTTTTGGCTTTGTCTTTTAAGCCGACCTTTTCAAGCAGGTCTATTGCTTTATCGACTGCCGCCTTCTTGTCGGCGCCTTTTACCTTCATCGGTGCGATCGTGATGTTTTCTAAAACGGTTTTATGAGGAAATAAATTAAAGTGCTGAAACACCATCCCCACTTCTTGTCGTACTTTATTGATATTCACCTTTGGATCTGTAATCGTATGTCCGTGGACAACGACTTCGCCAGCCGTAATATCTTCTAATTTATTGAGACATCTTAGAAACGTGCTTTTGCCTGATCCAGAAGGACCAATCACACACACTACTTCCTTTTCCTCGATGACTGCATTAATGTCCTTTAACACTTCGTGATCGCCAAAGGATTTCTTTAAATTTTTCACCGTAATCATACTCATTTGATATCAAATCTCCTTTCTGCGTAGCTAGCCAGTAGAGAAAGTAAATAAATGATCACGAAATAAATGATACCGACAATGAGCCAGACATTCAAAGGATCAAATGTTGCCGATGCTTGTACTTGTCCCCGCTGCATAATATCGGCGATTCCAATAATCGATAAGAGAGACGTGTCCTTCAAGCTGATGATGGCTTGGTTTGTAATCGCTGGAAGCATGCGGCGGAATGCCTGCGGAAGGACGATAAAGCGCATGTTTTGTCCCCCTGTAAAACCTAAGGAACGTGCAGCTTCTGTTTGTCCTTTATCAATGGACTGAATTCCTGCACGAATAATTTCTGAGAAATAAGCCCCTGCATTAATCGCTACTGTAATAATCCCTGCCGGCACTCGATCAAGCGATATGAATTCAAGTGTATTCAAACCAAAGTAAATGAAGAATAGCTGTACGATAAATGGTGTGCCTCGAATGGCATTGACAAAGACAAGTGCGATGAAGTTTAAGATTTTAAAAGGTGACAGACGGAATAATGCCACAATCAAACCGATGATAAATCCTAAAATGATGGCAACAACAAAGATATATAAAGTGGTTTGCAAACCATCCATTAAATATGGAAATGCATTAATAATCGTGTCCATGTTTCTCCCTCCCTAATTCACATACGGTGCCACATAAAGAAAGCGCGCTCGGAGCGCGCCTCGCTTGTGTTATGACTTCAAATATTTATCAATAATTTTGTCATATTCACCGTTTTTCTTTAGGTTCTCTAGACCTTTATTGATCTTTTTCAATAGGTCTTGGTTTTTCCCCTTCATCACAGAAATACCATACTGGTCTCCATTCAATCGGTCTCCAACTGTTTTCAATTTTAAATCTTGTTGTGCGATTGCATACGTAATGACAGGGTAATCCTCTATTAAGGCATCTGCATTTCCGTTTGAAACTTCTTGGAACATCGATGGGCTGTCATTAAATTGAACCACTTCATACCCATATTTATCTGCGTTATCTGATGCAAATTTTGCACCTGTCGTCCCATTTTTAACAGCTAGCTTTTTCCCCTTTAAATCATCAATTGATTTGATGCTGCTGTCCTTTTTCACAACAACTGTCAGTCCAGCGTCGAAGTATGGATCTGAGAAATCTACCTTCTTCTTACGCTCATCTGTAATACTCATCCCGCCCATTCCTACATCAAGCTGGCCTGCCTGCATTGCTGGAATAATGCCTGAGAAGTCCATAGCTTCAAGTTTCACTTTGAAGTCTTGGTCTTTCGCGATTGCGTTAATCAGATCAACGTCTATTCCTTCATATTTACCGCCCTTTTCAAATTCAAACGGCGGATATGTTGTATCTATCCCTATTTTATATGTGCCTTTGCCTTCTCCCGAACCGCTGTCCGATTTTGATCCACAGGCTGCCATGACGAGCACAACAATGAGTCCCATGATCAGTAACATCGATTTTTTCATAAAACACGACCCCCTATTGTCAGTTTTGTCTAAATATTCGCAATACAAATAATACTATACCACGCTAAATCTATAGCGTGTGATATTTTTTATCAATACCAAAGATCCATACAATACTAGATCAATAGTCTCTTTAAATTTTACTTTTTTGCGAATAACTCATTTTATTCTAAAAGAAGAGTGATTCACAATCATGATGTGAGATAATCTTACGAAAAAACGAGACATCACCTTGAAAATCTCCGTTTTTTCTAACATACGAAAACAGACTCTTGAATTACCTTCTTCTCTCTATTGATATCGTAATATATTTTTTCCAAAACCCTCTTTTTACCTAAAAATATGTAAACGCATACAAAAAGATGAATGATCCCTATTTCTTTCACAACTGGTTGAATTTACATCAAAAAACATGTTTTACAAATTGCAAGAGAGCGCTTAAAATATAAGAAGATACTGAATATGGAAAGTGAATTCAGATGAATGGACATCGAACTAGATGGATAGATGAAGAAAGGAGGATATAAATTGGCCGAAACAGGTGTTTTGTCGTCCGTTGATGTAGCGAATATGTTAAATGACTGGTATGTCATGATGAAAAAAAGAGAAATACAAGGTGCGATCCAGCTAAAAGAAGAGATTCTTCAAGCGTTTGATCGAATGGAAGAGAATCAAGACGTCTTACTTTACTATCAATTGCTAGAGTACCGTTTTAAGGATCTCATCGAAGATACAGCTTCGTTGGATCATAGTCTTTTTGTTGATGAAAATGCGATCCGTACAGATGACATGCTCAGTTACTATTTCTATTTCTTTAAAGGGATGTATGAAATGCGCAGAGGCAATCAGGATACGGCATTTCACCTTTTAAAATTGGCCGAGGATAAATTAGATCTCGTGCACGATGACATTGAAAAAGCAGAATTTCATTATAAAACAGGGTGTCTTTACTATAATATAAGGTCCACGCTTCTCTCCATACACCACTTAAAGATGGCTTCATCTATTTATGACGCAGATCCATGTTATGTGAAAAAATCAATCAGCTGTCAAATGATGCTCGCTTTGAATTATGCTGATCAATCGAAATATGATGAGGCAGAGTCATTATTTGAAGAAGTAATTCATTCACTAGAACAAATGGAAGACCCAGATTTACTTGGTCACGCGTATTGCAATGCAGCTTTTATTAAAAGTCTTAGAAATGAATACAGTGAAGCTGTGCCGCTCCTAGAAAAAGCTTTATTGATCGAGACATTTGAAACGTCTTCTCCAGGCGGCTACTTACTTGCCATGTATGCCTATACAAAAGCACTGTTCAAGCTGAAAAAGCCTGGTTTGTTCCACTATTATGTACAGCTTTCACTACAAAAAGCAGAAAATTTAAAACAACGAAACATTTCACTTAAATTATCCATTTTAGAAACACTTATGCTTCAGCCAGACAACATGATGGAGCAAATCAAATCTTATTGTGATCAATTAGAATCTATGAATTTCCTTGTCGATCTTGAAGCCATCTGTCAGGATGCAGCTGCTTACTTAACGGATCTTGGACTTCATGAAGAATCCACTTATTTCTGGAACAAGGCGTTGTCCTTAAAAACTTGTTAAAAATATGGAGTGATGTATGATGAAAAAATGGTTTATCACAACTGCGATTTTGACACTCTTGATAACAGGTGTTTCCATTGGCGCTTCTATCCAAAAAGACAGCCAATCTGCACAATCTCAAGATATCATTCAAAAGAGAGACCGCGGCACCAATCCTTAAAAATGAAAAAGAGCAGCTGTGAATATAACAGCTGCTCTTTTCTATGCGCTAATCAATTTCTCGTTTAATATTTTGCATTTTTTCATCTAAGTAATGGGCGATATCTGCCGCTTCCTTCAATTCATCGGTCAGCTGATGAGGGACATCGTTTTGCAGTTTATAATAGATTTTATGTTCAAGGCTCGCCCAAAAATCCATCGCTATGGTCCGCACCTGAATCTCAACCTTCACATGCTCCACACGATTCGTTAAGTACACAGGGATTTCCACAATTAAATGAAGACTTCTGTAGCCATTTGGTTTTGGATGTTGAATGTAATCCTTCACTTCAAGGATTTTTAGATCCTCTCTTTGCCTCAATACATCCATAATATTATAGATATCTTGAATAAAAGAGCAGATGATACGGACACCTGCGATATCATGGATATACTCCTTGGCACATTGTGTTGTGATGTCGCATCCTTTTCTTGCTAATTTATTTACAATGCTTTCAAAGGATTTGATTCGTGATTTTGTATGCTCTATTGGATTGTGTCCATGGATTAAATTATATTCCTGGCTGATAATTGAAAACTTTGTATCCATTTCATCTAATGCAAATTTATATACTAATAATTCATTTTTCCAGTCTTCCATGACGTTTTTCAAATCTTCTACATGAGTTGCTGACATATTCATTTCTTTTTGTCATCTCCTTTTGGGAAACGGCGGCTGCACCGCTTTCCGTTTACTAGACGGAGAAAAGACTCAAAAGGTTTTAAAAAATACGTCGTCAGCCTCGCTGTTTGTAATACGTTAACGCCAGCGCAAGCGCGAGTACAGAGCCTTTCACAATATCCATCGCGTAATAAGGGACAGACATCATCACAAGTCCATTTTGCAAAATACCGATGAGCACAGCCCCAATAAACGTACCAAATGCATTTGGCTTTCCTGCTCCCATGACGGAAAAACCGATAAAAGCTGCCGCTACGCCATCCATTAAATAAGGTGCGCCAGCATTTATTTCCGCTGTCATCACCCTTGATGCCAGCACAATACCACCGATTGCTGCAAATAAAGCCGAGAGCAGATATGCTGCGATTTTATATTTGTTTACATGAATACCGGACAATCGAGCCGCTTCCTTATTCCCTCCAATAATGTACATAAATCGGCCGTGCTTTGTGTAGGTCATGAAAACATGTGCAAATAGCACAATGGCTGCCATTAAGAGAATGATATATGGCACCTGGCCGATTTTGCTGAAAAAGGCGGGGATTGTGCCCGTTGAGAATGTACCGTCAGGCAGAACCATGTTTTCAGAAATGGTCGCCCCTTTCGTATACGTTTGAGCCAGTCCTTGAATGATAAACATCATAGCTAATGTCATGAGCATATCTGGAATTTTCATTTTGACAATCATCAAGGCATTGAGTAAACCAACAATAAGGGCAGCCGCTAGCGCAGAGAGAATCGCAATCAGCGGGTTTTGCGAAAACCACACGAACATAGAAATCACAATTGCATTCGATAACGTTGCGACTGATCCGACTGATAAATCAAAGCCGTTTACTGCCAATGAGATGGTAAGGCCCACCGCAATAATGGTCACAATGGAGATAGACCGTAATATATTGATGATATTCCCTGATTGCAAAAACGCTGGATTCGCTGCCGCAAATACCACAATCAATACGACAATGGTTAAGATCGTGCCATATCGATAAAAGAAATCAAATAGATGAAAGGATGGCCGCTGTTTTTTCATTTGCTGCACAGGGGCTGGAATTTGTCGTTCACTCATGATTGTCCTCCTGTTGAATGATATAAAAGCTCTTCCTCAGTCGTTGGCGCAGTCATTTCCCGGGCAATGCTGCCATCATACAGCACGTAGACTCGGTCTGCGATACCTGCAATCTCCGACAGCTCACTTGACGCATAAATCACAGATTTCCCGCGGTCGGCAAGCTCTGCAATCAGGGTGAAAATATCTTTTTTCGCTCCAACGTCAACGCCTTTTGTTGGTTCATCAAAGAGATAGATATCCGCTTCAGCCAGCAGCCATTTTCCTATGGAAATCTTCTGTTGATTTCCACCGGATAGATGCTTCACCTTTGCTTCAAGAGATGGGGTTTTGACACCAAGCCGTTTGACGATTACGTCTGCTTCCCGCTTTTCCTTCGAACGATGTAAGAAGCTGAACACTCTTGAGAATGAACGAAGACTTGCAGCCGTTAAGTTCCATCCCACGCTCTCTTCTGTTAGAACCCCTTCCTTTCTACGTTCTTCCGGCACAAGGGCCATTCCAGCTCTCACGGCTTGATGAGGCGATGTGATGCGTACGGTTTGACCATGAAGCTGCACAGTTCCCGTCTTTTTTTCTGAGGCGCCGAAAAGGGCTTTACACAATTCCGTTTTTCCAGCACCGACAAGGCCTGCAATTCCGAGAATTTCTCCCTTTTTCACGTGAAGATGAATGTTGCGTAATTTATGCTGGTCGTTTAGCTGCTTCACTTCAAGCACAATAGGTGCATCCTTCAAAGGTGTACGGAGCGGGAATTGCTCCTCTAATGGCGCACCTAGCATTTCTTCAATAATCTGCTGCGGATTTGTATCTTGAACGAGGTGTTTTGCGACATCGGTTCCATTTCGCATCACTGTCAGTTCATCACAGATGGTGAAAATTTCAGGCATGCGATGGGAGATAAACACAATGCCCGTTCCATTCTGTTTCAGCCGATCAATCATTGAGAATAACTTGCTTGTTTCTGTATGACTAAGAGGGGCCGTTGGTTCATCTAAGATTAAAATGCTGCATTTAATCGAAACGGCCTTGGCAATGAGCACCATCTGTTTTTCTGCAAGGGTCAGATCACTCACAAGGCGTTTTGTGGAGATGTCGATGTCCATTTCTTTTAATAGTTGAGCTGCCTTACGGTGCAGCTCTTTCCAGCCGACAAATGTTTTTTTCTCAATCTGATGCATCATCATATTCTCACCAACACTTAAGTAGGGAACTAGCGCCGTATCCACTTCTTGATGGACCGTCTGCACACCATATGAGGCCGCATTCTTTGGGGTTTGAATGGATGCCGCCTGACCATTGATATGGATGCTTCCTTCATAGTGCGAATGAGCGCCAGAAAGAACTTTCATTAACGTGGACTTCCCAGCACCATTCGCTCCAATCAGCGCATGAACCGTCCCTTTTTTTAATGTAAAATTCACTTGATCTAACGCTTTTACTCCTGGGAATTCAATCGAAATATGTTTCATACAAACAAGCGGCGAAGTCATAGGTGTCCTCCTTCTCATGATCATCATCTGAAAAACGAAACACTCTCTATGGAAGAGAGTGCACGTCGTTTATTTTGTATAATGCTTCTTCAAGGTCTTCATCCAATCTTCTTCAAAAGCAGTCGATGAGCCGAACCCCTTCACTTCGTCTGCAAGATTGACCATATTGATGGCTTTTCCTGCTTGTTGAAGCTGATTCTGCGAGATGAGAGAGGCCTCAAGGTCATAGGAAGATGGCGTTTTCTCACCCGCTATTTTCTTCGCAAGAATTCTCACGTCAACAGCGCCGATGAGCTTCGGATCAACCGCTGCTGTGTACTTCCATGGACTTTCTTTCGCTGTCATTTCTTGAAGATCAGCATTTGACACATCAATCCCGTAAATCTTCACTTCTGTTCTTCCTGCTTCCTTTAGCGCTCTTGCTGCGCCAATGGCAAAGGCATCCCACGTGGCAAAAATAGCGTCAAGTTTACCCTTTGGATATTTATTCAGCATGGCTGCTACTGCATTTTGCGTTTGAACAGACGTATCAGAGGAAGCAATGCCAAAGCGGTCAAGTTCCTTGATCCCTTTGTGTTGGTTGAGCGTTTCTTGATAGACCTTGTTTCGTCTCACCATTGGCGGGAACCCATCTACCCAGAGGTATGCAATATTTGCTTTTCCTTTAAAATCAGATACGAGTGCGTCTAATGATTTTTTCGCTAATTGTTCGTCATCTTGAGACGTCACTGTGACCCCTTTGATGTCCTTCAGCTTAGGATTCGAATCAAACGCTACGACTGGAATGCCCTTCGCTGTAATCTTTTTCACGTCAGCGACGGTCGCCTCGTCGTCCCCATGAGAGATGATAAAGCCATCATAATTTTCTTCCAGCGCCTGAGAGATCGCATCATGGAATTTCGCTGTATCTCCATTTGCGGTGTAGACATCTACCGTAAAGCCAAGCGCTTCACCTTCTGCCTTCGTCCCAGCTAAAAACTGCGCTGTATGATCATCTCCTCCGATTTTACGGATGACTTTAATTTTTGCTCCCTGTCCCTTTGCAAATCGCTTCGGTACATTGTCAAAGGAGACCTTTTCGTTCGCATTTGCCTTTGAGCCTGCACTTGATCCAGTGCCGCAGCCCGTTAATAGGATCGTCAATACCATTAATAATATAAGACATGATGTAAAATGCTTACGCTTCATTGCTGTTCCTCCTCAAGTTGTTTTTATTTTCCACATCGGAAAACTAGGTAAAACAGTGGGAAAACGCCAGTAAACTGTTCTTTCATTTGAAAAAGAGACGAAAAAAAGCCTCTCCTGGAAGAGAGGCTTGATCACCGTTGCATGAAACATGTATCGGGAAGTCTTCCTCTCTTATCTGTCAAAGCTGTAACAGCTTTGCAGGAATTAGCACCAATTTCTATAGTAGAAACGGTTGCCGGGCGTCATAGGGCCAGTCCCTCTGCCTCTCTTGATAAGAGATCCGTTATGAAATTTTGTTTTAGTTAAAATGTCTTCTTTACTTTAATGTGATGTCACATCAATGTCAATGATTTTTTTGAAAATTTAAAACAATGCGTTTGTGGTTCAGACATGCTTAACTTCCGATGATTTTCTTAGCAGGTGATGATTTCTTCAGGCGAAAGTCATATTTTTTCTCATTCACAAATTGTGGATTGAGGTGTGCTGATCCTTTATCTTGGCCGCTTTTCAAGAGATACGTTTTGTAGCCTTCCATCCATTTCCCGCGCCATACCCACTGTGATGTCTTTGCACCTTTTCGGTCGTCATACACGTTCTTCTGGAAGGTATTCTTTTGATTCACTCCATAAAGATTCACGACTAAGTAATGCGACGCACTCGCTGTCATAATATTATTCGTGATTCGATTGTTCACGGCTTGATATTGCATCAACAATTGACCGCCTTCTAAGCCGGCTGTGTCATTTTTGTACAAAATATTATGTGAGATCGTCGTATTTGTTGTTCCGCCTCGCTTTTTATCATAGCCGCCAATTGAAATGCCTGTATAACGGTTCAAATACACTTGATTGTGTTCGATGCGAATGCGATCTGCCATTTTTCCTTTATGTTCACTTGTGACTTCAATCCCCAGGTCATTGTGATGTGTGATGTTATGATCAATCACAATGTCCTTCCCGCCATCAACATAAATTCCGCCAGCGGAGATGTCTTTGCCATAGGCTGGATTTCCTGCACTCGTAATCTCATATACTTTGTTTTTAGATACGACACCATTTCTGACTTGATCGTACTTTTTAGAAGGTGCTACGTTCTCAAAACCAATTAAATCAATGCCTATATTATCTGTGTGGCGAACCGTGTTATGTGTCACACGGAACTTGTTGACGTTCCCATTTAGCACAAGCGCTTCACTGAAGCCAAGCTTTAATTTTTCAACAGTGTTTCCTTTGATTTCAATGTCTTCAATGGCCGCAGGAGCTTTTGTTCCATAGACCGCAATACCGTGCGCATTCCCATTTTTGTGTTTCGTCTGAATGTCATACACTCGGTTGTTGAGCAGTTTGACGCCTTTTCCGCTTCCTTTGATGAAAATACCGACTGGTGTCACATCTTCCTTATTCGTCTTGAGATGTCCCACCGTCAGACCTTTGAGGGTGATGTAGCTTTTTTGATCGATCGTGACAAGACCGCCATCTGCTTGATTTCCTTTAAGAGAAGCCCCGCTAATGACAGGTTTTTCTTTTCCGTAAGCTTGAAAGATAACGGGTGCTTTCTTTGTACCTGAATGGCGGACAATCAATTTCTCTTTGTATGTGCCGCCTCTCATGTAAATGGTTGCCCCGGCTTTCGCCATACTTGCCGCTTTTTTCAGCGTGCGAAAAGGTTTTTGCTTCGTTCCCGGGTTTTTGTCGTTTCCGTTTGGCGCCACGTAATAGGCTGTGCTTTGCTTAGCGCCAGCCTCCTCTGTCATCGCTTGACAGCCGAAGCTGATCACGGTCATGAATAAAATAAGTAAAATGCCTAGTATCGCTCGTTTCATCTTGTTGTTTGCTCCTTTCACTTCTCTTCTTCCTTTATCGGTTAAAAAAAAGAGGATTAAAATATGAGAATGCCCCTTGCAATGTACTAGTCAAAAGGTGTATGGTTGAAAGAATATCTTACAGGAAAATCATCCGCTTTTAAATTGTCAGATTAATCAGTTAATAATGCATTTGGATTTTATTTCTTTATTAAAAAGGGGTGACATGAGGCAGACTGATGGCAGAGAGAAGGAAAGCGCTTTAACAGATTTTTCTTATCTGAATTCCAGAAAAGCTATTGCTTATATTTTGTGAAGGTATAGAATAGAATCATAATTATTTCATATTATTAGAATTTTCAAATAATCAAACAGCAAGGAGATTTACGATGCCAAAACAACCCATCCGCGTTGAACTTAGTTCAACAAAAAAACCAAAACCTCAATCTGATCAACTTGAATTCGGAAAAATCTTCACAGATCACATGTTTGTGATGGATTATTCCATTGATCAAGGCTGGTACGATCCCAGAATTATACCTTATCAGGCCATTCCAATGGACCCAGCTTCGATGGTCTACCATTATGGGCAATCTGTTTTTGAAGGCTTAAAAGCTTATGTTTCTGAGGATCAGAAAATTCTCTTATTCCGTCCGGAAAAGAACATGGAACGCTTAAACAGATCCAATGACCGCCTGTGTATCCCGCAAATTGATACAGAAACGGTTTTAGAGGGCTTAAATGAACTCATTCGCATTGATAAGGATTGGGTACCTGATGCAGAGGGCACTTCCTTGTATATCCGTCCATTCATTATTTCCACTGAGCCGTATTTAGGCGTTGCGCCGTCAAGCACGTATAAGCTGCTGATTATCTTATCTCCAGTGGGATCTTACTATAAAGAAGGCATCCACCCGGTCAAAATTGCAGTTGAAAACGAATTTGTCCGTGCCGTTAAGGGCGGGACAGGAAATGCCAAAACAGCTGGAAACTACGCCTCAAGCCTCAAGGCACAGCAAGTCGCTGAAACCAAAGGCTTTTCACAGGTTCTTTGGCTTGATGGAGTCGAGAAAAAGTACATTGAAGAAGTCGGGAGTATGAATATCTTCTTTAAAATCAATGGAGAAATCGTGACGCCTGAATTGAACGGCAGCATTTTAGAAGGCATCACCCGTAACTCTGTACTTGAGCTGTTAAAACATTGGGGTATTCCAGTGACAGAGCGTAAAATTTCGATTGATGAGTTAATTGAAGCACATCAATCAGGTGAGCTTGAAGAAATCTTTGGAACTGGAACGGCGGCCGTCATCTCTCCTGTCGGGGAATTAATTTATCACGATCAGCCATATGTAATTCAAGATGGTCAAACAGGTGAAGTATCGAAGAAATTGTACGAAGCCATTACTGGTATTCAAAAAGGAACACAGCCAGATATCTTCGGCTGGACAGTAGAAGTCGACTCGGTCGTCAAACAGACTTAAGCATGTAAAAGAACCTTTCAGTCATGAAGGGTTCTTTTTTTGTTTATTTACCCCTCCAATATACCTTATAATGGTAATCATACGTATAAGGAGTGATGGTATGTTTTTTACTTATCTACTAGCGTTCTTTGGTATTTGTATCGGATCGATGATCATAGCTACAGGTTTCGACGATTCACCGTTTCACACCCGTGTTCTATTTAAGTTTCTCGGAATTTCTATCTTTGTTCTTTCTATTACTTTTGTGAAGGTTAGACGAAGGAGGTTACGCAACAAAAAGGCGAAATAGACTCAGATGTCCAGTCAGCCTTCCATCAAATTGTACACCAAAACAAGACCGATACACCCACAATCGCCCCTGCATATATCCACTGTTTCCTTTTTATGCTCCGCTTTCTTTCGATCAGTAAAAAGATCTCTGGTAAAAAGACGATGATGATTTCTAGGATAAAGACAAGATAATAAACAAGCGGCATGGGCTGGAAATCAAAATCTCTTTCATCTCCACCAATCGTTGCGAAATACATCAACAGGTTGGTCACTGGAATGGTAAAACAAACGAGCAGGCGGAGAACATAAATCCACACATACTGTCTATGACGAATAAGACCAATAAATGAAGCAATGATGCCATACAAAAACAAGACCACTGTGCCGTAACTCATCAGTGGTTGAACGATAAAGCCGTAAAGCATTAAACCAATTGCAACCATATTCAAACAGTCCTTTCTTTGAAGCCATACATGCTGTTTTTTCTATCATACACTTCTTTCTTGAATTCCCATATGGGGCAATGATAAAAAACGACCCCATAAAGGGGCCACTTTGTTTTACGCTTTGACTGATTTGAAGAATTGCGGTAAATATTCACGATGCGCTTCGAGCATTTCATCTAAAATTTGCTTTGCAATTTCATCAGATGGGACAAGCGGATTAATCGTCATCGCCACAAGAGCCGTCTCGTAATCTCCTGTTACAGCCGCTTCTGCTGCCACACGCTCGAATGATTTGATTTGTTGAACGAGCCCTCTCACAGCTACAGGCAGATCGCCCGTCGCAATTGGTTTTGGTCCGTCCTTCGTAATGATACAGTTCACTTCAACCGCTGATTCAGCCGGAATGCTGGCAATCGCCCCTCTGTTCACTGTATTGACAGGTTGGATGTCATGCTTATCATTATAGATGGAGCTGATTAAGTTACATGCCGCATCACTGTAATATGCCCCGCCTCTTTTTTCGAGCTGCGGTGGTTTAATCGATAAATCAGGATTTTTATAGAGCTCAAATAATTCTTGCTCAACCTGCTGTACAACCTCTGCTCTTGTTCCTTTTTCTTGGGCTGCTTTTTGCTCTTCTTCCAGCATATCTTTTGTTTTATAGTAATAGCGATGATACGGACATGGGATCACCCCTAAGCCTTTTACAAAAGAAGGTTCCCAGTTTTTCGCTTCAATGTTCTTCATAGACCACTGACTATTCGGATTTCCCAATTCATCGAGCACTTGATCCTTGATGCTGCCCCCGTCTAAATACACGTCTAACCCATAGACCATGTGATTGAGGCCCGCAAACTGTACCTCGATTCGCTCAACATCTACATCAAGCGCCTTGGCAATCCCCATTTTCATCCCAATGGGTACATTGCATAGACCGACTACTTTTTTTAGATTCGTGTAGCGCAGCACAGCTTCTGTGACCATGCCCGCCGGATTTGTAAAGTTCACAAGCCATGCATCTGGACAAAGTTCTTCCATATCCTTCACGATATCTAGAATGACTGGGATGGTTCGAAGTCCTTTAAATAAACCGCCTGGTCCGTTCGTTTCCTGACCGATGACGCCGTATTTGAGCGGGATTCTCTCATCTTTTGCCCGTGCTTCCAGCAGTCCTACACGAAATTGTGTCGTCACGAAATCTGCGTCCTTCAGGGCTTCCCGGCGGTCAAGCGTCAGGTGTACCTCAATCGGCAGACCCGCTTTTTCAACCATGCGTTTCGCGAGAGCGCCCACGATGTTTAACTTTTCCTGACCCGCTTCAATATCCACTAGCCATAATTCCTTTACAGGCAATTCATGATATCGTTTGATAAACCCTTCGACAAGCTCAGGCGTATAGCTCGATCCCCCGCCTATTGTGACAATTTTGATTCCATCTTTCATGAATTGACACCTCCGAGTTGCTTCATTTTTTCATGGAGCTCGATGATTTCCGCCGCGAGTTCCTTGACGGTCATTGCGTTCATGAGATGATCCTGGGCATGGATCATTAAGAGACTGATGTCGGTCTTTTCTCCTCTAATTTCTCCTTGGATCAGCTCTGTTTGTGCGTGATGCGCCTCATTTAACGCGTCTTGTGCTTCCTGCAATTTTTGCTTCGCCTCATCAAAATTTCCTTGCTTTGCACATGTAATGGCCTCCATCGCGGAGCTTCTGCCATTCCCGCCGTGTAAGATGAGTTGAAACACAATTTGTTCCATTTCCATCGGCCGCATCCCCCTTGTTTCCTCTATTACATGCTGACGACATTTTCATCAGTTGATGCTTTTGTTTCTAGCTCACTTTCTTCTTTTAATTTCTGCTTATCCCACATTCTAAAGAATGGGTAGTATAAAGCGAATGACAACGCCAGGTTAATCAGCTGCATGACAGCACCAGAGATTTTGCCTCCTGTGGCGAGATAGCCTGAAATGATGGGCGGCATGGTCCATGGGACAGCGATCCCCGCCGGTTTTGCTACAAGTCCTGTGCTCATTCCGATATATGTGGTGATGATCATCATGATTGGCGTAAGGATAAACGGAATGAGAAGCATTGGGTTCATGACAATCGGCATTCCAAAAATGATCGGTTCGTTGATGTTAAAGATGGCTGGCCCAATGGCAAGTCGGCCAAGCTGTTTCATTTGTTTACTTCTGGCACGTAAGATCATCGTCAGCACTAAAGCAAGCGTTGCACCGCTTCCGCCGACATTGATGAAGATTTCAAAGAACTGCGCTGTGAAGATATTTGGCAGCACTTCTCCTGCTTGGAATGCGAGACGGTTCTCATCCATCGCACCGAGCCAAATTGGGCCCATGACGCCGCCGACAATGGTTGCTCCGTGAATACCACATGCCCAGAGGAGCATTTGCACACCAATGGCGACAATACTTCCGCCTAAGCTTCCACCAAGAATGGAAAGCGGTGTGCCAATTAAGACCGTGATGATATTATGAATACTCTCAAATGGTGTCATCTCAATCACAAGTCTAACGACCCAGATCAGCGTGATGACCACAAAACCTGGAATAAGTGCGATAAACGATTTACTCACTGCTGGCGGTACACCATCAGGCATCCTAATGACGATATTCCGCTGGACAATGAATCGGTAAATTTCAGTTGAAAGCATGGCAATAATCATGGCAACGAATAACCCTTTACTGCCCATCAATGTGACTGGAATTCCCCCACCTACTAGGATGGCTTCTGTTGAGCCTTCAGGTGTGAAAGGAACTTGATATGGTGTCGCCAAAAGGAAAGCTGCAACAGCGATCGCACCAGATGATAGGGCATCCACTGCATACTTTTCAGCAAGCCTGTAGGCAATCCCGAAGGTGGCAACAAGTGCCATAATGTCAAAGGTTGCATTAACAGGATAGGATAGTTTCGTGGCCCATTCAGCTCCAAAGATACTTGCCATAAAATCGCTGTATCCTGGGATCGGAAGGTTGGCTAAAATGAGAAACAGTGAACCGACAATAATGAGAGGCATGGTTAAAACAATTCCGTCACGCAATGCTTGTAAATGTCTTTGAGCGGCAATCTTCCCTGCAAACGGCATGACCTTCTCTTCTAGAAATCGGTTGAATCCATTCATCCCTTCCGCCCCCTTTATCCGTTCACTAACTGTTCAGCAGATTTTAAAACCTCAGCCCCATTACATACGCCATAATGCACGGTATTAATGACGTCGACTGGAATTCCTTTTTCTTCTCCGAGCTTTTTCATTTGTGGTAATAAATATCGAACCTGTGGTCCTAATAAAAGCACATCGGCTTGATCAATATGACTTTTTGCTGAATCTCCTGATACTGCCCAAATACGATAGTCTTTTCCTTGTTCTTGTGCGCTTTTCTCCATTTTTGTGACTAGTAAGCTTGTTGACATACCTGCTGCACAAACCAATAAGATGTTCATGTGTAAACGCCCCCTTTTGAAAGTGTGAAGCTTTTCTTTACACATTCATCATATTATGAAACCGCTTTCATAAACACCTATACTTTTTCCTTTAGGAAGCGGAAAAAGTTAAGATCACACTGTTAGTTCTTGTACGAAGGGACCTTTTTATACATGATATCCAGCATGTCTTCAAATGTATCACAGGCGATGAGATGCTGAATGAATTTCACATTATGCACAAGCTCGCCCAGCAGACGGTACATCCCTTTTAAATCTTTGGCATTCTCTTTTTCGACACAAAGCAAGCAGACAAATTGAACTTTTTTCTCTCCCCATATGATCGGTTTTTCTAATGTACATATCGCCCAAAACGTCTCTTCTGTCAGCGGCGTCATAGGGTGCGGAATGGCTGTATAATGCCCGAAGGATGTCGGTGCAGCTTCTTCTCTTTCCATCACAGAAGGTGTAAGCTCTGCTGGTGCTAAACCCATATCGATGATTTTTTCCGTGAGAAAGGTGATGACCTCTTCCTTTGTTTGAAAGGCGCATTTTGTAAAGACCAATTCCTTTTTCATATATTGAGAGGCCAATGTCACCCTTGTTTCACTCGTCAGGGCTTCTTCAATTTTTAAAAAGTCGCCTCCTCCCAAAATGGTGTTTACTTGTATGACTGGAATCGGTAAATCCATCTGAATCGGGACCGTTGTAATAATCAAATCCAGGGCATGTAAAGACACATGCGGAAGCGAATAAAGCTCTGCTGTTCCTAAAATGGTCAGTTTTGACCCAAATTGTGACCGCAAACGATCCTGAAGCAGCCTTGCACTCCCTGCACCAGATGCACAGACAATGAGACATCGCTTCGGCGGAATCTCCATTTTCCTCCTCTCTAAAGCCGCACCAAAATGAAGCGCCATATATCCGATTTCATTCTCATGAATACTCAGCCCCTCCTCTTCTTCTAGGACCCTGCTGGCGATAATACCTGCTTCAAAAGCAAGTGGATACCCCGCCTTTATTTCATCAAGCATCGGATTTCTTAAGTTCATTCCATATTTACACCGGGTCATAGCTGGCTTTAAATGCAGACTCAGTCCAATCATTAATTCCGCATCGCCGGCTAAATCAAGCTGCAGTTTTTGATCAATGGCTTGGAGCATAAGCTGAACAAGACGGCTCGTGTCATCATCCACAATTTGTTTTTGACCACTCGATGAAAAGGACTGTACCATTTTGGCTGTTCCTAATAAATGAATGGCGATATAGACGATCTCCTCTTGTGGAAAAGAGACGTCCAGCAGTCCTTCAAGGCGTTCCACCATTTTTTTAGCGACCTTATATTCCTTTGCCTGTGGTATCTCATTGATTTCCTCTGGCAAAACAGATACATAGTTTCCGTGTCTAATCCGTTTGCAGGCAATCGCAACATGAACGATTAAATTATTCATGCAAATGTCTGATAGATTCATTCTTTCTTCATTGATATAATCAATCATTGTTTTCTGAATCAATTCCAATTCATGTTTTGGCAAAATGGTGACTGCTGTGTTCAGCATCGTTTGGCAGGAACGGCGTTCATTGAATAAATATTCTGACATACAATAACGAATTTTCATCTCCGATCCTTTGATCCGGCAGCCTTTATTCGGCTTCGCTTCCAGCTTAAGATCAAAGGGCTCAAGCTTGCGTTTGACCCATTTCATATCGTTACTCATCGTCGATTTACTAATAAACAGCTGATCCTGTAAGTCTTCCAGTTTCACATAAGACTCTGCGAGAAGCAGCTTCTTTAAAATAAACCGAACGCGCTCCTCCGGCAGAACAGCCAGTGGCTCTTCCTGTTCGACCTCCTCTTTCATAAAACGGCGAAAGGCATTCTCATCGTTGATCAACAGCTCATAGCCAGCTCCTCGAACAGCTGATACAGCCGCTTGATAAGGAGCGAGACGGTCGTTCAGTTCCTTGATGTCTGTACGAATGGTGCGGCTTGTCACTTGTAAGCTGACAGAAAGCGCAGCGCTTGTGAGCGGGGTCTCCGCTGCCATGAGCTGACTTAAGATGTGCGCCAGTCTTTTACTCAGCATCAGATCGCCTCCTTATGTAAGGGTGGAGAATCTGCCTTGTCTGGACAAGGTGTATACGCTTGCAGTTCTCTTCATTACTCATATTCTACTGAAAAGAAATAAAAATTGCCAACTCATTTATATGACAAACGCCCCTATTTATACAACAAACCATATCTAATGACCTATGAATCTTTTTGTAGGACTCTGGCAGAAACCATAAAAAAAGGCGCTACACCTCCGTGTAATCGCCTTTTTTATGAAGGGATCAGCTGGGTAAAGACAACCAGTCTCTTTTCATGAGTCCCTGCTGCATGATCAAATGTCCCTGTACACGTAATGAAATTGAGATTCCGTGTAAAAGCGTACCCGAAAAACGCATTCGGCTTTTCTTCACGCGGATAGCTTTGCACTTTGATCACTTCAAAAGTTCGCTTTTTTCCTGACGAGGACGTCACGGTTACCTTGTTTCCCTTTTTTAGCTCCTTTAATCGATAAAAAACAGAAGGTCCCCATTTATTTATCAACATGGCCATTCATGACGGCATTTCCTTTATCTCCTGGCTTTGGACCATCTTTAAACCAAGCTGTGTTGTCCGTATTTTTTGGGACGCCCATACTGCCATCCTTTGATAAAGTTGTTTTCTCCACTTTTGCTTTGACATCAATCGCCGGAATCGCAATTTCAGCCGGGACAATACCAGACGGTTCGTCTTTTAACATGTCTTGTGAATGAGACTGTTTTGCGGCTTGGTTTGTTGTCATTTTTTCAGGAGATGAGGTTGTTTTAGAGGATGACGAATCATCCATAGATTGTGATGCGCAGCCCGTGATGATGAGAAGCATCAGAAGACCAAACAACCACCTTTTCAAGTCAGTCTGCCTCCTTTTAAAGAAAGGAACGGCACGATTGTGCACGTTCCCCTTTCCTTTTTATACGAGCTTAATTTGATGTCTTACGGCGAGTAAGGAAGAACGCACCCGCTGCACCGCCGGCTAGGATCAAACTTGCGATCATTCCCGCAAATGCTTCATATGACATACCTAAAGGACCGGCTGTGCCTCCCATACCTGTTTTCGGCATTTCATTAGGCATGTTGGATTTGAACAGTTCAGGATGCTGATCAACAATCGCTGCTGCGACATCTTGACCGACCATGAACATATGACCGTACGCTTCTCTCACTGTTGGATAAAGCTGATCATATTCGCCATTATGGTAAGACGTATATGTTTTGATCAGCTCATCAATATGCATTTTCAAGCCAGCTTCTAAATCCGCCGCCTTCAAACGTCCATCTGTCGCTTGATCTAGAAATTTCGCTTGCTTCATCCGATACGCATCTAAGTTTTTCACAGCTTTTTCTTTCGCTTCTTTGTCTCCTGATGCATCCGCTTTGACATAATCAACTAAGTAACCGATATGGCTTGACCAAATGGCTTTAAATTGTTTCCCTGCATCCTTGCCATAAACAGAGGCAATCGCATCAGATAAATCATTCGTGTTTTCGTTCAAAGCTGCGGCTGCTTGATCAAAGTCCTTGCTGCCATCATTTCCTTTTTGCATGGCAACGACTGCAAGTGCCAAATGCTCTGAGAACAAGTAGTTTAAATCTTCACGAAGATCTGCAGCTGGTGTATCGACTGATTTATGATCAAATTTCCCAGGAAATTGATCTGTGATCGCCCACGATACGCCTTTGCCTACTTCAAACATATGATGAATGGACTTTCTAACGGTTTCATAGGTCGTATCAAAATCCTTTTCTGTGTAGCTGTCAAACGCTTTTAGCAGTTCATTCACATGCATCTTCAAGCCTTCTTCAAGTTCACTTGCTTTCAATCTCCCGTCTGTTGCTTGATCGAGCATATCGGCTTGTTTCATACGATATTGGTCAAGCTGCTTGACTGCTTTCTTTTTACCTGCTTCATCTTTCTTTGCCGTTGCTTGTACATAATCAACAAAGTAGCCGATATGGCTTGACCAAATGTCTTTGAATTGTTTCCCTGCTTTTTTTCCGTACACAGAGGCGATGGCATCTGATAAGTCATTCGTGTTGTCATTTAACGCTGCCGCTGCTTGATCAAAATCTTTACTGCCGTCAATTCCCTTTTGCATCGTGATCACTGCTAAATAAGCATGCTCCGAAAACAGCTGGTCTAGTGCTGCTCGAAGATCGGTTGCTTTGTTTGACACTTCTTGTGACGAAGACGTCTTCTTTTCCTCTCCATGCATATGTCCTTCGCGTGCACTTGCGATATGAGCTGCCGGAAATATAGTAATGCTGCGCTAAGCGGGATAGTTAAAATCGCTTTTTTCATGTTCATCTGTTATTGCCTCCTCTTTCCGTTTGTTATGTACTTAACGGAGAGAAGCATGAAATGGATCATTCAAATCTATTATTTTTTCGTTCAGGGCTCAATCGGTAATGCTTGCATAAAAAAAGCCGGATTATCCGGCTGATACGTTACGACGTTTAGATGCTTTTCGCTCTTTATATATTTTCCTCACCACTGGATAAATCACTGGTGCCCATTTGACAATTTGTTTCAGCCATTTTTTCATTTCTCCCGCGCCTCCTTATTGTCATTCTTACAAGGACGATTCCCCATCTTGTCATGAAATAAACAGGTGCGGGAGAGCAGGAGTTAAATCACGCCTTGTGCGATCATCGCATCTGCCACTTTGCGAAATCCTGCAATATTTGCTCCTACGATTAAGTTTCCAGAGTGTCCATATTCGTCTGCTGTCTCTGTACACTGACGATAAATCGTCTGCATCATTTGTTTCAGCTGATCATCTACTTCTTCAAATGTCCAAGACATTCTTGCACTATTTTGTGCCATTTCCAGTGCTGAGACTCCTACCCCGCCAGCATTCGCCGCTTTTGCCGGCGCAAATAGAATATCATTCTGTTCAAACACTTTGACTGCCTGAAGAGTAGAGGGCATATTAGCTCCTTCTCCTACCGCAATGACACCATTTTCCACGAGCTGCTGCGCTTGCATCTCAGATATTTCATTTTGCGTTGCACATGGAAGCGCAATATCACAAGGAACAGACCAAATTTGTTCACAATCTTCAATCAATTCGGCATGCGGGTGAATGTCTATGTATGCCCCAATCCGTTGATTGCTCACTTCCTTTAGCTGCTTCACGGTCTCAAGTGAAATGCCTTGAGGATCATAAATCGCTCCGCTTGAATCACTGCAAGCAACGACCTTACCGCCTAGCTCCATGACCTTTTCCATCGCATAAATAGACACATTCCCTGATCCAGACACAACAACTGAATGCCCTTCAAATTGCAGTCCATGCGCTTTTAACATTTCTTCCATAAAGTACACCAGTCCATAGCCTGTCGCTTCTTTTCTCGCTAAGCTGCCTCCAAATCCAGGACTTTTCCCTGTGAGCACACCCGCCTCATAAGCACCGCGCATTTTCTTGTACTGTCCGAACATATAGCCAATTTCGCGTGCCCCTACGCCAATATCACCTGCTGGTACATCTTGATCAGGTCCAATATATCGGCTGAGTTCACTCATAAAGCTTTGGACGAAACGCATGATTTCTCCATCAGATTTCCCTTTAGGGTCAAAATCTGATCCACCTTTTCCCCCGCCGATCGGCATACCAGTCAGTGCGTTTTTAAAGATTTGTTCAAATCCTAAAAACTTAATAATGCTTGCATTGACAGATGGGTGGAATCGAATGCCTCCTTTATAAGGACCGATGGCACTATTGAATTGAACCCTGAAACCCCGATTGACTTGTACTTTCCCCTCATCATCTACCCAAGGTACACGAAATACCACAAGCCGCTCAGGCTCAATGAGTCGTTCTAAAATGCCCTGTTTTTCATACTCTGGGTGTTTTGCAAAAACAGGAACGAGTGATTCTAGAATTTCTTTTACGGCTTGCTGAAATTCCTCCTCACCAGGATTTCGTTTTTCCACCTCCTCTAACACACGGTCGATGTAGCTTTGTGCTGTTTGTGCTGCTCGATCTAAGGTCAACATGTCTCATCTGCCTCCTTGTAGATATCTTCACACATTTATCTGTTAGATTTTCTAACGCATATTGAGATTAATTTAACACCATTTGTAAAATCTGATCAATACTGATAACAGATGAAAATGATGCCGATTTGAGATGGATCAAGCAGCCGCAGCAATCGTTTTTAGAAAGTATCTCTTGCAGAATGACTATTGTGCTAGAAATGATGATTTAGACGTTATATATCCCGCACTCTTTGACAAATAGATGAATCATGAATGATTTCTAGTTGATCTTCAACCCGAAAAAAAGGCCTAAAGTTTTACAGGCCGTCCGCTCAATCTTTTCGGATCTTCTCATCTTTCTTTCGATCAGGGTACACGACACAAAGCCAATATAAAATAGAAGACGATGGGAAATTAATTAAACCGACAATGCCCCAAAACCACTTATAGCGCCCTCTTTTCTTTGCATCCATAAATAAAAGAAGCCCCTGCGCAAACAATAACGGCAATGCGCACAATAAGATGATCATCTCCGTCTGACTCATAAGGAAGACCCTCCTTTAATGTGTTGATATTCCTTGATGCCGACAACGACGCAGAGCGGCACACTCACTACTTGAAGAAGAATGAAGATGATAGGCAAATGGGTGATGGCAGCGACAAATAGTGCCAGAATGGTCAGACTGATGAGAACGTACGCCAGTACTTCTTGTTTAAAACGCCTTTTCTCTTGTTCCTTTGCCTGCTTCAGCATCATCATGACAGCCTGCTCACTTGGCTCTTTCACTTCAATTTGTTCATCTAGCTGCTGTAACTCTTCCTTTAAACGTTCGGTGAACTGATCTTCCTTCATTGAGACCACTCCTTTCGAATTTTCTTTAATCCATGATGAACCCTCGACTTCACAGTGCCTTCTCTCGTACCGAGCATTGAAGCAATCTCTGGATAAGTAAAGCCATAATAATAGTGCAAAATAATCGGTGCTCTCTCCTGTGCCTTCAATTCGTTTAGAGCATCCCACATCTCATGCCATGTGTGGCCCTTTTGCTGAATGTCCCATTTGAAGCGGCGTATGGTCTCTTGATTCGCCTTCCCTTCTCTTAATTGTTCACGTTTTCTTTTCTTCTGGTGATCTAAAAATTGTCTAGATGCAATGGAAATGAGCCATGTTGAAAATAAGGAATCTCCTCTAAATGAAGAAAGTTTCATGTACGCTTTCAGCATCGTTTCTTGCATGATTTCTTCTGCCAGCTCTTGTTGAAGGGTGAGCTTCATTATATAACGGTAAAGAAAGGAATAATGATGACGATAAAGGGCTGTAAATGCAGCATCATCTCCCTGTTTTGCCCGCTGAATCAATAATGTCTCTTCTGTCTGCTCCAAACACACCCCTCCTTCCTTTTCTTCTCTTATTCATGTGACGACACGGATGACGACATCGTTCAAAATAGACTTAATTTTTTTAACTTGGCTCCTTTTCTCCCTGTTGATCCAGTATTTGATTCATTTTATATCCAATTTTTTCTTATGTAATGATTATGACATTCTTTCGTCCCTAACAAAATGGTGCGTTCGTAATCATCTTGATTTTCTATCAAGCGAAGAGCCTCTCCCTCATAATCACTAGGTCATCCCAATACCTATCGTCAATGATCCTTGTCTCATTTAGATGAAAATAAAATAATCATGGCCTTAGTTTCCTAGAAAATCATGGAATACACAGCGCCAATTCTTAGCCGATGATACCTTTTTGCGTGCTATGCTCTTCCTACATTCCGAAAAAGGCGATACTGGCGAAGAAAGGGGGGGCAGTTGAATTGCAGCTTATTTTTGGAAACGTTTACATTAAAACAAAATAGAATGGAGATGTTGACTTTGAAGAAAAAAGTTCCAATGTTAGCTGGTGTGTTAGCGGTTGGTCTCGTGACTTCATTATTTGCACCTAATGGGGAGGCAAAAGCGGCAGCCAAGTATCCAGAAAGCCCTTCTATTATGGCCAATTTTAATCAACAAGGATTCTCCACATTAAATGGCGGTACAACAGGCGGTGAAGGCGGTAAAACCGTCACAGTCAAAACTGGAAATGAACTATTGGCTGCCCTCAAAAGTAAAGGAACAAACGAAAAATTAAAAATTGTTGTCGACGGGACGATTAACCCTTCTAATACATCTGCCAATAAAATCGATGTGAAAGATACAAACAATGTCTCGATCGTCGGCAAAGGCACGAAAGGTGAATTTAATGGAATTGGTATCAAAGTATGGCGTTCCAATAACGTCATTATCCGCAACCTGAAAATCCATCACAGTAACATCGGTGACAAGGATGCCATCGGAATCGAAGGCGCTTCTAAAAACGTATGGGTCGATCATAATGAGCTGTACAACACATTAAACTCTGGGAAAGATGATTATGATGGATTATTTGATGTGAAAAAAGACTCCGACTATATTACCTTCTCATGGAACTATGTACATGACAGCTGGAAAACGATGCTCATGGGCAGCTCTGATAACGACAACTACAACCGAAAAATTACGTTCCATAACAACCGTTTTGAAAACCTGAATTCTCGTGTACCGTCTATGCGCTACGGGGAAGGTCATGTGTATAACAACTACTATAAAGGCATTCATACCACAGCGATCAACTCTCGTATGGGCGCGAAGATGAGAATTGAGCACAACGTATTTGAAAATACAAATAATGCGATCGGCAGCTGGGACAGCCGTCAAGTCGGTACATGGCATGTCATCAACAACTCATTTATTAACAGCACAGGCAGTCTGCCAACGTCTTCAACAGGTACGTACAACCCTCCTTATCACTACTCTTTGCTTAACGTGAACAATGTCAAATCAGAAGTGGTATCAAATGCTGGTGTTGGAAAGGTAAACCCTTAAAACCACAAAACGTTCGGGCAGAGATCTCTGTCCGAACGTTCTTGTTATTTCGTTTATTTATATTGTAGAAAATGGACGATCCATCTCATACAATTTTTGATAGCGCAGGTTTTCTCTCAGTAAATCCTGATGCTCCCCCTGCATCTCAATTTGTCCATCTTCAATAAACATAATGCGGTCACATGCCTCACAGCCAGTGAGATGATGGGTAATCCAAATGACCGTTTTTCCTTTTAACACACGAAAGATGGTTTCAAGCAGCTCACGCTCTGTGCGCGGATCAAGTCCGACGGTGGGCTCATCTAATACAACAATCGGGGTGTTTTGCAGCAAAATCCGGGCTAATGCCATCCGTTGTCTTTCTCCACCTGAGAAACGAACCCCTGTCTCCTGCACACCGGTGTGATAACCTTCTGGCAAGGATTCGATGGTATCGTGCAGCTGCACTTGCCTCGCTGCTTCTTTTACTTGCTCTTCTGTCGCATCTGGAGAGCCTAAGCGAATATTGTTTAAAACAGAGGTATCGAATAAATACGGCTGTTGATTGAGCACTGACACATAGGTGGACACGGTTTCTCGAATGCTTTCTACCGGTTTCCCCTGGATACTGACAGCTCCTTGATTTGGCACGACAGCTCCTTCTAACAATTTCAAAATAGTCGATTTTCCTGCACCACTTTTTCCTAAGAGAGCAAGTGATTCACCTTGCTTCAGTGAAAATGAGAGATGCTTTAGCACGTGTTGGTGCGAATCATACCCAAAGGACACTTGATCAAAACAGACAGCTTGATCGTGAGAAATGGTTGACTGATCCACTGTCTTGCGCTCAGATTCTCCTTCATACGAAAGCTTTTCATAATGATTTAATCTGCTGACAGCATGCTGATAGACGGGAATATCACCTGCTGCATCTGAGAGTGGAAGAAAGGCTTCTGTTAACGGAAATAGCACAAGCACAAAGGCTGCAATCAGTGTGTGTGACATCGAGCCTGACTGAACGACCGAACCGCTCCAATACACGACAAGCACGACAGCTCCTCCAATCATAAGCTGGGCAAAAAACTGGCGCAGACGGATAAACCGGTGCTTGGCTGCTTCAAGCGCTAACAGTTTCGCTTCTTTTTGTTCATATTCATCAACAAAATCTTTCTGCCTGCCGCTAAACAGCCAGTCACTAACGCCCATGACTGCATCTGTTAAATGGCTGTACAGTTCATTTCTGCCTTTTTTCATTTGAATTTGTCTCGCCCGGTTCACTAGCACTGTGACGTATGGGAAAACAAATACGAGAAGTGCCATATAAAGCAGCATCAGTCCAGCAAAAGGCCACGAGAATAGACCAAGTGCCCCAATGGATGCGGCATATAAAAGCAGCGCCCCGATGGATGGAAAGATGGTTTTTAAATAGGCGTCCTGCAGTCTCTCGACATCATCTGACAGGAGCCCAAGCATTTCACCTGTACCCAGCTTTGTCTGTTTCGCACTTCGTTCAGCCATGTCATACAGACGGACACGCATTTTTTCAATCATGGTCAAAATGAGCTGGTGGCTCGCCAGTCTTTCTGCATAGCGGGCAGCTGAGCGTGAAATACCAAAGGTCCGTACAGCTACAATTGGAACGTATACCATAAGTATATTCTCAGGTCTTGTGGCAGCTTTTGAAATGAGAAATCCTGATGTATACATCAGCATAGAAGCAGACAATACTGCAATTGCCCCTAGAAATAAAACCAGCGCAAACAGCTTTTGATTCTCCTTGATATAAGGTATAAACCAGCCTTTACTGACCATGTGTGACCGCCCCCATTTGCTCCTGTACCAATTGATAATACACGCCTTTTCTTTGCATTAATGATTCATGTGTACCCATTTCTGCAATCGTTCCTTGATCCATGACAATGATCTCATCCATGTCTGGCATCCAATGGAGCCTATGTGTCGCTAAGAACACAAGTTTATCTTCAAACAGCGGAAGCATTGTTTTCTTCAATTCATACTCTGTCTCAATATCGAGATGCGCCGTTGGTTCATCTAACAGCATAATTGAACGCTGGCCCAGCACCGTTCGCGCAAGCGCGATTCTTTGTGCCTGTCCGCCGCTCAGTCCTCTTCCCTGTTCTCCAATGACCTCATCGAGACCATTTGGCAGCTGCGCTACGAGCTGAGATAATCCAGCTTCACAGACAGCTCTTTCCACTTCTTCATCTGTGGCATGCGGTTCATAAAAACGAATGTTTTCTCTCAATGTCATGTGAAATAAATAAGGGTGCTGCGGCATATAGACGACTTCCTTTTGCCATTCCTTCATCTGTAAATGAACAAGCGGCTGGCCGTTTAACGTGATTTGACCTGAGGTCGGTTCAACAAAGCCGCCGAGCACATCGGTTAACGTCGATTTCCCTGAACCACTGGCACCAATGATCCCGATTTTTTTCTTCCCTTTGACAGTGAGGTCTACATCCTGAATCGAATAAGGGGCATGTTCATCATGCTGGACACTAACATCTTGCAGCGTGAGCGCAGACTGTTCATTCCACTCATCTAGTTGCACTGATTGTGTCTCCTGCGCGCGGAAGCCCTTTTCTTCTAAAATGACCTGCATCGCCTCATTCGCTTCTTTTCCATTTAGCGTCGCATGATAATCATTTCCCACTTCACGTACTGGCAGGAAATATTCCGGTGCCAGCATGAGCGCGGTCAGAGCCGGCAATAACAGAAGCTCTCCTTCAATTAATCGCAAGCCAAGAAAGACAGCGACAGTTGCAATCGACAGCATGGAAAAGAAATCAAGCGCAAATGATGAAAGAAATGCAACCTTCAGCGTACTCATGGTCGCCTTTCGATATCGCTTTGACACTTCCCCGATATTGCGGGAATGTTTTTTGCTAATGCCTAAGTAACGAAGCGTTTCAAGGCCGCGGAGAGAATCAGTAAAATGATTGGATAATTTCTCATACGATCTCCATTGTTTGGCCGCTTTACGCTGAGCGACAAGGCCTAGCAAAATCATAAAGATAATTAAAATCGGCAGCGTCACGATTAAAATGACGGCAGATGTTTCGTCTAATGTCCAAACATAGATGAGAACCATAGCCGGTATCACTGCCATGTTCACCATTTTCGGTAAAAATAGCTGTAAATACTGACGATATTGAGCAATCCCCTCCATCGCTAATGTGACAAGCTTTCCTGTACCTTTTTTCTTTGTAAAAGCTGGACCTAAACGAAAGAGTTGGTCTAACAGCTGTTTTCTGACGTCTGCTCCAATTCGGGAAGAGTAGGTAAACATGACCTTCTCCCGAATCAAGGTGAGACCGTGCCGCACCAGAAAGGCAGCAAGAAACAGCAGGACATAAGGCGTTGCCTGCGAAAGGCTTTTCCCGTCAAACAGCGTAGTAATGGCATGTGCCAGCCACTGTGCTTGGAAAATAATACTTGCTCCTTGGATGAGTGACACAATACCCAAGAGGGCAAGAAGCCCCCTCATTCCTTTTAATTGAAGCAAACGTTTATCCATTAGTAGGTCATTGGCTCCTTACCGCTTACACGTTTACGGAAGACGTAATAGCTCCAAATTTGATACCCAAGCACAAAGGGCAGCAAAGAAATGGCAACAATCGTCATCACCGTCAGTGAATATGATCCGGATGCAGCGTTTTGAATGGTAAGATCAAACGCATGGTTGATTGAACTAATCATGACGCGCGGGAACAATGCAGTGAAAAGCATCGTCACTGTCACCATGATGCCTGCACCTGTGAATAAGAATGTCCAGCCATCACGTTCTTTTCTCATAAAGAATAGAGCCGCGACGTAACAAACCACAATCAGGACAGTTAACGGAATGGTGATGATCGGGCGTACCGTATAAATGTCTGTTTCCATGATAGATACACCGACAAATAGGACAAGAACTGGCAGCGCAATAAGCAGGACACGCTTGCCAAGCTTTCTTGCACGATCTCTTAAATCACCCTCTGTACGTAGTGTGACGAAAATCAATCCGTGCAGAAGGCAAAGAACCGTCACAGCTAACCCGCCAATCACTGAATAAAGGTTCACAAAATCCGTAAAACCAGCATACATATTCATGTCTTGATCAATTGGCATCCCGCGTAAAATACTCGTGAATAGCACACCGAGTAAAAACGGCGGCAGCAGACTGCCAAAGAAGATGACCCAGTCCCATGCTTTGATCCAAGAGGCTTTCTCCACCTTCCCTCGGAATTCAAAGGCGACTCCGCGCCCAATGAGCGCTAAGAGGAGAACCGCAAATGGTATATAGTATCCACTGAACATCGTGGCATACCAGTGAGGGAATGCAGCGAAAATAGCGCCCCCAGCTGTAATCAGCCAGACCTCATTCGCATCCCAGAAAGGACCAATCGTATTAATTAAAATGCGGCGTTCGTGCGCATCCTTTCCAAGCAGCTGCATGGACATCCCAACACCAAAATCAAATCCCTCTAAGAAGAAAAATCCAACAAACAATACTGCGACAAGAATAAACCAAATCTCGTTAAGATATGCCATGATATGCGCCTCCATCAAATGGATCTGTAGACAGGTCCGTTTCATCCTTTTGATCTGTATCCTCTTCCGAATGTGCACCTTTTTTAATTTCTCGAATGAATAGGTAGGCAAGCAAGATGGCAAGAATCAGATAAATCGTCGTAAAGCTAATGACTGAGAATAACAGCATGCCATACGATACGTTTGGCGAAATCGATTGAGCCGTCGTCATCATACCAAAGACAGTCCACGGCTGACGCCCAATTTCAGTCATGATCCAGCCAGCTGAGTTCGCAATAAACGGGAACGCAATCATCCCTACCATGAAGCGTAAAAACCATTTGTTCGTTTCGAGTTTCTTTCTAAAGCTCAAGTACAAGCCAATCATACTGGCAAAAATCATCAGCATTCCGGCACCAACCATGATTCTAAAGCTCCAGAAGGTTGTTTTCACTGGCGGAATGTAGTCTCCAGGGCCAAACTTTGCTTCATATTCTTTTTGAAGTGTCAGCATGCCTGGCACATCTCCACTGAACTTCTGATAAGCCAAGTAACTTAAAGCAAACGGAATATTGATCTCCGCAGAGTTTTCTTTTTTATCTGTGTCAATATTGGCAAATAGTGTCCAAGCCGCTGGATCTCCACTATCCTTCCAAAGGGCTTCACTTGCTGCCATCTTCATCGGCTGTGATTTCATTAAGTGCTTCGCTTGATCATGTCCAGAGAACGCCACACCTAAGCCAGAAATTAAAGCGAGGACCATGGCAATCTGGAATGATTTTTTGAAAAAGGCGATTTCTTGTTTTTTGATCATTTTATAGGCACTAACTCCTGCAATAAAGAATGCACCTGTAGCCAGCGCACCAAACAGAACGTGCGGGAATTCAACCCAAAGCTGCGGGTTCGTTACAAGAGCGCCAAAATCATTCATTTCTGCGCGGCCATTTTTAATGACAAATCCAACTGGCTCTTGCATAAATGAGTTGGCGAGTAGAATCCAAAACGCCGAAAAGATCGTACCAAGAGAAACAAGCCAAATACACAATAAATGAATCTTCTTCGGCAGACGATCCCAGCCGAATATCCAAAGTCCAATAAATGTAGATTCAAGGAAAAAGGCGAGCAGTGCTTCAATGGCAAGCGGTGCACCAAACACATCACCGACAAACCTTGAATAATCTGACCAGTTCATCCCAAACTGGAATTCCTGCAAAATCCCTGTCACCACACCTACTGCAAAATTGAGTAAGAATAGATGACCCCAAAACTTCGCCATTTTTTTATAAATCTCTTTTTTCTTGACGACATAAAGGGTCTGCATCAAGGCGACGATAAACACCAAACCTATTGACATAGGAACAAAAATAAAATGAAATAATGTCGTTGAAGCAAATTGAAATCTTGCTAAAAACAGCTCACTCACAGCCTTACATCCTCCCTTACTTTCACATGCCGAATGATTCGAAACAACTATGCTCACCACTTCACAAAATATTCACTATTTGTTCAATGATTCACAAATAATAGCCTGTTTGAAATGGTTTACTCGGTGAAATTTTACTCTTGCTTTTCATTCGGTTAGTTATTTATACCTGTACTTTACACCCATGCGCTTCAAAAATAAAGTAAATTTTACCTAAAAATTGGATGGTATTGTGTCAGTTGTTTGAATACTTTGTCAAAGATATGTGACAGAAAGTAAAAAAACGCAAAAAAATAGCGCTGCACATGAACCGCAGCGCTATGTTTCTTTTTTAGGCTTTTTTCTGTAAAGCTGGTCTAGTGACTTGCACTTCGTAGTACGTAATTTTGTTTTTTAATAGTCCTTCAGGTTTCGCTTTCCCATGAGCGTGCGCATCACCAAACGCCTGAGATTTTGTCCAGTTCACAAAGTCTTCTTTTCGATTCCAGCGGGTATGAATGGTCACTTCATCGTAATCGGTTGTCTGCTGCGTGACCCATACTTCCATGCCTAAAAATCCTTCCATGAATTCTACTTGTCCCTGCTTGTTAAAACGCTTGACGAGGTGGTCAGCACTGCCTTTTTCTACTCTTACCTGGTTGTTGACAATGATCATTTTCTGTTCATCTCCCTTTGGTTGTTGGATCGAAGCGATTGGGATAATGAGCGGATGCTCACCGTCTAAGTGAACCTCAGCCTGAATCCCAAAGACTTCTTTGAAAAAGTTTTCTGTTAATACTTCGTTTGGTGTCCCTATTTGATAAACCTGACCACCCTTCATCGCAATGAGGCGGTCACAATATTTTGCTGCCTGCTGCAGGTCGTGAAGAACCATTAAAATGGTGATTCCATGCGTCTTATTCAGCTGTTTGAGCAGCTCTAGTAAATCAAGCTGATGTGCAATATCTAGGTAAGTCGTCGGCTCATCCAGAATCAAAGTCTCTGTCTTCTGAGCGAGCGCCATCGCAATATACGCCTTTTGTCTTTCTCCGCCTGACAATGTATGCAGCATTCTGTTTTCATTGATGCGGCTATTGGTCACATCAAGCGCCCACTCAATCGCTTCTTGATCTGTCTTCGAGCTCTTTTTCCAGATCGAACGATGCGGACTGCGTCCAAGTGCGACCAGCTCCCGTACGGTCATAGATGGAATGGCTGTTCTCGTCTGCATGAGAACGGCGATTTCCTTTGCAATCTCCTGAGCTGTCATCTCTTTTTGCGGTATATCGTGAATGTATATCATGCCGCTTTCGATCGATGTAAGACGTGCGGCTGCTTTAATAAAAGTCGACTTCCCTGATCCATTTGGTCCAATAATTCCTGTCACACTTCCTTTAGGAACAGCTGCTGAAATAGACGACAGCCGAAAGCCTCCTTGACTGAGACTCACGTCATCCATAGCTATCACATTCAACTTAACCCCTCCCTTTCTTTTTTAATAAATAGAGGAAGAAAGGTGCACCGATGCAGGCAAGCAGGATACCGACAGGCAGTTCAACCGGTGTAAACCATACCCGTGCCGCTGTATCTGCAAAAACCACAAGTACGCCTCCGCCCAGCATTGAGATAGGCAGCAGGTACCGGTAGTCATCTCCAATTAAAAGACGGATAAAATGAGGAACGACCAGCCCGACAAATCCAATTAAGCCGCTCACACTTACAGCTGCACCAGCTAAAAGCGCCGCCAGCGCAATTAAGAAAAACCGGGTGCGCTCTACTCTAAGGCCGAGTAACTGCGCCGATTCATCACCAAGCAAAAGAAGGTTTGCCGGCTTGATGGCAAAAAAACAAAGGCACAACCCAGCAAGCGCATATGGCGACACGAAGCTTAGATGATGCCAGCTCCGTCCATTTAATCCTCCGGATAAAAAAGGCAGAACAGCCTGCACACGCTCACTATAAAGCACCATAAACCCATTCATAACCGCCCCAAGGAGGGCATTGACTGCCACTCCCGCCAAAATCAATTTCAGCGGGGAAACCCCTTGATCAAATGACAGCATATACACCACGAGTGCCGCTAATAAAGCGCCAAGGAAAGCAGCAGCTGGCAGCAAATACGTAAATTGCGGAAACACAATCATGCTGAGCACAGCAGCCAATCCGCCGCCAGCAGTCACACCGATGATGCCAGGGTCAGCGAGTGGATTCCGGACGACTCCTTGTAAAATCGCCCCTGATGCTGCGAGACAGGCTCCGACAATAAAACCGATCAAAACACGCGGCAGGCGTAAATCCATCACAATTTTCTCATGAACAGGCTGGCCTGATCCCGTCAAAGCGGCGAGTAGGTCTTGCAGCGATAATTGAACGGAACCTAATGCAAGCCCTAAGCATGCGCCTACAACTAACGAGATGAATAGTCCGGGTATCAGCCATTTTCGTCTCGACTGTCTTTTTTGAAAATCTAATTCTGTATTCATTTTCATGATGACAATCGCTTCAATCTTTTCTCTAGCTCATCAATCGCTCTCATCACTTCCGCGCCTGGGTTCGTCCCAAATAGATCACTCGGCAGAATCTCGACGTGTCCATTTTTGACAGCTGACACATCGTGCCAAGCGGCATTCTGTTTCATTTCACTCATAAAGCCCGCTTTCACATCTTCAGGATTGCTGTGAGTCATAAGCAGAATAAGATCAGGATCGGCTTCGATGACCTTTTCTGCATTGATTTGAGCGTATTGAGGGAATTTCTCGAGTGCCGGTTCATTTTCAGCGATGTTCGTCCCTCCTGCGATGTGCAGTAAATCTCCGCTTAAGGATTGAGGAAGTGCCGCCATATATGTGCCAGGTGCCCCGTATACAACGAGTGTCTTCACTTTTTTCTGAGGCTGCTTGACCTGCTTTTTCCTCTGATCGATTTGCTCATTGAGGGCTTTGGCCTTTTGCTGCTTTCCGAGCAAATCCCCGAATAACGTTATTTGACGCTGAATATCCTTCACTGAATTGGCACTTGTCAAAAGAAGCTGTGAACCAATTCCATCTATTGTAGAGATGTCCTTGCTGTTTAATTGTTCATTCCCAAGCACAACATCGGGCTTTAAGCTTGTGATGAGCTCTACATCAAATTGATGCGTTGTGCCAATTGTTTGGACGGACTTTGCCTGTTGTAAGCTGTCTGGTAATTCGGCGGCCGGACGGCCAACTACCTCACCGCCTAAGGCATACAGGATGCTCATGTCTCCAGTCGATAATGCGACGATACGCTGAGGGGATTCTTCAAACGACAGCGTTCTGCCAGTAAAATCCTTTATCTTCAGCGCACCTTGCCCGCTTCCTTTCTCTACAGGTGCTGCCTGACTGCATCCGCCGAGGAGAAGCATCAAGACGAGTCCAGCGAAGATCACATGTGAAAATTTCAACCGTCTGTCTCTCCTTTTCTAGTAAACTTTCTTTAGCTTTGCCTGTACGACAAGACGCCCATTTTTAGGTGCAAGCACATGATCACAAGTCGATAAGGTGAGGATGAGGTCATCTGTGGACACGTCTGTCTTCGTTTGATAGATTGATTTTTTCCGCACAGCTTGTAAGTAGTGCGCATATTCGCCAAGATCTTGAAAATCGGTTTGAATATAATCGAAATCCACCGTTGTTTCATACACGGCAAAAATCTCCGCCTCATAGCTTTGATACAGCGTATCGTACTGAAATGTCCGGTGCTCATGGAAGAAATCCTTTTTTAAATAGTTTGTGAGTCCAGCGAACATGGATCCGTCTCTCATCCGATGCCCGTACACCACAGTATTCGGGCTCTCGTGCAAGACGTCATTGCGATAATCCATAAAGATACTGCCTGCCCGGGTGTCGTTTTTTAAATAATTGCGGGTTAAGTAGAACGCATTATCACGAGATTGAACGATTGGGTACTGAATCATCGTGTCCTTCATATTGATCCAGCCGACAATGTCGTTGTTCACCTTCCGCAGCTCATCAAATGACGTACGGGTGGTTCCCGGTTCCCGGCTTTCAGTCATTCCTTGCTCTTGACCATACATCGTCTGAGCCTTTGCAAGCACCTGACGATTTTGATAATAGCCGAACAGTTCTAAACCAATGGCTGTACCGCTATAAATGAATACACCTAAACAGACGATCGTCAGCATACGCTGCCAGACCCGTTTTCCTCTTTTCACACTGTTTCACCTGCTTTTATATGCCAACAGGCACGATGTACATTCCTGTTTCTGCATCCTGTCTAATCGTGACGGACACATCATAAATGTGCCGCACATTCTCTTCTGTTAACACATCGTTTGGCTGTCCTTCACTGATAATTCGTCCATCCTTCATCGCAATGATGACGTCACTGTAGCGGACAGCCTGATTCATGTCGTGCAGCACCATGACAATCGTGAGTCCATGAACGACATTGAGCTCACGGATCAGCTCAAGAATGTCAAATTGATAGTAGATATCCAAATAGGTTGTCGGTTCATCTAAGAAAAGGATCGGTGTTTTTTGCGCAAGTGCCATCGCAATCCATACACGCTGACGCTCACCACCTGACAGTGAGGCGAGCGGCACCTTTCGTTTTTCCGTTAGTTTTGTACTGGACAGTGCCCACTCTATCGCTCTCTCATCCTCTTCCTTGTCACCCCCGCGCATCGTCTGGTACGGCGTTCTACCGAATGCCACGACCCGTTCGATCGTTAAATCAAGCGGTGCTTCATTTTGCTGATGGACGACAGCCAGCTTTTTTGCCAGCTCCTTTGGCTTAAATGCATTCAGCGCTTGTCCGTCTAAGTGAATCTGCCCTTTGTTTGGACAATGATTATTCGCCATCAAGGAAAGCAGTGTGGATTTCCCCGAGCCATTTGGACCGATAATGGTTGTGATTTTCCCCTTTTCGATCTGTGTTGTGACCGATTGAACGATGTCCTTCTGCTGGTCATATGAGAATGACACCTCACGAATGTCCATGGAGACGGTCCCCCCTTCTTAACAAAAAGATCAGAAACGGCCCGCCTATCACGGCCATGATCGTAGAAGCAGGAATCTCATTTGGCGCTACAAGCGTCCTGCCGAGCGTATCAGCCGTCAAAATCAGCAAAGCCCCGCTTAACGCAGAAAAAGGAATGAGTACCCGATGATCCGAGCCAACAAGCCTTCTTGAAATGTGCGGAATGAGCAAACCGACAAAGGCAATCACGCCCGCTACCGCAGCTGTCACCGCCGCGAGTAATACCGCTGTGATGGAAATCAAAAGGCGCATTCTGGTCACACGCAATCCTAAATTTTTCGCTGTCTTGTCCTGAAGAGCCAAGAGGTTACACCATCTGCTGAAGAAAAGTGCTACGACAAGGCCGACGACGCCATAGACTCCGATTAAACGGACATCTCCCCACGTTTTCATCGTGAGATTTGACTGTCCTGACTGATTGATCGTGATATTGAAATAGCTGCAAATGGTCACAAATGCTTCAGCCATTCCAGTAAACATGGCATTGATGGCGATCCCAACCAAAATCATGCGGATTGGGCTTAAACCGCCCTTCCAAGACAGAACGTACACGAGGAAACATGCAATGGCTCCGCCTAATACCGAAAATAAAGGAGAGTAGAAATAAAATTGAGGAAGCGCTGTAATCGCCATTAAAGAAAAGAAGCTGGCTCCTGATGAAATTCCAATGACGCCGGCATCAGCTAATGGATTTCTCATGACCGACTGCAGCAGTACACCGGAGACAGATAAGGCGGCCCCTGTAAACATTGCGATGATCATGCGGGGAATTCTCAAATCTTTAATGATGTCTACCTGTGCATGTTGACCGGTGATGAGCCCTTCCAATAATTCAATCGGGGTGACATGAATACTCCCAGTAATGGCGGAATAAATAAACACGCACACCAGTAAGAGACTAACTATCAGAAATAAAATCCCTGTTTTTTTCATCTTGAACGTCCTTTTATCATTAAGATTCGCCGCTTATGACGGATAGAGCATACGCGTTAGTTCATCTAATGCTTCTGCTGCCTTTAAATTGCCCGTTGTCCCAAATAAGCTTTCTTCGAGGTCGTACACCCGGTCTTGCTTGACCGCATGAAAATGCTTCCAGATGTCATTTGTTTTAAATTCTTGATCAAACATGCGGACAACTTCATCTGGCATCCCATGTGCGGCCCGGAGTATGATATCTGGATTGGCTTTTTGTAAATACTCCGTATTAGATGCCAAATACTCCATTTTCTCACCTTTGACAATGTTCTTTCCGCCTGCGATACGTACAAGATCACCAATATATGAATTCTCTGTTGCCACCAAATAACTGCCCGGTACACCAAGCAAAATCAGAACGGACGGCTTGCGCTTTCCCTTCGTCTTCTCTTGTATGTCTTTCTTTTTTTGTTCAAAGTCAGACACGATGCGCTCGGCTTGTTTCTTTCTGTCATACTGAGCTCCAAGCTTCGTGATCGCCTTCTCCATGCTACCAAGGCTCTCGAGATTTAAGTATGTGGCAGGGACACCTGCTTGCTGAAAGGGTGTCTCTAAATCATATTGAAGGGTTGTGACAGACAGGACATCTGTCGGTTGAAGTGATTGGATGATTTCCATGTCCGGGCTCATTGGATTACCGACTTCCGGCAGTCCTTTATAACGAGCTGGCAAGGATTTTTGACTTGTTGGCACCCCGACAAGATCCACCTCTAAAGCATCCATAATCTCCACAGCAGCTACAGTCGTTGCCACAATGCGCGCACTTGATTCTGCGCTTTTTTTGCCTTTCGCTGAACTTTCGGCTGACTGTGAGCAGCCCGATAAGATCACGCACACACTAAGAGCAGCGATCAGGGTACATAACATTCGATGCTTCAAAAACAGAAGCCTCCTTTCGAAAAAAGAGAGTGGATGCGCCGAGAGAAATTGCGCATCTCACTTAAACTAATCCATCTATCTTGTTCTTGTTTGATACTTTCTTACGAGTACGAATAATGACCCGCCGAATAAAAGAATATACACCCAAAAAAGAGAGGTATCTCCTGTTTTCGGATTCAACTGTCCAGTCTCAGACTTGGTTTGGTCATCTGATGGAGTAAATGTCATCTGCTCTGCGCCTGTTTCCTCTGGCGCTAGATTTTCAAGCTGATTTGTTTGAGAATCGCGATCATTTGGATTTTTGACAAAGCCGATACTCTCATCGTCTCCGATTACCATAGCAATGCCGCTTCCTTCACCAAGAGTGATTCCTTTTGTGTCATAGACAAGTTTGACATCGTACTGCTCATGATAATTCGCAGCCGGAATATCAATTTTTACGCGTGCTGCTTGAGCAGTGCTTAAACTTTTGGCTTCATATTGAATCACTCGTGTGTCTGCTTTTTGATCTGTTTTTGCGACAAGAGTCTCTTCATATTTCCCGCCTGTCCCTACTTGGAAGGATGTGATGGCTGAGCTGTTCTTCACTGTATATGAAACGAAATGGCGGCCATTTTTTACGACCAATGTCGCAGGGCTCACGACGTAATCGTTCATACGAGAAGGCTCATCCTTGTCTGCTTTCTTCATTGAGAAAGGCAGCTTGTATACACCATCTTTAAGCTTAGCCGTCTCTTGAGCAGCTCCGCCGTTATTTGTTTCTGGTGATGGTGTGTTTGGTTTTGGTGTTTCTGGTGCAGCCGGTGTTTCTTCCTCTACCTGCCCGTCCTTAAGTGGAGCGATACTCTTTGCATCGAATTGAAAACGAATATCGTAGGTTTGGTCATAGTGAGCAGCTGCTACCACGATGTGTACTTTTCCTTTGACCGCTTTTTTCAGATCAGCGACATCAAATGACACCACTCTTGTGTTCTTTGCTTTATCTGTGCTGACCGTCTTCACTTCTTGATAAGATCCGTTTTTCTCTGTTTTCAAGGAAGCGACAGACGTATGATCCTTCACCGTAAAGGAAATGGTTTGTTTTCCATTTTTGATGGTTAAGGATGCAGGATGTGAGAAGTATTGGTTCATCCGAGATGCCTCGTCCTGATCCCCTTTCAGCACACTGTAATTGATGCGGTATTCGCCATCTTTTAATTGATTTTGCGCAGAATCATCTGGTTTTGTGCCATTGTTATTGCCAGGTGTTGCCTGATGATCGTCTGGCTTTGTCCCATTTTGATCATCCGGCTTTGTTTCGTTATCGTCTGGCTTTGACCCGTTTTGATCATCCGGCTTTGTTTCATTATCGTCTGGCTTTGACCCGTTTTGGTCATCCGGTTTTGTTTCGTTATCGTCTGGCTTTGCAGGTGTAACGAGTGTTAGGCTGCTTTGATCGAATGCAAGCTGTACGTCATACGCTTCGTCATAAATAAAGCCGCCTAAATCCCAGTAAATTTTCACCCAGCCGTTTAATTTGGCTGATAAGTCAGCAACATCAAATTTGATCACACGTGTATTGGCTGTTTCATCCTCACTGACGGTTTCAGTGGTGACAAGAGCACCATTTTGTTCAACTTTGAAATCTGTAATCTCTTTGCTTTGCTTCAGCGTGACATAGGCTGTTGTCTTGCCATTCTCCACAATCAGCTTAGCTGGCTTTTCTGTATACGTATCCATCATGGACGCTTCTGTGCTGCCATTCTTTAAAATGGTGAATCCGGCCGTGTATTCACCATCAACAAATGATGCCGCTTGAGCCGTTCCTTGAGGAATCTGAAACGCAGTCAATAAACTGAATAAAACGAGCAGAATAGCTGCCTTTAGATGAAAAAGACGTTTCAAATGGTGACACTTCCTTTCTTAATGCTTGATGATCCACTTTCTTGCTAAAAACCCGCCTGAGCATAGAGCAAGCACAAGGAGCCACCCTGTCTGGTTTGTATCACCAGTTTGAGGATTCTCTTCTTGTTTTGTCGTGGATGAATCAGATGTTTTCGTTGATTCTTTTGATGGCTGCTGATCTTCTGCTGCACCCGCTGATTTGTTTGTGCTGTTAGACGAAAGCGATTTCATGCTGCTCTCATCGAATTTCAGCTGAATGGTATAATCATGATCATAATCAGCAGATTTAACAGTGACATGAATTTTTGACTTGATTGGCTTAGACAAGCTCTGAGCTTGGAACTGAACAAGCCTTGTGTTGGCTTTTTTATTAGTTGAGAGAACCGTTGTGTCGACATAGCCGCCATTTCCCGGCACTTTAAATTCCGTCACCCAGCTGCTATTTTTAATGGTCATTTGTACAGTCAGCTTCCCATTTTTTGCAATCACTTTTGCTGGCTTCAGCCAGTAATCATTTGCCATGGAAACCGCATTTCCTTCAGCCTTCAGCACAGTATAGTTGACGGAGTATGTACCATCCTTTAACGTGGCAGCCTGTGCGTTTGAAAAAGGCAGCATAAGTGCCAATAATAAAGCGGTCATGAAGACTGATAGCCTCATCATTTTTTTCATCAAGCGAATTTCCTCCCTTTCTATTGAACAGATGCTGCATCAAACTTGAGGCGGATGTCGTAATTGCCTGTATATCCGATGACCGGTACAGTCACGCTCACTTTTGCTGGTACGACTTCTGTCAGGCTGTTCACGTTGAATTCAACCGTTCTCTTATTTGCAGCTGTATTTGTACTGATCACCTTCGCATCTTTGTACACACCTTGATCAAGTGTTTTAAAGCTTGTGATCCAAGAGCTATTCGTTAACGTGACTTGTGCTTTGATTTTTCCATTCTTCACGACAAGCTTGGCTGGTTTTTCAAAATACGTATTCGCTGTTGAAGTCGAATCGCTATCTGCCTTCCATACCACATATTGTGCTGAATGTTGACCATCTGCTAAGCCTGCTGCTGAGGCTGAGCTAACCGGGGCTAGGGCAAATAATAGAACAAAACTAAAGAACAATAATACGTGTGATGTTGAACGAATGGCTTTCATGTGAACCCTCCTAAATGATATTGATAATTATTCTCAATAGACAATAAAAAAAATAACCTTCATAAGCGCTGGATCACACTTATAGATGATTATGATAATCATTATCAATTGAGTTGAAAAAATAAATCTTTGCTTCCTAAAAGCCAAAGATGTCTGTTTCTAAATGATGGTTTGAAACGTGTTTTAGGTAATCTGTCCCATTCATGATACCATGGCATAACCTCCATTCCATTACAGGGAAAAGAACCCTCTTCTCCTTGATATTATATGATGAATGAATTTATTGTCAACATCATTTTTCATACTATTGACTTAGATTTCTGGAAAATCGCACAAAAAAAATTTCGACCAGACAGACTGATCGAAATCGATTAGGAAGGGACATGTTCCCCTTTTTTGCTGTTTTTACGTTCTAAAGACCAAGCATACATTTCACGAATAATCGGCTCAATTTTCTTCCCTTGCGCTGTTAATTCGTATTCAATCCGTACTGGAATGTCAGGGTATACGTTTTTCTCAACGAGTCCTTCAGCCTCTAAATCCTTCAGCCTTTCTGATAATAATCGTCCGCTGATGTCCATTTCATTTTCAAGCTGACAGAAACGCTTAGGGCCTGTCAGAAGCTGATTGATGATGAGAATGACCCACTTCTTGCCTAGAATCTCCATGGCATCTGTGATTGGACAGCCATCTACTTGAGCCATACCTTACTCCCTCCCGCTTTTCTCTCTTTTTTTTCATTATAGCACAATTAATTACTTGAAATAAGTCACTAACTATTATATAGTTTAGTTACTTTAAGTAACAAGGTATTCATTTTTATAGATTTTCAAAAACATTTGAACATGCCGATGCATATATCATGAAGGAGCTGACCGAGCTTGAAGACAATTGAGGAGCTAAGATTGGGTGTAACAGAGTTACATGTGTCCAGCTTTGAGCGTTCTTTACCTTTTTATACAGACATTTTAGGATTTACAATAGTAGAACAGACGGAATCCACCGTCACTCTTGGAAGCAGTGCAAAGGAACCCATTCTTTTGTTAAAAGAGGATGCACAGCTCAAGGAGAAGCCTGATCATGAGCCAGGACTTTATCATTTTGCTGTTTTATTACCTACCAGAAAAAACCTGGGCACATGGCTGGCACATGTGATCAAAAAAGGCTATCCTTTAATTGGAGCAAGCGATCACTTTTTCAGTGAAGCCATTTATTTAAGTGACCCTGACGGCATTGGCGTAGAAATATATGCTGATCGCCCTGAGGACGTTTGGGTAGGTGAGCATGGAGAACTGAAAGGTGGCGGAAATGCACCTCTTGATGGAGATGGTCTCCTGCAAGAAGCCGCTGATACAAATTGGGAAGGACTTCCCGCTGGTACAGTTATGGGACACTTACATTTCCATCTTAACCCAGAAGAAGCTGATTCCTTTTATGTCAATACGCTCGGTTTTCACATCAGAATGGCTCCACCAGCAAGCCTGTTTATCGCCGCTGGTGTGTACCACCATCACCTTGCCTTTAATGCATGGGGACGGGGACGAAAAGGAGCCATTGATCCACGTTTTTCAGGAATTAGAAGCTATACACTGGTATTCCCACAAGAAGCAGACAGACAGTCCGTTGTCGAGCGTCTGACAAAAGCAGGCACTCAAGTGAAAACAACAGGGAAAAGTAACGAATTTGTTGATCCATTTGGCGTTCTCGTTCGTTTACAGATTGAAGAAACAGACAAAAAAGAAGGTGCAGAATATGGACAAACACACAGATCTTAAAACAGCCATTTTAAAAGATAAAATCAAACGAGTACAGCAAGAAGACGGGTATATATATATCACTGGACCCATTAAATTGCCAGTGAATTTAGACGGCAGAACCGTGATGTTCAACTGGTATTCATGGTTAAAAGACGATGGAAAAGAGCCATTGTCAGATGACGCTTTAATTGAAAGCCTCTCGTCCCGCCAGCTTGCCGATCATCAGCAGTCAAGCGTTCTAGTGTATGGGGAGTTCGAGCACGCTGACGAAGCCCTTATCCGCATGCATTCCATTTGCCACACTGGTGATATTTTCGGAAGCAAGCGCTGCGATTGCGGGTTCCAATTGAAGCAGTCCATGCGGATGATTGAAGACAATGGTGCAGGTGCACTGTTCTATTTAGCCAATCATGAAGGCCGCGGTATTGGACTTTTCAGTAAAGCCATGGCTTATATTCTTCAAGAAAACGGCTACGATACAGTAGAAGCGAACGAAGCACTCGGCTTTGAAGATGACACGCGTCAATATGAAGAAGCCATCGCGGTTCTTCAAACACTTCGTACAAAGCCAGTCAGACTCATTACCAATAATCCGAAAAAGACAGATGCCATCAGCCATGCAGGTCTATCTCTTTCTGGACGCATTCCGCTTTGGGGTGATGTCTCGGAGTTTAATGAAAAATACTTACAGACAAAAATCAACCGCTCAGGTCACATGAAGGCGGAGCAAGAGGTGCGTACGATTGCCACATCATGAGCGATATATGAATCTAGCCCTTGAAAATGCACAGGCAATGAAAGGTCAGACCTCTCCAAACCCGCTCGTCGGGGCTGTGATTGTGCGAGAGAATGAAATTGTTGGTGTCGGTGCTCACATGAAAGCCGGTGAACCGCATGCTGAAATTCATGCACTTAAAATGGCTGGAGACAAGGCAAAAGGAGCCACCATTTATGTGACCCTCGAGCCTTGTTCCCATCACGGCCGCACAGGCCCTTGCGCGGAAGCACTTGTGAAAGCAGGCGTCGAAACCGTTGTCGTGGCAGCGCTTGACCCGAACCCGCTTGTCGCAGGCCGCGGGATTGCCATCTTACAAGATGCTGGCATCCAAGTGATTACAGGCGTACTGGAACAGGAATCCATTCTCATGAATGAAGTATTTAATCATTTTATTACGAAAAAAACACCTTTCGTGACGCTCAAGGCAGGTATTACCTTAGACGGAAAAATTGCGTCTGCTACGTCTGACAGTAAATGGATTACATCTGAAACATCTCGTTATGATGCTCATCATATCCGCAGTATCAATGATGCGATTTTGGTCGGTGCTCAAACCGTTATTCATGACGATCCTTCACTAACTGCACGGATTCCAAATGGGCATCATCCGATTCGAATTGTCTTAGACTCTAAGCTGTCAACACCGCTGACAGCAAAGATCGTCACTGATCAGACGGCACCTACATGGATCTTTACGACAAAGCAAGCCAATGAGGGAAAACGAGCCGCTTTAGAAGCAGCTGGCGTCAGTGTCTTTATAACAGATAGCGACACGCGGGTGCCCCTGCAAGAAGTGCTTCAAGTGCTGGGAGAAAGAAATGTCTCCTCCCTCATGATTGAAGGCGGCGGCCAGGTCAATGCCTCATTTTTAGAACAGCAGCTTGTAGATAAATTGGTCATCTATATGGCACCTAAACTCATTGGCGGTCGGCTGTCCCCTTCCTTTTTTGGAGGCGAAGGCATACGCCTCATGAGTGATGCCATCGAATTGGATCAACTCTCAGTAGAACCACTAGGGAAAGATATCAAAATAACGGGCTATCCTGTTTATCAATAAACAAGCTTGTAGACCCCATCTACAGGCTTTTTTTCAAATATGTTTTGAGGTGAATGTGATGTCGATAAAAGGAATCAATCATTTGTTATTTTCTGTTTCTGATTTAGAAACCTCTATTGATTTTTACACAAACGTATTTGACGCCACTTTATTAGTAAAAGGAAAAAAGACAGCTTACTTTGATTTGAACGGGCTATGGCTTGCCCTGAATGTGGAAAAAGACATTCCTCGTCAAGACATTCAGCACGCTTACACGCACATCGCTTTTTCAATTGATGAAGAGGATGTAGATCACATGTACAACAAGCTAAAACATTTGAACGTCAACATCTTGCCAGGCCGTCCGAGAGATGAAAAAGATCATCAGTCGATCTACTTTACGGACCCTGATGGACATAAATTTGAGTTTCATACCGGGACCATGAAAGATCGAATCGATTATTACAAGCAAGAAAAAACTCATATGGAATTTTTTGATGAATGATAAAAAAACAGAACTTCCATCTTCATGAAAGTTCTGTTTCGCCTTTGAACCACCCAAATGTCGATTCACCAATCATCAGCGTGAAACTTGTCGTAAAATGTTTCATGTGAAACATTTGTGATTTGATCTCTATCGATTCCCCTCTACCAGTCTGCCAAAGCTTTCGGGTGAAAGTCCCGGTGACACGCGGATACGATGCAAGGACATCATGCCTTGTTCCTTTTTCGCATGTCCTGGTTCAGTGGTGACAGCCATTTGATAACCGGCTTCCTTCGCTAGTTTTAGCGTGTCTTCGTTATAGCGTCCGACAGGATAGCTGACCATTCTCGTATGCTGAGAAAAACGTTGATCAAAGAATGCCTTTGATCCTTTTAATTCCTCTTTCTGCTGCTCCTTTGATAAACGATTGAGCTCTAAATGATGAATTGTATGACTCTCAATCGAAAGCCCATTTGCTATCATTTCATCCATTTGATCATCCGTTAAGTGGTTCGGGCGCCCAATGGATTGCGCAATCATGAAAATCGTTGCCTTCATTCTATACTGCTTTAAAATCGGGAATGCCTTTGTATAGTTATCGGTATATCCATCATCGAATGTAATGAGGACACACTTTTCACTTGGCTTCGTATTTGTTGTGAAGACGCGGTAAGCTTCTTCTGGCGACAGCGTGACATAGTCGTTGTCCTTCAGCCATTTCATATGAGCCGCAAACTCGCTCTTTGGTACACGAAGCGAGTTGCCGCTGGAGATGCTGTGATACATCAAAATCGGAAGCTCTACCGGCTCCTTTTGCTCAATCCAACTTTGTGTATCAATCTCTGCTGCTTCTGTCTGCTGAATCTCTTCTGTTTCTTTTAATCGTAATGGACCCTTTTCCTCTTTGACTACTTGCTGGTTTCCTATCGTTTGCTCCTTCGTTCCCATACAGCCCGAAATGAGCAGCACCAAAAGACCAACCGCAATCAACATACATGTTTTTTTCATTCACCAATCCTGCTTTCTCTCTATCTACCGAATGATTATAACAGAAATTGGTTAATAGCTGATATCTATTTTGACAGGGCGTTCATTTTTTTACACATTTCGATCATTTCGATGGCGAGCAGATGAATGGTCTCTGTTGTGAGCATTTGATCTTCTGCGTGTATCAGCAGTAAAGAAAAGGGAAGCTGCTCACCTGCCGCCTCTTTTTGGATCAGCGGCAAGTGCAGATTGTGGATGCTTCGAAACGCTTCCTCCCCTTTTTCAATCAACTGCTGTGCTTTTTCAAAATCATCTGCTCTTGCTAGACGAATCGCTTCGACATAATGACTTCTTGCCTCGCCTGCATGAGCAATGATTTGAAAGGCTGCTCCCTGCATTTCCTCTAATACCGTCATCTGCTTCTCCTCCAATTACTTAAGATTCATTTGCTAGTTTCAGAGCATGCTCTAGTATTTTTTCCCCGTTCGCTGTTCCGTATAATCTCACATTGATGACATCGACAGGTATTTGATAAGGTGCAGCGGTTTTTTCTGCTGCCTTTTTCATAAAGCTTACTTGCGGTCCAAGTAAAATCACCTGAACATCTCCTCCATGCTCTTCTAATTCATCCGCAATGGCCCCTTCAGGTATGGCGTAGATATCATAATCCAGCTCTTTAGCTTCTGCAGCAGCCTTCATTTTGGACACTACAATGGACGTCGACATTCCTGCGGCACAAGCGAGAATGATTCGTTTCATATTCCATCACTCCTATCGATAGATGACTTCTGTTTCAACCTTCAGTTCCCTTGTTTTGATTAATGTCTGGTACCAATACGCTGATGCTTTCAACTGGCGATTCCGTTCATTTTCCAGCTGGATTTCGACTAACCCGTAGCGGTTTTTAAAGGCATTCATCGGTGAGACATTATCCGTAAAAGCCCACAGCATATAGCCCGTGCAATTTGATCCTTCTGCTTTCGCTTGAAGTACCCGCTTCAAATGCTGGCTGATAAATGAAATGCGATACTGATCATCAATGATACCGTCTTCATTTTTAAACCGTTCTTCCTTTTCTACACCCATCCCGTTTTCGGCTACAAACCACTCGATATTTCCGTATTCTTCTTTTATTCTCATCCCCATATCATAGACAATGTTTGGGTATATTTCCCAGCCTCTGAATGGATTCATTTTTCTCCCTGGCAGCTCAAACATATCGTAATAATAAGACGGATGAAATGGCGTCCCTTCGTTCCACGCCTTACTCGGCGCCTTGACACGATGCGGATAGTATAAGTTGAGCCCGACGACATCGACCGTATGATTCTTGATGACCTGAAGCTCTTCCTCTGTCGAATCAAAAAGAATATCATGCTTTTTCAACACATCGAGCAATTCCTCTGGATACTCCCCTTTGATGGAGGGATCTAAGAACATTCGATTGAAAAACAAATCATACATCCGTGCCGCTTCTTGATCATGCGGGGCAGAGGATCTTGCATACGTCACTTCTGGATTGAGAATCACCCCGATTTTTGCACCTGTCGATTCCTTCAATCCCATCTCCCGAAACAGCTTCACCACTTTTGCTGTTGCCAGCGCTTTATGATAGTTCCACTGCATCCATTTTTTCGTATTTTGCTCAAAGGGATAACGGATGGCATCTAGATAAACACGTGTTTGGACAACAATTGGTTCATTAAAGCTAAACCAATGTTTGACCCTGTCCCCGTAGCGCTCAAACACTTTTTCCGCATAGAGAACAAACAGCTCGACGACATGCTTTGATGACCATCCGCCATACTTCTCAAGCAAAACGGCAGGAAGCTCATAATGCTCTAAGCAAAACATTGGCTCTACACCTGCTGCAATTAATCCATTGATCAAGTCATCAATGTAACGGGCATAGGTCTCATCCACAATCCCCTTCTCGTAATCTATGAGAAACCTCGACCAATTGATCGATGTCCTATAATGTGTCAGTCCAATCTCTCTCATTAAGGCCACATCTTCAGGATAGCGCTCGTAAAAGTTCGTCGCACCAGCCGGACCATATCCTTCGTGCCACACGTGATAACCTTCCTTATACCATGAATCAATGTACGAATCCTGATGCACCTGCTTTCCCTTCCATCCCTCTGTTTGCCAAGCAGAAGCCGCTGCACCTAGGATAAAATCACTTGGAATCTCGATTCTGTTCATATCGCTACCTTCCCTTTCCTCGTTTGAACGTGAAGCCCCTCCCAAATTCCTTGCAAATACACAGCCCCAAGTGCTCGATCATATAAACCGTAGCCAGGTCTGCCTGTCTCGCCAAAGATCATACGTCCATGATCCGACCGGACATAGCCATTAGAGCTCTCTTCAAACAAAGCCTTCACAATTGCCCCCATATCAAGACTTCCTGCTGACGAAAGGTGCGCTGACTCTTCAAAATCACCATTTTCATGAACGATGGCATTTCGTCAATGAGCAAAGTGGATGCGCCATTTTTCGCATATTTACGCGCAAGTGAAACGGGATCATCCTCTCCATACCACTTACATTGCATGTTCATTCATGCCCCTCCTTTTATTCTGAATCTGGTGCCGCTTCTGGTTTGCGGTTAGACAAGAGAACAAATGGCAAATAGATGAAGACTGCTACTACAATACAGATGAGCTGTGTAATGACAGCTCCCATGCTGCCAGCGGTTGACAGCCATGCATTCACAATCGGCGGTGTCGTCCACGGCACCATCACGACTGCTTTTCCAGCAAATCCTGTAGCTGTCGCAATGTAACCAATCGTCCCTGTCACAAGCGGTGTGACGATAAATGGGATTGCCATCACAGGGTTTAACATAACGGGTAATCCAAAAATAACGGGTTCATTGATGTTGAAGAGGCCCGGCCCAGATGAGAGCTTGGCAATGCTTCGCATCTCTTCCCTTCTTCCAGCAATAAAAATCGCAATCAAAAGCCCAATGGTCACACCTGAACCACCAATACTCATATACACATCCCAAAATGGCATCGTGATGATATTCGGAATCTCTTTTCCCTCTTGAAATGCTGTCATATTCACTGCAATCGACCCTAATAAGAGCGGCTCCCGGATCGGTTTGATCATCTGGTTGCCATGGATGCCGATCACCCAGAAAAATTGCGCCACAAACATCAATGTTAAAATCCCCGGCAGACCCTGTACAACACTTTCTAGCGGGCGCTGCACCACGTTATACACTGCTTCATGCAAATAAATGCCTGTCAAACGGTGAAATGCAAAGCCGAATGAACTAATGATCGTAATCGTAATGATCGAAGGAAAAAGTGACGAAAAAGATGTCGCAACATTCGATGGAACAGAATCTGGCATCTTGATTTGAAGCCATTTCACCTCGGTCAGCTTACAAAAGATTTCCACAGATATGATCGCAATGATCATCCCTAAAAATAAGCTTTTTGGATCAGAAAATTGCCTTGCCAGTACATCTACAACCTCACGCATCGATCCATCCACTTCAAGAAGAAGTGTCGTTGGAATAACAGATATAAATGAAATCAAAGCCATCAGCCCTGGGAACAGGGACTTGTGCCCGTTGATTTTCCCAAGCTCTATCCCGATGAGGAACACAGCCCCAATCGTTAAAAAGTTCAGCGTGGCATAATTGATTGCCTTCATAATTGGCTGAAGCTCCGCTAAAAATCTGAATATCTCAAAATGAGCAAGCCCTGTTTCCGGGCTCATGATCATATTTGCCACCAATACAGCAAAAGCCCCTGTAATGATGATTGGCATCAATGTGACAAATGCCTGTTTAATCGCCATAATATATTTCTGATTCGTGATGCGATAAGCCACATTCCCCATGACGTCTGCCGCTTTCTCCTTGAAGCTCATGATCCGTCTCCCCCTTTGCAAAAACTCGTGATCATCCTCCTTTTTGATGTTATTTTAAAAGCGCTTTCATTAACATCTAATCTTTTTCCTCACAGATGCGGAAATGGGTGTCCCGTTTTTTCATTCGGATGCTCCAATACTTGAAGCGCCGCCGTCAGTTCCTCAAATGAAGCGGCCTTGATGAGTTGTTCCACCACTTCCTTCCGCTCTGTCAGCCGCACAAGAAATTGATAAAGCGACTGTAATTCTTTTTGATACGTCTTCTGGATACTCAACAAACAAACGACTTGTACTCGATCTTCACCCCACAGCACCGTTTTTTTCAACGTGCAGATCGCACAAAACGTGTCATCTGTTGCCGGCTTCATCGGATGAGGAATCGCGACCAAATGACCGAACGATGTCGGGGACACTTGCTCTCTTTCCAGCAATAATTGTTCAAACTCGTCCGGGATGCGATGTTGTTCCTTTAGCACGTTCACGAAAAATTGAAGAACCTCTTCTCTTGATTGAAGGTCTTGCTGAAAAAATGCCAGCGCCGGACTGACATACCGCAAAACCCCTGTATCCTGTGGATCCTGCACAAAACGTTTCAGCCGTACAATATCATCGTCACTTAAAATCGTATGTACATCAATCACTGGCACCGGCAATGTGTTCTGAAGCGGAATGGTACTAATAATAAAATCAATGCTTCTCAAATCATACGAAGGAAGATCCCCAATACTTGCAGTTCCAGCGATCTCCAGCCTTCCGCTAAAAGCCGCCGTCAGCTTATGAAGAAGGAGCTGACTGCTGGCGACACCCGTTGCACACACAATAAGGCATCTCTTTCTCACATGCTGTGATTTTGTCCGCTCGATTGCAGCACCGATATGGAGCGCCAAATACCCAATCTCATCCTCATGGATCTCGACCCCCTCTTTTTCCTTCAGCCATCTGCCCATATAGACACCCGCTTCAAATGCAATGGGATAATGCCTTTTAATGTCCGGTAAATAGGGGTTACGAATGTTCATATCGTACTTAAAACGATGAATGGCGGAACGCAAATGAAGACTTAATCCAACGATCAACTCCTTATCAAATTGAATATCAAGTGACATGTGCTCCTCTACATAAGCAAGTAATTGGTGAGTGAAGCGAAAGTGATCTTCGTCTAGAAGGTGAAATAGCGTATGGCCGTCATCTCCATATGCCATCATCTTGGCACCCATCAAGTGAATCGCAATGTACGCCATTTCAGATAACGGAAAATCAATAGCTAATACATGCCGAATATCTTCTGCCATTTGTTGAGCCACTTGAAAAACAGGCTGCACTTGAATGTCTTTCAATTCCGCTTCTGGCATCATGACTAGTTTTTTCTCTTCAATTCGTTTGCATGCAATGGCGATGTGGGTGACTAAATTACTTAAACCGATCTCTGACAGATGAAGTCCGCTTGCTTTTGTACGTGAACGCACAATGTCCTGAACCAATTGATACGTTTCTTCAGGTAACAGCGCAGAGTTCGCATGCTCTTGCTGAAACACATGCTCAGCCATACAATATCTTAATTTCATTTCATCCCCTGTCAGCCGCAATCCATATTTAGGGCGATGTGCTACAGAAAGTCCATGTAATGAAAACAAATGTCTGACCGCTTTCAAATCATTCTTCACTGTCGATTCACTCACAAATAGTTCCTCTGCCAACCCATCTAATTTGATATAGTCTTCAGACAGAAGCAGCCTTTTCAATAGATACGCCACACGGTCTTTAGGCTGATTGGGAATGACCTGTTCCTTTTTTTCGTTTCTTTCTCTCAGCGACTTTTTCAAAAATGTACGAAATGCCCCATAATCCTCGACGGTCAATGTATACCCTGCCCCGCGTTTGATATGTAGTGCGGCTCCTTGTTCATCTATTATAGATTTAAGCGTTTTCATATCTGTTCGGATGGTTCGTGATGTGACGCCAATCACGCGGGCAATTTCTTCACTTGTCAGTTCCTGCTCCGCTTGCATCAAGCGTTTCAGGAGCTCCTCCTGACGTAAAGATAGCATGGGCTCTCCTCCCTTGGCATTTACTTTTGCCTATCATCATAAACGAAAATAGAACTCTTTGCCCAGTTTTTCTTACAAATCGGGAACCTCAATATGGCTCAATCGTATGATGATGAAACAAGAGGAGGGATGCATCATGGGTTCTTTTATGTTTGTTGTTATGATCATATTGGCTTCTTTAGGAGCAATCATTGCCCACCTGTTCACATCAAAGGATAAACGTACATCTGCTAAGCGTTCTTCACATCACAGTTCAACGACAAGTACCTATACTGATTCATATACTCATCACGCTTCTGATGCCTCCTGCGGGGGAGATTCAGGCGATAGCGGTGGTGGATGTGACTAAACAAAAAAACAGCCGCTCGCTTATGAGACGGCTGTTTTATATTTTATTTTAAAGAGCTTTCCAGCCCCGTTCAATCAAATGTTTAACATCCTTTGCAAAATCCTCGCCCTTTTCCATCACGTCCTGGGCTCTTCCGGCAAAATTACTGGCAACAGCCAGCTCCATTTTTTTTAATTCAAAGTGCAAGATTTTTTGATCAATCTCGGTTATATATTTTTCATACTCATTGTTCACGATGTCGTGCATTACATGGTAGGCGTCTTTTCGGTGGCGATGAAAGTCGGTTCCTCTCTCACCTTTCCATGACGAATCTAGAGCAGGCTTCTTAATTTCCTTTATGTCTGACTGCGCAAGATCTTGTTCTGTTCGAATATTGCTTTTGGCTGTCTTTAACCGAGAGATCATTTCATCAAATTCTGCACGTCTGTTTTCAATTCCCATATGCAGATGGTGTAGCATCTCGGATAAACTCATGTCATCCACCTCTATCGGACCTCATACGAAAGCACAGCGTCAGAGCCTTGGAAGCTATCGACTCACTTGATTTTTCCAATCCTGACATTTCTATCGTTTCGCTTTCATTAAGTATAGTATAAGGTGAAAAGCCTCAGTCTTAAATAGGGAAAAGGTGTCCTTTTAGTGACGTGTTTGGAAGAAAAACGGAATAATACAAGGTCGTACATCCTGAATTTTATATGATTCCATTGAACTATATTTCTTATCATGCAAATGTAATCCATAAATAAAAGCGATTGTGCTGATTATTTTGCAGCAATCGCTTCGTCCTGTTCTTTTAAGGTTTTCACATTCGAGCGCGTGTCCTGGACATTTTTGATTAAGGCTTCTTTAAAGTTTGAGACCATTTCGTTCACCTCTGCCTCACGTGCCGTCCATTTGGTCACAAATTCAAGGCTGTTTTCACCCGCTTTATCTGCTGCTTTTTTCATCATTAAAGCTTCGACTGCTTGGGAGACTTCATCTAGTTGATTCATAACTGTTTGGTAGTTTAACTTAATTTGTCCCATCGTGATATCCTCCAGATTTGTTCAGCATGAAAGCAGCTTTAAAAACTGTTCCATGCTTTTGAGATCAAGCGTTTGGCGTCCTCTACTGCGTCTTCTCCTTTTTCAGCAAGACGTGCGGCGTCTCCAGCTAAGGAACTGGCAAAGGATAACGCAGTTTGTTCAGCTTCTAATGTACTGATTTTGAATTCGATGCGGCTCACGTAGCGTGGGTATTTGTCGTTCACAATCGTTTGCAGCGCATCATGTGCTTCATTCCGCTCTGATTTGAAATCCTTGCTTCGCTCACCTTTCCAAGAGGCCCCAAGCTTTGGCTGCTTGATTTGCTTCAGGTCTGTTTCTGCCGCATCTTGTTCTCGTTCGACCTTACTTTTCGCCTTTTTAAGTCGAGCGATTTTCTCTTCAATTTCTGCTTTTTTACTTGTAATGCCACCGTTTAGGGCAGACAGCATATCCGACAAGCTCATTATGGGTTCCTCCTCCTGTCAAAAAATAAAAACGCTGCTTAGAGTTCCTCTAAACGAGCGTAAGGTGAATAGCACTTTTTCCAATATTGTTATTATAAGGTTCAAAGACTCATGTTTGAATAGGGATTTGTACCCTTTTTATGGGATAAATATGCTTTCGTTCTGCTTCACATTACCCCTTTAGACCTCTTTTATAAAGGGTCTAAACTCCCGATCATCTTCTTTATATCATATGTAGTCTCTCGGTCCTAGGACAAGCAAAAGCCGCCTAATTGAGGCGGCTTTTGTAAACGGCTTATGAAGCCGATTCTTCTGAGTCTTGTTGATTTTTGACGTACCAAATGAATTTCCCTGTATATCCGTAGATAATGGCAAGAGCAATGGCAACAAAGCTCAACCACATAAATGGTAAATATGAGAATGTCGAGACGCCTAGAATTCCAGCCATGTAAATTCCGTTATCTGACCACGGAACCATACCAGACGTCATTGTTCCACCGACCTCAGCGTTTCTAGATAGAACGCGTCTGTCTATTTTCAATTTATCGTAGCTTTTTTCCATAATTTTCGGTGTAAGAATTAATGAAACGTACATTGCACAGCCAAAAATATTTGCGAAGAATGCAACAACAAGTGTAGATAAGGTTACATTTCCTGCATTATATAATTTCTTCTCGAAAGTAGCGACAATCACTTTTAAGACGCCGAGATATTCAAGTACGCCACCAAAACCAAGCCCGAGAATAATGACAACTAAAGATCCAAGCATATTCACAATACCGCCACGATTTAACAGCGTATTTAAGAAATCTACATCTGAATTAATAGAGAAGCCATTGTATGCTGAACCAATCGCATCTGCTGGATTCATTCCTTGGAAAGCCATCGCCCAAATAGATCCTAAAAGAGCACCAATGGCAATAACAGGCATTGAAGGTTTCTTAAATACGAGCAGTAATACAACCACTACTGCTGGGATGACCATCCAAATGTTGATGGTGAATGTATCATGAAGGGCATTTTTCAAAAATTCTACCTTATCTTGATCAATGTTGCGTCCGCCATACATAAAGCCTGTAACCGTAAACATAATGGCCGTAATGACAAAGGCTGGTACGGATAAAACCATCATCGCTCGAACATGCGCCAGCACGTCCACTTTTGAAAGAGAGGAAGCGAGCACTGTACTATCTGATAATGGGGATAATTTATCTCCAAAATAAGCACCAGATAAGACGGCACCTGCCACGATCGGAAGTGGGATACCTAGCCCTTCACCAATTGCGATCATCGCAATCCCTGCCGTTCCAACCGTCCCCCAAGAGGTTCCTGTTGCAATGGACATGAGTGCACAGATGACAAGTGTAGCTAATAAGAAGATATTAGGATGAATAAACTCTAGACCGTAGTAAATTAACGTAGGTACAACTCCACCTGCAATCCATGTACCAACAAGTGCACCTACTGCAATTAAAATTAAAATGGCTTCTAGACCATTCGATATCCCTTTTGTGATCGCATTTTGAAGATCCTTATATGAATGCCCCAATCGAATACCTAATGCGATAACTATAAACCATGAGATAAACAATGCTAGTTGGATATCTAATTTGAAATAAAGAGTAAAAGATAAAACAATTGCTAAAAATAAGCCAAGTACAGACACGACTTCTAACATAGACGGCAGACGTGGTGATTTCATTGTGTTTCCTCCCTTTGTGAGTGCGTTAAGCGTTTTCAAAATATTGTGAAAAAAGTGTGTCAATTCGAAAGAAAGTGAATTGCCTGTTTTTCTCTATTTCACAGGCAATTCGACATATTAATAAAATAAAATTTTTGATATTATTCCCGTTCTAGCAGTTCTTGTCCTGCAATACCAGGCTTTGTCATCTCGTATGGATTCAAAATAATATCAAGTTCTTCTTCTGTTAACACATCATTTTGCAAGCAAAGATCTCTAATAGATTCTCCACTTAAAATAGCTTCCCTTGCGATTCTAGCCGCGGCTTCATAGCCTAAGTGAGGGTTTACCGCAGTAATGACGCCTGCACTTTTTTCTACATATTCTTTCAAACGTTTTTCATTTGCTTCAATGTCCACTAAACAATGATCTGTGAATGAGCGGAATCCGTTATTCATTATACTAATAGATTGAAGCAAGTTAAAGACCAAAACAGGCTCCATCACATTTAACTCAAGCTGGCCTGCTTCAGAAGCAAGACAGATGGTATGGTCGTTCCCAATGACCTGGAATGCAATTTGGTTAATGAGCTCTGCCATAACTGGATTGACTTTCCCAGGCATAATGGATGATCCAGGCTGACGAGCGGGCAATGCAATTTCAGCAAGTCCTGCACGTGGACCAGATGCCATTAGGCGAAGGTCGTTGGCAATCTTAGACATGTTCATCATGCATACTTTTAATGCGGCGGACACTTCTGTGTAAGCATCTGTATTTTGCGTAGCATCAACGAGATGCTCTGCGCCTACAAGCGGAAGACCAGAAATATCTGCTAGCTTCTTCACCACGATTTCAATATAACGAGGATCTGCGTTTAGGCCTGTCCCAACAGCTGTTGCACCCATATTCACTTCATATAAATGCTGCTTTGATTGGTTGATCCGTTTAATGTCACGGCTGAGCACGCGGCTGTATGCCTCAAATTCCTGTCCTAAACGAATTGGAACAGCATCCTGCAGGTGTGTACGTCCCATTTTGATCACATGATCAAATTCTTTTGCTTTCTTTTTGAATACGTCCTGCATCGTTTGCATTGTTTCAAGCAGAATGTCTAACTGCTTCAATACAGCGATGTGGATCGCTGTTGGAAACGAGTCATTCGTCGATTGTGACATGTTTACATGTGTGTTTGGGCTTAAATGGATGTATTCACCCTTTTGATGTCCCATGATTTCTAGCGCTCTGTTTCCAATCACTTCATTGGCATTCATATTCATCGACGTTCCTGCGCCGCCTTGGATTGGGTCTACAATAAAGTACTCATGCAGCTTGCCTTCAATAACTTCATCAGAGGCTTGTACGATGGCATTTCCAATTCCTTCATATAAACGTCCAACTTCCATATTGGCTTGAGCTGCTGCTTTTTTCACGATGGCAAAGGCTCTGATCAGTTCCTCGTGCATGCGATATCCTGTAATCGGGAAATTTTCTTTTGCACGAAGGGTTTGAACCCCATAATACACGTCTGCCGGAATTTCTTTTTCACCCAGAAAATCCTTCTCATAGCGATAAGTTGCTTGAACCATCTGATATGACCTGCTTTCTATAGAATAGTTAAATCACTAAATCTTCTGCGATTGGCGTTTCCATAATCTTTTTCACTTCTCTTGGGTCTGTTGTTTTACCTAGTGCCCACATGAGTTTCGGCACGATAGCCTCTGTGTTCATGTTTCGTGAACGTGCCACCAGTTCTTGATTGATTTTGCGTCCTACTTCATACACGCTCATGTCTTCTCCTTCTTCAAGACACTGAGTTGTGATGACAACAGAAATGCCTTCTTCGAGCAATTCGTTGATTTTCTCTAAAAGGTTTCTTCCTTCGAAAGGAATACCGCCGCTGCCGTAGCTTTCGATCACGACTCCTTTGTAGACGCCTTTGATTGCATCTAAGAACTCAGGCTTTAGACCTGGGTGCAATTTCAAGAGACAAACGTCGGTGTTTAAAGATGCGTCTAATTTAAGCGGTTTCATTGACGATCTTTTTACTTTGCTATTGTATTCAATTTGATGGTTTTCAATCGATGCAATATATGGGTAGTTAATACTTTCAAATGCATCATAGCTTTTCGTTCTTAGTTTGATTGCGCGTGTTCCTTGAATGACTCTGCCATCAAAGACAACATACACGCCGCCTACGCCGTCACATGCAAAGCGAATCGCATCGGTGATGTTTTTCTTCGCATCTGTTTTCTTAAACGTAATCGGGATTTGTGAGCCTGTAATGACAATTGGCTTATCCGGATTTTGCAGCATATAAGAAAGAGCTGCTGATGTATAGGCCATCGTGTCTGTACCATGCGTGACAACAAAACCGTCATATTGATCATAATTTTCATAAATGGCTGTTGCAATATCCACCCAGTATTCAGGCTGCATATTTGTACTATCTATACTCATTAGGGACTTTGTGTCCATTGTATACTCTGCATTAATTTCGTTTAAATAGCTTAAAAGGTCCTCAGCTTTAACACCTGGAGCCAAACCGTTTTCACTCTCTACAGATGCAATCGTCCCACCAGTGGTTAAAAGCAATAATTTCTTCAACAGGTCCACCTCTTTCAATAAAATTACTTCGTTTGTCACACATATTATAAGCTAGCTTGTGCTATTCTATAATATACGCTTTACGCGTACCTTCATTGCCATTATAGTCACATAACGCGAATTAATCAAGAAATTATTACGCATAACGCGTACATTCCATGTCAAAATATGATATACTGTTGTTGTATATAAAGGAGCGTTCATGTAATGATACTCGATCGTTTAACCACCCTTAGAAAAAAGAAAAAATGGTCTCTCCAGCATACGGCAGATCGCCTAGGTATCGCCAAAAGCACCTATGCCGGTTACGAATCTGGGTACCGACGACCTTCGCTTGAAGCAGTGAAGCGGCTGGCTGATTTGTATGATACGTCCATTGATTTTTTACTTGGTAGAACGGACGAGCCAGAGATACAACGCAAAATCTCTGATATCAAAATTGAACTGACGGAAGCAAAAGAAGGAACCATCCTTGTCGACGGCGTTCCCCTAAATGATGAAGAAATCAAACAGCTTGTTGCCTTTATTCGGGCGAAAAACACTCTAAAAGTATAAACACAGAAAAGAGAGGCCCCTATCAATCGGGTGCCTCTCTTTCCTTTTTCCTATCAGCTGCTTATGAATAAGGAGAAGACAGCTGACTTAATTCCTCTAACCGCCGCTTCGCTTCATCTTTATTAAACGAACTATAATAGCGATAATTCTCATCATCTAAGATGCGGTAATGCTGACTAAGCACATTTTGCTGAAGACGAAATGTGCCTTTTTTGATAGACGTCCGCCACCAAACCTTTCCGCCAATCGTACGTTCCACCGATAGATGCAATTCATCATGTGCCACGACTTCCAGAATCTCAAGCGGATCATCCCCAAGTGTCCCTTTTAAAATGTCACTATCCCTGAATAATGCACATACGGCCGCAGTTTGCGTCCAGTTGAGGCGCAGCCTATTTTTTTCAACCTGCTGCAAATGCCGTTTCGATAGACCAAGTACCTCAGCCATGCGGTCCTGCGTATAATTCTTTTCTTTTCGAATCCGTGCCATTTGTTCTGTGACGAGGTCGATTACCATCTCTTTATCCATCTCTCATCACCTCTCCGAGTGTTCAGTCTTTACTGACATCATACACGATTTCTTCGAAAAAGTGGCACCTCATCCTTCGGAATCATGGAAAATACATCCTAGTCGATCTGCTCTTCGACCTGACCATGCTGCTGTCTCCAGTTCTCTTGGGCTGACTGATTTAAATATGGGTAGATCTCTTGTTTGACGGCTTGCTCGAATACTTCTTCATCTAAAATACTGTACGCTGGAATCTTGATCAATTTCCCATCAATTTTCCGAATGAGCACATCCATAAAGAGAAATCCCCGTACACTGTACCGATGCCTGCGCATATCGATGGATTGAATGTCTTGAAAAGGGATCGCTTGCCCGCGATGTAAAACCGCGCCATTCTTCCCGCGCTGAATGCGAAAAATCACATTTCCTCTCTTCGTAAAAGCCGGTAAAATCATCAAGAAAGAGATCCAGCCATAAACAATGCCTAGTAGTCCGCCTAAAAATAAAAACAATGTATAATTCGATTCAAATGTAAGAGCTTCTGAAAACAACCAAATACCGATGATACCGAAGCCGCCTGTTGCTAAAAATGCCCATACCCTTAAAAAGGTCCTGCTCCTCACTTCTATTACTTCACTTGGATTCAAGCGTCATTCTCCTTTTCTCCATTAGAATATAGAACGTAATCCGTCTCTATGAGCCGTCTCAATGCGAAATTCATTTTCTTTTATTCCCGACACAAGCCACGACTGTTCCTCACCTGGAATGACAAATAACATGGACTCCACATCAGGCGTATTGTTTTTGTCGTAGACGACCTTCATCAGGGAGTCCATCTTTCCTTTTCTCGCCTTTACATCAGAAACAAATGCCTGCACGAGTTCTTCGTTCTCTGCTCGATGAAGGAAGGAGGGCCACTCATTCTTCGCCTCACTTGCTTGCTCTAATAGCTTTTCAAATTCCTCTGCTTGCAGGGTGACGACAGGTGCAGGGTGTTCACTCATCTGTATGTTGAAAAAGTCAGTCACTTGCTCCTCTGCCAGCTGGTCGTCTTTCAGTTTTTGAATCTGATGGACTTGTTGATCATACAGCGTATGGTGCGCATATACGCCCATTTGTGTCGTGTGAAAGGAGGTACTGACTTCTTCATCTTTATCCCCAAATCGAGACGCCTTGACGGTGTGAGATGCATCATTCATCGCCTGAATGAAATGACGGTATTCCGCTTTATAACGATATTGTCTGTTTTGAAATTCAAGTACACCTTTTGCGAGCAAAGAGCGGCACGCAATTTCAAATAAAAACCCTAGGCGCTCGTCCTCTACATCAGGATAATACGCTTCCTTTAAGGACATGCCCTGTTCAAAATAGCCTTCACTGTAAAAACTAAAGATGAGTTCCTCAATACTTAGACTTAGCTGATCCAACTTGATCTCTCCTTATCCAAAAGAAAATGCACCCTTAAAGAAATCGCCTGCACCTTTAATGAGCGAATCTGCGGTTTCTTTTGTTTTTTCTATCCCTTTATGTATCACCTGATTTGCCTGATCAATGGTGTCATTGACTGCTTTCACACCTTGACCCGCCAGCTCGAATGCTTGTTTCCCTTTATCCACGACCGCATGAATTGGGTCCTTTAATTTCACTGCAACCTGCTCAGCAAAGCCTGATGTCAGCTTGGCGACTTTTTCTCCTATAAATCCACCGACTGCGGAACCAATGGCTCCTCCAACGACGGTTCCAATCGGTCCTGCAAAACTTCCAAGAGCTCCTCCGACAACGGCACCTGCGACAGACCCGCCAGCGATAAAGACCGTATTGTTCACTGCATTTCCAACAGCCTTCGCATTTTCACGCTTAAGGACTTCTGGCTGATCACCGAATTCTGCATAGTTCTCGGCAATTTTCAATCCACAGCCGACCGTTTCCGTTGCACCAGTGACAACCGTTGCAATGATGGCATTTCCTTTGGCGAATCTTGATCCATTTTTCAAAACAGACTTGATCGCAGCCGTGTCCTTCCAATTGATACTTCCTTTTGTAAAGTCACGGACACTATTCGTGAATGCAACTGTATCGTCAGGATAAAATTTTGTGAATTTCTTATGGACCAAATCAGCCATCGACCAGTTTGATCGTTTTAATAATTCTTTTTTACTCAGCCAAATCCTTGCTAACCGGTCAAATCTCGTTCCTTCTACCCGGCTGGTCAGATCAAGCAGCAGCTTTGAATGCTGCGCTGCATACCGGCCATTGTCTTTAATGAAGGTCGTCATCCCAAGCCCGTAGTATTTCGCCTGCATCATCACAATACCAGCTAAGCTCGTGAGTGTACCATATTGATCATAGATGCTGTACATTTTCCGTAAAATATCGTCTGCTTCGACCATTTTATCTTTTGCATGACGAATCGCAATATCATCACTGCTCAATTTACTGATCAATGCTTGTCCTGCTCCCCATGCATCCCCGACACCTGAAAAACAGCTTCTATACCGAGGATCACAGCCTAAAATGAGACCATCCAGTTCACTATGTAAATCGCGGTGCTTCGTTTCAATGACAGACAATTCGCCTACAACATCATTCGCCAGTCCTGTCAGCTGATCTGGATCAACCACAATGTCACGTGCCATCACATCATCTCCCTTCTCGATTTCTTTCTCTCCGTTCTTCTCTTCTCTTTCGCTCAAGCTCTTCCATTCTGGCAATTTCAGCTTTCCGTTCCTCGATTTTGACCGCTGCGTCGCGCAGTTCCTGACTTGTTTCAAGCAAGTCCTTTTCAAATTGATCATAGCGTGACGTTGTTTCCTCAAAGCTTTGATCAAATTTATTCCTTGCTTCTCCCTGCCAGCCTGATCCTACTGCCTTCAGCCGATTCTCCAGCAGCTGCTTTGACTGCCGAATCTCATCAGCTGCTTCCTGAAACTTTTGAGCGAGTGCCAGCGTTTGACTAGAATCCAACTTTCGCACCCCTTTCTCCCAATTTAACGTACAAATGGATGATTTTATATGTCCTCATTATAAATAAAAAGACACCCAAAAAAATCACCCTAAAGAACCATTCAACACACCACCTAATGAAAGTAGGTCTTTTTACTCTCTAATTGCCAGAGAAAACCTTTCTTGTTATGAAGCGCATTCAAGACGTGATAAAATGGACGTATTCTACAAAAGGAGTGACGTATAGATGAAAAAGGAAATGATTCAGCGTTTCACAAATTATGTGAAGGTAGATACGCAGTCAGATGCAGAAAAGGAAAGCTGCCCATCTACTGAAGGACAGTTGAACCTAGCGAGACAGCTAGTTGAAGAGATGAAGTCCATCGGGATTCAAGAAGTGACAATGGATGAAAACGGCTATGTCATGGGAACGATCCCGTCTAACACTGACAAAGACGTGCCGACCATTGGCTTCCTAGCTCATATCGACACAGCCACTGACTTCACCGGCAAGAATGTGAAACCGCAGCTTCATGAAAACTATCAAGGCGGCGACATCACCTTAAATGAAAATCTACATATCGTTTTATCTCCAGCACAGTTTCCAAATTTACAAAAATATCAAGGACATACGCTGATCACAACAGATGGCACGACCCTGCTTGGTGCAGATAACAAAGCAGGTATCGCAGAAATTATGACCGCTATGCATTACTTGATTGAGCATCCAGAAATCAAGCATGGAAAAATTCGCGTCGCCTTTACACCAGATGAAGAAATTGGCAGAGGGCCGCACAAATTTGATGTTGATGCCTTTGGCGCTTCCTATGCTTATACAATTGACGGAGGACCGCTCGGGGAGCTGCAATATGAAAGCTTCAACGCAGCAGGTGCGAAAGTATCAATTAAAGGAAACAACGTCCACCCAGGGACAGCAAAAGACAAAATGGTCAGCGCTGCGAAGATTGGGATGCTCTTCCACAACAAGCTTCCTTCTGATGAATCTCCGGAATATACAGAAGGCTACGAAGGATTTTTCCATCTCACGAAGTTTGTAGGAGAAGTCGAAGAAGCAGAGCTGCAATATATTATTCGTGATTTTGATAAAGACAAATTTAACGATCGCAAAGCACTATTTGAAAAAATAGCAAATGACTTAAAAGCCATCTACGGAGAAAACAGCATAAATCTCAGCATTCAAGATCAATATTATAATATGAGAGAAAAAATTGAGCCGGTGAAACATATTGTGGATATTGCCCATGAAGCAATGGAAAACCGTTCAGTGACACCTGTGATCGAACCGATCCGCGGCGGTACAGATGGCTCCCAGCTTTCATATAAAGGTCTTCCAACGCCAAACATCTTTACTGGCGGGGAAAACTTCCACGGTAAATATGAATTTATTTCTGTCGAGAACATGGTGAAAGCAACAGAAGTCATCGTTGAAATCGCACGTTTATTTGAAGAAAAAGCATAGATATGTTTACAACCGTTCCTGTTCGGGAACGGTTTTTTAATAAAAGTTTACAATTTTCTGAAACTTTTATGACACTTTTTCGTACTAATAGAGACAACACCAGAAAAATTCTTCTTGACGAGTGCAATAACTGGAAATATAATAGTTAAAAACAACCAGTATTTTAGACCTAAATTAGCAGATCGACTAAACCTTAAGAACTAAACCGATTCTGCTGCTTATTTTCAGTTATAAACATCACTCACCCTGTCTACACTAAAGAATAGGATGAATTGGAGGAATGTCATATGATGATTTTATTGATTATCGCTTCACTTTGCTGCTACTTACTATTCTCTTTCAAAAAAGATAACCGCACACCAAAACGAAAAAGCGCAGAGCTTTCGGAGTTTGAAATCTTTCGTATGCGCCGCCACTACAACGGAAAACGCCGTCATCCACTAAATGATGCACCTAAACAAGTATAAATCTAAAGAGAGAGCCTCATGAGGGGCTCTTTTTGTTTGAGTAAATAACAAAAAACGACCAGATTCATTGGCCGTTTTTCTTTTTATTTATATACCTTCGCAGGAACTTGAATCATAGGAATTCCTACATAATAAGGTGAAATTTCATATGGCTGGAAGACAACAGCAATTCCCTTTTTCGTGAAGTAATACTGCGTGTTGTAGTTGATTTCAATGTCACTTTTTTTCAGGTTCGCATAGAATTTGCTTTTATGTTTCTTTGTGTAGTTATAAATATAATCTCTTACTTTCGTACGTTTTTTCTTTGTTTTCACAACGTCTGTCAAGAACAGCTGCTTTGTCTTTTTCTTTGTTAACACATAGTTCATGCTGGAAACCATCGTATCCCCATGCATTCCACCATCATTCATGTAGTCATAGTTTAAGATACTGAGCTTCTTCCCATTGTTAAATTTCGTTTTAAACGATCTTTCGTACGTGATCTTCCCAAAGCCTTCCTTTTTCGCTTCGTCCTTTAAGAACAAGTACGTAGAATAAGAGAATGCGATATCTTCTTTTAAATCACGATTGATGGTTTTCATATGCGCCTTGCTTAGGTTTTTCACCTGTGCATATTTGAATGTTTTTTTCTTTTTATAATAGTGCGTACTTACTTTTGCTTTTTTTGCTTGTTTGGCATCCGCAGATCCAACTGGCGCAAACAACGAAACAATCAGCGAAAAAATGAGCAGGCTGATCATTAGGCCTTTTTTCATTGTCATAGTAAAAACCCCCATTTTTGTCTATTACCAATTGAGTATACCATGACAAAAGAACCAAAAGAAGCGCTATTTCCATATTATTCTTCCTTTTTCCACATCGGGTTTGTTTACCATTATTTGTTTATGTAGAAAATTAAACAGTAAAAACCATTGACTTTCTCTCGAAAAAGTTGAATAATTATGTTTATTAAGAAAATTGAATCAAAAGGTAACCTTATTAAGAGTGGTGGAGGGACTGGCCCTGTGAAACCCGGCAACCGCTGTTCTTCGGAACAGAATGGTGCTAATTCCTTAAACAAGCAGATGCTTGTTTGAAGATAAGGCAGAGTTCTCTCAGTATATGATGCTCTTCCTTATCCAAGGAAGAGCTTTTTTATTTGATTTTTAACCTGTAGAAAGAAGGGATTCAGCATGACACAAGTACAAACCATTGGAAAGAAAACAACGAAACCGCCATTTCGCGCAGATCAAGTAGGCAGCTTACTTCGTTCAGAACGTATCAAGGAAGCACGCAAGCAAAAGGCAGACGGTACGCTGACAGCAGAGCAGCTCCGACAAATTGAAAATGAAGAAATTACACGCATTGTGGAGAAACAAAAAGAAATTGGATTAGAGGTTGTCACAGATGGAGAATTCAGACGTGCATGGTGGCATTTTGACTTTCTTGAGGGATTAGATGGGGTCGAAGGATTTGAAGCGGATCAAGGTATTCAATTCCACAATACGACAACAAAAGCGCGTGGCATCAAGGTAACGGACAAGATTGACTTTACAGATCATCCAATGCTAGAGGATTACCGTTTCCTTCAAAGCATCGCTGGTGATCATACGGCTAAAATGACGATTCCAAGTCCGAATATGCTCTTTTTCCGTGGAAAACTTGAAGAAGGAGTATACGACAGCCTAGAGGCATTCCACCATGATGTGGCACAGGCGTATAAGAAAGCCATCCGTGCTTTTTATGATGCAGGCTGCCGCTACTTACAGCTCGATGATACTGCATGGGCGGTGTTCTTTTCTGAAAAAGGTCATGAACAAATCGAAGCCTTTGGCCGAGAAGAAGATGAACTGCGTGAGTCATTTGCGAAAACAATCAATGAAGCGGTTGCCGATCGTCCAGAGGATTTGGTGATCACTATGCACATTTGTCGTGGTAACTTTAAATCGACGTGGGCAGCTGAAGGCGGTTATGAAGCAGCGGCAGAAACGATTTTTGCCGGCTTAGATCTGGATGGTCTCTTTTTAGAATTCGACGACGATCGTTCTGGCGGTTTTGAACCCCTTCGCTATGTGAAAAACCCAAACCTCCAAATCGTATTAGGGCTTGTCACTTCAAAATATGGTGAGCTTGAGCCGGCTGAACAGATTAAAAAACGGATCGAAGAAGCGGCTCAATATGTCGACATTAACCAGATTTGCTTGAGTCCGCAATGCGGGTTCGCCTCAACGGAGGAAGGCAATCTGTTAACAGAAGAGCAGCAATGGGAAAAGCTGCGTCATGTGATTGAGATTGCAGATCAAGTGTGGACTTCATAGTCCCCTTGACGAAAAAAAGACAAACCGCAGTATGAACGGTTTGTCTTTTTCTTTTATGCATCTAAATGATCACCATTTGTCGCAATCACTTGTTTATACCAATCGAAGCTTTTCTTTTTCTTTCTATCTAATGTACCTTTTCCTTCGTTATCACGGTCAACATATATGAAGCCGTAGCGCTTTTTCATTTCAGCTGTTGATGCGCTGACAAGGTCAATTGGGCCCCAGCTTGTATAACCCATCAAGTCTACTCCATCTGCAATGGCTTCTCTCGCCTCTAGCAAATGACTTCTGAGGTAATCAATTCGGTAATCGTCTTGAATGGATCCGTCTTCTTCTACTTGATCGACAGCTCCCAATCCATTTTCTACAATAAACAATGGTTTTTGGTAGCGGTCATACAGCTGGTTTAGTGTTGTACGAAGTCCTTTTGGATCAATTTGCCAGCCCCAATCACTTGCTTCTAGATAAGGGTTTTTCACGCCTTCAAATAGGTTACCACCAGTAACTTGTCCAAGAACCTCTGGATCTGTACTTGTCACAAAACTCATATAATAGCTGAAGCCAATATAGTCCACTGTATGGTTTCTTAGGATGTCTTCATCACCATCTTGGAACTCAATATGAATTCCATTTTCGCGGAAGTATCGTTTCATGTAACCTGGGTAGTAGCCTCTTGCCTGTACATCTGAGAAGAACAATGTTTTACGATCCTGATCCATTGCAGCAAACATATCTTCTGGTCTTGAGCTGTACGGATAAGTCGTCATCGCTGCAATCATACAGCCGATTTTCGCATCAGGAATGATTTCGTGTCCTGCTTTGACAGCTAAAGCACTTGCAACAAATTGGTGATGCGCTGCTTGATATTGAATGCTTTTCTCGTCATCACCCTCTTCAAATACAAGTCCGCCGCCAGTGAAAGGCGCATGTAACACGACGTTGATTTCATTAAAGGTCATCCAATATTTCACTTTGTCTTTATAGCGAGTAAACAACGTTTTCGCGTATGTTTCATAAAGATCGACAAGCTTACGGTTTCTCCAACCGCCGTAGTTTTTCACAAGTGCAAGCGGCATTTCATAATGAGAAATCGTGACAACTGGTTCAATTCCATGTTTATGCAGTTCATCAAATACTCTGTCATAAAAAGCAAGGCCTGCTTCATTTGGTTCAGCATCGTCGCCATTTGGGAAAATACGCGGCCAAGAAATGGATAGTCTGAAGCATTTGAATCCCATTTCTGCAAAGAGTGCAATATCTTCTTTATAGCGATGGTAGAAGTCAATCGCATCATGATATAAGTTCAAATCTTTCATTGATTCATCGAATGGATGCATAATACCGTGCGGTGATACATCAGCTGTCGATAAGCCTTTTCCATCTTTATTATAAGCACCTTCAATTTGGTTGCCCGCAACAGCGCCGCCCCATAAGAAACCTTTAGGAAATGTTTTTTCTAACTTGTTCATGTTGAATGCCCTCCTCGTTTTCTTCTACACTGACTGTGAGCAGTGTCTCTTGTACTGAAATCGTGCCTTCTGTTTTCGCATCAACTTGTGCAAAATCGTTTGTGTTGGTCACAATAATTGGTGTGGTGACATCATAGCCTTCTTGCTGAATGCCCTCGATATCAAATTCAACGAGCACATCTCCTGCTTGAACAAGATCACCTGACTCTACATGACTTGTGAAATGTTTTCCGCCGAGCTTCACCGTATCAATTCCGACATGGATGAGAAGCTCTGTGCCTTGGTCACTCTTTAAGCCAATGGCATGTTTCGTTTGAAAAATGGTTTCAACCTTACCGTTGAACGGTGCTACAACACGTCCAACTGTTGGGACAATGGCTGCACCTTTACCCATGATTTCATTAGAGAATGTTGCATCATTGACTTGATTTAGCGGCTTTAGTTGACCTTCAAGCGGGCTTTGTACCACTTCATTTTGAAGCGTTGCTGTATCTTTCTTCTCTTCTGGTTTGTCTGCCTTTGTATCATCTTTCACTGGTACATCTTTGAACCCTAGAACAAGTGTCATGATGGTTGCTACGACAAAGCCAATCACTAAACCGATGATTGAGTAGACAAATGTTGGGCCAACGAATGTTGGGATACCTGGAATACCTGCTGATCCCGACACCACATATGATTTTACTTTAAAGATCGACATGAACACGCCGCCTGCTGCTGCACCAATGAGGGCTGCAAAGAACGGTTTTTTCAATCGCATGTTCACACCATACATAGCAGGTTCAGTAATACCCATTAATGCTGTGATACTTGTAGACATCGCCAATGATTTGAAAGTTTTGTTTTTTGATCTCAAGAAGACACCGAATGCTGCGCCTGCTTGGGCCATATTCGCTACAAACATCATTGGGAGAATGTAGTCAAAACCGTTTAACGTAATGTTGTTGATCATGATTGGAAGTAGTGCATAGTGCATACCCGTAATGATCAATGGTGACATGAAGCCGCCGATCAAGAGTCCGGCCAAAATACCTGCATGTTTAAACAATAAATCAATTCCACCTGAAAGACCATTTCCGATAATCCCACCAAGCGGTCCAACAGCGATGAGCATAATTGGTACAACGACAAGAAGTGTGACCGTTGGAACAAGGATGATCTTTAATGATTTCGGACTATATTTTTCTGCAAATCTTTCAACATATGAACCGAGCCAGATGGTGAGTAGAATTGGAATCACCGATGAAGAGTACACAACAGAAACCACTGGCAAGCCTAGAAATTCTGTATTTCCCGCGCCCAGTAAAGCAGTTAACTGCGGGTGCAGTGCTGCTGCTGCAATGGCAGCGGCAATATACTGATTTGTGCCAAGTTTTTTGGCTACGCTTACAGCTAGTAGAATCGGTAAGAAGTAAAAGGCTCCGTCTCCGATGGCTGTTAAAATTGCATACGTACTGCTTTTATCTGATATCCACTGGAACGTAAGCATGAGTGCCAATATTCCTTTGATCATACCGGCTCCAGCGATGGCTGGAAGAATCGGCGTGAAGACACCAGAGATAAAATCGAAAAGTTTTGATATCACATTTTGTTTTGATGCTTCTTCTGTACCGCCTGACTTTACATCTGTTGACAGTCCTGAGTCAGCAATCATCGCTTGATAGACATTTGAAACATCATTGCCGATAATGACATGATATTGGCCTCCGCTTTGATTCACACCCATGACGCCGTCTGTTGATTGCAGCTTCTCTTTATCCGCTTTGCCTTCATCGTATAAGTTGAAGCGAAGTCTTGTCATACAATGCGTGACGTGCTTGACGTTCTTTTCACCGCCGACAAGCTCTAGAACTTCTTTTGCTGTTTGTTTGTGGTTCATTGTATTACCCTCCAATCGTTGATTAAATCATGATATAGAAAAAACCTAAACATCCATTAATGTCCGAGAAATAGCAATTCAGACATTAATCGATATTTAGGTTTTGCCTGCTTAACCAGTAACAATCCTTCATAGCGATTGATCGTTATTTAATTTTTATAAGTCTTTAGATATAAAAAAACCTAAATCACGCCTTATCAAAGATAGGGACAATGATTTAGGTTTTGCCTGCTTGACCAGTAACAATCCTAAAAGATTGTGGGTTATTTCGTTTATAGTTATAAATTATCATGTTAATTTTATGATGTCAACGCTTTCTTTTTGAATTTATTTTCTTTTTACCACTCTGTCGATATGCAAAGTTAAATATAGCATCTCATCTTCTATGAGACTTCGGTTGTATTCTTTTTGAACATAATCGTTAATTTTTTCAGCACATTGAAAAGCTGCGGTGTTTTTTTCTTTTACTACTTCATACAGGAATTCATTTTGATTTTCCATTTGTGTTTCGTTAAACAGACGCTGTCCAAAAAACTTCAAATGCGTGACAAAACGGAAATAATTTAATGATTCCTCGTCTAAATCAATTTGAAAGTGATACTTGACGATATTTAAAATATCTTGAATGAGTTTGGTAATTTGAATCACGTTTGGCATTTCTTCATTGAGCTCTGCATTGACAATATGCATGGCAATAAAACCGGCTTCATCCTCAGGAAGATGAATGTTAAGCTTGTCCTGAATAATCCGGATCGCTTCTACACCACACATGAACTCTTCTTTGTACAACCGCTTGATTTCCCAGAGCAAAGCATTTTTGATGTCCATTCCTTTTTGATGACGTTCAATAGCAAAGGTGATATGATCCGTGAGCGTCACATAGATGCTGTCATTCAAATTTTTATTAAGGGTTGTTCTCGCATGATCAATAATCGCCTCACACACTTGCATATACTCGATTGGAATATCATAAAGCAGGGTTTTGAATTTTTCTGATATATCTTTATTTTGAATGGAAAATACTTTTTCAATACGTTCTTCGTCAATCGGATCTCCACTTTTCTTTTGAAAAGCGATCCCTCTGCCCATAATGACCAGCTCATGCTGCTCGTCATCATACGCACTGACCACATTATTATTGATTACTTTCGAAATGATCAATTGATACCCCCCAGTACATTCCACTTTTTCGAGCATCTCATTGTAGATTGATATGTCATTTTATTATTATCTTCAAAAAAGAGGACTTTAAGATGATTTTACATTTTTTTTTGATACGGTCAACTAGAAAGAATGACATATTACCTCTCAAAAATGACGAAATAGGGGCAAAAAAGTCTAAAAACATACACAAAAACACTCTAAAAAGAGTGCTTAAAGAGTGTTTTTTACAAAATTAGGAGCAATCCCAATTATAGACGACATTCTCGAAATTTTTTCGTTTGAGGTCTTCTGGTTTGATAAAAAAGTTGGCGATTCCGCAATCTCCCCACAACAGATCTACTTCATCATCTGAGTCGATTTGTAATAACAGAACGGTATGTTCCTGGTCTTCATAGGTACGCGGGTCCTCTTGTGTAAAGCCTGGATATCCGCCCAATTTGTGACCAAAGCCACTCGCTGCATCATGAAATTCATCTAGCAAGGCATCCGCTTCATCTCCATCAATGCCTTTTACATCTTCGAATAGGTCCCAGCTGCGCTTACCTGTGATTTTCTCAAAGCGGAAATCTTCTACACTAATCGTTTCACTTGATCGTTCACCTGTAATGACGCCTTCCTTTGTCACAGGAAAATAAAAATCATCAGGAATTTTCACAAAAGAAAAATCAGTCAACAACTCTTCTTCTGCCAAGAAAGGTTCCTCAATAAATTTGATCCGAAAATTTTTTTGCTCTGTTTTATGGTCAATATTCATCCCATAAAGATCATCATGCACAGAAATAAAAATTTGCAGAAGCCCTGTTTCTGGATAATCCTTCAGCTTCGGCAGCTGTCCAAAATTTATTTGTGCCAAAAGCTTCATAGGGTGCCCTTCACCATCAACTGGATATTCGTCGTTTTTTGGCAAGTAAGGATCGCCTGCAATTTTGCTGTCGTATGGTCCTGTTTTTCCTTGTTTCATCTGTAATTGAATCATTGGTTGTTCAGTTTGATCTAACATTGTACGGTAAGGTGCTATTATTTCTTGCAGCTTCGCTGATTGTGTCACGATGGTCTTCCTCCAGACTAGTATCTCTTTTTCTATCATACAGAAGTGTACCCTGCCTGTCAGCGATAAATCGGTCATTATCCGAACAACTTGCCCACCTTAAAACGTAAAAAAACCTCCGATTCATCTGGAGGTTTTGGTCGGTATTTTTTATTTCACTTGATAGTTCACTAAGTCTTCTGCCAGTGATTTCATCGTTTCATTTGTTTCATGAAGACCTTCAATAATTTTTGTGAACGTGCCTACAAGCTCTGCTTGATGCTCAGAGGAAGCGACAATTTGTGCTATTTCTTCTTCCATTCCTTTAATCGATCCCTGCACATCTTTTAGCGCTGTTTCAATATCCGTCGTCGCTTGTTTGGCGTGAGTTGACAGCTTTCTCACTTCCGTTGCGACCACCCCGAAGCCTGCTCCTGCTTCACCTACTCTTGCAGCTTCAATTGATGCGTTGAGTCCAAGTAAGTTCGTTTGATCAGAGATACCTTTTATAAGATTGGACACTTGATTGATTTTAGAGGAATTTTCTACAGTGGTTTTCGTGTTTTGTAGAATTTGTTCACTTGTCGCTTGTAGTTCCTCTGAATGTGCGGCAACTTGCTGAACCATTGCGACTAGTTTTTCGGAAGCTTGGTTGCTCTCCGTCATGATGCGATCTAATCGTTGTTGATTGGTCTGGTCATAGGCCACGCAGAAAGCAGCGACTACTTGACCCGTCTCATCTTTAATTGGAACGGCTACAATATCCATTGGAATCCCGTATACCTCTTTCGGAATTTGGATAAACGATGGCTCTCTCCCATTTTTCAACATAGAAAAGTTTTCGAACCCTGGAGCTACTATGTCCCCAGCTTTAAACCCTAAGTCAATGTTCCCATGTTGCTGATAATAAAGAACCTTCTCTTTCCCTAAAACAGAAAAGGTTAGTTGCTCTCTCATAGCTAGTCCAATGATTGGTAAAGCGTCTATTATGTTATCAATTCTCTGTGACATTCGCTCACGTTCATCCTCTCTTTTTCTCAGTACATCCTCTTTATCGGTTCGTTATAAGGTCTATTACAGCCTGTAATGTGCACTAATATCAATCAAATGACCTAAGACATATAAAAAGCCCACATTCTATCAATAGAATGTGGGTATTTTTAAAAAAAGGACATGCACATCAAGACACTGATACCGATGAGCAAAAGATACATATAGTCGATCCACGAAGTGCTGATGACATGATAATACGTCCGCTCCCTCGCCCCCGTGAAACCTCGTGCTTCCATCGCAATCGCTATACGTTCTGATTTTCGTACACCCTGCGTAAAAAGAGGAAGTGCATAACGCATAAAGGCTTTCCAGCTGCTTTTTTGCTTATAGCCTCTGATTTTATGTGCCGCCTTCATTTGCTTTAATTCACTTTGAAATAACGGGATAAACCGGAAGCCGGCAAGCATCCCATATGCCCATTTTGGGGACATTCGGCATTGATGTATTAAGCTCATCATAAAGGCCGTCAAATCTGTTGTGGACGTAAAAAGGAGACCGAATGTCACAAAGCCAAGCATTCTGAAAGAAATGGTAAGGCCATTTTTCAAACTCTCCTCTGTAATATGAAACCATGCCCACTTCCAAACAGTATGATCCCCCTTGCCAAAGGCCGCCATCATCCAAAATACGAGAATAAAAAAGAGCAGATAAGGGACAAGTCTTGTGAAAAGATACTTCATATTCCATCCGCCTAAGACAAGTCCAATACCAAGTGCAAACAGCCAGATGATGAAGGTTGTTTTAGGGTCAGATATCGCCATGAGACAACACATCGCAAGCAGATGAGCGAGTAATTTGATGACTGGATTCACATTGGAAAGAAAGGAGTGATTACTTTGCAATCGTCAGCACGTCCTTTCTTTCAGCCACATAGCGATAATGCAAAGGGGCTCTCAGCTGATAAGCATCGACAAGTTCCTGATTTGAAAATAAATCATAAGGCGTGCCATCATACACATGCTTTCCTTGATGAAAAAGAAGCACTTGATCGGCACACTTATCGACGAGGTCCATATCATGTGTGACCATCAAAATGGTGGTGCCTTGGCATTGACGCTCTTTCAAACGCCTCATTAATTCCTTCGCCGTTCTTTCATCCTGCCCGAAAGTCGGTTCGTCTAACAATAGTACATCCTGATCAAAAAGGAGCATTGTGGCCACACTCAATCTTCTTTTTTGACCTAAGCTTAAGGTGAAAGGATGCGCTTTTGCATGCTTCTCTAAACCGAACTCTTCCAATAGCTGAACTGTTTTTTCTTGCACAACGGATTCTGGCCAATTTCGCTGTCTTCCACCAAATGCGATTTCATCGTAGACTGTGTCTTGTATGAATTGAAGCTCCGGATTTTGAAACACAAAGCCTGTTTTTTCATATAGTCGTCGGTCAGACCACTTTTTGAGGGGTGTCTCTTTTAAGAAAATGCTGCCTTTTTTCATTGGCTCTAAACGGACTAAATGTTTGAGACATGTGCTTTTCCCACTTCCATTTTCCCCAATTATCGCTACCCAATCCCCTGCTTTGATATCCAGCTGAAGGTCACTCATAATCCTTTTTTTTCCATAGCTTAATTGAAGATCTTCTGTGCGAATGATGGTCTCTCGCTCAGTCGACGGCACTTTTTTACGCTGCTCTTTTCTTGCTTCAAAGGTTTGCATAAGCGTTTGACTCATTGGATGAAATGGGTCTTGAATAATTGTGGACCATTTCTCGGGGAATAATTTCGGCCGCCAAATCCCTGCCTCTTTCATTTCTTCTTCATATGTCGCGAGCACATCTTTTGGAGGCCCCTCTGCTAAAATGCTGCCTTGATCGTCTAATAAAATCACCCGGTCCATCCATTCGATGACACCATCTAGCACATGCTCTACAAAAATCATGGTTTGTCGCTGATCACCTGCAAGCTGCTGTAGAAGCTGAAATATCTCCATTCTGCCTGCTGGATCAAGCTGTGCGGTCGGTTCATCAAAGAACAGCACATCTGGCTCTAACGCTAGTAAACAAGCAAGTGCCAATCGCTGCTTCATGCCCCCAGATAATGTATGAATGTCTGTATTCGGATCGACATCGAGTTGGACTTTTTGCATGAGCTGCTGAATGATGTCATCCATCTCTTCACGAGGGACGGAACGGTTCTCTAAGCTAAAGGCAATTTCTTCATTGACGCGGTGCATACAAAACTGGGAATCAGGATCTTGAAACATGACGCCTGTATGTCTTTGCAATATCACTTCGCCCTGCATGTCAGCTTCCATATGTTCTGGAATAATCCCAGCCAGAACTGAAATGAGTGTGGATTTACCGCTCCCGCTTGGTCCTAAAATAAGCACCTTTTCTCCTTTTTGAATGGAAAGAGAGATTTGATGCAAAACAGGCTGAGGCTGTTCATAAAAACGGACAGTGAGATTATTGCACGCGAGAAATGAATCCATGCTGTTCACCTTTGTTTCGTTTTTCTTTCATGATGGCATATTGATTCAGTACACCGGTTTTGGATAATGCGTCCACCACAACTTTCGCTAAGCATCCGCCCAGTATCATCCCGCTGATGATTTGAGTCATCAGTGTGATGAGTAAAACTTGAGGCGTGTAATAACCAAAGCCATTTGCAACGAGGCTATATGCCATTGCTCCAACAGCTGCAAAGGCACCTGACAGCATCAGTGTCCACATGCGATATCGTTTATAACCAAAAAGAGCAAAGGCGATTTCTGCCCCAAGCCCTTGGCATACACCAATCAGCAGGGCTGAAAGACCAAAGTGGCTGCCTGTCAGTAATTCCACAGCGGCAGCGGCTGTTTCTGCAATCAGGGCAGCTCCCGGCTTTTGGATGATATACGCGACGATTGGACTGGCAATCACCCAAATGCCAAACATGATGTTGCCTCCTGCTGGGCCAACTAGTGCTGTAATTGGTAAGTAAAGTGTGGACCATCCTAAATAGATGACACCGCACGCAACGGATAAAATGACAGCAAGGACGACTTCTTTCATCTTCCATGTCATGATGAATGCACCTCCAATGGAACTGGCCACTCTTCCACCGTAAACGCCATGTCCCAAAACTTGTACTCAAGCTGACAGCTTAAGATAAAGTGCTGTTTCATTTTTTCCTTTTCCTTCTCACTTGCTCCTTCCGCCAGCTGATCGAGCCGCTTGCAAAGCTCCACTGTAATGGAGTCGGTTAAGCCTCCATAAAACGTGATCCACTCATAAAACGGATGTGACGGGTCAGGCTGCACGTCTGAGAGCATTCGTTTTCCAATTTCCCAATATGTCCAAGGACATGGAAGCAGGACAGCAATGATTTCCCCAAGCGTGCCTTCCTGGGCGACTTGCAGCATGTGATGAATATAGTGATGAGCACTCGGAGCCAATGAAGCACCTTGGAGCTCATCATATGATACACCTGCCACTAGGCAAAGATTTTGATGAGGGTGTGTCTCACTATCTAGTACAAACGCAATCTGCTGATGGAAAAAGGCAATATCTTCTTTGTCTGTACATCTGCTTAGAGCCGCTGCATAAATTTTAATAAATGCATGTAAGTATTCTGCATCTTGTTTGACGTAATGAATGATCTGTTCCTTTTCCAACTTTCCTGCTGCCAGGCCTCTGACAAACGGATGCTGATAAATGGCTTCAAATAATGGTTCTGCTTCTTTTCTTAATTGCGCTGAAAACGTCATAAAAAAAGCCTCCTCTTCTTCAGTTGAATAAATGAAAAAGCCACCCCAAATGGAGCGGCCTTCTTATCGATTCAATCATGAATAAGACAAGGTCCAGCTCCACTTCCCTCCGCTAGTACGAACTAGATCAGGTTCAAAGGGTCCAAGATTTCTTCTTGTCTCAGTCATACATGACTCCCCTAGTGGACTTTTGTCATTTAATTATCTTTACTCTACACATGTGGTGATTTGATGTCAACCACCTTTCTTAATTCAATGTTTTGATCGTTGGCAGCTTCTCGATCCCTGCGGCATAGTAAAAATTAAGGACACTGAAGAAATCAATTGGCTTTCCTGTTTTCAAATCAACAGCTAAAATATGATCGCCGTAATTTGTCATATCATCAATATCTAAATACCTTGGCGTTTTCTTGCCAAGTGTATCTACAAAGGTATCGTGGTAATATTGACCGCTTGCATATGAAGATTGATGGTACATAAACAATGTCTCCACATCTAAGTAGACGAGAATGGCCTCTGAGGAGCTTGCATAAGGCGCTGAGTACGACACTGGAGCGGAAATGCTTTTCACTTTTACACTTGAAATCGAATGGGTTCTTTGTTCGTATTTACCATCATAAGAGAAATAAAATACACGCTCCCATTCATAATCTGCTGTCTTCGATTGCTTGTTGTATACTTTTGCGCCATTGGCAAATACATCCCCATTTGCATACTCAGCTACAAAGTATTGTAAGGTTGACGATAGGGACACAGCCCCTGTGAAATTGGGCGGGTTTTTTGCATTCACCTGTAACGTGTAAGAGTCTCCGAAATCTCCACCGCTTGTGATACCGAATGCGTAGTCACCTGCTGGTAAATTGGTCAAACCAAGGAGACTGCCTGCCGGCTGAATCAGGTCTGTCGGGTACGCTTGTCCTGTTTCATAATCAACAACAAATAATTGAACGAAATAATCGGGATTTGAAGAGGTAATCCGGCTGATGAGTGCCTGAGGTGAAGACGTGCTTAAAAACCATAAATCAACTGGGTCGTCCTCTGATAAGACAACCGATTGGTTGATTGCTAGTCCATCAATGGAGCGAACGGCAGATGTACGCATCTTGCCGTCTTTAGCGGCTTTTCTTTTGATACTGATTCCATTTTTCTTATCTACTTTAAAAGATTTTTTCAGTTGCTTCTGTTGGATAGCGGTTCCTTCATCCTGCTTCAAAAACGACTCTTGCACTTGCTGAATAGCTTTTTCCGTCAGTGGTGACAATTCCCCATCTGATTTCGGTGTTTCTTCTGCTTTTAATGCTGGTGAAAATAAACCTGTTGTGACGAGTAAAATAGACAATAAAGCTGCAGTGATTTTCACATAAAATGCTCTCACAGGAACATCCCCTTTTTCCTTAATTGGGTTTTTTGCCCTGTTAATATTTTACCATTATTCTATTCATTGTTTTGGTCTTTTTTAGGACATCTTTATGACAAAAAAACCAGCCGCATATATTACGACTGGTTTTTGATCATTTTATGAAATGGTTTTAACAAACAGGCGTGCTGTTTCTGCGCTGGAACCTGGGTTTTGTCCAGTAATGATTTGCCCGTCAACTACAGCGAATGGTGCAAAGGCATCTCCTTTTTCAAACGCTGCCCCTTGCTCACGAAGTTTTGTTTCCAATAAAAATGGAACCTTTGATGTCAGCTGAACAGCTTCCTCTTCTTCGTTTGTGAAGCCTGTGATTTTTTTGCCTTCGATAAATGATTTGCCATCTTGATCCTTCACATCAACGAATGCTGAAACACCGTGACAAACAGCTCCGACTGCACCATTTTTGTCTGAAATGGCTAAGATTGCATCGGCTACCAATTGATTAGATGCAAAGTCGATCATTGGGCCGTGTCCTCCCGCAAAGAAGATGCCATCATAATCAGCTGGGTTCACATCTGTAAGCGCCTTTGTGTCTTCAAGTAATTCATATACATCTTGATATTGCGCTGGAACACCTTCTGGAATGGAATTTTTATCAATAGGCACAGTGCCTCCTTGAATAGAGACAATTTGGACATCTAGTTCATTTTCTTTAAAAATATGAAATGGCTCTGCCAATTCTTCTAGCCATAAGCCTGTTGGATGTCCGTTCATTTCCGAACTGCTTGTCGATACTAATAACACTTTCTTACTCATCTTGATCATCCTTTCGATATATCATATGGTTATTTTATATTTTGCACAATTAAATATCAAGCAATTAAACTTCAATGCAGCTCTTTATGGTATACCCGATTTTCTAAAAAATATGGCATGACATCAAATCTAATCAATATGTCACATTCTATTGGTAGGGAATTTCATGTAAAATTGTCATTGAGTGATATCATATGAGGTAAGATGGATAGACCTCTCGGATGTGAGGGGACTTTAAAAGGAGTGGAAAAGAGATGAAAACCTATTCGATTGTGATGATCATCATCACGCTCTGTATCATATTGGCCGTCTTTTTGATGAACCTAACAGGGGTCATGTATGGAAAAATTATTTTGGCTGTTGCCGTTGCTCTTTGTCTGACATCCATTATTCGTCTGATGGGTCTTCGAAAAAGATAAAAGCCGCCCTCACTAGGGCGGCTTTATTTATGGTTAAATTGCCAGGATAAGCGCAATTAATGCAAGAAGCGCTGGTACTCCTTGCTTGATGATGATTGATTTATTAGAGGTCACACCGCCAAATACCGCAGCGATGATCACACAAAGAATGAAAAATAGCTGAATCATATATCCAACAGTATTCGATCCGAGAATGAGCCCCCAAATGAGTCCTGCAGCTAAAAACCCGTTATAAAGCCCCTGATTGGCAAACATCACTTTTACATTTGGATCCTTTTGCAAGTGTTCTGGCAGCTTAAAGGATCTCTTTGCCATCTTTGATTCCATAAAAAACATTTCTAATAACATAATGACAATGTGTTCTAATGCGACAATTCCTACTAATATCATTGCTAAAATATTCAATTTAGTTAATTCCTTTCTGATAGACGATCACGAATCTCTATTTTATCCGTGTATAAATCAAAGTCTTGTATTAATTCAAGCGCTTCAGTAAACCGGCTTTGTGGAATGTCTTTCATTTTTCTCACACCGAATTCCTTTTTAATAAAAGCCATGATGGTATTGATATGAAGCTTACCGTGACCATCATACTCCAAATGGCTGCAAAAAGTCTGCATCGTCCCTCTAATCACCTTCAATTGCTTAGCAGTGACACAACTCATTGGTAACGCTCATCCTTTCCTTTGTTTTAACAGCTAAAAAAGAACCATGTATGAAAGAAAAACCTTCCAGTCTCTATTATATAATGATTTCATTCGGATATCAAAATAAAAAAGAACAGACATTCGACCAAAAAGCCGCCCTTTTCATCAAAAACATTTTATTACCATATCAAAAAGCCGGATTCAATGGTAGAATCCGGCTTTCTGTTTAGTTACTTTTAGAAATTAATACCTTTCCAACAGAACGATCCTTACTTTGTCCAACGACTTTAAAGGATAGACCGTATGTTGGTACATCACGCCCTGCATCTGGATTATTTGGATTCACATAATTCTTTTTATCACTAAATGTACGAGTCGGACGAATATAGCGATCTGCCAACGTTAAGCCCGTTGTCGCTGTATAATCAATATTGAGCTTCGTACTTGGATTCAAAGAAAATGCTGCATCATGTACTTGGAAGCCTGTGGCAGCAATGGAGCCGTCACTCCACTTCAATACTTGCTGATCAGCATCTACTACCCCAAGGAAACCGTTCCCTGGGTGATTTCCTACCCAGTTATCACTATAGGATTGATCGACATACCACACGACCAAACCGTTATTATAGCTCATGAGGCTTGCCCCACGTTTGATATGCTTTAAGCCTTTATCAACGTCAGCATAAGAGCGCCACTCTAACAAATAATATTGGGGTGCATATTGTTTTCCATTAGATTTTGAGAATCCGTTAAAGGTGAAAGTAGACGTGCCCTCGGCATCATCTGACCACACTTTCGTCCCATCTGCTGTGATGTTTAAATCATCTACAAATAACCCTGGCAGTGAATAGCCTGCATCGGTTGTATAGCGGAATTGCAGGTCGATTTTCTTCCCTGCATAAGCAGAAAGATCAAAGGCTGCATCTACCCATCCGTCCGATTTTCCGTCAATTCCATTGCCTTCGTTCGCACCTGCTTCATTTCGATCATTCGTGATGTTACCAGCAATGGTCTTCCACTGATCAGTTCCTGTTTCACGTACTTCTACATACGCATAATCATAATCTTCTTCGATATCGTACCATGCTTTAAATGTAAGCTTTGCTTTGCTCCCCTTCGACAAATCGATACCTGTTGTTGTCATGGTCGCATTCAAATTGTCACCCGTTCCGCTGAAGTACGAATATTGTCCTTGAGCAGGTTTTGTGACCACAATCTCTTTATCTGGTAAATCCACTCGAACCGCATCATGATTCGTTCCTTTTGTTGCTGCTTCATCAATCAGCACTGTTTTGCTTTTCTTTAATGTTTTACCATCAATGGTTTGTCCAGTAAGCCAGTTACCACCATGCAAGTTTTGAAGCATTTCTTTCGCATATGGACTAAAGCCTGTTGGTTCCGTTCCAGGGACTTTACCTGCCCAGCTTCCGCTTGACATGATCGACCAGTATGAAACAGGCTCGCCTCCGCCTGTGTACTGTGTATCGTACTCATCAGGAAGACCAAGATCATGTCCAAATTCATGTGTGAACACGCCTGCCGCGCCATCTTCAGGCTCGATAGTGTAATCTAACGCACCTAATTTTCCGCCTTGCCCGACTTCAGATTCAGTGTTTGGAATTTCAAATACATCACCAAGTGACCAGCGGTGCGACCAAATCGCATTAGAGCCAAGTTGTCCGCCGCCAGCTTCTTCACCTACGCCAGCATGAACGACCATCAGATGGTCAATGATGCCGTCTGGTTCGTTATAAACGCCGTCTCCATCCATATCATAGCGGTCCCATTGATCATATTCACCGAGATCAATGTTCGGGTCTTTTGCTGCTGCTTCGAGTACTTCTTTCACCAATTCACGCGGTTTGCCGTCACTGCCTGATTCGTCTGGTACGTTTCCACCGTAATAGGCTGCTTCATGCTTAGCTGTATACCATCCTGCAACTGTTCCACTGATTGTGTAACTACCGCCGGACTGCTTTTCATAATATTGCTTCATGGATACTTTGCGTTTACCATCTGGACCGATGTAGCCATTTTTTCCGAAAAGCATATCTTGATAGTGCTGTTGATTGTACTTGTCATAGTACATATCAGTCTCTTCTTTTTTAATACTATTATGCTTATAATCTTTAAAATCTACTAATAAAACCAATACCTTATCATTGCGAACATCGCCTTTATACTTTTCCTTTTTGACCGGTTTTACATGATTCCCTTCTTTTCCTTTATGCTTCTTTAACTTTTTCTTTTTGGCTAATTTGTTATGTACCTCTTGTTTGTATTCTTTCAGAAATTCAGGCTCTTCTGTTAAGGTGCTTGCACTTTGTTTCATGGCAGATTCTTCTTTTTTCTTTAGATATTTCTTTAATGCTTTTTGGGTTTCTGCCTCATTGGCATTTTTTTTGATCTTTCCTTGTTTTTTCAAGGCTTTGATGAGACGGTCTTCATTCACGACACTTGCGTCAAATGGAATACCTGAATAATGACCGCCATCTGAGGATGTTGATTTCTCTGTGGTGTGGGCAGATAGAGGGGTGCTGAAAGCTGCCAATGTGCCTAAACTGAGGACAGCTGTTAGTGCAATGCTCGTCCATTTCCCTTTTTTCATATTAGTTCCTCCCTAATTTGGTAATAAATAATATCTCATTCTAGCATATTCCAATATACTTAAGTCGAAAAACATTTTATTTTCAGAAACTTTGTGGAAAATGCACAATACGGGATTGAAATGGGTGGAACAAGGTGTCGAAAATAAAAGAACCCTAGACGATAACCGCCTAGGGTGTTTGTTGTTTTACTATGAAAGCTGCTGGCCTTGAAATGCAACAACGTCAAGTGGAGCGGCTAAGAATTCTTTTGCCTTCGCTACGAAAGCTTGGAAATGTGCACTTGCATTATGGCTCTGAACCGCAGCGTCATCTTTCCACACTTCTACCATTAAAAAGGTATTTTCCTTTTCTGTATCCTTGAACAGCTTGTAGGATACATTGCCTTCTTCAGCTTGTGAAGCTTTCATTAATGCATTGATTTCTTCTAGAAATACGTTTTCTTTTTCTGAATGAATGGTCATCCCTGCATGAATAATAATCATATGATCGTCTCCTTTTTAAAAGATATTATTTCCACTCTGTAATGCGTTCAATCGGTAAGCGGTAAGATGCATAACCTTCGTCAGCAGCTTTCCCAATTGATAACAGCATCACTGGTACATAACGTTCTTTATCCCAGCCAAATGTTTCAGCGATGACTTCTTTATCAAATCCGCCAATTGGATTTGTATCATAGCCGTGTGCACGTGCTGCAAGCATAAGCTGCATAGACACAATTCCACCGTCAATTAAGATTGTTTCGCGATTGACTTGCTCTGGAAGAACCTCAAAGTGTGCAGTTAGTGCAGCAATTTGTCTTTCTTTCACTTCTTGCGGCATGTAGCCATGCTCTACTGCTTTTGAATAAATTTCATCTAAGTATTCATTGCTTTTCATATCTGCAAATACTGCAATGACAGCTGCTGATGTTGACACTTGAGTTTGGTTGAATTTTGCAAGTGGTGCAAGCTTTTCTTTTCCTTCTGGGCTGTCAATGACCATAAAGCGCCAAGGCTGTGCATTCACTGATGATGGTGCCGTTGTTGCTTCTTCTAAAATCTCTGCCATTTCTTCTTTGCTGATTTTCACAGCTGGGTCATAGTTACGAATAGAGCGGCGCCCTTTCATAATTTCCATAAAATCGTTTGTTTTTAATGTTGTAGCCATGTTGCAACACTCCTTTAGGTTGTTTGAATCTTTTCGATGTTTTGTTGTATACGGATGAGCACATCAGTGAGAAGCTTTCGTTCTTCGTCACTTACGTTTTCAAGCATTTCTGAGATAAATCGTTCTTTTTCTTTTTTAGAAGCTTCGATTCTCGTTCTGCCTTCTTCTGTCAGACGAACAAGTGTGACTCGATTATCTTCTGGCTTTCTTCTGCGCGTAACCATTCCTTTTGTTTCTAACTGTTTTAAGTGACGCGTCACAGCCGCACTGTCAATATTTACTTTTTTCTGCAAATCTGACTGGCTGATTTCGTCGGCTTGGAATAACAGTGATAGCAACTCTAGTCTTGATTGGCTGATGCCCGTGCATGCTTCGAACTTCACACCCATCATACGGTTCACGCACTGCAAACGGTATAATACCTCTGCTTCTTCAGAGCAAAATGCAGTCAATGCCATCCCCTCTTTTCTATTCAGATCAATTAGTTGATATATCAATCATTGACTCGTCAACTAATATACACCCATTATTTGATGATTGCAAGAGGTTTGTTTCATAAAGTGAAATTTTTTATCTCAATAGAAAAAGAAATGAACAAAAAAGGACAAAAGCGACGAAGCACTTTTGTCCTTTTTCCTTTATTCTGTGATCACAGTGTGAATGAGAGTTGGTGCATCAGCATGATCTGCGATGCGGATGTTGTTATAAATTTTTTCCATGACATTCGCAACATCTTCACGATTTGCATGAAGTGTCACGAGTGAATCTCCTTTTTCAACACGATCGCCGACTTTTTTGTTCAGCATGATGCCGACAGATAGGTCGATCTCGTCCTCTTTTGTTGCACGTCCTGCTCCAAGAATCATCGCTGCAACACCGATTTCGTCTGCGACGATTTCAGCAACCACACCTGATTCCTTTGCAGGAACGTCGATTTGGTAAGGGGCTTGCGGCAGTTTTTCCGGCTGATCTACAATCGAGCCGTCTCCACCTTGATTTTCTAAGAATTCCTTGAATTTCTCAAGTGCTTTGCCGTTTTTCATGACTTCAATTAGCTTTTCTCTTGCTTCATCAAGTGTCTCTGCTTTTTTCGCAAGAACAACCATTTGACTTCCTAATGTGAGCACAAGCTCGTTTAAGTCTTCAGGGCCTTCGCCTCTAAGCGTGTCAATCGCTTCTTTCACTTCAAGGGAATTTCCAATCGCTAATCCTAGCGGCTGAGACATATCAGAGATGACAGCCATCGTTTGTCTGCCTACGTTGTTTCCAATGCGAACCATTGCTTTTGCAAGCTTCTCAGAGTCTTCAGGTGTTTTCATGAAAGCACCTGCGCCCGTTTTCACATCTAGTACGATTGCATCTGCACCAGCAGCAATCTTCTTACTCATAATAGAGCTTGCAATAAGCGGGATGGAGTTAACGGTTCCTGTCACATCACGAAGGGCATAAAGCTTTTTATCCGCTGGTGTCAGGTTGCCTGATTGACCAATGACCGCTACTTTATGACGGTTTACAAGCTCGATGAATTCGTCTTTTGTAATTTCTACGTGGAAGCCTTTTACCGCTTCAAGCTTGTCCACTGTACCGCCTGTATGTCCAAGGCCGCGGCCAGACATTTTCGCAACAGGTACATCAAGTGCAGCCACAAGAGGAGCAAGTACAAGCGTTGTTGTATCGCCTACACCGCCTGTTGAGTGCTTGTCTACTTTAATGCCCTCAATGGCAGACAGGTCAATCGTGTCTCCTGAGTTCGCCATAGCGAGCGTTAAGTCTGCACGTTCTTGATCCGTCATATCTTGGAAGAAAATCGCCATAGCCAAGGCACTTGCTTGGTAGTCGGGAATTGTTCCGTCTGTATATTCTTTGACAAAGAAAGAAATTTCCTCTGAAGATAATTCTTTTCCGTCACGTTTTTTCGCAATGATATCTACCATTCTCATTGTTTTCACCATTCCTTTTTTTAAATTAGTAAATCAAACCGACAACGCCTGCTGTTAAGAAGCTGACAAGTGTTGCACCGAATAACAGCTTTAATCCAAAGCGTGCGACAACGTTCCCTTGTTTTTCGTTTAAGCCTTTGACTGCTCCAGCAATGATACCGATAGAAGAGAAGTTCGCAAATGACACAAGGAATACAGAAATGATCGCTTCTGTACGAGCACTGAAATGCACACTATCTCCATTTAGAGCAAGCATTGCCACAAATTCGTTAGATACCATTTTCGTTGCCATAATACTTCCTGCTTGTACGGCTTCGCTCCAAGGTACACCGATAAGGAAAGCAAATGGAGCAAACACATATCCAAGTACATCTTGGAAAGAAACACCGATGAAAGCTGTAAAGATTCCATTAATCATCGCAATTAATGCAACGAATCCAATCAACATCGCAGCGACAACAATCGCTACTTTGAAACCATCCATAATATATTCGCCAAGCATTTCAAAGAAGGATTGCTTTTCTTCTTCAACGACTTCGAGCATGTCTTCGTCCTTAGCTACTTCATATGGATTGATAATAGACGCGATAATAAATCCACCAAATAGGTTCAGCACAAGTGCTGTGACCACGTACTCTGGTTTAATCATTTGCATGTACGCACCGACAATAGACATCGAAACTGTCGACATCGCAGATGCACATAATGTATAAAGACGCTGCTGAGGTAACAATCCAAGCTGCTTCTTAATAGAAATAAACACTTCTGATTGTCCTAAAATCGCAGACGCTACTGCGTTGTAAGATTCTAGTTTTCCCATACCGTTTACTTTGCTAAGCAAATAACCGATTCCGCGTACGATAAGCGGAAGGATACGCCAATGCTGCAAAATACCGATCAATGCCGAAATAAAGACGATCGGCAGTAAGACGTTGATGAAGAAAGTTGACGCATTATCATTCATTAACCCGCCAAATACGAAGTTGATTCCTTCGCCGGCATAGCCTAGAAGCATTTGGAATCCTTTTGCAAAGCCGCCGACTAGGAAGTTTCCAACACCTGTATTGAGCAGAATATAACCTAAAATAAATTGCAGTACAATCATGACAAATACTGGACGGAATTTTACTCGTTTTTTCCCGTTACTAGCCAGCCATGCAATGGCGAGAATCACCAGCAAACCGATGATACCAATCAAGTATTTCATGTTTTTCCTCCTCGAATGAATTCGTTTACATTAATGCGCTTGTATGGAACAAACCCTATTTAGTAAACAAAGTGCGGAAGAAATTCCCAGAAGTGAGATCCTTCCGCATATGACTTTTTCATCATTTATGAGTCACGAATGTTATCCTACCATAGGATCGTATGAATTAATAGTCTTTCGAAGGAGCTGATTGGTCCCCTTTGATAATAGAAACGCCTGCACTCGCACCAATGCGGGTAGCTCCTGCAGCTGTCATCGCTTCAACGTCCTCTTTTGTTCTCACGCCGCCTGATGCTTTCACACCAATGTCAGGTCCAACTGTTTTACGCATTAATGCGATATCCTCAGCTGTTGCACCGCCTGTACTAAATCCAGTCGATGTTTTCACAAAATCAGCGCCAGCTTTTACTGAAAGCTCACAAGCTTTGACTTTTTCTTCATCTGTTAATAAACAAGTTTCAATGATGACTTTCACTAAGGCTTTGCCTTTTGCTGCGTCTACAACTGCACGAATATCTTGTTCAACTGCATCATATTCGCCGTCTTTCAATGCCGCGATATTGATGACCATGTCCACTTCAGTTGCACCGTTTTCAATTGCATCATTTGTTTCGAATGCTTTCACTGCTGTTGTGTTTGCACCTAACGGGAAACCGATGACTGTACATACATCAACGCCTGTTCCTGCTAGTTCCTTCGCTGCAAGAGATACCCAAGTTGGATTCACACAAACGGATGCAAATTGATGAGTTTTTGCTTCTTCAAGTAACTGCATAATGGCAGCTCTAGATGTATCTGGTTTTAGTGCTGTATGATCAATGAGCTTTGCTATCGTCATGCTTACACTTCCTTTTAATTATGATACTTTCATCATATATGACCGATGAACATTTGTAAACATAGTTATGAAATTTTGTTCATCTATTTTGTGACATTTAAAAGAGCCTTTGCTGTATGCTGATCAATAATCAATACGTTCGCATATTTTCCTCTTAGTGCCCCGTGGATAGAAGCAACCTTGCGATGTCCGCCAGCCACAAGAATGGAGCGTTCTTTTGTCCTTAAATCATCAAGCTCCACACCAATAGTGCGGTTGTTAATCGCTTCACTGCAAATGCGCCCTTCCTGATCATAAAAGCGCGAACAGATGTCTCCGACGCTGGATGCTTTGAGCAGCGCTTTTTCTTCTTCACGGAAATAACCAAGTCTAAACAAAAGTGCTTCATCTCTTACCGTTCCAACAGTAAACACAGCAATATTCGCCTGTTTCCCCATTTCAATGATGCGCTGAATATGTCTGTCCTGCTCAACCATCTCCTTGACGGCAGCACTATCAAATACAACAGGAAGCGGTAAATAGCGCGGTGCTGTTTGAAAGGCCTCAGCAAACAGCTGGATGGTTTCCGCAGAATATGTATTCACATGGGAGTGGCTGATCCCACCCTTCAGCTGGACAACCTCCACACCTTTGACCTGTTTAGGTTGCATCTTTTGGGCAATTTGATACATGGTGGTTCCCCAGCTCACACCAACGATATCACCGTCTTTCACTGTGTCTTGCAAGTACTCGGCACCAAATTGGCTCAAGTATTCGGTAATCGTTGGATAATCATCTTTGGGCGAAAACACCACATGAGCTTCGAGCAGGTCATATTTTTCCTTGAGCAATGAAGATAGCTCATTTAAGTCTTCAAATGGGTCCATTACCGTTATCTGGACGTACCCCTTCTCCTTCGCATATTGAAGCAGCCGAGACACAGTTGGTCTCGACAGGTCGAGTTGTTTGGCAATTTCCTGCTGGCTGTAATCCGATAAATAATAAAGCCTTGCCGCTTCAATACTCAGTTGTTGTTTCTCCCGATCCATTCGTACACCTCCTTTTTTCTTCTATCATAACAAAATGTTCATCTTATCATGCACAAATGTTCATTTGAAGAAAATCGTATAGGCGGCTTGGAAGGTTTCATTCTTCTCTAAAGTTTGAATACCGAACTTTTCCTTGTACTGCCCATTCGCCCCTTCAACATCGGCAATACCGTACCAAGGCTCAATACATACAAATGGAGCCATTGTGCCTTTTTCTTTATTATAAGGTGACCAAATACCAACAAACGGAAAACCAGTGAGATCAACCTCAACCCCGTGACCTGCCTGAGAAATCAATGACACTCGATTGATATGGCTATAGATCATCGCATCATGCTGAAAAAGCTCTGGTCGAAGCTGAATCGGTTCAAGTTGAATGCCTTTTTCTTTCTCCCTGACAAGTGAATTTTTTAGTTCATATTGGACAGGAAGATACTCAGTGGAAGGGGTCAATGTCAGGTAGTAATCTGCTGTGCGCTCACCTTCAACAAGCGGGACATGAAATGCGGGGTGCCCTCCAATGGAGAAATACATCGTGTCATCTCCGTCATGATCAATTTCCCAGGAAATCGTCAGACCATTTTCCGACAGCTCGTATCGAATACGGGCGGTAAATTCATAAGGATACTGCTCGATGTGGCGGCCTTTTGATTCATATTGAAAGGTCACCGTATGTTTCGTTTCTTCATATAAATCAAAATCAACATCCCGCAAGAATCCATGCTGCGCAAGCTCATAGGTTTGATCACCTATCTTGTATTGGTCATTCTTTAATCGTCCGACAATTGGAAATAAGACTGGCGACACCCTGCCCCAATAAGCAGGATCGCCAGACCACATATAGTGACGTCCACTTTCCTTGTGAAGCACCTCTCTGACCTCAGCACCTCTCTCATTGACCTGAATCAATAACTGATCATTTTCAATCGTTCTCATTCCACACATCCCCTTTCCTTCTTCTTTTATTATGACAGGGATTTTGGTTTTGAGTATAAAAATAAGGCAGCCTTCCAGGCCATCAATTCTTTCTTTATATAAAAATTTTAAAAAAAGACAGAAATTCGCCAACAAAATGTGATGCTGATCCGTCTAATCTTATATAAAATAAAAGAATCGTTGTTCTTTTGGAATGACAACAAAAAAGAAGCGTTTTGACATAAATGGGGGATTCATTTTCATGAACAGCAAGGAAAATCGTTTACGTTATATATTAGGATTAGATGGGCTGAGGGCTGTTGCTGTATTGGCAGTCATTGCTTATCACTTACATATCGGACCTGCAAGCGGCGGGTTTCTTGGCGTTGATTTGTTTTTTGTGATTTCTGGATACTTGATTACGACGATCTTGTTACATAAGCAGGATCTGGGCTATCAAGAGCTTTTACCATTTTGGATGGGCCGGATCAGAAGGCTTCTTCCAGCTGCTTACGTGATGATTTTTTTAACCGTCAGCTGGTGTGCGATTGTGGGTTCGAATGCACTATTGTCCATTCGTGGCGATGCCTTATCGTCCTTTTTTTATGTCAGTAACTGGTGGTACATCTTCCATCAGCTGTCTTATTTTGATAGCTTCAACGCTGTATCTCCACTGAAAAATTTGTGGTCTTTGGCGATAGAAGAGCAATTTTATATCATTTGGCCGATTCTATTGATTGCAGGGCTAAAATGGGTGAAAAATAGATCCCATCTGCCAATGATCACCTTTGGCCTTGCACTTGTCTCCGCCTTATGGATGGCGATTCTTTATTCACCAGATACGGATCCAAGCAGAGTTTATTACGGAACAGATACTCGTGCATTTGCGCTCCTGATTGGGTGCAGCCTGGCATTTGTATGGCCCATGCAAAGACTGTCCAGCAAAAAGTTACTTCCTGTTGGCAGACGTATTTTACATATCGCTGGTTTTGGTTCGTTTGCGGTTTTTCTTTTGTGTGTTTATGCAGTGGACGAATTTGACGGCTTTCTCTATCAAGGAGGCATGCTTTTATTCTGTCTAAATGCAGCGATTTTAATTGCGTGCATCTGCCACCCTGCAAGTCTTTTAGGGAAATGGCTCTCCTATCAGCCGCTCGTCTGGCTCGGAAAGCGTTCTTATGGTATTTACCTGTGGCATTATCCCATCATCGTGCTGACCACCCCTGTCATTGAAATTGGACAGCCTTCTATGGGGCGTGTCGCATTGCAGCTCATGGCCATTTTACTCATTGCAGAGGCCTCTTACCGCTTCATCGAACAGCCGATTCGCCGGCTTGGCTTCAGACAATATTTTGCCTCTTGGTCTATTTGGAAAAAGGGATTCAAACAATGGTCTACGTCTCATAAAGTGTTCCTTGGAATCGCAGCAGCTCTTTTGATCTTATTTACCATTGGCATGTCCAGTTCGTCCCATACGTCCCCACATGCCAAGGAAGTGACACAAATTAAGACGGCACCGAAAAAAGCAGGAGACTCTGCGGAACCAAAAGCTAAGAAAAAGAAAGAAAAACACGAGAAGAAAGCAGCAGATCAGAAACAGTTTCACCAAATTCTTGCTATTGGTGATTCCGTCATGCTGGACATTGCGCCGAATCTTGAAAAAGCATATGCACAAATCACCATCGATGCAAAGGTTGGCAGACAAATGAACGAAGCCGTCAGCATCGCTCCTCAATATGCTTCATTTAATCAATCTGATGCCGCTGTTATTATTGAGCTTGGCACGAATGGCTATTTTACTGAGGGCACATTGACAGCATTCATTCAACAATTTTCAAAGGCGCACATTTTCCTTGTGAACACGAGAGTCCCAAGGTCTTGGGAAAATGATGTGAATGCAGTCATTCAGCGAGTGGCCGATCAACATTCCAATGTGACCCTTGTCGATTGGCATTCAGCCGCTACTGGACAGCCATCTTATTTTCAGCCTGATGGTGTTCACCTTTCAACAAAAGGCTCTGACACATTGACACAGCTCATTACAGCGAGCATCAAGAAAAAAGGAGATGTGTCATCTTCATCATAAAAAGACTAGCATTCTGCTAGTCTTATTTTATGCCGTTAACAGGCTGGCTCTCAACGCTAACACCCGCTTTTCCTTCGTTGTTTGATCCACCAAAGCAAAATCACCGTTCTCATACGCTAGAGAAAATACTTCTTCGATATGAAAAACACCTGTCTGAAACCGCCTGCTCAATAAATGCAATGCCGCAGCAGAGGCGACTTGAGCTGTTGCTTGAGACTCATCGCGTCCTTTTATTCCAAGCGCTGCTTGATGAATCTTGTTCCCGTCCATTCCTGTAGCCTCCACTTTCACTGCATATTGATCTGTTCCCATTTGAGCAGATTGAATCATGGAAATGGCTCGTTTCTTGATTTTCGGCACAGTGAGAAGGGACGTCATTCCGAGACTCCTTGTGAAGGCAAATGCACGCGTCGCCGCGCGGGAATCAAAACAAAGCCTTGTCGTCACAGAAGGCACGCGGAGCGTCGAAGGCAATGTCTGCTGATCAGAGAAGGGGAACTGATAGGCATGCCGCTTTCCAAGACTTCCACCAAAGTCTATCCGTTTACCTCCAGTAAAGCTTTTGACTCTTTTACGCTGATGATGCTTAGTAAGCACATAGTCAGTATGGACATGATCAAGCGTCCATTCAATAGCGGCTTTTCCATGCTGATCACCCAACCCAAGCATAATCCCTATATCTATTTGATTCACTGATGAGAGCATAGATGCTGCTTTCGCTGCCAATAAATTCGTAAGGCCAGGCGCAAGCCCGACACTGAGCAAAGCCGTTGCACCGATGTGCCGCTGATCCAGCTTTGCCACCTGCTCCATGTACGCCCCTTTCGCGGAGATATCAATATAATCAATGCCTGACCGCAGAACTGCTTCAGCAAATGACGGATCTTCTTGATCAAGACACATGATCACCAGCTTTGTTTTATCCATCCAGTCCGAATATAGCGGCTCACTGACATCTAGTTGATAAGGACGAACTTTCCCTTTTGACTGGCGTGAAAATTTCTCTGCCTTCTCATAGCTTCTGCCTGCCGCAACAATTTGTCCCGGATACACTTCACTTAACTGCAGACATATTTGCTGTCCAACATGTCCATAGCCGCCAATCACCATCACCTGTGATCTCATTTCTCATCCGCCTCTCTACGACCTCGCTTGCAAACAAGCCCTTTGATCATTCCTGCCTGAAAATAAGGTCTGATGTCTTCAAATCCCGCTTTGATTAAATGCTCTCTTATCTCTTCCTCAGGAACAGGGTGTGTCGCGTGTCCCAGCCTGTTTTTAAAGGATGTAAACACTTCTTTTTCTAGACCCTGCCGCTGCATGAAAAGAGAAAGCATGTAAAGCTCCTGTTGAAATGTATGGGACTTCATCTCTCCCTGTATAAATGCCAACACAAGCGGTGCATCTGGTTGAAGCCTGCGGGCAATCTCCTCCAAAAAGGACTGGCGCCTTTCTATAAAATGAATCACAAGCAAACTCATCGCTGCATCGTAAACAGGTTCAGCAGAAACCTTATCTAATACGGTCTCATGCCATGTGACACGCGCCTCCATCTGAAGCTGTCCAACTCGCCTTTTCGCCATATCCAGCATAGAAGGCGACGGATCGACCCCTGTGATCAGCCAGTCTTCTTTTCTTTGTAGCATGTTGATGATCTCTTCGCCCCCGCCCGCTCCAACAGTCAGAATGCGAGAAGCCGCTCCCTTTAATTCAGTTTCTAATACGTCTAATGTCAACTCATGCAATAGCTGATAGCCGGGTACTTTATGGGCAATCGTAGCTGCGTATGACTCAGCAACGGGATCGTGCCAATACTGGTTTCCTTTCATGTCCTTCCCCTCCAGTTCCTTTCCGCTTTACATCGTTTCCTGTACACTAACGGTATGACATCTTTATTGTAAAAAGAGACATCAGAAAACACGATCCCTAAAAGTGGGGATTTTTCGAGGAGGAGATCATGTGACCAATCCAGCCACTCATTTTCAGCAGCTGAGACAACACATTCGGGACGAGCTTGCTGCCGTCCTTGATTTTGATGCCGCCTGTATCACGACCATTGATCCAGCCACTCTCCTCTCGACGGGTTCCTTCACAGATGAACCGATTGAAGAAATTCATGACCAACTGTTTCAAAATGAATTCTTAAAAAAGGACGTGCATCTACATGAGTATCTAGCCAAAGGCCCTATTCATGCTGCGAGCTTAGTCCAAAGCGGGGAATATCTCAACAGTGATCGCTACAGAGACATTTTGTTGCCTAAAGGATGGTCTGATGAATTGCGGGCAGCCCTTGTGATTCAAGGAGAATGCTGGGGTATTGCCAGCCTATATCGTCTAAAGGACAAGGAACCTTTTCAAGAACAAGATATCCGAGCGGTCATCGAACAAACGCCCAGACTCGCAGCCAAGCTAAGAGATGAACTTTTCAAGAAAAGAGATACTGAAGAGGATGACGCAGCGGAGCAGCAAGGTTTCCTCATTCTCTCACACGATTACAATCTTCTTTATGGAAATGAGACAGGGCTTCATTGGCTTCATACATTTCAAGCCTTTGAACAAATCCATGACAAGGCGACCATGCCGCGCCCGTTCAGAGCATTAGGGGCTAAACTTTTATACGGCGGTATCGACCAAACAGCGGCAATCATGACGAGAATGCCAACGGGGCTGTTCCTCTCTCTTCAAGCATTTCGATTAGCACAGGCAGCCGGACAGGAAGAGGCTGTCATGATTCATATCAAGAGAGCCCAAACAAATGATATTCTTCCTTATGCGGCAAAAACGTACCGGCTGACAGAAAGAGAGATGAACGTCCTCGACTGCTTATTAAAGGGACAGTCTACAAAGGAAATCGCCAGTACCTTATTTATTTCAACCCATACCGTCCATGATCATGTGAAGGCGATGCTGCAAAAAACAAATTTGAGCAGCAGACGGATGCTTGTTTACTTTTTCTCTCACATATAAAAAAGCGGCTACCTCACTGGTAGACCGCTTTTTTGTTTATTTTCCTAAAACTAACTCATGCAGGACATGTGCTACTCCGGCTTCATTATTGGATTTTGTCACAACATCCGCTACTGCTTTGACATCATCAATGGCATTTCCCATGGCAACGCCGCAGCCCGCAAATTCCAGCATCGATACGTCGTTCCCATTGTCACCAATGGCCATGACCTCTTCACGAGCAATCCCCAGCTCTTTCGCCAGCAGCTTCACGGCATTCCCTTTGCTGACTTCAGGATGCAGGATTTCAAGGAAGAAATCTGTGCTTTTCACCATCATGTACTTGTCCTTCACTTCAGATGGAATGGCTTGTATCGTCTTTTCCAACCGTTCTGGCTGATCAATATACATCATCTTCGGAAGTCTCATTGAGGGATCTGCCTCTTCAACAGGTAAATATTTAAGCGGCAGCTTTGTTAAATAAGATTCAAGTACTGTGTACTCACTAATATCACGATTCGGTGTGTACAAATGAGCGGAATCGAAATAATGCATCGGTGTATCCAGCTCACGGCTCAGCTTATATAAAGAAGTCAAATCCTCATAGGATAACGTCAGTTCTGACACCACTTCATTTGTATGACTGTTTTGGACAAGCGCCCCATTGTAGGCAATCACATAGTCTCCTTCTTGATTGAGCTGAAGATCATCTAGATAGCGATTCACTCCGCCAATAGGTCGTCCTGTACATAATACAATCTTAACTCCCTCTGCTTTCGCCTGTTGAATGGCCTCAAACACCTCAGCTGGCACCATATGTTGATCATTTAATAACGTACCATCCATATCAATTGCAACTAATTTATACATTCACTGGTCCCCTTTTCTCAGCAAAAAACGTGCTGTCACTATTTTGAGCCATCATCTATATGATGACAGGCTATATCATTACTATTTACCTATTTTAGCCTATCGTTTTTTCATCACGCTGTCTACTTGTTCTCACCTGTAACAAAATTGTCATCTGCCTACTCTATTATATCGTATTCTATTCATCCTGCTTTAAACAGAGTTTGTGCCCTTTTCCAATGGGAAAATGAAAACAAATGTTCACGACTGAACATTTTGAAACTAGCAAATCTAATTGTATGATGGATAGCAAAGAAAGGAGGTGCATGGAATGATTACGTTTACTAGAGGTAAATTGTCAAAACTGTCTGGTGTGCATATTGAAACCATTCGTTTTTACGAAAATGAGGGTGTGCTCCCCGAACCAAAGAGAGCACATAACGGCTATCGTTTATATGATAAAAAATATGTACTCATGCTTTCCTTTATCACAGAAGCAAGAAAGCTAGATTTCTCACTCAAAGAAATTCGCGAAATTATCAAATCACTATTTGAAAAACAATCAAAAACAGAAGCTGAACAGCTGCTCGAACAAAAAGTTGAGGATATTCAACACTCCATTCAAGAGTTAAAAAAGAGGAAGGCTGCCATTCAATTGTTAACAAAACAAACATTAGCGAACATCAGCTAATTGTAAGGGCTGCCAAAGATGTGCCGGTGTTTGCCACTGGCGCCCCTCTCCGCCCAGGCCTCAAGTGCACGTGCAATTCAAACATCAGTTATACTAGAGAAAGCTTTACTTGATATCAAACGAGTGGAAGGGGTTTTGAGTAGAATGAACATTGCAACCATTGGAACAGGTGTGATTGTGGAAAGCTTCTTGCAAGCGATTGAACAGCTTGAAGGCGCTTCTTGTCATGCCGTCTATTCAAGAAAGGAAGCAACTGCAAAGAAGCTCGCAGACCAATTTGGTGTGAAAACAACTTATACGGACTTAACGGCTATGCTAGAAGATCCGAACATTGAAGCCGTTTATATTGCATCACCGAATCGTTTACATAGCGAGCATGCCGCAGCTGCATTGGAACACGGAAAACATGTGATTTGCGAAAAGCCTTTCACCTCTAATGTCAAAGAGCTGGAAGCCTTAATCGCACTCGCAAAGGAAAAGCAGCTTCTCTTATTTGAGGCCATTACGACCATTCATATGCCAAACTATCATTTGATTAAAAAGCATCTTCATCAATTAGGTGAAATCAAACTGGTTCAATGTAACTATAGTCAATATTCAAGCAAATATAATCAGCTGCTAGCCGGCGAAACGCCAAATGTCTTTAACCCTGAATTCTCCGGAGGAGCGTTGATGGATATTAATATCTATAATGTCCATTTCATCATGAACCTCTTCGGATCACCAGAACAGGTCCGCTACCAGGCAAACCGTCACCCAAATGGCATCGATACATCTGGTGTTTTGACTTTCACCTACAATGATTTCATTGCGACAAGTGTCGGCAGTAAGGATACAAGCAGCATGAATTTTGCATTGATTCAAGGAGAAAAAGGCTTCATTCATGTGAAAAATGGGGCGAATGGCTGCGAGGAAGTGTTACTTCATGTGAATGATCAGGTGACCTCACTCAATGCACAAACAAATTCAAACCGTCTGTTTTATGAAACAGAAGCTTTTCAGCACATCATTGAAACAAAAAATTATGAACAGTGCTATGCATGGCTTGATGAAAGTCTCTCTGTAATGAAAGTCCTTGAAGCTGCAAGAAAAGATGCAGGCATTGTTTTCCCAGCAGATCAATTTTAATGAAAAAACCGCCGTCTATGAGAGGGCGGTTTTTGGTGATTAAATACTCTTTGAATAGGCCACAAGGCGCTGAGACATGTGGTTCACTTCATCGACTGAAGCATTTACTTGCTCTGTTAAAGCAGCCTGTGTTTGTGTAAGAGCTGTCATGTTCGAGATATTTTCAAGAATTTCATCAATTTGTGTTTTCATTTCTGTTAAACTAGATTCGATATTCTCCGTTGCATTGGCACTATGAAGCGCCAGCTTACGCACTTCATCTGCAACGACTGAGAATCCTCTTCCTTGCTCACCAGCTCTCGCTGCCTCGATCGCAGCATTTAAACCAAGCAGGTTCGTTTGGTTCGCTACTTCTTTGATCAAGTCAGAAATATTTTTCGTCTCATCTGCACTATTTTTTGCTAGATTGGCAGCAGATGTTGACTGCTCTTGTGCGACAGCAAGCTCTTGCGCTTGGTTTGTCACAGAGCTGATGCCTGATACCATCTCGCTGATCGAACTTGAAAGCTGTTCTACTTGTGAAGCCATTTCATTCGCTGTTTTCTCTTTGTTTTTCTCTAACGTGATGTCACGAATGGTTCCAGCCACACGAAGAGGAACACCTTTTTCATCACGAATGGTTTCACCACCTGCATGATACCAGCGATACTCGCCATTTTTGCTCTGCAATCTGTAATCAATGTCAAATGGTGTGCGTCCAGAGTGATCATTTAAATGATCTGCAAAAGCTTGGAGAGCCTTTTCTTGATCCTCAGGATGCAGGCGATCGCTCCAGCTGCTTAACACGTTCGGGAAATCCTTTTCATCCGTAAAACCAAGCGTTTTTCTGAACTGCGGGGACCACCAGAACTCGTTATTCGGATTGACTGGATCGCCGGCCTCTACGACCATGTCCCAAGGAGCTTCCACAAGCGCACGGTTGATCAAGTCATATCTCGTCACGAATGCTTGCAGCTCTTCTTCTTTCAATTTCTGATCATGAATATCAAAAAGAGCTCCCGCTACACGAAGAGGGACACCATTTCGATCACGAATGGTCGTGCCAGTTGCTTTGAACCAGCGATAATCTCCGTTTTTCAACTTCAAGCGATATTCGATATCATATGGTGTATGTCCCGAATGATCCAATAAATGCGAAGAGAATGCATTTAAGGTATATTCTTGTTCATCCGGATGGATTCGAGATGCCCAGCTGTCTAAAACATTTGGAAAATCGTGCTCATTTTGAAAGCCGATCATTTTGCGGAAATCATCCGTCCATGTGAACTCATTTTTTGGATTGACCGGATCTCCAGCGACAACGATCATATCCCATAAACCAACTTGAATGGCTTTTGTCACTAAATTCATCCGCATTTGAATATCTTCATTTACTTCCTGCATCTTTTGCAAAGCTTCATTTATTTGGGCTACTGCTTCAATCGTTTGACTTGAAGAGAATGCAGCAGTATCTATTCTTGCTGAAAGGTCTCCCTTCTCAATTCGTTCTACTAATCGACTGCTCTCATTTAAAAGGGTTCCCGCTGACGAATCATTTGCTTTTCTCATAAACATCTTTCATAACTCCTTTCACTTCTTCATACATTTTTGAAATATTTTACAGTTATAAACAATTCTTTATTAGGACTTTAGTATTACAAAAGATATATCGACAAAAACTGAAAATTGTTTATGTCATAATGAAGGCAAATGTTCATTTTTTCACGAAGTTTCAGATTTTGGTGATGGATGATGGAAAGGATTTATGGAAAAAAACGGCTCATTTGAAAGAAACAACCGCCTTTTTTGTCTGAAAAATCTCTTTTTTTATATTGACACTGACGTCCCGAAAAAAGAAAATGGAACATAAGCATTTTTAAAAAAGGAGAACGTCATGAGCGCGAATCAGGAACAACAAGAATTAAAAAAGCTTTTATCACCGCGTCACATTCGCATGATTGCATTGGGCGGGGTCATTGGTACAGGAATTTTTAAAGGAAGTGCCGATACAATCGGTTTAGCAGGTCCTGGGGTCATCTTTTCCTATGTATTTGCCGGATTATTATTGCTCATCGTGATGGCAGCCTTAGCTGAAATGGCGATTGTCTATCCGGGAAATAACCTTCGCGACCTGATACAGATTGCGCTTGGTCAACGTTTTTCATTTGTCGTCGGCTGGGTTTACTGTTTCATGTGGCTCACTGTGTGTGTCATTGAGATTATCGCGGCAGGTAGCTTGCTTCAATACTGGATGCCGAATGTGCCGCTATGGTCACTATGTTTACTCAGCTCACTCTTAGTCATCGGAATTAACTTAAATAATGTAAAATACTTTGGTGAAATTGAGTTTTGGTTCGCTGGAATGAAGATTTTCGTTATTATTGTGTTTATTATTCTCGGTGCAGCCCTATTATTTGGGATCATTCCGAACGAACAAAGCACACCTGCACTCACCAACTATCAAAACTTCGTCCCGAACGGATGGGGTGCGATCTTTGCATCTTTATTAGTCGTTATCTTCTCATACGGGGGCTCTGAATTGATCGGGCTGACCATTACAGAAACAAAGGATGCAGAGAAGGTCTTGCCTGGTGTTGTTAAAAGTATGATGTGGCGTATTATCTTATTTTACACTTTGCCGATTTTGATCATCTGCGGACTCATTCCTTGGAATCAAATTGATCCAAATAACAGCCCATTTGTTCAAGTCTTTTCAGCAGCCGGTATGCAAGGCGCCTCTCACTTCATTAATTTTGTATTGATTACAGCCGTTTTATCTGCGGCCAATTCTGGCATTTATGGAACGACGAGAATGATGCATTCTCTCTCTAAATCAGATGGCGGTCCGAAAAGGCTGGCACAGGTCAATAAAAGAGGCGTACCCATTTTGAGTTTATGGGTGACCGTTCTATTTCTTCTCATCGGAACATTCTTTGCTTACTTATATCCTGAGCAAATTTTCAGTTATATGCTGGCTATTCCTGGTTTTGCTGTTTCACTCATTTGGATTAGCATTTGCATGGCACATCTGAAACTTCGCCCGAAATATCCACAGGAGCCGTATTTTAAGGTGTGGCTGTTTCCGTATTTGACTTTATTTGCAGGTCTTGTACTAAGTGTGAGTTTTGTGATGTTTCTATTCAGACCAGAAAACTTGCCTAGCTCGATTATCAGCATCGGTTTCTTAGTTGCAGCCATCATTGCTTCATTCTTAATGAAAAAGAAGGCTTAAACGCTAAAACCCGCCATTGAGGCGGGTTTTTTCATGAGCTGCTGGCTTCTGTCACTTCAAAATCAATCGACTCTTTTGGGATACCGTTGATGATAATCGATAAAGTATGGGTTCCCTCATAATGTTTTCTCGTCGTCATATTTTGAAAAGACTGTGACCTGACGAATTCTCTATGTAACGCTGAGCCTGTTTCAAACTCTGTAATTTTAAATACCTTCTGATTGCGGGTCCCCCGAGCTTTGACGTAGTCTATGGCATACTCTACACGCAGCTTTAGCGGCTTATCGGCCTGAAGTGTAAAATGAAAAGTCATTTTCTCACCGATCCGAATAGGGTCTTGTACTATCTTCAAATCCGTTACCTGAACGGATGGATCGTCTCCATAGCCAAACAAAGCCATGATATCTGGATCTCCTTTTTTGAGTAAAGTACGGGATGCATGTTTGACAATCCAGTTCGTATGTTTGTTGGTTCCATACCAGTTTTGAACTGTCTGCTTCATCAGATCAGGCTGAATTGCTGAGATATCATTTAGATGGTTCGCTACACTTTTTTGCACATACCGCGCCGAGTCAGACTTCAAATTTTCCAAAATCGGCAGTGTGACCGAAGGATTTTTTTTAAGCGAAGGAACAGATAAGCCCCATGGCAGACGCGGTCTGCAGCCTTCACTAGCAAGCCTCCGTATATGCTCATTTTGATCCTGAGACCATACGAGCATTTGCGCCAGCATTTTGTCTTGATCTTGAATCAGAAATGGCCGAACGGCAAATTCAGAAGTGGAAAAAGGCGTGAAGAATTCGAGCGCCTTGATCGAGAGATCCCAATGTGCAAGGCCATATGTCTCGACATAGTCTGGAAATACGAGCGCACTAAGCCCTGAAAAATGCGGCGCTGCCTGACGCAGTACCTCAATTGCCTGCTTATAATCCTCAGGCAGACAGGCATGCATCGATTCAGTGACTCTTCTCATCCGTCCTTTTAACTCAAGCTGCTGCCAATCCTCTTGAAGCACGAGCCGCTGGAATTGCTCAGCATCAAATACAGTCGAAGCCTGTACAAGTTTCTCCGCTAATTCTTGAATAAATAATTCATGGTACACATGTTTTAATGGTTCGATCGTGTCCGCCTCCCACATCTCAATATCATTATTTTACCCCAATCTGAAGAAAGTGGTATCACAACAAGCAAAAACAGCCCAATTCCAAAGAACCAGGCTGTTGTTCGCTATATAAACATATTAATGATCATAATAAATGCAATAGCACTAACGGAAATGATCGTCTCCATAGCCGTCCATGTCAAAAACGTCTCTTTAATGGTCATACCAAAATACTCTTTGATCAGCCAGAAACCAGAGTCATTGACGTGAGATAAAATTAACGAACCCGCTCCTGTTGCTAACACAAGCAGCTCTCTGCTCACATCCGGCATAGTTGCAGCAATTGGGGCTACAATACCTGCTGCCGTCATCATAGAGACCGTCGCAGATCCTGTTGCTACACGAATCACCGCAGCAATTAGCCAGCTTAGCAAAATCGGTGAAATCGGCGAGTGTTTGGCTACATCTGCAATATAATCACCAACGCCCGAATCAATGAGCACATTATTAAAAGCCCCGCCTGCTCCAATGACAAGCAAAATGGAAGCGATTGGTCCTAAGCACTCGTTGCTAAATGAAAGCACTCGGTCACGGCTCATTCCTTGCATAAAGCCAAGACTGAAGAAAGAATACACCGTTGCAATCAGCAGTGCTGTAATTGGATCCCCGATGTACTTGAATACCTGAAACCACATATTGTCCTCTGGTAAGATAATGTCCGCCAATGTGGCAAGAAGCATCAGAATCACCGGCACCAATATGGTAAACATCGTATTCGCAAAGCCGGGGAGCCTTCGATCTTCATTTCGTTCAGTGAATTGCTTTCTCAGCATCTCCGGAACTGGTTTATGTATCCGTTTTCCAATCCACTTACCATACAGCGGTCCAGCAATAATCGCTGTCGGCAATCCGACAATTATAGAAAAGAAAATGGTTTTCCCCACGTTGGCATGATAGATGCCAACGGCTGCCATTGCCGCTGGATGAGGCGGCACTAGTCCATGCACGACAGACAAGCCAGCAATTAACGAGAGCCCAATTGTCACGAGCGAGATGCCTGTTTCAATAGCAATTGTAAAAAGTAAAGGAATGAGAAGAACGAAACCGACCTGGAAAAAGACAGGTATCCCCACGATAAAGGCAACAAACATCATTGCCCAATGCACATTTTTCGTCCCAAACCGGCCGATTAAAGTTTGAGCTATCCGCTCTGCTCCCCCTGATTCAGCCATCATTTTCCCAAGCATTGTACCAAGCGCTAGAACAATTGCCAGCAATGATAACGTATTGCCTAATCCCGTTTTAATCGATTGAATGATTTCCTGCAAATCCATTCCAGTAGCAAAGCCCACTAGCATCGAAGTAATAATTAAACTCACAAATGGATTCAACTTAGCGATTGTAATGAGAATGAGTAAAAGGACAATCGCCGCAATCACGATGAATAAAAGCATGTTCTCCCACCTTTTCCCTGATGTTTAACGATTTTGTTTTAATTGCAGCGCACTAATGACATCAAATTCATCCTTCAGTTTATCGTAGAGACGCTCATATAAATAAAACAGCTCTATGTAAGTTTCATTGTTCTTCATATTAGGTTCATGACGGGCAGAAATTCGAATCCACTCTTGAACCTCTTCTATCTCTTCCATATGACCTAAACTATGAAGTGCGAGGACAGCCGCCCCAAGTGCTGACGCTTCATAACTTTCTGGAACAAGTACTTCTCTGCCCATCGTATCCGCTAAAATTTGCCGCCACAGCGGAGCTCGTGCAAATCCGCCCGAAGCTCTGACATCCTTTGCAGAACCGGTTAAATCTCTTAAAGCAACACCGATCGAGAAAACACTCATAATGACGCCTTCTAACACAGCTCTAATAAAATGCTCCCGCTTATGCTGAAGACCGATCCCAAAGAAGGTGCCTCTCGCATTTGGATTCCAATAAGGTGCACGCTCACCCGATAAAAATGGCAGAAACAGCAGTCCCTCTGAGCCTGCTGGAATCTTTTCCGCAATATCCATCATTAAATCGTAAGGGTCCACACCAAGGCGCTTTGCTACCTCCACCTCTGAAGATCCAAATTCATCCTTCAGCCATCTCAGCATGATCCCGCCATTATTGGTCGGTCCTCCCACAACCCAATGTTTATCTGTCAGCGCATAGCAGAACGTTCTTGATTGCTCATCTGTGATTGGTTTGTCTACAACCGTACGGACCGCACCGCTTGTCCCAATCGTAACAGCCACCTCTCCTTTTCCAATCGCGCCAACACCTAAATTCGCTAGAACGCCATCATTCGCACCAATCACAAATGGTGTATCTTCTTTAATGCCCATGCGCAGTGCAATCTCAGGCTGAAGTCCTCTCAGCTGATACGTCGTTGGGACAAGTTCAGACAGTTGACTGGCTTCAATTCCAGCAATACGAAGCGCCTGTTCATCCCATTGAAGCGTTTCCAAATGGAACAGACCTGTTGCTGAAGCGATTGAATAATCGACGACATACTGACCGAAGAAATGATAAAGAATATATTCTTTGATAGAAATAAATTTCGCTGCCTTCTTGAAGAGATCAGGTGCCATTTCCTTGATCCAACGTATTTTTGAAAGCGGTGACATTGGATGGATCGGTGTACCTGTCCTTTTATAAATGTGGAAGCCATCCATATCTGATAAGATTCGTTTCGCTTGTTCTGCACTTCTGTTATCTGCCCAAATGATACTGTTCGTTAACGCCTTGCCATCCTCATCCATCACAATTAAGGAATGCATCGCAGTACTAATCCCGATGCCGATGAGATTTGCTACATCAAATGCTGCTTTCGTCAATGCACCTCTTACACTCGCAATGACGGCTTCTAATATCTTTTCAGGGTCCTGCTCAACCCATGCTGGCTGGGGCTGAATGAGATCATAAGGTACTGAATGCTTCGTTATTACTTTCCCCTGTGGTCCAAACAGAACCGCCTTTGTACTTGTTGTTCCAATATCCAAACCAATTACCGCCTGGTTTCCCTTCATCTGTATCACGCCCAATCATTGATTTGAAATCAGATATGAAGTTTTTGATATACCTGTTAAATCCCATTATAAAAATAATTTTTTCGACATTCAACGACCGAAAAGAAAATTATTTTCATCCAAAAGCTCACAATCGTTACCATAGCAGCATTTTTCATCATCAGAAAAATTTATTTTTGGAATCATTACACCCTTTTTTGTGATATGGTTTCTCGCATTTGCTTTAAATTTGTTATTGTTTCCTGCTGCCTTAAGTGAGCAAGTGCAAAATATAGAACGTCAATGACAGTCAGCTGAGCAAGTCTTGCAGACATCGCTTCTGTTCGAAAAGCCGTTTCTTGCGTCGCTGTATACAACGTGACATCTGCAAGCTGACTCAATGGAGAGCGCTGATAGCTTGTAATGCCGATGGTTTTGGCTCCTTTTCCCTTTGCTGTTTTCATCGCATCGAGTAAATCTTTATTACGTCCAGAATGAGATATACCGATCACTGTACTGTGCTGGTCAAGGAGACCAGCAGACATCGCTTGAAAGTGAGAATCTGTGTGAACAATACAGTTGATACCTGTCCTCATAAATTTATGAAAAGCGTCTGTTGCAATGAGTCCAGACCCACCACTCCCATAAAACTCTAAGCGTTTCGCTTCATGTATGATTTGTATGGCCTTTTCTACATCCTCTGGATTCAACAATTGAAAGCTATCCTTTAAAGCGGATATATTCGCCTGAAAAACCTTTTGCATAAAAATCGCTGTATCATCATCAAGACTCATTTCTTCATCTACATAATTAGGCTTTGTTTGGTCTATTTCCTGGGCAATAGCAATCTTCAAATCTTGAAAGCCCTCAAATCCAAGCCTTTTACAAAGACGAAAAATCGTTGCCTCTGAGCTCGCTGTCTTTTTCGCAAGCTCGACAATAGACAAATGGATGATGTCGCGGGGCTCACTCGTAATATGTTCTGCAATTCCTTTCAGCTTTGGCGGCAATCCCCTGCTTGCTGCTCGTATTTTTTCAATACTACTTAAACTGACAGAAGCCAATTTACTTCACTCCTCCCTTATTTATGTGAGCGCATACATTTCCTTATGTTCCCATCTTATAAAAAAGAAGCCTGTTTGCACAGACTTCTCTTTTTATGAATTCATCGTTTTAATCAATAAATCAAAAAAGATTTACTCAAAATTTTATAATATACACTTTTAGCTCAACAATCTACCACATTATTTTCAACTTCATTTTCTATATTTCTTTCCAAAAATCTTAAGCATTTTACCCTTATTTCTTCTAAACTATCACTTAATTCATGTGGTATTAAACTTTCTACATCTTCAAGTTCTGTTCCCAAATGAAGTATATTTATCAGTTCTTCATTTATCCCTTTCTTTTTTAAAACATCGATTGTTCGTGGACTGAACATGAGCTTTTCCGCTTCTTCTATAGTGATTAAACCTTCTTTTAGCGATATGATTATACCAATGATATTTATAACAATAATCCTATCTAAATCTTCATGTGAAGAATATCTTAGTTCTATTTTATTCATAAATCATTTCACACTCCAACCTTTTTTAACTTTCACATCATACACCAAACCAGATTTACTTTGAAAATAATGTACAGAAACCTTTTTTCCGTCTTTATAGCCATCTTTATATACTTTTTTCCAAGTCCCTCCTTCAATCTGTTTTAACTCAGATAACAACTTCTTATTATTTACTGTAACTTTTTTAGTCCCATTTTGAACAGCTTTAAAACCAGCAGGATATTTAGGGGCATATTTTATTGATTTATACAAATGTTTACTTGCTTTCACCCCGTTTACAAAAATAGTCCGGATGACAAGACCCCATACAGCATCGGCTTCTTTATAACCAATTTGGACACTTTTGTCTCTTGAAGAAGCCTCTCGATTAATATTGAATGTTACAGACGGTGAAAATAACGATACAATTAAAGTAAAAATAATGAGAAAAGGAATACGTCTTTTCAATTTAAATTATCTCCTAATATTAACTATATAAAATACAATATAACATACTAGGAATATTATAACTATTTCATTCTGTAGAAAATTAAAATGAATCTTTATACTGTTTAAAAGATATCTCTATCTTTTAACATCTTATTTATTACAATATAAATTCCTAAAGTAATGAATAAAAAAGAATATACCCCTCGGAGATAAAAATTAAAGTTTAAGTCCACAAAATATTCACTAAAATCTAATCATCTAGCGCAAGGACAATATCATTTAACCTACCGAAATATTAAAAGGCCCTTTTCAACTCATTTTTTCATAAAATCGAATTGGTATGATTCTTCTGAATCTTTTCCCCGTCTCACTCGTATATACTAAAAGAGTGATTGATTTGAAAGGAGATCTGTTTGTGGGATATATTTTGTTATTTTCGGTTGTGATCGGTCTGATTTTGACCCTTTTGCTCACACCGCTCAGATTGTTCGTTAGAAAGAAAGGAACAGAACAGCAGGTTCCGCTTATGTGGATTGCAGGCCTTGCTTTGCTGTTCATGGTCGGTATTTTTATTTACTATTACATCACCAATTTAGATCGTAACCCTTCATCCCTATGGTTGATTGGACTTGTTGTGACAGCAGCAGGTGCCTTTTTGTCAGTTGGATTGGAGCGTAAGATCAAAGGCGTGCTGTTTCTTATTCTATTACTGCTCGGTGTTTATATGGCGACAGCTTTTCTATTCAATGCGAATGAGAAATTTGATGTCTCCAAAATGGAACAAAAAGTGGAAATCAAAGCGTTTGATGAGACGGAAACACCTGCGAGTGTACCGCCTCAATTTGCTCGGAACAAAATGAAGAAATCGTTCGGACAGGTTCCAAACACAAGCTACTATGAGCTTGGCAGCCTGCAAATCCAGAAGGTCAACGGTGAGTATGTGTACATCGCCCCAGTGGAGTTCTCAGACTTCTTTAAATGGATTCGTTCGGGCAGTACGCCGGGTTACTTTACATTAAGTGCGACCGACTCATCTGCTAATCCAAAGTTTGTGAAAACAGAGATGGTTTACACACCTTCCTCTTATTTCAACAAAGAAATTGAGCGGCATATCCGCCTTCAGTATCCTGATTTGATTTTCTACGGCGACACACAGCTGGAAATCAATGATGATGGAAAACCTTATTACATTCGCACGTATGGCGATTTTATCTCTGCCCGAAACGGCTTTAAAGCTTCCGGCGTAGTCGTTGTTGATGCCAAAACAGGTGCAACGAAGAAATATGCTCTAGATCAAGTACCTGCTTTTATTGATGGCGCTGTTTCACCAGAAGCGGTCAGTCTGCAAAACAGTTATTTCGGAAACTATATTCACGGGTTCTGGAACAGTATGTTTGGAAAATCAGATGTGAAGCTGCCTTCAGATGAAGGAACAGAAGCCAATGTAAGTCCAGTGTTTGATTCAAAAGGAGATATGTATTACTTCACAGATTTCACAAGTCCGAAAGAGGGCGTTGATTCGATGCTTGGGTATGCCCTGACAAATGCCCGGACAGGAAAAGCGACTTATTATACCGGTAATCTTGAAGAGTCCTACATGGATTCTCAAGGCGCTCTGCAAATTATTGAAAAACGATTCATCGAGAAGAAATGGAAAGGGCGCATGCCCATTCTCTATAATTTCTATGGAGAAGCCAGCTGGCTCACACCGGTTCTCGATTCAAATGGATTCCTGCAAAACTACTTTATCGTTTCTGCAGCCAATCCTGAAATCGCTGCGTACGCTTCAACACCAAACGAAGCGTTGAGAGCCTATAAGACAGCTCTTCAAAAAGGCGGCGGCACCGTCAACAGTTCATCTAAGCAGGAAAAGAAAGAAGCTACAGGAAAAGTCAAACGAGTCTATAAAGAAAAGACCGGTGATTATACAACCGTCACCTTCCTGCTAGACGATGGTAAAAGCTACACCATGTCATCTGAAAAAGAACCTCTTGTCATTTATTTAAAAGAAGGCGATCAGGTCACCATGAAATACACAGATACAGGTGAAATCTTCCTTCCAGTTGATGAAATCAAAATCAAAGGATTATAAAAAAAGACGTTTCTCCTACTGAGGAGAAGCGTCTTTTCTCTCTTGCCTTAACAATTCAACGAGCAATTCTTTATTTTTATTTCCCCCTGTCATTGGTGACTCGACATAGGAGAATTTTCGTTTGAAATCCATTCCTCTCACAGAAATGACAGCCAATTCACCGCCAATGCTGCCTCGCTGGAGGACATATTTAGATAAAACGGAAAGCCCCATTCCGTGGATCACAGCTTCTTTAATCGCTTGATTGCTGCTAAATGTCACAAAGGTCCGTGCTTTCAGCCCATTTGATTTCAGGACGTGCTGTAAGTATTCTCCGGTACCTGATCCCTCTTCTCTTGTGATCCATGTTTCGTTTTGCAATTGATCAATCGTGACATCCTTTTTCTTAGCAAAGGGGTGATCTAATGGCGCCACGATATAGAGCTCGTCTTCTAGAAAAGTTTCGACAGTTAGTTCTTTGTCATTGGTCTGTCCTTCGATTAAACCGATGTCGACATGGAATAAGCGGACATGTCTGGCGATCGCCTCTGTGTTATCAATGACCACCTCAATATCAACATGCGGATAGAGCTGATGAAACTCTGCCAATATTTGCGGCAGCACGTACTCTCCAATGGTGAAACTCGCCCCGATTGTCAGCTTCCCTCTTGCCAGATGATGATGCTCATAAATATCCTGCTTCGCCTGTTCATATAAACGAATGATTTGTTTTGATCGATGGTACAGCATATCCCCAGTTGGTGTAACCGTTAATTGCTTTGGCGAACGATTCAGCAGAACGGTCTGGAATTCCTGCTCCAAGTTCTTAATATGAAGACTGACACTCGGCTGAGAAATCCGCAGCTTTTGGGCTGCTTTTGTAAAGTTTTTCTCTTCCACAACTGTCACAAATGTCTTCAGTGCATCGTAATACATCGGTCCCTCTCCTATCAGAAATCTTAATCCAAAACCTTTCATATATATATCTTACTAATTCCTTCCCAGTGCGTAAAGAAGCGCTTAACTGAAAACAATTTAATAAAAATATTTACTAATTTTTTTAAAGACTCTATACTAGGAGGAGATATTTTCTATAGGAGGTGCTGATTTGGCAGCTAAAATAAAGGACATTGCTGAAAAAGCTGGATTATCCATTGCGACTGTATCTCGCGTACTGAACCAAGATCCCAACCTATCTGTCACGGATCAAACACGCGAAAAAGTATACGCCGCCGCAGAAGCTTTGTCCTATCAAAAGAAAACATTCAAACATTCATTAAAAAAAATCGCCTTTCTCTATTGGATGACCGAAAAGGAAGAGCTTGAAGATATTTATTTCAAATCCATTCGTCTGGGCATTGAGGAACTGACCAATACTCGGAGTTTAAATGTCACCGCTTACAATCCATCTGATGGGCTTCATTCCATTGATCCTTCTACAGAAGGGATCATCGCCATCGGCCGATTTAAAACGTCAGAGCTTGATCAATTATATGCAATCACCCAGCATATCGTTTTTATTGATACGTCACCGGATGAAGACCGTTTTGATTCTGTAAAACCAAATCTAAAACGAATTGTTGAAAAGATCATCGATTCTTTTATTGAAAAAAAACACACATCCATTGGATTCGTAGGCGGCACAGACCTTGACCTGAATACGAATGTGCATATTCCAGATATTCGCGAAACGACTTTCCGTGAATATATGATGGCTCACAATGTCCTTGATGAGCGATTGGTCTATGTCGGTCATCATTTCTCAGTAGATGAAGGGTATTCGCTGATGATGAAGGCGATTGATGAGCTTGGTGATGATCTGCCCACCGCTTTTTGTGTCGCTAGTGATCCTCTTGCCATCGGCTGCTTACAAGCATTAAACGAGCGCGGATTTTCTCTGCCGAACCGCGTGAGCGTCTTTAGTATCAACGATATTCATGTGTCTCAATATGTGTCACCACCGCTCACCACGTATCATATCCACACGTCTTTACTTTGTGAAACAGCTGTCGATTTACTGTTAGAAAGACTTGTGGACGGCAGAGCATTACCTAAAACTGTGCTGATTGCCTCAGAACCTGTCTTTCGGAAAAGTACGATATAAACAACTAGAAGCCCCGTCCAATGTGGAGGGCTTCTTTTCTTTCTATATGAGTAAAAAATTTTACTTAATAAATTTAATAAAATATGTTTACTTTTTTTACTTAAGTTGATATTCTCACATTAAGAAAGCGTTTTCTTATCATCTGTGAAAAAAGAACGAGAGGGGATTACCAATGAAAAAGGGAAAATGGGCGACATTATCAGCAGTCGTTGGTACTGCTGTGCTTCTGCTTTCAGCTTGCGGACCGGGAGATGACAATTCAAGCGGTACACAGCCGGCATCTACAGGTACAAAGACCTTGCTAGTGTGGGAGGATGTCAAAAAGTCTGATGGGATTCAAGACGCTGTAAAAGAATTCGAAAAACAACATGATGTGAAAATCAAAGTGGTCGAAAAAGCTTATGCCGACCAAATTGAAGCTCTACGTCTAGATGGCGCAGCTGGGACAGGTCCAGACGTCATCACGATGCCTCACGATCAAATTGGATCAGCTGTCACTGAGGGGCTATTACAGGAAATCAAACCAGATCAAAAAGTGATTAACTCCTTCACAGACGAATCGATTCAATCACAAACGGTAGACGGCAAGCTGTATGGTCTTCCTAAATCCGTTGAAACGACGGTGCTTTTCTATAATAAAGACCTTGTCAAAAAGGCACCAACGACACTTGATGGCTGGTATGATCTATCGAAAAAGCTGACAAAAGACGGAAAGTACGGCTTTGTTGCGAAATGGGATGAAATTTACTATGCGCAAAGTGTTTTAGGCGGATCTGGGGGCTATATTTTCAAGCAGAAAAGCGATGGCTCTTATGATGTTAATGACATTGGTCTGAACAACGATGGCGCCATCCAAGGCGGAGAATACATTCAAAAATTCTTTAGCGAAGGACTTTTCCCGAAAGGCATCATTGGGGAACAAGGAATCAATGTCCTCAACTCCTTATTCACAGAGAAAAAAGCAGCAGCTGTCATTTCTGGTCCATGGTCATTTGGTCCATTTAAAAAGGCGGGTATTAACTATGGCGTGGCTGAACTGCCAACACTCCCTAACGGAAAACAAATGAGCTCCTTCTTAGGTGTAAAGAGCTACAACGTCTCCTCTTATTCTAAAAATAAAGAACTTGCTGAGAAATTTGTTGAATTTATCACGAACGAAAAAAATGCGAAGAAACGCTTTGAATTGACAGAGGAAATTCCACCAGTGAAAAAACTGATGAAAGATCCAATCATTACGGAAAACGCTAATGCGGATGCTGTTTCAAAACAAACGAAATATGCCACGCTGACACCGAACAATCCTGAAATGGCAGAAGTGTGGAAGCCGATTGATAGTGCATTAGGTCTCATTGCAACTGGTCGTACAGATGTGAAAAAGGCATTTGATGATGCGGTCAATCAAATAGACTCTCAAATTAAAGCAAATCACTCCAAATAACCATCAAATGCGGGTAGTCTATCAAACTGCCCGTAGTTGATCTAATTTCATATGAAGTAGGTGTTAGACGTGACGGGTAACCTTGAACTAGACCGCACACACACAGTGGAATCAAAGACACACCGGAGACGGGCGCTAATGTTCTCCTTTATACCCGGGATGGGGCAGATATACAACAAACAGTACGGCAAAGGGGCACTCTTTTTCCTGTTCGGCGTCTCTTTTTTGATTGTATTTTATGATTTATTCAATATTGGCTTCTGGGGGCTGTTCACACTTGGGACGATGCTGCCTCGTGACAACTCTGTTTTTCTTTTAGCAAAGGGGATTATTGCGCTGTTAACAGCTGGTTTTGGTATCGGCTTTTATGTACTCATGATGCGTGATGCTTTTATGAATGGAAAGAAACGGGATCAAGGGGTACCACTTCATTCCATCCGTGCTCAATATCATCAGCTCATCGATCAAGGCTTCCCTTACTTAATGAGCACTCCTGCTTTCTTTTTACTTCTATTTTCTGTTGTCTTTCCTATTATGTTCAGCTTTGCGCTTGCCTTTACGAACTATGATTTATACCACTCGCCTCCTGCCAATCTGATCGACTGGGTAGGAATCAAGAACTTTCAAAATATCTTTTCCATTGATATTTGGAGAGACACCTTCATTGATGTACTTGGCTGGACCGTCGTATGGACTTTGGCCGCGTCAACCCTTCAATGTGCCATCGGCATCTTTTTAGCGGTTCTGCTCAATCAGAAGGATTTAAAGGGAAAACGGTTTTTTAGAACCATTTTGATTCTTCCTTGGGCTGTTCCAGGCTTTGTGACCATTTTGGTGTTTGCTGGACTGTTCAATGATACCTTTGGTGCCATTAACAATACACTTTTTGCATCGATAGGGATTGATCCAAAACCATGGCTGACAGATCCATTTTGGAGCAAAATTGCCCTTATTGCGATGCAGACTTGGCTTGGATTCCCTTTTGTTTTCATTATGACAACAGGCGTTTTGCAGGCGATTCCCGAGGATTTATATGAGGCTGCGACCATTGATGGGGCCAATTTTTTTCAGAAATTCCGGTCCATCACGTTACCGCTTGTTCTCTATTCCATTGCACCCATCCTTATCACACAATATACGTTTAACTTTAACAACTTTAATATTATCTACTTATTTAATGGCGGGGGACCGCCTGTTGCGGGGTCAACCGCTGGAGGAACGGACATCTTAGTTTCTTGGATTTATAAACTCACGATGCAGTCCTCTCAATATGCACTCGCTGCGGCTGTCACGATTTTACTTTCAATCTTTGTCATCGCCATTGCACTCTGGCAGTTTAAGAGAACGAATTCATTCAAAGAGGAGGACATGATGTGATATGGGATCAAAACAAAACAAGCTCATTCGCCTGAGCATTACTTATTTTATCCTTTTCATTGCCTCCATTTGTATTCTATATCCACTGCTTTGGACAATCGGTGCTTCCTTTAATCCTGGAAACAGCCTCATGAGTACAAGTATGTTTCCGAAGAATCCAACGTTCAGCCACTTTACCGAGCTCTTTTTCGGTCAGGGAGCACTTTATGCAAAATGGTATTGGAATTCAATGAAGATCAGTATTGCGACTATGCTCTTAACGTTAATTCTTGTCAGTTTTACAGGCTATGCCTTTTCCAGATTCCGTTTCAAAGGACGGAAAAATGGGCTGATGCTCTTTTTGCTGTTGCAAATGATTCCGCAATTTTCAGCGCTGATTGCGATTTTTGTTTTGGCTCAAATGCTTGGACTGATTAACAGCCACCTTGCACTAATTTTGATTTATGCAGGCGGGCAAATTCCGATGAATACGTATTTAATGAAAGGCTATCTTGATGCGATTCCGAAGGATCTCGATGAATCAGCCAGAATGGACGGCGCAGGGCATTTCCGGATTTTCATCCAAATTATTATGCCGCTTGCTAAGCCGATTTTGGCGGTTGTTGCCATCAACTCTTTTACAGGACCACTGGGTGATTTCATCATCTCCAGTGTCATTGTCCGCTCACCCGAAATGTATACGCTCCCGATCGGTCTGTACAATCTTGTGTCAGACAAAATGGGGGCCAGCTACACGACCTTTGCAGCCGGGGCTTTACTCATTGCGATTCCAGTCGCTTTATTGTTTCTTGTTTTACAAAAACAATTTGTATCCGGCCTCACACAAGGCGGGACAAAAGGATAAGGGGAGATTTGATGAAAAAATGGATGCTCGTCACGGTTGTCGTTTTCTTTTTTATGGGGTTAGGTATTTTGCCTGAAGCAAAAGCCGATACGATTTTTGTTCAGCCGATCAATGGACTGCAGGGTGATTTCGTCAAAGGAGCCGATATCTCTATGCTTGCAGAAGTAGAGAGAAGCGGGGGCAGATACTTCGACCAGAACGGAAAACAGGTGGACCCGCTCAAGCTATTAAAGGAAAAAGGCGTCAACTATGTGCGCATTAGACTGTGGAACCATCCATACGACAACCAAGGCCGTGCCTATAACGGTGGGACAAATGATTTAAACACAGCCATCGCTCTATCGAAACGTGCAAAAGCACAAAATATGAAAGTCCTGCTTGATTTTCACTACAGTGATTTCTGGACTGATCCTGGTAAACAATTCAAACCGAAAGTGTGGGCATCTCTTTCACAAAGCGATTTAGAAAAAGCGGTCGGCACTTACACAGGGGATGTACTCAAAGCGATGAGAGCACAAAATGCCCTTCCGAACATGGTTCAGGTTGGGAATGAACTGAACTCAGGCATGCTGTGGCCAAATGGAAAGAGCTGGGGTGAAGGCGGCGGGGAATTTGATCGGCTCGCCGCTTTGCTAAAGGCTGGCACAAATGCTGTCCGCTCTGTCGATTCTAACATCAAAATCATGCTTCACCTTGCACACGGAGGGGACAATGGTGCGTCCCGCTGGTGGTTTGATGAAATCACAAAACGAGGCGTCTCATTCGATACGATCGGTCTATCTTATTACCCGTATTGGGACGGTGGATTTAATGGTCTGACGTCTAATATGAATGATATTAGTGCCCGCTATCACAAAGACGTGATTGTTGTGGAAACCGCCTATGGGTTTACGACAGCAAATGGCGACAACCTAGAGAATTCATTTAATCAAGACTCTGTCAAAACAGCCGGCTACCCGGCTTCACCTCAAGGCCAGGCATCTTTTATACGAGATCTATCAGAGAACATTTCACAAGTGAAAAACAATCGCGGAAAAGGGTTCTTTTATTGGGAGCCGCTTTGGATTCCAGCGAAAGGCGCTCCGTGGTCTAGTCAATACGGGCTGGCTTATATCCAAACAACCGGTACAGTCGGAAATGCTTGGGAAAATCAAGCGATGTTTGATTTCAACGGAAAAGCACTGCCTTCTCTTGATGTATTTAAACAAATGACACCGTAATTAAAAGGATAGGACGTGACAAAATGGGAAAGCGTTACCCACTCGTTCACCCAAATGTGAAAGGCTTTTTGCATGGTGGCGATTATAATCCAGAGCAATGGCTCCATATGCCGGAGATCATTGACGAAGATTTTCGATTAATGAAGCTTGCACACTGTCAAACATTCTCCATCAACATTTTCGCATGGAGTAAGCTAGAGCCAAAAGAAGGGCAGTATGATTTTGCATGGCTGGATGACATCATGGACCGCTTGGCAGCTCAGGGGGCTCACGCCATTCTCGCAACGCCAAGCGGGGCAAGACCTGCTTGGCTGTCACAAGCATATCCAGAGGTATTGCGCGTCGAAGCGAACCGTCAGCGTAATTTACATGGACTGCGCCATAATCATTGCTTCACCTCACCGGTTTATCGAGAAAAAACGAATACACTCAACCGGCTGCTGGCTGAACGCTACAAGGATCATCCGGCACTGATTATGTGGCACATTTCGAATGAGTACGGCGGCGAATGTCATTGTGATCTTTGCCAGGAAGCATTTCGGGACTATTTGAAAGACAAATACAATCATGACCTTGAAGTTTTGAATCAAGCATGGTGGACGGGTTTTTGGAGCCACACGTATAGTGACTGGTCACAAATCGAATCACCTGCACCGCACGGGGAGCACATGATTCACGGGATGAACCTAGACTGGAAGCGCTTTGTCACAGCGCAAACGATCAATTTTTATCAAAATGAAATTGAACCGCTGCGGGAATTGACGCCTCATATCCCAGTGACCACCAACTTTATGGGCGACTACCCGCATATGCGCCCATTCCTTGGGCTGGATTATCATCAATTTGCAAAAGAGGTCGACGTGATTTCATGGGATAGCTATCCAGCATGGCATAGCGGCAGGGAAACAACCTCCGAATTAGCGTCAAACGTCGCCTTCGTTCACGATTTATATCGTTCATTAAAGGACGGTCAGCCATTTCTCGTTATGGAGAGTACACCGAGCCTTGTGAACTGGCATGAAGTGAATAAGGTCAAACACAAAGGAATGGCACACCTTTCTGCCATACAGGCGATTGCCCACGGATCAGACTCCGTGCTTTACTTTCAGTGGCGCCAAGGCCGAGGTGCCTCCGAGAAATTCCATGGCGCCGTAGTCGATCATTCCGGGCATGAACATACGCGCGTGTTTCAAGAAGTCGCTGATCTAGGGAAACAATTGGAGCAGCTGCAGCCCATTGCGGGCACGTCCGTACAACCAGAAGTCGCCATCATATACGATTGGGAAAACCACTGGGCCATTGATGATGCACAAGGCTTAAATAATACAAACAAACGCTATGTAGAGGCTTGTCAAACTCACTATCGAAGCTTTTGGAAAAAAGGCATCCCTGTTGACATTGTCGGCATGGAAAAGGATTTCTCATCCTATCGTGTGCTGGTTGCTCCAATGCTCTACATGATCAAACCAGGCGTCGCAGAAAAAATCGAAGCCTTTGTCAAAAAGGGCGGTATTTTTATCGCGACATATTGGAGCGGCATGGTCGACGAAAACGATCTCTGCTTCCTCGGCGGTTTCCCGGGCCCTCTCCGCCATGTACTTGGCATATGGGCTGAGGAAATCAACACATTGATGCCAGATGAACATGTGTTAATGACCACAGGGAATGGACGCACCTACCATGTCGGGCAATATTGCGAATCCATTCATCCTGAAACGGCCTCTGTGTTAGGGCATTTTGAGAATGGCTGCTATGAAGGACAGCCAGCCCTGACCGTCCATCCTTTTGGAGATGGAAAAGCATACTATATGGCTTCCGAAAATGAGCAGATTTTTTATGATGAGTTCTACGAGGATCTCATCGCAGGAATGGGTATACAGCCCGTCCTATCATCTGTGATTCCAGAGGGAGTTAGTGTACAAAAACGAACAGATGGCACGCAAGACTATGTATTTATGATGAATTTTACAGAAGAGCAGCAGAACATATCACTAGATTCAGCGGAAAGCTATGAAAATATGCTGTCTGAAGAGCAGGTGCCAGACCAGCTTCAGCTTGACCCTTACGAGTACGTCATCTTGAAAAAATAATTTGAAAGAAGCGTTCATTCATTGGACGCTTCTTTTATTTTAATGATTCTAAATACCTATATAAATATATTCGCTTGTAGAAATGCCCTTGAATCGTTATATTTTATCTAAATTTTTTGACATGTTTGATACCGCGCCGCGAATGGATTCACCATCCTTTTTTACCATTGTATAGGTATGAAAGCGGTTGCCTAATGCTCATATTTTTGATACCCTTTTTTTCAATGCAAATATGGGACTGCATTGTCATAAAAAGAGCAAGAAAATGTAAACGGTTTATTGTAGGGGGAGGGACTTATGTTAACGTTTGTTGGATTATTGATTATTTTAACGATTGTTGTATTGCTGATTTGGGGGAAAGCAAGTCCAATTGTTGCCATGGTCATGGTGCCTTTAATCGGGGCATTCATCGCAGGATTTGGAATCAATGACATTCAATCTTTCTTTGAAGAAGGGATTATTAAAGTACTTCCAGTGGCGACCATGTTCATCTTCGCCATTTTATTTTTTGGTATTTTACAAGATACAGGGTTCTTTGAACCTGTAATAAAAGCGCTCATTAAACTGACAAAGGGAAATGTTGTCACGGTTGCGATGGGGACAGCTCTAATAGGAGTCATCGCTCATTTAGACGGAGCAGGGGCGACTACATTTTTATTAACTGTACCTGCACTGCTTCCACTTTATAAAAAATTACATATGAGTCCGTACTTATTGCTGTTATTGATCGGGACAAGTGCCGGCTTAACGAATATGGTGCCGTGGGCTGGCCCCACAGGACGGGCAGCGAGTGTCCTTAATATGGACCCATCTGAACTTTGGGTGCCGCTCATTCCCATTCAGCTCATTGGAGTCGTTCTCGTATTAGGAATGGCATTTATTTTAGGGAAAAGGGAAGAAAAACGCATTCGGGTAAAAATCGCTGCAAACGAAATCGCTGCTGTTCAATTAGAAGGCGCAGATTGGGACCGGGCTATTCAATCCATTAGCGAGACAGGTGACGCCGCTTTAAAACGTTATCACTTGATGTGGGTGAATTTCATTCTGTTTATAGCCGTAGTTGTCCTTCTTGTGCTCAACGTGATTCCGGCTAGTTATATGTTTATGATTGGTCTTTCTCTCGCACTATTAATTAACTATCCGAAAGTGGATGTACAAATGGAGAGAATCAAGGCGCATGCACCTAGTGCACTCATGATGGCTGCCGTTATTTTCTCCGCAGGTTCGTTTTTAGGAATTCTCGAAGGAACGGGCATGCTAAAAGCCATTGCTGTGGACAGCATTCAGATTCTACCTGCTTTCCTGCTTCCATTTTTACATATCATTGTAGGGATGTTTGGCGTACCGCTGGATATGCTGACAAGCACAGACGCCTATTATTATGCTCTACTTCCAATTGTCGAATCGATTACATCTGAGGTTGGCGTGTCGGGCACTTCCGCTGCGTATGCCATGATGATTGGTAACATCATCGGAACCTTTGTCAGTCCACTCGCTCCAGCCGTTTGGCTTGCGATAGGCCTTGCAGGGGTCGATATGGGGAAACATATCCGCTACTCCTTCTTTTGGATGTGGGGATTCAGTATTATCCTTCTGTTCGTGGCGTTGCTGATCGGTATCATTTAAAAAAAGAAAGACATGCGTACAACGACGCATGTCTTTTTCTTTGTATTTATGAAGGATATTCACTCGTGTGAATGTCTGTTTTCGGCTTTCTAATAAGAGACATCAATCCAATGATAAACAATAGAACCATTGGAGCAAATGCAAGACCGACTGTTCCAATTAAAAGAGTCACAGCAGACACCAAGAAAAGAATACCTGAAAGCACGGCACGGCGATCTGTTTTCAAAAGAATCACACCGACAATCGATAGCACAGCCGCAATTGCGGAAACAACCATGAACTGAGTACCAAATGAATTAATCGAAGCCTGAAGCGTTTCAATCGGCAATGTTTCTCCTTCCTCTTGTAACACTTCATTGATTTCATCATAAAATGATGGACCTAAGGAGAGAATTAATGCTCCAAACCCAACACCAATGGCATTGAGGATAATACTAATAATCCCCATAATTTTTTCACCTTTACGTTTAATCATGTGTAAACCTCCTAAAAAGTTAAATTAACTGCCTGTTTTCACTTCTCGCTTTTGGAAGACGATTAAGGCAATGGCCAAGAAAATAGCCCAATAGATGACTAGGACTGTTAATGAAAATCCTAGAGACATACCTTCGATAAGAGTAACCTGTTCCATAAAGTATTGGGATGGATCGTTTGCAAATAACAAATATTTTGACCAATCAAAGAAGAGCATTAAAATACCTGTAATTGATCCACCCACAATATAAGCTAACACACTAATAGCGATGGAGATAGCTTCACTTCTAAATACTGTAGAAATGGCGAACGAAAGTGTTCCCAGTACGACAAACATTGCACAATGAGCAAGATAATAAAAGACCATATTTGCAAACTGCGAACGTTCAATCACTTCACCATTTTGATAGACCAAATTCACATAATCAGTGTTGAGGCCGAAGAAAATGGCACCCAATATAAATGACAAGAGAAACAGTACCACAACTAGTAAAAGAGCATACAGCTGCACCGTAATATATTTAGATATTAGGATCTTTAGCCTTGATGGTGGGCGAATCAATAATAATTTAATTGTACCATGCTTGTATTCAGCCGAGACAATGGTGGAAGCAATAATGATCACAAACACACCTACAAGCTGAAGTAAATTGGCGTTTGTTTTTACATAATCCCATACACTGTCACTAAACTGATTAGCTGGCGGTAAGTTATGCTTGATTCGATAATCATTAATAGCTATCTCTTTTTCAAGGCTTCTTTTAAAGAAACCATTTTCTGTTTCTTTGAGTTCCTTCTTGTTCTCAGTATTCATCATTTCTAGTTGGTCTTTCCAAGCTCCGGATGATTGATCTTCGTCATTTGTTTTAAGTGCAAAGATCAGTGTGGCAATCATACCTAAAACAAGAAGTCCAACCATAATCCAAGTTCCAACACGATAACTGATCTTCATCCACTCGTTTTGAATGAGGCGAATCATACGTCTGCCTCCTTTTTACCTGTTAAGCTTAAGAACTTATCTTCTAAGGTTTGTTTTTCTATTTTGATTTCGTACAAATGAATGGACGCGTCACTCAAATGACGAATCAATTCCGGCATTTTCTCTTCTGTCAAGGAGAGGAATAAATACTGCTCCTCTTCTCTAACAGTCGTGCCTTCCTCAAATACACCGATGAGCTTCTGCGCTTCTTCCAGCTCACCAGATGCGACCTTCATTCGATAATTGACCAGTTCGTCTTGATTCGTCTCTGTACGCTGATCCTCAATCGCAATCAGCTTTCCTTTTTGGATAATCGCAAAACGATCACACATCAATTCCATTTCTGACATGAGGTGACTTGAAACAATAACAGCCAGCCCTTCTTCCTTTGCCAGCCTTCTCAAGTAATCTCGTATCATGCGAATTCCCTCTGGATCAAGTCCATTGGTCGGCTCATCTAATATCAGCAGTTTCGGTCTATGTATAAGAGCCTGCGCAATGCCTAAACGCTGCTTCATTCCTAATGAAAACGTACGGACACGCTTATGTTTCACGTGCTGTAAGCTGACCAGCTCTAGCAGCTCATCAATTCGCCCTTCATCCACTTTCCCATTCATTCTGGCAAAGTGAACAAGATTTTGTCTGGCTGTTAAGTGATTATACATTTCTGGGTTTTCAATAATGGCACCAACATCTTGGATGGCATGCTGATATGAGGATTGAATACTATGACCATTAATCAGAATGTCGCCAGATGTAATAGGAGAAAGACCGACCATCATACGAATGGTTGTTGTTTTCCCTGCGCCGTTTGGTCCTAAGAAGCCAAAGACTTCGCCTGCTTGGACAGAAAAGCTCAAGTCTTGAACGATCTTTTTCCCGTGAATATGCCTAGATACATTATGCAGTTCTAAAACGTTCGTCACGTTACCTCTCCTTCTTTGTCTAAGTATTATCTATCATCTATTTCCTGATAAACACCATGATCCGTTAAAAATAGAAGAACACTTCCATATGGTACAGCAATGCCCAAAAGTTGTGAAGGGGATTAGCCAAAATTTAGCGAATCATCTGCCTTTTTTAAGGTAGGGTTAAGAAAACAGCAATTTTTTATGTGAAAAGAGGCTTGATTTTTTTAAAAAATGAACCTTTTTCAACAGGTATATATGTATGGAATTCTGTTTAAGATTATTCCTTTCACCTATAAATAAAGAAATAAAAAGAGGCCTCTTACTGACAGCCTCCTTTCGTTATTATACCTTTTTCACAAACTCTGATTTTAACTTCATTGCGCCAAAGCTAGGAATTTTACAATCAATGTTATGATCGCCTTCAACTAAACGAATGCCTTTGACCTTCGTCCCTATTTTTAAAACGGAAGAAGAACCTTTTACTTTTAAATCTTTAATGACAGAGACCGTGTCCCCGTCACTTAACAGATTTCCATTTGCATCTTTGACAACAAGCTGCTTCTCTGCCGCTTCTTCTTGTTCTAGCGACCATTCATGCGCACATTCAGGACAAACCAGCAGACTGCCATCCTCATAAGTATACGTTGAACTGCATGTAGGACAATTCGGTAGATTAGACATTTGTGTTTCCTCCAACTTTCTATTTTATTTCATACAATTTTACCACATTTCTATAGAAAGGATTGTGATAGAAAAGGAAACATTTTTCAACGTTTACTTATTTCTTCCAATTGATATAGCAGCCGCAATATTCCGAGCGGTTCTCTCTACATGAAGAGCCCCATCTCTCATCGCCTCAGAAAGAGAAGTTACACCTGGAACGATACTAAAAAGTGCATCAATTCCATGCTCATGTACAACTGCACTGTCTTTTGAGAGGGAGCCCGCAATACCAATCACAGGCAGGTTATACTGCTTTGCTGCTTTGGCTACACCAATTGGCGTTTTTCCATAAATGGTCTGCTGGTCAATCCGGCCTTCCCCAGTAATGACTAGGTCTGCCTCCTTGATGACATCATCAAAATGAACTGCCTTAAGCACAATATCAATTCCTCTTTGCAAATCGGCGTGTAAAAAGCCTAATAAACTCGCACCAAGTCCTCCTGCCGCTCCTGCCCCTGCTACACCTTCAAAAAATACATTGAACTGTTTTTCTGCTACTTGTGCAAAATGAGCTAAGTTTTTATCTAACACTTGAACCGTTTCTTTATCAGCACCCTTTTGAGGACCAAATACAGCAGATGCTCCTCTTTCACCCGTTAAAGGATTGTCCACATCACAAGCTGCCTCCAGCCGAACGGATTGCAGTCTTGGGTCAAGTCCAGATAGATCAATAGAAGCTAATTGATGAAGGGCTCCACCGCCTGGCGACAGATCCTGTCCTGCATTATCAAGAAAAGCCGCACCTAATCCTTGCATCATCCCAACGCCGCCATCATTTGTTGCACTTCCGCCAAGCCCAATGATGACATGCTTCGCTCCTTGATCCAGTGCCGCAAGCATTAATTCCCCTGTTCCTCTCGATGTCGTGAATAAGGGATTGCGTTTTTCTTGCGGAACAAGGTGTAACCCAGAGGCTGCGGCCATCTCTATGACGGCAGTCTGACCGTCCCCTAACATGCCAAAAAAGGCATCAACAGGCTCCCCAAGCGGGCCTGTGACCACTTGATTGACAATGTGCCCGCCCGTCGCATCAACTAGCGATTGAACAGTTCCCTCTCCTCCATCTGCCATTGGAAGTTTGATATATTCAGCGTTTGGCAAAATCGCATGAAATCCTCGTTCAATGGCACATGCTGTCTCATATGCAGATAAACTTTCTTTAAATGAATCTGGTGCAATCACAATTTTCATCCTAAAGCCCCTCGTTTCCTATCAAATGTCATCAGCCAAACAACTGGAAAACGCCGAATATAATGGTCGATACGACGGTTAATGTCAAACCAATTAACGATTCAAATGGCATGAGTTTCAACCGCTCTTTGATGTTCATTTGAACACTTCCTGCTGTGGCATGGAAAAAGCTCCCGTGCGGCATATGATCTAGCACTGTTGCCCCAGCATGAATCATGGCTGCTCCTGAAAGAGCAGATACGCCAAGGCCAATTAATGTACCGCTAAATACGCCACTCGCTACCGCCGTTCCTGCTGTTGTCGAAGCGGTGGCGGCTGACATAAATATCCCTGAAGCTGGTGCAAGTAAATACGGAGGTAATCCCGATGCATCGAGTGCTTGAATAAACACATCTTTTAAGGAAGAATTCGATACAATTCCTGCTAGTGTGCCTGTCCCTAATAACATAATCGCTACACCCGACATTTTATGAAGCCCCGATATCGCATAATCATTGAGAAACTTCCCTTTTTTCATGAAAAGAGCGCCTACAATGCCTCCGATCGGTAAGGCGATCATTGGGTCTATATTGATTTGAAAAAGCGGTCTTAAAGCCAACAATAAAATGGTGACAAGCGGACCCGCAAGTGCTTGAAAAAAAGCTGGCACTTGAACTTTGCTTTGCGCAGTTTCCTCTTCAAGAACAGGTGTCCCTTTTTTTGCAAGCTTTTTGGCTAACACATATGTAACAGCCAATCCAAACACAGCCGGGATGACACCCGCAGCCATCATTGAAGTAAGCGGTACACCAAAAGCATCAGAAGCGGCAATGGCATTCGGATTCGGTGACATGATATTCCCTGCCTTCCCGCCTCCAATCATGGCAAGTAGAATCCCCGTTTTCGACAGCTTTGCCCGTTTGGCAATGGCAAGTGCAATGGGCGCTACCGTGATAACAGCTACATCTACAAAAACGCCCACTGTTGTTAAAATCATGGTTGCCAGTGCGAGTGCTAATAACGCCCTCGCCTCTCCAAGCTTTTTCACGATAGCCTCGGCGATAGTTAAAGCTGCACCCGACTCAATCAAAACGCCAGCTAGTACACCTGCCGCCATAATTCTGAGGACAGCCGGAATCATATCCTTAGCGCCTTCCATCATGACGTTGACGGTCTGAACAATATCTACACCGCCTGCCAAGCCGCCTATGAAGGCACCTGCCAGCATGCCATATGCAGGTGATACTTTTTTTAGAATAAGAACAATCGCTATCACAAGCGCCGTCACGGCTCCCAGTGTACTTACTGTCACATCTCCACTCATCCTCGATCTCCCCCAAAATGTCTTTCTCCAATTGTAAGCGTTTACTAGTGGGGATCGGGTTGTGAATCTAGATGAATTTTTTTAATTTATCCCTTCATTCCATTGTGCATATGCACAATCAAGATAGTTGACTCATCAACTGCGCCATATAAAGCTCCATCAACTGTTTCACATGACGGGGATTTTTTCCGGTCAATGCTTGAATTTTATCTAAACGATATCGCAAAGTATTCCGGTGAATAAATAAACGATCAACAATTCTTTGTAAATCTCCGCCCTCTTCAATGTAAATCCTTAATGTTTGGGCGAGCTCCGCTTCCTGTGTTAATGGATTGTAAAAGTCAGTCCATCTAATCTCCTCTTCAACAGCTCCTGCAGTGAGGAATAGCCTTTCCAACTGATAAGATTTAAAAAAATAAATACTCTCCTCGGAATCAAGAGTTTTCCCCAACCTCAAGGCATCTCTTGCGTGCTCAAAAGACAATGGCAGCCGGCTTATGTCGTCAGCGACAGTCCCTATCCCCACCAGCACCTGACCTCCTACTGCTTTTTCCATTGTTCTTTGCAGCTGCCCTGCCACATGCTTTAAACGATGATCAGGGATCGGCTGCCTTAAAAGAACCAATTCATGACGAAAGGTCATGCCAAGCAAATCATCCGCATTCTTATCGTATTGAATCGCATGCATCATTTTATGCACAGCGTCTTCCGAGGATGGAACTGGCTGAAAAACGATGACCATTCGGCGCTTATCTAAATCCATTCCCAGCCATGCAGCTCGGTTCTTTAGCTGATGATCACCAACGTCCGAATCAGAAATTAACTGATTGACAATTTCACTCTCTATTCTTTGCCGCCACTGAATTCGTTCAAGCAGAAAAGACTGCTCTAACACAAGCTCAGCTGCCATTTTCACCAGCTCGGCATGATGCCGAATGTCCTCTGGCTCACCAGTAATTCCAATCACACCAACTACTTGTTCACGAAAGCAAATAGGCAAATTGATTCCAGGTCTCACTCCTTCTAAGCGTAAGGACGCCTCATGGTCAATTTCCATACTGTTCCCGCTTGTCAGCACAAGTCGTGCACCATCATGTTTCTGACCAATCCTGTTTCGTTCACCAGAACCAATTATGACACCATCTGCATTCATCACATTAATGTTTTTATCTAAAATACGCATCGTACGTTCAACCATTTCTTGCGCCAATTCAGCAGTTAAAAATTGCATGAGGCATCTCTCCTGAGGCTGTTTTCATTCAATGTATCATAGTGTCATTGCACAATAAATGCAAAGTGTTCAAAAATGAGGCATTGACAAAGGGACATTGAAAAGTGTTTAATCAAATCAAAGGATCGACCGACAGTCTAGTCAAAAGAAAGGATGGCTTTATGAGAACCGTTAAACATCCTGAAGAACGTAAAAGTGACATCTTAAACGCAGCCGAAGAGCTTTTTTCTACCAAAGGCTATCAGCAAACAACGATTATCGACATTCTGAAAGCTGTTGGCATTGCAAAAGGCACTTTTTATTATTACTTTTCATCCAAAGAAGAAGTGATGGATGCCATTATTGACAGGATCATCAAAGCAGATATCATCGTGGCAAAGCGTATTGCGGCTGAGCCAGACCTTCCAGTCGTCGACAAACTATTTCGTATCATCATGGCACAATCGCCTCAGCAAGGAAGCAATAAACAGGGGATGATTGAACAATTCCATCAGCCTTCTAATGCAGAGATGCACCAAAAAAGCTTAATCAAAGCGATTAAAGAACTATCACCCGTATTGGCAGACGTCATTCAGCAAGGGGTGGAAGAAGGAACATTCAAAACAAAGTTCCCGCAAGAAACGGTTGAATTCCTTCTTGCTTCTGCGCAGGTCATATTTGATGAGGGCCTTTTTCAATGGACAGCCGAAGAAAGTATACAGCGCGCTCTAGCTTTTATCGATATCCTCGAATCCTCATTACATGCAGAAAAGGGGAGCTTCTCCTTTCTTCTAAAGCGATTAACTGGAGAGCTGGATGAAAAGAATTAGTGATTGGTCACTTCAATACCAATCCTGCATACATTATAGACTGACGGTCGGTCTAAAAGGAGAGTGATACTCATGTCTTTGTTATCCAAAAGAGGTTCATCCCACTTTATGTACCTCGTTCTCGGACAAATTATTTCCGTTTTTGGTTCTTCCTTAATTCGGTTTGTTATATCTTTACACGTACTGGATATGACGCAGCGTGTTGACTTATATGCCTTACTATTCGCTTTATCCAATATCCCACTCCTTCTTTCTCCCTTAGCAGGAGCAATCGCTGACCGGTTTAACAGAAGGAACTTGATGATTTTATTTGATGTTCTCACCGGCATCATGATTCTGGCTTTTTATTTTTGGTTATTCTCAGGAAATGATTCACTCTATATGATCGGAGCGGTCATGGTGCTTCTTGGTGTGATGAGTACGTTCTATGCTCCTGCTGTGATGTCCAGCATTCCACAGTTAGTAAAACAGGAACAATTAGAACAAGCAAACGGAATCGTCAATGGCGTGCAGGCACTTTCAGGTGTTCTCGCTCCTATTATCGGCGGGGTTCTGTACGGACTGATTGGAAGTCAATCCATCATAGGTGCCAGTGCTATCGTGTTTTTTCTATCAGCATGCATGCTTTTACGGTTAAACATATCCTTCTCACCTAGCCCGCTAACGGAAACTATGGGCAAAGTGCTCATAATAGATATGAAACAGGGATTTTCCTATATTGGCAGTCAGCCATTTTTAAAAAGAGCCATGCTGCTTGCTGCAATGTTAAATTTCATCCTCACGCCATTTTTTATCGTGGGTGGTCCAATCATTTTAAGGGTCACAATGAAAAGCAGTGACATCATGTATGGAATAGGCATGGGCTTGATTGAGTTCGCTGTGATCGCAGGGGCTCTGCTAGTTGGACTTGTAGCAAAGCATTGGCAGATACCTACTTTATATCGCTGGCTGATCGTCATCGCGATCATCTTGCTACCTGTCGCATTCTCAACATCCAACACAGCTCTTCAATTTGGCACTTATCCAGCTTATTTTCTCTTTCTAGCAGGATGTCTTCCAATTGCTATGCTGCTTACAATGATCTCAATCGTTGTAATTTCACATGTTCAAAAGAAAACGCCAAATAGTCAATTAGGAAAAGTGATGGCGAACATGACAATGGTTTCTCAATGTGCTGCCCCGCTTGGTCAAATGATGTATGGATTCTTGTTCAATACGTTTTCAGCCAACATGTATGTGACGGTGCTAATAGTCAGCACTTTCATGTTTGCCCTTGCCTACTTAACAAAAAATATGCTTCAACATGAAGGAGAATCAGCCTCATGAGACTGACGTTTATAAAGAAAGACTTAACCCGCCACCGTCTCATTTCCATCGGTTTAACCATTTGTATTATGTTGACATCATTTCTCGCAACAAACGCCGCTCAAATGACAGTACAGCTGAATGGTTCCATTTCTAATCTGCTCCATTCAGCCAAGGCACCAGATTTTGTCCAAATGCATGACGGCAGCCTAAATGAAAAAGACATTGAAGCATTTTCAAACAAGCAGTCCATGGTAAAAGCACATCAAATCGTCCCAATGATTCCAATTGAACATGCAAACATCAAGTTCGGACATGAACCCGCCAAAGCAGGTGTGATGGATCATTTATTTGTGAAACAAAATCGTCATTTTGATTTTCTTTTAAATGAACAAAATGAAAAGCTCACTGTCAATAAAGGTGAAGTGGCTGTCCCTATCTATTTTCAACAAAAGTATCATCTCAAGATAGGAGAAACGTTACTGATTGGGAAAGGGTCTAATCAATTCTCTTTCCGCATCAAAGCGTTCTTGCGAGATGCACAAATGAACCCCAGTCTTGTTAGTTCGAAAAGATTCCTTCTTCATCACAAGGATTGGGACGCAATGAATCAAGTGTTTCATAAAAAGGAATATTTAATTGAATTTTTACTGCATGATGCCGCTCAGGCAGATGCCTTTCAAGCAATCTACCAGTCATCACAGCTTCCACAGCAAGGTCCAGCTGTCACATTACCTTTGCTCCGTATGCTGAATGCATTGACAGATGGACTGGTGATTGCCATTCTCCTGCTTGTTTGCATGCTACTTATCGGTATAGCCCTTCTCTCTCTCCATCTTGCTATGACAGCTTCTATAGAAGAGGACGAACGTGAAATTGGAATACTGAAGGTGCTTGGGATTCCTTTAACAAGAATCAAGCAATTATACGTTGGAAAGTATGCCGTGCTTGCTTGTGTAGGGTGTATAGCAGGATATGGGTTAACGCTTTTATTTGGTGATATGTTTACGGCCAATATTCAGCGATACATGGGGAATCAGCCTTCTTTTACTTCTTGGTTCATCCCGCTTTGTGTTTCTATAGTGATAGCAATGATCGTCATTTCTTGCAGCTATGCTGTCCTAAGAAAGTTTGGTCGAGTATCAGCCGCTCAAGCACTTCAAGGCGGCGCCATTTCAACGAATGATAAAAAACAAATACCCCTACATCTCAAGAAAAACAGGTTCATCCCGGTCAATATTTGGCTTGGTTTAAAAGATCTGTTATCACGAAAGAAGTTGTACACAACGATTACTTGTATTATCGCGCTTTGTACATTTTTGATGCTGCTGCCTATTCAGCTATGGCACACCTTACAATCGCCGGATTTCATCACATATCTTGGCTCTGGTCAAAGTGACCTTCGAATTGATATACGACAAGGAAATCATCTAGAGGAAAATACAAATGAAATAGAATCAATGATTCGTGAAGATCGGGATATTCATACATCAGCCATATATGAAACAACTTCTCTTCAGGCAAAATCAAAGGAGAATACATTAGAAACACTCTATTTAGAAACAGGTGATCTCTCAGCATTTCCTCTCACCTATTTACAAGGGCGACAGCCTTTAAAGAATAAAGAAATTGCCTTATCAGTACTAAGTTCAGATTCACTCCAGAAAAAGGTAGGAGAAAAAATCACTCTCGTAACAAACGGGCATGAAATTCAAAAAACAGTGACTGGCATTTATCAGGATGTCACCAACGGCGGCAAAACAGCCAAAGCAATATCACAGCCATTTTCCCAATCAGCCCTTTGGAAAACCATTCAAATCCAACTAAAACAAGGAGTAGAAATTGCGGAGAAAAAGACAGTATTTGAAAAAGGGATATCTCCTGCAAAAGTGACAGATATGAAAGAATACGTTCATCAAACAATCGGCAGCACAGCCTCTTTAGTAAAAATCGTTGCATTTTTGTCTACATTAGCTGCTTTTGGAACCGCCAGTTTGATGCTATTCATGTTTCTGCACATGTTAAAAACGAAAGATTCAAGTCAAAACCACATGTTAAGAATGATTGGATTTTCTAAAAAAGATGTAACAGCACAATATATCACAAGTTTTATCGTCGTTATCTCTTTGGGCGCCTTTATTGGTACGATCGCTGTCCATACGATTGGACCAGCTTTGATGAGTGTAGGTGGAGCCTCCCTAGGGGCATCAAGCCTGCAGTGGCTGGCACCACAATGGGTGTCAGTTGTGTACCCAATCACACTGTTGATTGTCAGCTTAGCTTTAACCGCTTCGTTATTGAAGACGTTTTTTACTAATCAAACTACACGTCATACACTTTCATAAGGAGATGTTTCACATGGAACACTTGATTGAAACAAAGCGATTGTCTTTGCAAATCGATTCTTTAAAAGGACAGAAACAAATCATTCTTAAAGATATCCATTTATCGATAAAGCCTGGGGAATTTGTGACCATTATGGGACCTTCCGGATGCGGGAAAACTTCCTTGCTTTATCAACTTAGCGGGATAGAAACAGCCTCAACAGGTGAGATCAAATATAAAGGCCGATTACTATCAGAAATGACAGACAAACAGTTAACTGCTCTGCGCTTAACAGATATGGGATTTGTCTTTCAACACAGCCACTTACTAAAAAATCTTAATCTATTTGACAACATCATTGCTGCAGCTTACTTAACAAAGAAAAAGCCAAGAAAAGAAGTGAATGAACGAGCTAGATATTTAATGGAAAAACTTGATATTGATCATTTAGCAGATCGATATTTGTCAGAAGTATCAGGAGGTCAGCTTCAAAGGGCCTCTATCTGTCGAGCGCTTATGAATGAACCAGACATTCTTTTCGCTGATGAACCAACAGGTGCTCTTAACTCTAATGCAACGAAGGAAGTGATGAATATATTTTCGAAAATCCATTCTGAAGGAGCAACACTACTGCTTGTCACACATGACCCAAAGGTTGCTCTTCGTTCTGAAAGAATCATGTTTATGAATGACGGAGAAATAACAGCCAGCTTACATTTAGGGAGATATGATGACTCAACTGCCGAGAATCGAGAATTTAGATTAAATCAATGGCTGCAAAATTTAGGTTTGTAATTGGAGTAAAAACAGGCAGAAAGCTGCCTGTTTTACTTTTTCTGGAACTCAAACGAATAATCCATCGAAAAACGATTTGTTTCTAATATGATTTTGCCGCCTACTTGTTGACAAGATTCTGTCAGTAACTCTATTTCTTTGCTATAAAAGTATCTCTTTGACATATACAGAGTCACTAAAACGAGTAACAGCGTCGTCATGATCACTGTGATTTGCCCGTTTAAGATTTGAAATCTTTTTTTCATATCAACGTCCTTTCTAATAGACTAGTGTTTGTGATTGGCATTTACTTTTGTCTGCTTCTATCAGTTTCTATTCCAAATTTGATCTAGCATCATCATAACTGATTTTCTTTAACAGATCGACCTTCCAACTTACCAATATATTACATAAAATCACTTTATTTGTAATATACCGGTGATATTTTCGAACATAATCATAAAACCCAATGTATATATCCCTTTTTTAGACGACTAAAAAAAGATTTTAATCATTTGTAAAAACATTCAATCACCATTACAATTTCGTACATCACATGACCTTAGGTCCTTTTTATTACCTCTTGGCAATCACCTCGCAGAAATGATTATATTCTTCCAAAAATTGTGATATCGTTTTTTAGTGAGACAGGTGAAAGGATCTTAAAGAGGTGAAATTTCATGGCTATCATTTCTGCTGAACAGGTGGGGAACCGTTTAAATGATTGGCGAATTGCGATTCGCAAGCATGATGTACACAGTGCTAACGCAATGTACACAGAATTAAAGCAATTACTTCAAGAAATGGAAGAGAATCAGGAGGTCTTGACTTATTATTCATTGCTAGAAGGCAAGTATAAACTCATGTTATATGAACGGAGAGGTAAAAAACTGAATGAACAGACAGAGCTAGATTGCCCCTCTAAAACAAACGATTTAATTGAATACTATTTTTACCTATACAAAGCCCTTTACGCTTCATATAACAGGGACTATGCATCAGCCATTGGACTGTTTAAAATTGCCGAGAAAAAACTGCAAAACATTCCGGATGAAATAGAAGTAGCAGAATTTCATACGAAAATCGCAAACTTATATATGCTACTTCGTCAAAGCCTAATTTCTCTTCACTATATTCAGAATGCTATAGATATTTTCAAAAGTCATGAAGGATATGAAAGAAGACTAGCGACAGCCTTTGTTATCGCCGCTGCTAATTATATGGACATTAACGACTTCATAAGAGCAGAAAACTACTACAAAAAAGCAATACACATAGCTGACAGTCTAAATGATCATTTTCTAACTTCACAGCTTTTTCATAATATCAGTATTCTGTATGCCGAAGCTGGAGAATCGAAAAAATGTATCGATGCCCTAGAAAAGGCTCTAAGTGATGAAAACTACCTCTCATCGTGCTATTTCCATCACTCCATGTTTATGTTAGTCAAAGAGCTGCTCTCTATTGATGAAAGAACACAAGCTCTCTATTACTTCGAATTGGTCAACCAAAAACATGAATCAGAGAAATGCCCCATCTATACAGCAAAAATGAATTTGCTTTACCATCTATATTTTACTGAAGATATGGTTCAAAAAGCTCAAGCCTGTTTCGATGAAATCAGCATTCTAAAAGAATTAAAGGATGCTGAAGGTGCCTGTGAATTAAGTGCTCTAGCTGCAAAACACTTTGAGGATTTGGATGACATTCATCAAGCCTATCTCTTTTTAAAGGAAGCCTATCACAGGAACCATCCTATACTTGACTGGAGGAATTCTAATGAAAAAAATGAGTTTATTGATCATCGCTTTAACCATCGTTGTTTTTGGACAAACAGCGTCTTTCAATTCGTTAAATGAGACGAATGCTGGTACAACAGAACGACCTATCGGAACTTAATATAAAAATTGGTCATAGCAAAGAACCACTTGCCTGATCATAAGGCAAGTGGTTCCACCATTATTTTAATTGCTGATAAGATATGAGGCGGTGTATATGTACCGCAAGATAAGTAAGCTCATCATTAGGAATGACGATACTATGCACCTGTTTAATATAATCTTTGATTTTAAAAGCAACATCCATCGCTTGAGGATACAAGTGTGCAATTTGTTCAAACAACTCATTTTCTTGATCTGAGAGTAATTTATTTGCATAAAATCTTTCTACAAAGAACTTCACATGTGTAATGAACCGACTGTAATGAATATTCTCTTGGTCCATTTTCATATTCAATGTATAGCGCACAAGATTGACAATACTCCCGATCATTTTGGCATATTTCATGCCATCTTTCGAATCAGATTCTTCACCTAATGCATTAATTAAGTGAAAGGCGATATTGGCGGCTTCTTCTTTTGGTAATTGTATGCCCAATGTATCATTTACTAACTCAAGTGCGTACTTCCCTACTTCAAATTCTTCAGTATAGTAATTTTTGATTTCCCAGTACACGCGATTCGTCATATTAATATTCTTTTTATGTCGTTCGACAGCAAAATTCAAATGATCCATTAAGGTAAAATAAACACCTGAATTTAGATTTGAATTTAACCGTTTTTCTGCATATTGGACGATGTGCTGAGTTAAATCGATAAACTCTTGAGGCATTGAATCTAACAGTTGAAGAAATTCTTTTGCTCTCATGTTATCGACTGACATAAAGACTTGGTCCGCTTTTTTCTCTTCTATCATTTGACCCGGTTTCTGTCCATAGCCAATCCCTCGGCCAAACAAAACCATCTCCTGATGGTTCTGATCTTCAGCCAGGACCACACTCGAGTTTAAAACTTTTTTGATTTTAAACATCGTCATCACCTGTTTTCATGATTGTGGTGTTCAATCAAGCGATTCACCATTTGTCTCAATGACTTTTTGGTACCAATAAAATGAGTCTTTTCGAGATCGTTTTAAGGTTCCGTTACCATCATCATCTTGATCTACGTGAATGAAGCCATAGCGTTTTGACATTTGTGATGTACCTGCACTAATAATATCAATTGAGCCCCAGCTCGTATATCCAAAGAGATCGACGCCTTCTTCAATCGCTTCTCTCATCTGACGGAAATGCTCTTTAAAATAGTTAATACGATAGTCGTCATGGATAGAGCCATCACTTTCAACTACATCCTTTGCACCCATTCCGTTCTCGACAATGATAAGAGGTTTTTGATAGCGATCATACAATTCGATTAAAGAAATTTTCAGACCAACCGGATCAATTTGCCAGCCCCAGTCAGTTGAAGGAAGATAAGGGTTTTTGACTCCACGAATCGTATTCCCTTCTGTCTGTTCTAATCCTTCTTGGGCTGATTCAGTTAAAGACATATAGTAGCTAAATGAGATAAAATCTACTGTGTTTTCTTTTAGAATGGTTAGATCATCTGCTTCCATATGAATTTGAATATTTTTTCTCTCAAGCATACGTGTAATCAGTGGCGGATATTCGCCAAACACCTGAACATCTGCATAGAAGTAGTTTTCTAAGTTTTGTTTCAAGGCTTGTTCCACATCATTCGGATGACATGTATGCGGATACGTTGTCAATTTTGTCAGCATACACCCAACCTGGCTGCCTGGGATAATACGATGGCAATCTGCTGTTACAAGAGCAGATGCGACAAATTGATGATGAAGCGCTTGATACACCGTCTCTTCTACTTTTCCTTCTGGGCAACGATCAGGAATAATTCCTGCAGTAATGAATGAGTGGCGGTGTATACTATCAATTTCATTAAAAGTGAGCCAATATTTCACATCATGTTGATAACGTTCGAAACAAACATTGGCGAACTTCACAAAGAGATCGACCACTTTTCTTTCAACCCAGCCGTTATATTTCACACTAAGGGCTAAAGGCATTTCATAATGAGAGAGTGTCACAATCGGTTCTATGTTGAGTTTTTTCATTTCGGCAAATACACGATCATAAAATTGCAGCCCTTTTTCATTCGGTTCAGCTTCTTCTCCAGTAGGGAAGATCCGGCTCCATGCAATAGAAATGCGAAGTGTTTTAAAGCCCATTTCAGCAAATAGAGCCAAATCCTCTTTATAGTGATGATAGAAATCAACACCTCTGCGTTTTGGGTACTTTTTATCGTCTGGATCCTTTATTGCACGATCTATATTTTCAGAAGTAACAGCAAGATGTCCTTCATAATCTTCTACACTTAAATTGGAACGATACATTGCAATATCTGCAACTGATGGTCCCTTTCCATCTATATTCCAGGCGCCTTCTGCCTGGTTGGCGGCAATGGCGCCGCCCCATAAAAATCCTTTTGGAAAACCTTTAATTGTTGTCATATGATTAGCCTCCTAATTGTGTGACAACCATCAATGTATCTTGACGATTGACCTCTTGTAATGGCTGTACCTTTATATCATATTGATCTGTATTTGTGATTACAGCAAGTGTAACTGGATCATATCCTGCTGCTATGATTTTTTCTACATCAAATTCAATCAGTAAATCTCCTGCTTGAACACGTTCTCCTGCCTGCACTTTTGGATGAAAATACTGTCCTTCCAGCTGAACGGTATCGATGCCAATGTGGAATAATACTTCAACCCCCTGGTCCGTTTTCATACCAAGTGCGTGATTTGTTTCGAACAGCAAGGTCACCTCGCCATCTACTGGTGCATAAAGCGCTCCTTTTGAAGGTACTATGGCAATTCCTTCACCCATGACCTTTGAAGAGAAAATATCATCTTTTACTTCAGATAGAGAGATCATTTGACCAATCACAGGGCTTTTGAATGTTTCACATGCCCCAATTTGTTCAGCAAATGCAGCTTGATCATTTGTCTTTTCTTCTCCTGTTTTATCCTTACCTAATACAAAAGCAGCGATAAAGGCGACAATAAACGAAATGACTGCTCCAATGACAGCAAACATCAGATTTCGCGGGAGCTCATCTGAGATAAACATCGACATACTTGCTAATCCAGGGCCAACAAGTACAAAGGCTTGTATACCAACTAATCCAATGAAGATTCCGCCAACAAACGAACCAATCATGACACTTCCAAGGACCCGCTTATTTTGAAGTGTCACACCATACAAAGCAGGCTCTGTGATGCCAAAAAATGCTGAAATCCCTGCCGAAATAGCTGTTGATCTGAGTACCTTGTCTTTTGTGCGTAGTGCCACAGCGAAACACGCTCCACTTTCAGCAATATTATGCGCAAGTGATGCTGGTAAATAAAGTGCTTCTTTCCCAAGGGTTCCCATCGTTGTGACTGCATAAGGGACCATTGCTTTGTGCATACCTGATGCGACCATGAATGGGAGGACTGCTGCTAAAATTGCGACAGCTACCCAGCCTACTGTATTAAACATTGCAAGAATGATGGATGAAAAACCTTGTCCTGCTGTAAAACCAATCGGTCCTAATAGAAGTAACGTAACTGGTACAGTAATGACCAATGACATCATTGGGACAAAGAAAATCCGAATTGGTTTTGGTGAAAATCGTGTAAAGAATTTTTCCATTTGAGCGTAAAGCAATACAGAAAGGATTGCTGGGAACACTTGATACGCATAAGCTATATTTTTTACGTCGAATGTCATCAATTGCGCACCTTCAGTAAGCATAGCCGTCATGTTCGGAAGAAGGAGCGCACCGACTGCTGATAATGCGACCAGTGGGTTTACTTTTAGTTTATTGGCAGTCGTTACAGCGACTAGTAAAGGGAGGAAGTAAAGAGGTGCGTCCCCTACCATGTTCAATATTTGATAGGTTTGGCCCTTTGCATCCATCCAGCCTAATAAAGAGAAAAGGAGAAGAAATGATTTTAAAATCCCTCCGCCTGCGATAGCTGGAACAAGCGGCTGGAAGACACCTACAATGAAATCTAACAGAACTGTGCCTGCTTTTCTTTTTTCTTTTGGCTGATTGGAAGGCGCGTCTTTCCCTGATGAGCTGCTACCTATTAAACTTGTTAACTTTTGATACACTTCGATGACGTCATTCCCAATGACCACTTGGCATTGACCTGACATTCTGACAGCTATGACACCTGGCGTTTTTTCTAGAGCCGGTACATCTGCCTTCTTCTGATCAATCAGTGTGAAGCGAAGTCTTGTTGAACAGTGCTCAAGGTGCGCAATGTTTTCTTTGCCACCTACATGCTGTAAAACGTCTTTGGCAACCTGTGTGTAATCCATTTTTTCTCCCCCTTTTCTCATACATGAGACCTATATTTCGGCAATAAAAAAAGGACCTAAAACGACAAATTAAAGAAATTCATCGTTTTTAGATCCTGCCTGCATGACCAGTCACATGTCTAATTTATCAATATTGGATTTGATTTTAGTATATATTGAGTTAATGTAAGCGTCAACATATATTTTTGAATTTAAAAAATATTTTTTTACAAGTCTAATGTCATCAAAACGACCTCATTTTACTTTAGAGGAAATTTAAATCGAAAAAGTCAGATAGTCTCAAATGTCCTATCTGACTTAATTATTATCATTATTTTTTCTTTGCTTTTTTCTTTGCGGCATTTTTAAATGCTTCTTCTTGCTTTTGATATTGTTTCTTATTCACAGCTTTCAGTTTCATTTTTTCATTCTTTTTCCAAATCGGTAACTCAATATAGGAAGCCTCTACATCAGATGACCCTATCATCTTAGACAAGCCACACTTTATTTTTGGTGTGGGATATACCCAAAAGTTTTTAAAACCTGTGGTTCCTACTGCTTGATATTTTTCTTTTTTCAATGGCTTACTTTTCTTCCCTGTGGCTTTGGAGATTGTAATAGCCCCTGAAAAATCCCCTTCAAAAACGGCTTCTTCGATATCAAGGAAAATTTGATATGAATTGTTTTTTGCTGTATACAGATAGCCGTAGGCTTTATTTAAATTATCTGTGTATTTCCCTATGATCTCATAGTAACGGTCTTCTGCTGTATCCACGTACTCATCATAGCGCTTATCTATGGCTTTTTTGTATTCTTTTAATTTCTTCTCATCAACAGCTTGATAGCGTTTACTTTTCTTTGCTCCTTGCTTTTTGACCATGAGATCTTTTCCAGAAAAATAGATGTCATATACGATTGTTTTCTTCTTTTGTTGGACTTTAAGTTTGTATCCTTTTTTGGTGGTTTTCCCCGTTAGCTTGTATTTTGTTTTCACCATAAAAGGTTCAATTGGATCAATCTTAACACCCTTACCGTTTAGGTAACCCGTGACCTTGCCTTTCTTTTCAGTCACCTTCAGCCAACTGACATTGTCCTTTGTTTTATAAGCATATGCATAAGATTGATTCAGTGATTCTTTTTTAGCAGATGCTTTGTTTCCTCCAAAACTTCCAACACCAATCAATAGTGCAACAATCATGAACAATATTCCTATGTTCCTCAACTTCATTTGTACACCCTCCATTCTTTTATGAATAGATGCGCAAGTACTTTACACATCAAGTATATATTACCATATTTATGATTTATCTCCTGTATTTCAAAAATATAAATCTATCAATTATTATTTTCTTGCTTTTTATTCATTTCAAATTTATTATATATCTAATTGATATATCTTTTAGATAGGTGTGCTGATATGAAAAAATACAATGATACGACGTATGCAATTTTAGGTATTTTAACGACAGATTGTAAGTCAGGGTACGAAGTGAAGCAATTAATTGATAAGAGCTTGCATCATTTTTGGAAAATTAGTTATGGACAAATTTATCCAGCTTTAAAGTTTATAGTCGAGGAAGGTCTTGCTGAGGTTTCACCCGCTTCTACGTCTGGTCGCTCAGACAAGCGGGAATATCATTTGACTGAAAAAGGGCTGAAGACGTTAAGGCAGTGGTTAGCGCAGCCGCTCGATCAGTTACCAACAGAACGAAATGAAGTGTTATTAAAGTTATTCTTCGGTCAATATCTTTCGTTTGAGAAAAAGCTGGTGCTTCTACAGGATTATGAAAGGCAGCTTCGTATCCGTTATAAGACCTATGTTTCGATTGAAGAAAACATTCAAGAGCTTTATCCAGATGAAGTGGATGCGAAGTATTGGCTGTTTACTTTAGATTACGGAAAAAGAGTGGCTCAAGCAGGAATTGATTGGTGCGTGGAAACATCCCATTTGATGAAAAAGGAAGGGTAAATGAATGAAAAAAGACATACGTGCTGGCAGGTTTACAACAGAAAATTCTGACTCGATTGTTGTGTTCATCATCGGCATGCGGATCAACAAACGCTGGGCGGTTCATCAATGGCTGCCTGTGTTCATGGCGATGCCTGGCATGATCAAAGAGCTGTATACCCATCAAGATGAGCTTGGTTTCCTCGGGACAGAGAATTACTTTGGCTTACGCACGACAGCGATGATCCAATATTGGAAATCAACAGATGACCTCCTTGCCTATGCGAAGATGGAAAAACATTTGGCGGCTTGGAAGAACTTCCATCAGAAGGCTCAGAACAATGACGCAGTGGGCATTTATCATGAAACCTATCAAATTCAAGCCGGCTCGTATGAATCCGTCTATATGAACATGCCTTCCTACGGACTGAGCCAAGCGAGAGCTCCTATTCCAATTGGTAAAGGAAAACAAACAGCGAAAGAACGGCTGAAAACAACAAATTCCTAGAGAGCGAATCTCTAGGAATTTCTTTTTGCAACGGTCACAAAATGCTTTAATATGCGGGCTGTTAATCCCCAAATGGTGTAGTTTTCATAATCATAAAACCATTCCTCTATCGATCGGCTCCCCCAGCGGTACTTCTCACCATTCATGATTTTTTCATAAGGGAAATCCTCAGCTGGTGTTGGCTGAACGGGTACATGATGTAAGTACGGCTCATATTGGCTGAGCCATGATAGAGGCACGGTAAAGGTCTCTTCTACTTCTTCTTGATTGAAGGAGTGTTTCACTTTTTGTTCATCAATGATCCCGACATATGGGTAGACCACGAAGGATGGAGAAGCAATGTAAGGACTGAGCTGTCCAAGAATCTCCACCGATTCTGGTGGAATACCCAGCTCTTCATGTGTTTCTCGCAGTGCAGCTTCCTGTGCTGTTTCGCTGCCGTCGAGTTTGCCACCAGGGAAGCTAATATCTCCCGGCTGTTTTCTCATGATCAGCGATCGCACCTCAAATAATATATGCCATTCCCCGTTTACTTGCACCAAAGGGACAAGGACCGCAGCTTTGAACGCTGTCTCTTCTCCAATAAATAACGGTTGTGATTGATGTAAGTCATTTTTTAATTGGTCAATGAACACGGACATCACCTGTTTTCTGTTTCTTTTTCCTTTAGCGTATCATGGTTCACCTTTTGATTAAAGATGATCTTTCTGACAATTATTTTTATCAATTTGACAACTATACTTGTCAAATTGAATACAATGCTTTACAATCAAAGAAAGATTTCGATCAAAGTTGAGGTGACAGAATGAAAAATCGGCTAAAAGAGCTTCGTGCGCGTGATGGGTTGAACCAAACTGAGCTTGCAAAGCGTGCAAAGGTTTCTCGTCAGACCATCAGCTTAATGGAACGAGATGAATTAATGCCGTCTCTCTTGCTCGCTGTTAAGCTTTCACGAATTTTTCAGGAACCCATTGAACGTATTTTTCTATTCGAGGAGGATGAACTCACATGAAAACTGTATACAAAATGCTCTTAGGTGCTCTCCTTGGCTTTCTCGGCGCTTACTGTCTGCTGGCAGCCGAATTTGAGATGACACTTCTTGATGTTGCATTCGAAGCGACTCTTGTCATCAGCGGATTGACGATTCTATTGATTATTTATTGTTTTTCAGGGGTTTCACGTATGAAAAAAAGAGTATCACTTTCGGTATCTGGCGATGAGGAGGATGAACTGGAAGCAAAACAATATCGGACCTTTACTGATTTGACTTTAGCCAATACGGTAAGTACCATTTTGTCCATTGTTGCCATCGGTATCGCGATCGTCACCGAGCAGCCACTCTGGCTGATTCTGGTCAATGCTGCTTTATTTATCGTCACCATTATCAGTTCATATATATCGATATCTGTTCTAAAGCTTGTCTACCCTAATCGCAACCTACCAAGCCCATCTGACAAAGATTATAGTAAAAAGCTGCTCGATATTTCTGACGAAGGTGAAAAGCATGTGATGCTTGGCGGACTGTTTCACACATATCAATTGATGAATATCCTGTTGATCGGTGCCATGTTTATTTTGATTGTGTATTCCCTTGGGGCCAATCACTCTCAGCTCTTCTCAATCATGGTGATTGGACTTGTTTTAATCATTTTGAATGCAAATTATATGTTCAGGATTAGAAATCGTTAAATGAACAAAAGCACAGCCTAATGCAAAGGCTGTGCTTTTTTCCGTCCATTATGACGCACGGCGTTTCTTTCGTGCATAAATCAATAATAAGAAACCAAACCAAACCGGTGTTAATAAGAGCGCCGGACGTGTTGCATCCGCAAACAGCATGATCACAAGAATGGCAGCAAAGAGCACAAGAACACAAATGTTCACAAAAGGTGTGAACGGTGCTTTAAAAGTAGATGCCGCATGCAGTTCAGGCCGTGTTTTTTTATATTTCAAATGGCAAATTAAAATAATACTCCATACCCAAATGAAACAAATGGCGCTGATGGTTGTGACAATACCAAAGGCTTGTTCGGGAATCAGCTTGCTTAAAAGAGCACCGACCGATACCACAATCGTTGAAACGAATAGTGCATTACTTGGAACAGCGTGCTTGTTCAGACGTCCAAAGGAAGCTGGTCCCTGTTTTTGATGACTGAGATTATATAAAATACGGCTTGTTGAGAACATACCGCTATTACAAGCCGAAGCCGCAGACGTCAAGACAACAAAATTAATAAGTCCCGCTGCTACTGGTATCCCAATCAGCCCAAATGTTTTCACAAAAGGACTTTCTGATGCACTGAGCTCAGTCCATGGGTTGATACATAGTAAAACAAAGATGGCACCCACATAGAAAAATAGAATTCTTAATGGAATCTTATTAATCGCAGACGGGATGTTTTTTTGCGGATTGGCTGTTTCTGCTGCGGACACACCGACCAGTTCCACTCCCACATACGCAAAGATTACCATCTGGAATGACAGTAAGAAGCCTGTGACACCATGCGGGAATAATCCGCCGTGTGACCAAAGATTCGTTACCGTCACCGGACCTGCATCTGTTTGAAAACCCATGATTAAAAGGACAATTCCAACGCCGATCAGTAATAGAATCGTAATGACCTTAATCAACGCAAACCAAAATTCCATTTCTCCGAAAAGCTTCACCGTTAATAAATTAAACCCTAGTAAAATCAACAAACAAATGATGGCAGGAATCCATTGCGGGATGTCAAACCAGTACTGCACATACACTCCGACAGCAATGACATCCGCCATCGCTGTCATAATCCAGCAAAACCAATATGTCCACCCTGTCACAAAGGAAGCCCAAGGACCGAGATAGTCCTCTGCAATATCGGTTAATGACTGATAGCCCGCCTTCGATAAGAGTAATTCACCAAGTGCCCTCATGACAAAAAAGATCGCCATTCCGACAATTAAATAAGCAAAAATGATCGATGGACCTGCCAATTGAATGGCCTTTCCAGAGCCTAAAAACAGCCCAGTTCCAATGGTTCCGCCAATTGCAATCAACTGAACATGGCGGTTTGATAAATCTCGTTTTAATTCTTGTTGTGCCAATGCTAACGCCCTCCTACGACACGATCTTATACTGAAATAATGAACCCTCAAAAAGTCCATAAAAAAAGAGATTGGATGCGCTCCAATCTCACGGTCATAAAAGAATAGCAAAATAGAGAAAAGCAATACACGGCGTCATCCATGCATTACAAATACAATATTTCGTACTCTTCTGTCCTTTTGCCTGAGATTGTGAACCCTTCGGCGCCGCACATACATGCGGTCTCTCCAGAAGCTGCTCCTGCCATAGTGTGACCCACAGCAATCATAGCCTTCATTATTTACTTAAAATGTTGCTATTTCTGAATAATTTCATATTTTACGCCTCTAGAAGAAAGCTGTCAATGGAAATCTTTTATGATTTCTGTCACTCTAGCTGACTTCACTTCATCAATACCCCTCATTAAGGTATAATAAATCAAAAGATGTTCGGCTCGTTTGATGGAGAAATCCATCCTGACCATGAAGCAAGTTAGGCAATCCATTGAAGTTGGTGAAGATAAATGAAAAAAATGAACAAACAGCGTGTCACATTACAGGAAGTCGCCCGTCATGCCGGTGTATCGACTTCAACGGCCTCACTCGTTGTTCGAAACAACCCAAGAATCTCTGAAGCCACTCGAAAAAAAGTCCTGCAATCTATGGAGGAATTAGGATACGTGTATGACCGCGTCGCTGCTAACATGCGGTCAAAAAGTTCAAATATTGTAGGTGTGATTGTCACGGATATTTCAAACACGTTTATTTCTGAGTTTTTAATCGGCGTGCAAACCACACTTGAATCACTGGGCTATACCGTTTTACTTGGGACAACCTTTGACAGTGTCGATAAGCAGGAACGGCTCATTTCTACCATGGTAGAGCACCGAGTTGGCGGGATCATTTTAAACCCAGCTTCGAAAAGCTCTGCTCGGACGGTCAAACAATTAAATCAAATTCGTACCCCAAAAGTACTGGCAAATCGTGAATTAGCGGATGTGCATTGTGACTATGTCGGTGCTGATTATGAACAAGGCGCTTGGATGGCGGTCCATCATCTTCTTCAAAAGGGACATCGGCGCATTGCCTTTTTAGGCGGCATCAAGACCTCCTCGACTTGGATCGACCGAATGAAAGGGTTCAAAAGAGCCCACGACGAGGCAAACCTAACAATTGATGAATCTCTTATTATTGATATGGAACCGACTCGTGAAGGCGGGAAAGAAGCACTCGCCCAAGTCATCGATCAGCCCGATCCTCCTACTGCTATTTTTTGTTTTAGTGACTTAGTTGCGTTTGGGGTCATTCAAGGACTGTCATCACGTGACATCAAGCCTGGTGAAGATATCGATGTAGTTGGATTCGATAACATCCCTGAAGCGGAAATGTATCACCCGCCGCTCACCACTGTCTCTTCATTCCCACGGTCCATCGGGGTAAAAGCAGCGAACCTTTTATATCATAAAATGAACGAGCAGGATGAAGAGCTGCAGCGATTGATCTTAAAGCCTCAACTTCATATCAGAGAAACCTCTACCTCATCGTGAAAAGGAGAATTGTGTACAGCAATTCTCTTTTTTATTGAGCAAGTCAATCATTTCTTTGTTTCATTTTTCTTTTTTTAAATCACAAAGTCATAAACTTGACACATTTTAAACACAGGAGTATATTTATCTCGTTGCTTCTTTTAGTATATCGTTATACCTATTTCTGTGTATCGTTGTTTTTATTCAACATCAGTTAAAAGTGGACTTTTCTGATTCTGATCAAATTATGAAGATTCACTTTCTTATCAAGGCTGTTTTTATTTTTATATTTTAGTAGAACGATGTACTCAATTGAAGAACAGATGAATATTCATTATTTTACATCAATCACATAAGGGGTGTTGTGATGGGCTTTATGTACACTCATAGAAAGAACAACCGACATACAAAGAATTTAACCCTAAAAGGGTTGCAAATATAGGAGTGGGAACATGAAAAATCCTTATATTAAATCATCACTCGGCATGTATTTAAATTACTTCATGCTCGGCATGATCAATATCATTGTAGCGTCCAATATGAATAGCTTATCTGAACGCTACCATGTGGATATTACGAAAATCAGCTTGCTTGTATCGGCGATCGGAATTGGTAAACTGATTGCTCTCTTTTTCTCTGGCCGGTTAGCAGACCGCTGGGGACGTAAGCCTGTCATTATTACAGGGAACTTTCTTTACTTATTATTCTTAATCGGTATTCCAACGACAACGAATTATACATTGGCATTTATCTTTGCGATTTCAGCCGGGATTGCAAACTCATTACTTGATTCGGGAACATATCCTGCTTTGACAGAATCGTTTCCTAAAAAGGCAAGTTCAGCTTCTGTTTTAGTGAAGGCGTCCGTTTCAATTGGAGCGACTGTTCTTCCATTTATCTTGGCGTTCCTTATTGCACATGACATCTTCTGGGGCTGGGCGTTCTTTGGACTAGGACTTCTTTATTTACTTGTAGGGATTTACTTGATCTTTATGCCGTTCCCGAACCATAAGCAAGTCTCTTCACAAGATGACCTTCCAGTGCAGGAACAAATGAAGGAAGAACCTAAAATGTTGGGTGAAGGCTTAGCCGTCGTGCTCATGGGATTCACGTCTACTGCATTGTTTGTCGTATGGCAAACGTGGCTTCCACAGCTCGGATTGAAATTGATTGGGCTTGGTGCAGGACAAGCGACACAGCTTCTTTCTTATTTTAGTATTGGTGCCCTTGTGTCAGTTCTACTGCTCTCAATTGTATTAGATAAATTCATTTCGCCGATTATGGTCGCAATCATTTATCCAGTTGGAGCATTTCTTGCCATGCTTTCACTATTTCAAATTGAAACGTATAGCATTGTCATTGTCAGCACCTTTTTCTTAGGATTATTTACAGCAGGGATCTTCCAGCTGGCGATGAGTATTATGATGAAATTATTCCCTACAAACAAAGCAACGGCTTCATCATACGTCAACATTGCGGCAAGCTCAGCGTTTATTCTTGTGCCGCTCATTACAAGCGGGTTGGTCAGCACGTACGATGTTAAAATGACGTTATTTTTCGATATGATCATTGCGGTTATTAGCGTATTGTTAGCGGTCTTTGTTCTTGGACGCATGAAAAAATTGTTTAGATAATTAAAGGAGATGTCAATCATGACAAACATACATGAACGTAATATTGATGGAAAAACCAAATTAGTAGGCCTTCTTGCTACACCAATCGGACACAGCCTGTCACCACGTATGCATAACCTTGGCTATACACTAACAGGGATCAACTACGCTTACCTCGCATTTGAAGTAGGGAATGAGGAACTAGAAGCAGCTGTCAACGGTATGAAAGCAATGGGTGCAGCTGGGTTTAATGTTTCTATGCCGAACAAAATGAAAGTGCTAGACTACTTAGATGAACTAGATGATTCTGCAAAATACACACGTGCAAGTAACACCGTCGTAAACAAAGATGGCAAACTGATTGGCTACAACACAGATGGTCTTGGTTACGTGAGAAACTTGATTGAACATGGCGTTGAATTAGCTGGTCAAAAGGTCACACTAGTCGGATCTGGCGGAGCTGCAACACCGATTGCCATTCAGCTTGCACAATCAGGTATTCGTGAAATTAGTATTTTTGCTCGTAATGATCAATACTTTGTTCAAGCAGAAGAAAATGTAAATTACATCAACAACGAAATGACATCATTTGGTGTCAAAGCGAACATTTTCCCACTTGAAGACAAAGACGCTTTCCGCCGTGAAGTAGCTGAAAGTGCAATCTTAGCAAATGGGACAAGCCTTGGCATGAAACCACTAGATCAGCTCAGCATCATCGATGATACACTTGATGTCCTGCGTGAAGATTTAATCGTGACAGACGTCGTATATAACCCGCAAAAAACAAAGCTCCTTGCGCAAGCACAGGAAGCTGGTGCCAAAACCATTAACGGTCTTGGCATGATGCTATGGCAAGGTGCACTTGCTTACAAACTCTTTACTGGTGAAGATATGCCAGTTGATCAAGTGAAACAAATTCTTTTTGAAAATGACCGTTTCTAAACAAAAGAAAGACGACTTCCTGAGCGGAGGTCGTCTTTTTTATTCATGGACCATGATTTGGCGGTATCGATACAGAATATACAGTGCACCGATAATAGCGACAACTGCCACCACCGCATCGAACAGAAAGATTTGTAAAATGGTCGAGTGACTTTCAATTAAACCTGTTACGACCGGAATGACAATAGCCGACACCCCGCCGGCTGTGGAGATAATCCCTGTCATCGTTCCTTTGTTCTTCCAGAAGAATTCAGCCATCACCGTTAACGTCAGCTGAAAAACACCGGCTGTTGAGAATCCCAATACAAAGGCATTGACAGTTCCGATGACTGGGGATTTCACGACCAATAGGACACAGATGGAGACAAGTGTAATGATTGGATAGATCAGCAGCACAGTGACTGGACGGACAAAACGTCGCAAAAGAAATGCGAGCAATAAGACAGACAGCAGCCCGCCCATGCTATAGTAACTAAGCAGCTTCACAGCACTCCCTGAAGCCATCCCCAATATGGTCTCACCGTAAGTAGGCAGCCAAATTTGCGGCAACGCATACAGCCCATTTGACGTAAAGCTGATCACAATGAGTGCAATCCCTTCTCTCCAAAACGTAGGCTCTGTCGAGAAGCGCGGAAGTCCGTCATGCTCCGTTACCTGGACTTGCTCCACCTTGCGATGATTCGGAAATGGCAAGCTCCACAGCATCAAGACATTCACAAGATAGATCAGAGCAGGAACAAAAAATGCCATCCCATAAAACAAATTATGCTCTGCTAAAAAGAAAATCGCCAGTGGTAGGATGGTTGCCCCAATCGAGATAAAGGCCTTCACCATCACATTCGCAGATCCCGAGTTTTGAGGAAAAGCCTCCATTAACGCTGGATACGTTCCTGCATCCATCGCCGAATTCGCCACCCCTGCCAAAATCGCAAACGCAAACGCAATTTGATAATTCGGAGACAATGGGATTCCGATGAGAAACGCCGCCATCAGCACACCCGAAACCAAAATGACCGGCTTTCGCCCAAAACGATCTGACAGCACGCCCGATAGACCATACGTGAGCACCCTGCCAATGCCGAGCGCCGAAATCATATAACTAATTCCCGCACTATTGGTATCTAACTGTTTGATTAAAAATGGCATATTTGAAGCCAAAATAATATTGACCATACCTAATAAAAAATAATTGATATAAAGACTAGAAGCCGTTCTCACATACGGATTTCTCATCCTGACACACCCCTCAACACCATCGCAATGAAGTGACAAATAATGGTTACGCTTACAAGATCTCATATGTGAGGAAGAACAGCTTTGCAGCCTTCACGTTCATACATCTCATCATGTCATGCAGCTCACAGCTTACATGCCCTTCATGTATCAAGCATTTCTTCAATTTTTCACTCTCTTATTTTATATGAATGTGAAAGGTAATGATAGTGAATTGCTTAAATTTGAGAGAAAATCATCGATCAAGCGTATGACTCCATCGATAGAAAAAAAGAGTGGCTAATTCCACTCCCTAAAAGATGTGTCAACTCTATTCATCGTTAATTATTCTAGCCCCCAAATACTTAGCTCATAAAAATATTCCGTTCGCTCTATGCATAAACCAAAACAAAAATCCTCTGCGACTAAAATAAAATCTCCGTATCCACTTAAAAATTTCGTTTGCTCAAGAAGCTGGTTTGTATGAAAAAGGAGTGAGTTATTCAATCAGTGTAAAAGGAGAGACCGTTCGATTGAAGTTAGCAGAGATTCATTCAAAAAATAAGGATGAAGAAATGGTATCTTTATGGAGAACAGCATTGCTTTCATCAATTGAAATGAAACAACCAGCCATCGAAAGAGTTTCGACAACTGGCTGTTTCATAAAGTGTCATGATCCCTGTCTCAAAAATGAGAGTCAGTCCCGAATGTGGGGATTGTTTAATATGTTAGAGATCATTGTCTTTTGAAGATACTATGAATAGCTTTGTATTCGCTGCCGTATTTTCTGGGTAAGATCTTGATTTAATATCATTGCCAATTCGGCCTCATTTACAACAGAGCCCCATCTGAAAATAATTTCACTATTCAAACCATATTTCAAAAAAAGTGCTTGATAATCTACTTCGTGACTATCCTTGTTCAAACCTGAGTAAAACAAATCTTTTATAGATTCCTCTGAAAGAATAGAATCCCTTCTAGTGGCAATCATGAAACTCGATTGATACTTATCCATTATCCGCAATGCTTTATCTAATTCAGGCTGAGGAACTTTCGCCATACTAACATCTAAGTTCATCTAAAAGTAGTTCTGGCCCCTTTTCAAAACCTGAAGTATTTATTTCTGAGTCAATAGACTTCCATACTTTTCGAAATTTCTCTATTCGAGAATGTACATCACTTACTTTCTTACTCAGGAATATATAAAAATGGTAATTATTCAACAACTGGTCGCTAAAAATTTCGATAAGTTCATTTTGACAATAACGTTGAAAAGTCTTAATTCCGCCATCATCTAAAAAGTAATATCCATTAATACTATATACACTTAGCTGTTTAAGTTCATTTATTTTTTGATCTAACCACTTATAGTAGTTTGTAACTTCTTTTTCGAATTCAAGTTCTATTTTCATTAGGCATCTTTTAATCAGTAGTTACATTTGCTCAAATTGAACAAATGCTTTTTCTTTTTGTAAAAACTCCTCAAAAAGAGATGCTAATCTATTTATATTCTCTTCTTTTGAATACAGCAACGGATTATAACCATCTGAAGGAGGCATATAATGAATAAACGGTTCCATATCCTCAGGATAACCAAAATCTGCGTATACTTCAGAAAGTTCATCCAACAACTCTTCAGTTGAATTCTTATTTATTTCTTTTAAATGAGAAGTTATACCATATCTCCATTTCCTTTTTTCAATGTCCCATTGGCTGGATTCTTCTTCTATCAAATCATTATATAATTCTACCAATACCATTTGAAGTTTTCTATAATCTTCATCTGGGTCGCCAGCTCCCCAAGCTAATTCTAGGATTAAAGAATTTTCACATTCAATATGATTAGATAAATATTCCACAGCATACTTGCTTATTTCTTTATATGAAATCAAATCTAGCCTAATTCCTACATATATAGTTTTCCAATCATAATGAATATTATAAGTTTTTAAGACCTCTATAGAACTTTTCATTTTTTCTTCATTCCTATCTTTTAGGATTTTGATTAGGTAATCCTGTAATTTCACCTTCTGGAATAAACCTTCTATGAGTAACCCCCTTATTGGGATCGACAATCCACTCAAAAATACCATTTTGATCTTTTACCGAAAACACTCTTTCAATTATACGTAAATCTTTATTATAAACATCCTTGTAACTATAGTATTTCATTCCACCTTCTATTTGATATAACTTAACCTTTGTTTTATCACCACCAACCAAATCAAACTCTTTAGCCAGTGGTGTGTAATTGTCAATTATATCATTGAAACCATGTTGACCATCTGGCTTTTTCAACGCACTTCCGACCCTTTTATTATCTATTACCGGATGTTCAATTTTATCTCCTTTAATCCCCATCTTCCCATTGAACCCTTTCGCCCCAAACGGCAAAAGCATTCCCAGCGCCGCGTTCATGCTCGCTTCCTGCTGTTCTTTCGAGATCTTATTTCCAAACATATCTCGACCCGTAATCGCTTCGCTGAAACCGTTAGTGGCGGTGAGGCCATATAAACCTTTTTGTGATGTTTTTAAGGCGTCAAAGGACTTTTGTGACGTCTTGTAGACGTCGACTGCCCTGACTGCGGCTGATGTGGCTTGAGTCGTTTTATAAACGGCTTTGCCACCTTTGAAAATGCGGCCTGCCCAGCCGACGATTGGGATATAACCCGCGGCTGCCATGCCGCCTGCGGCGACCCGCTGTCCTGCGGTGAGCTCTTCGCCTGTGATCGGATCAACGCCTGTTGCGGCGCGTTTTGCATCGTTCACGCCAGTCAGTTCATTCACGATATTTCCGCCATAGTCGAGTGCTTTTTCATACCAAGGACGGTTGGCGAGGGCTTCTTGTTCCTTTGCGATCTCGCGGGCTTCTTCTTGTTCTTTTTTGATTTTGAGATATTCAGAAGTTTGCTTCTCAATATCGCTTTTTGCCTTGTAGATTTCGCTATTATGATACGCTTTCTTGTCAAAATTCATAGGTGAAAGGGCTTTTCCGTCATTTGTCGCATTCATCATTTCTGCGTACAATGCCATTGTAGCTTGCTGCTCCGTTTCTGATAAAGCATATTCATCTTTTAAATTTTGATCAAGCTCTCTTAGGTCTTTTACTGTCTTTTTTCGTTCATCTTCTGCATTTGCAATTTTTTCATCAAAGGTTTTGCTGTCAAATACCTCTAGGGAAATGAGGTCGTCGATGTCTTGAAAAATGGTTTTGAGTGCCTTTTTTTGATCCTTTACAATGCTTTTGGCGTTTTTGATGCCCATATGTACTGCGTTGTCTAAAAAATGTTCTTCTACAAAGGTATCGCCGCCAAAGTTTGTATCATCGAGTGTCCCAGAAACACCTTCATGAAAGGCTTTTTGCTTATCAATGAAGCTGATAAACATGTCTACATTTCCAGCCAGCTCTTTATAAAAGCTTTTAATGTTGTCGGCGCCTTTTCCAGTGAAATCATCACCGAGATTCGCCACACCTTGTAGTGCCTTTTTTAAATCTACCATTTGTTCACGGAGTTCCTGATAGTGTTTTGCCCTTGTGTCCGTGGCACTTGTTAGTGCTTTTGTATCAAGTATCTTGCCCAGAAGAAGTCACTCCCTCCATTATTGATCATAAAGTCTATTTTACCGTGTCCACCAAAACGGAAAAATAGGCTAATTGACATAAAAAATGGAATAGACTCACTATTTAACGGGCTAAAAAATAAGCTAGACAATGCGCTTTGCTCTGTCTAGCCATTCATATTATTTATAATCATTGACAGGTCCTTTATCCATCAAAACCTCAATTTCATTAGAAGACTTCATTTTTAATTTAGGTCTGCGCTCAGAGTTTGGTTTGCTGTAAAGCTCAAGTGGGCGGATGATCACACCATCATTTGTATTTTGAAGTATACCTGGCACACAAGAATAAATACGATCATTGTCATTGGCATGTTTGGCATGAATCGTCACAGACGTTCCTTGGTGATTATCTATACTCATAGATACTCTATATCTATAAAAGGAACCTGTTCCGTTTGATTGGGCAGAATAAACAACCGGAACGACAGCAAGGATATCGTCATTTAACCGTAGTTTAATAACTTCTGTTTTCATTGATTCATGGTCTCTACCGACATCTCCCATATGCTCAACAGCTCCGTTGCCGTAACTTTTGAGAGCAGGAATTCCTTTCGCACCAAACATAGCCACATCTACTTGCTTTCCTGACTTTGTGTAGACCAATGCATAAATATCATAATCGGTGCCGGACTCCCAGGATACTGTAGCTGTGATCTCAGGCGTTTTCTCGATTATGATCGGTTTATGACCTTTGTCTAGACTAATTTTACCCTGAACTTTCTCTAAACTGATAGGTGCAGCGACTTTCTCTTTAGCAGTTGTCTTCGTTTGAGCAGGGTCTTTAATTGGTTGTTTTTCAGGAGCCATTTGATGTGTAGAAATATCCTGTTCATCAGGTTCAACCTCCACACCATAAAGCTTGCATAGACCTTCCAGTCCAGAATCGAAACCACGCCAAATTGAGCGTGCTTTCGTGTCACCATTTCTTATATATAGCTCTACTACGACAATGCCCTTTTCATTTGTAAAGTTTACTGGTGTTAGATAAAACACCTCGTCACCTGTTCGAATTTCTGCTTGCAAATTCTTCACTTGAGAATAGCCCGTTCCTTGATCTTCTGTTAATGTAATAGCCATCTTTGTGATTCCAGCAGGCACTTTGCTCATATCAAAATTCAATTGATGCCTTTTCAATTGACCTGATACCTCTGCTGGTAGAAGTGCCGCTGCACCCGAAGCACTCTCTGGTTGATTGTAAAAAATAATGCCATGATCTCCTTCAACCTGATCCGAATCTGTTAAAAGAAACGCTGTTAAAGAAATATCAATTGCAGATGACACTTCATAGCTGATGGATACATGCCCCTTTGGAGAACTTAGTACGGTATTGGCTCCCATTTGCAGTGTTTGATTCATTTCAACAACTCCTATACTTTATCTACCATTTATCGTTTTTATAGATCAATTATACCAAATCATGTAATAGAACCTATTAATATCTTTATCTCTTTTCAACCTCTGCAATGATATGAGACAATGCTAACTAAAAACAAACCACTCCCGAAAGGAAAATCAATGTGTATAAAAGAATCATTCCTGCAATTATGGTGATATTCGGCCTTTGGATTCTTCTTCAAATATCCTTGAACATCAAGATCTTTCACAATCCAATGAACTATTTTGTCGCCATTACTCTCTTTTTTCTTTGTATTCAGGCATTAATAAAATTTAGACAATAAAAATTCACTCAGGCACATACACTTTTTTCAAAGGTAATAAAGATCTTGTCTCAGTTGGCATATCCTCATACCAATGTACAATAAGATTGACGAGTTCTTCTAAGTCCAATAGATGAACTTCATTATGCTTCGCAACAGCTTTTGCATGAGAGGTAAATCCACCAGTAGAAACAAATAAACTATTTGCATTCATGGGGTTTGCTCCTAATAATTGCTGCACTTCTGGCGCACTGGCTGAATTTTTCCGATGCTTGACTTGTACTTTAATAATAGGCTTTTCAAATCCAAATGCATCTTTATAAGCTAATATATCTACACCGCCGTCAGGACCTTTTGGACTCACACGAACATTGTATGACATAGCTTGCAGTAAGCCCCCGACTAAGTCTTGCATCTGCCACGGATCCAGTTTATCCACCTTATCTGCAATCATCACAGTTGCTTTGCTGACTAAATCTTCAATAATTTCATCTTCTTCTGTTTCATCTTCGAATGCTGGTATAGAAGTAGGGTTTTTAAGTAGGTGTTCAATTTCTTTCCCCCAATCATCTACACGAAAAACAGTTGATATAGAACCGAGGCTGTTCTTAGCTGATTGGCTGAGAGAATCTCGTTTCACTGCGATTGGTTCCCAATTGACTTGAATATGATTTGGATACATTTTATCCCCTGCTGCTTCATCAAAAAAATGTGGAGCAGTCACCGTACCAACTCGATATTCACGGCTTTCTTTTATGTATGTAATAATTCGATCTCCCTTTTGAATTTCTCTACTAAACCTCCATACCTGACTAACCCAGCTTCTTCTCGTAAAAGGTTTGTTCTCGGCGTATATGACATCAGCTCGAGCATTCATCTCTTGCTTTGTTTGATATTGTTTTGGATTACCTAATTTAGGCCACCCGATTGATGCTAATCCTTTCTCTTCCCAAATCGGAATTAAATCATTCTGGTCGCCTGCACGCACCATCCACCATTTCGTCATTTACGATCTCTCCCATTCCAATCTTCTTCTTTCTTACTAAATTATAAGACTTATATCTAGTGAACAAAAGGATATACAAACCAATTTTCCCGAAAGAACGTAAAAACCCGAACAAGCACATACTTCGCTCATCCGGGCTTCTCTTTTCCTTTGTTACACTTCTTCACCGTTCGTGGCAATGACGTTTTGGTACCAAGTAAAAGAATCTTTTTTGAGTCTCTTCATCGAGCCGTTGCCTTCGTTGTCGCGGTCAACGTAGATCATGCCGTAGCGTTTTTTCATTTCACCTGTTGTGAATGACACGATATCAATGATGCCCCAAGGTGTGTAGCCAATAAGGTCAACACCGTCGTATTCAATGGCTTTTTTCAGTGCTTCGATATGAGAAGCGAGATATTGAATACGTTCTGGATCGTGAATAGAACCGTCATCTTCCACTTGATCTATGGCACCAAATCCATTTTCTACAATGAATAGCGGGATTTGATAGCGATCATAAAAACGATTCAAAGTATATCTTAGGCCTGTCGGGTCAATGGACCAGCCCCAGTCGCTTGATTTGATATAAGGATTGTCTACACCATGCGGCAGGGCTCCGTTGACAATATCTCCGTTGTTATCAGACACTGCATCACTTTTAACCGTTGTCGACATGTAGTAGCTAAAGCCAAGATAATCTACTTTCCCTTTTCTTAAGCTTTCTTCATCGCCTTCTTCAAACGGAATATGATAGCCTTCGCGTTCGAATTCTTTAAGTGCATAGTTCGGATAGTAGCCCCGAACTTGTACATCTGGGAAGAAATAGCGTTGTCTCATATACTCTTCAGCAAGCATGACATCCTCTGGATTTGAGGAATATGGATAGATTGGTACGTGAGAAACCATTGCTCCAATTTGAAAAGCAGGATTGATTTCTTTGCCTTTTGCTACTGCCCACGCACTTGCAAGTAATTCATGATGTCCTGCTTGATACATGATTTCTTTGGCATTTTCGCCTTCTTTGACTGATACCCCTGAATTTGTCCAAAGGAACAGTGGGTTGTTGACATCCATTTTGTTATTGATTTCATTAAATGTCATCCAGTATGTGACTTTGTCCTTGTATCGATTGAAGCACACTTCTGCGAATTTCGCGAAATACTCAGCGACTTTTCGGCTTCGGAACCCGCCGTATTCTCTTGCCAAATGAAGCGGCATCTCAAAGTGAGACAGTGTAATCACAGGCTCGATGCCATGCTTGAGCAGTTCATCAAATACATCATCATAGAATTGTAAACCAGCTTCATTCGGTTCAGCTTCATCTCCCTTTGGGAAAATTCGGCTCCAGCCGATGGATGTACGCAGGCATTTCAAACCCATTTCGGCAAACATCGCGATATCTTCCTTGTAACGATGGTAGAAATCGATCGCTTCATGGTTCGGATAAAATTTGTTGTCTTCTATCGTCTCAGTAATTTGTCTCGGTACTCCGTGAGCACCAGCTGTCATTACATCCACAACACTTGGGCCTTTTCCTCCTTCATTCCATCCACCTTCGAATTGATGTGCAGCTAATGCTCCGCCCCATAGAAAATCTTTTGGTAATGTCATTATTTATTCCTCCTATTTTACAATTGTAATCATGACGTCCGTTGGCTGACATGTCGATTGTGCTTCTACCATCACATCTTCATACGCTTGTGTATTGGTGATGATAACCGGTGTGACTGTTTTTAATCCTTTGCTTTCAATGGCTTCTTGATCAAATGTCATCAACAAGTCACCCTTCTTCACCTTGTCACCTTCTTTGATGTTAAGTGTAAATGCTGAACCATCTAAGGAAACCGTATCAATTCCTACGTGAACAAGTAACTCCACACCAAATTCTGAACGAAGTCCAATGGCATGCTTTGTTGGTGCAAGCATGACAACACTGCCGTCAAACGGTGCATACAGCTTATTGTCTGTCGGTTCAATGGCAAAGCCTTTGCCCATCGCCCCGGAGCTAAATACGGCATCCGGTACTTCAGATAATGTGAGCACTTTTCCTGCAAGTGGTGCAGTGATTGTTTCTTCATTGTTCATCGAAGCATTCTTTTTTTCTTTATCTTGATCTTTGACAGTTGTTGTTCCGGCTGTCTGCTCCACTGTATCTTCCCCATAACCAAACATTTGAATGAGCACAACTGGTAAGATCAGCGCAATTGTGACACCAATTAAGATACCGATGATCGATGTTGGATAATCTGCACTAATTCCGTTCACAATTGTCAGCGGACCAGGCAAACCTGCATACGCAAAGTAATAAGGCGTGAAGAAGCTGGCAACGATGGCACCGGCTGCTCCAGAAATACATCCGAAAATAAACGGCTTTTTAAAACGTAAGGTAACACCGTAAATCGCAGGCTCCGTAATTCCGAAGAGTCCCGTGATTCCGGCTGAGACTCCGACTTTCCGAGTTTCGCGGTTTCTTGCTTTTAAAATAACTCCTAACACTGCGCCGACCTGAGCGATAACAGCGATGGTTTGATATGCCTGGAAGGAGTCACGTCCATATTGTTCAAAGTTGGCGAGCACCATTGGCGTAATGCCCCAGTGAACGCCGAATATGACAAGTACTTGCCAGAATCCACCGATAATGGCGCCTGCTAAAGCCGGTACATTTTCTGCTAAGATATTGTATCCGTTTGCAATCCCATTTGCACCTGCTGTTGAAAGAGGACCAATTAATAGAATGGTTAACGGAACCATGACGACCATACAGATAAATGGGACAAATAACGGTTTTACTACCTCGTGAATCCGTTTATTTAAAAATCTCTCTACATATGAAAGAATCCATACCAAGAACAGCGGAGGCAAAACAGATGACGTATAAACAGTTTCAGATAACGCAATGCCTAAAAAGGTAACGCCTTCACCTGAAGCCACACGCCCAGCAATTTCTGTCCAAGCTGGACTGACAAGCGCTGCTGTACACGCTACTGCGATATACATATTCGTTTTAAAATGCTTAGCTGCTGTGATAGCAATAAAGATTGGCAAAAACGTAAACGGTGCCCATGAAATGAAACTAAAGACTTCATATGTTCCCGTTTTCGAAAAGCTTGGAAATAACAAATTAATGAGGATAAGTGCACCTTGTAAAATACCAGCTGCAGCCAAAATATACACAAAAGGCGCAAACACAGCGGACATGGTCGCAATGACACGGTTCAGTACCGTTCCCTTGTTTTCATTAGGCTGGTCATCATCCGACGATTGGAGCTGAACAAGGTTGGAAAAATGCTCGTATACTTCACCAACATGCTGGCCGATGACGACCTGAAATTGACCGCCGTTTTCCACCACGGTAATAACACCAGGCATGGCGTTGACTGCTTCCTTGGCCTTTGGATTCGAACGTTTCAGTACCAAACGCAGACGCGTGGCGCATCTTGCGGCACTCACCACATTTTCTTCTCCGCCAACTGCCTCTAAGATGTCTTCTGCAAGCTTTTGATAATCCCTCACTTTTGACATATAACCCCCCCTTTATCACTACTAGTATATGTATATTATAATTATACCGGTACAATATATCAATACATATATAATTTTGATTAGCATATCAAAGGAAAATCGGTATGTGCTATAATACAAAGACAATAAATCGTGAAAACAAAGAGGAATGGCTATGTTAAAGTATCAACAAATTGCGAGCGATATTGAAAAATATATTGTCACCCATGAGCTGCAGCAAGGGGACAAGCTTCCTGTACTCGAAACCCTCATGAGCCAATTTGCTGTGAGCAAAAGCACCATTATCAAATCATTAGACTTACTCGAAAGAAAAGGAATTATCTATCAAGTGAGGGGCAGCGGCATCTTTGTTCGAAGACACAGGCGCAAGGGCTATATCAGCCTTTTATCCAACCAAGGGTTTAAAAAAGATTTAGAGGAATTTCAACTGACTTCAGAGGTTTTAATGCTAGACACCATCAAACCGCCCGAAGAAGCAGCGCTTAATTTGAATATTGAAGAAGATGAGGATGTTTTTTACCTCAAACGCATCCGTTACATCAATGGACAAACCTTATGTCTAGAAGAATCCTATTACCGAAAAACCATCATTCCCTATCTCAACACAGAAATTGCTGCCGATTCTGTTTTTAAATTTATCAGTGAAGGCCTTGGACTCAAGGTCGGCTTTTCCGATATGTACTTACAAGTAGGAAAACTGAATGAAACCGAAGCAAAGCACCTCGGCCTTAAACAAGATGATCCCGCTCTCCGCGTCGAGACCGTCTTTCATCTCACAAACGGCCAGCCTTTCGACTTCTCGAAAATCACTTATAACTACATGCAGTCCCAATTTTTTATTCAGGCGAATAATTATTATGGGTGATGGATGGAAAAAGCTTCCTGAGACAATCAGGAAGCTTTTTTGTCGTATGAAGAAATGTCGCATGATGAATGTTTTGCCGAATATGAGGCATCACCCGCTCACCTCATCAGTTAATGAAAGACCGTTTCGATTCCGCCGCAGCAATACAATCCCTAATTCGGATACGAGCTTCACAATGTTATGACTCACGCCAGACTGTGTCAGCCCAAGTTTCTCCTCGGCTTTTGTAAAACTGCCGGATTCGACGACTGTTAGAAATACTTTGTATTGGAATGTGATCAGTTTGCTCACCTCGCATGTTCCATATTATAACTCGGAAAATATACTGCTAGATATTTTTTGGATTTTAGTGGCTTTCCACTATTGAAATTAAATCAATAACTGTTGAACCATTTCGAGCTGCTCTTTAATGAAAAATAACTCATCATGTCAGGAATTCAATATTCACTTATAACCACTGAGATATTTTGCTAAATTTATGATACGATAATAGGCAAAAAGACTACAGGGGCTAGCTATATGAGTGAACTTTTTATTGAAAAACGCGATTTTAAAACAGATCAAATTCTTTCTTTACGAACAACGGTATTCCATAATCAACCCATTGTCTACATCCTATATGATGAAAAGAAAAAACCCTCTGCTTATATTGGTCAGTCAGTCCAAGCCAGCAGACGTTTGAAAGATCATTTGAAAGACCCAAAAAAGAACAAATTAAATAAAACAATTTTAATTGGACATGAACGCTTTCACCAATCCGCCTCTTACAATATTGAGACAAATCTCATAAACTACTTTATTGCAGAAAATCGTTTTCAATTAAAAAATGTTAGTCAGACACGATCAAGGGAAATGCACCATTATTATCAGAAAGACTTTTACAATGAAGATGTCTTTGAAGAGGTGTGGAAACAGCTTCAACAAGAAAAAATCGTCACTAACTCAATTGAAACATTAAGAAATAGAGACATTTATAAGCTTTCTCCTTATAAGGAATTGTCATCCCAACAAGTAGAAATTAAGAATGAAATTTTGTCTTTTTGTAAAGAGCATATCAAACAGTCAGGGCATCATGTTATTTCGATAGAGGGTGATGCAGGTACTGGAAAGAGTGTTTTACTGAGTTCCCTCTTTAATACAATTCAAGATTTATCAAATGATATGGATTCTGTCTTAAACAAAAAGAACAATTTTTTACTTGTAAATCATGCAGAAATGCTTAAAACATATCAAAACATCGCCAAGAGTCTGCCAAATCTGAAGAAGAAACAAATCATGAGACCAACCTCGTTTATCAATCAGATGACAAACTCAGGTGAAATGGCTGACATCGTTTTAATTGATGAAGCGCACCTTTTATTAACAAAAGATGATAAGTACAATAACTTCCATTATCAAAACCAACTAGAGGAGATTATCAAACGAAGTAAAATGACCATTGTCATTTTTGATCCAAAGCAGGTACTCAAAATTAAAAGCTACTGGAATGAAAAATTACTTGAGGAAATTACAAACAGATATCATGCGAAGACTGTGAAACTCACAGAACAGATGCGTATGCATGCTGATACTGATACGTTGAAATGGATTGACCAATTTGTCTCAAAGCAATTATTACATCCACCTAAAGTAAAACAAGCTTCATTCGAGCTTAAAATTTTTGAGGATCCTAATCAATTTAAAACGGCAATTCAAGAAAAGGATGATGAAGTCGGCTTATCCCGCATTGTATCTACATTTGACTTTTTACATAAAAAAGATGGAGCTGCCTATATCGTAGATGAAGGCGGTATCAATATGCCATGGAATTTTACAAATGATAAATGGACATGGGCTGAACATGCAGATTCAATTAGAGAAGTGGGCTCAATCTATACGGTTCAAGGATTTGATTTAAATTATGTCGGCGTCATACTTGGTCCTTCTATCAGCTATGATGAAGAAAAGAATGAACTTCTAATAGATACGTCAAATTATAAAGATACAGGTGCATTCACATCAAGAAGTGACATGACTTCAGAGGAAATTAAACAGGCAAAAGAAAAGATTATACTAAACTCGATTAACGTTCTGATGAAGCGAGGCATTCATGGACTTTATATTTATGCAACAGATGAAAAATTGAGAAGGAAATTACAAGAGTTAAAAGAGGGAGGCAAATATGACTGAGATTAAAGATTTAATACATTCGATTAACCAATTTCGAGATGATCGAAACTGGAGACAATATCATAATCCAAAAGACTTGGCCATCTCAATTTCGATAGAAGCAGCTGAATTGCTTGAAGACTTCCAATGGAAAAGTAATGAAGAAGCTCTTGAGGCGAACGAAGAAAATATCAAAGAAGAAATAGCAGATATCTTAATATATTCAATAATGTTTTGTTCAGACCTTAATCTAAATGTGAAAGAAATAATTGAAGAAAAATTAATGAAAAATGGTCAGAAGTATCCCATTGAAAAGTAAAGAAACATAATTCGATCTACTGATTAATGAAGAAGAGTGAAGTTCTAACACTCTTCTTCATTATTCTTTTAGGAACATATTTAATTCGTCGTTGCCGAAGACGAAGACCTAGACGCTGCCTCATCAGCCTTCACACAATCAATCGCAACAACCAGTGCAATCATTACAGGCTCCATCTCTTCTTTCAAAATATCAACCTTATAGCTGTCACCCCAAGTAAACCATTCCTTCTTCACCTGACCGATCACTTCGCCGTTCTGCAGCACTTGGAAATTCATATCCCACCAGTTGCCTTGTACTTCTACACCAGCAGCATCAATTGAATATTTTGCTTTAAAGAACGTAAACTCTTTTTTGATCGTCAATACCTCTTGCCCACCAACTTCTACTAAAAACTTTGGTAAAAAGCTAAACATTTTCTTCGTAATCACGGCGATTTCTTCTCGTTCTGTATTCAGAATGGTGAACGTCTTCGGCATCTTCATAAAGCTGCCCTCGACCACATACACATCGTTCTCCTGCTGATCCTTTACCGTAAACCTGCCGCTCAGACTAAATACTTTCTGCTTCATGTAAAGCTGTTTCATATGTACCTCCCTCTACTAAATGACAACTTCATTAAAGTTTATCATACAGAAAAAGGCCCAGATAACCCAGCTGTAAATTTCTTCACCAAAAACTGTATCAAACTAAGCGTTTTCCCCATTCATTTTCTTTTTAAAAGCAAAAATGGCGATAGCTACAATAACACCTGTATATCCAATTACCCACCAAAGATGCAGTAAAATTGATGCATAGTCTCCAGAAAGTGCGGCTCTGCTAGCGTCTACTGCGTGAGCAAATGGAAGTGCGTACGCAATATCTTTGAACCAGCCTCCAACTAAATTCAAATCGAACCATGTACCACTTAACCATGCGCTCATATTCGTTAGTAGCGCTCCACAAATACCACCAACCTGCTTGTCGTTAAATATACTCCCCACTAAGAGCCCTATGCCGATAAATAGTAAAGATGTTGGCAAAAGGACAAGAATGGATAACAAAACATTGGAATTAAAAGGTAATCTTAAGAAAAGTGCTGCGATAAAGCTAATGATAACTTGAACAATTGCTATCGGTATGAGTGGGACAATATATCCTACAATGTAGTCTGAGGCAGAAAGAGGTGTAGTAAACAATCGCATCAAAAATGATGTACTTCGATCTTTAGCTATTAACATTCCAGAGAATAGTGAGATAAAAGAAAGCCCGAAGACGGCTATGCCAGGAATTAGTTTATCAATGACAAATAAATCAGTTGGAACATTCGCTTGAATAGCATGAAGCAAAAATAAGATAACTAACGGGAAGCCTATACCAAATGCTAAGTTTAAAGGATCTCTCAAAATCTCTTTACGATTACGTGCAGCAAAGGCTAGTGACTTCATCTGGTGACCTCCTCATTGGTAGCTAACGAAATAAAGGCATCCTCAAGTGATTTGGTGTTGGTACTTTCCATCAATTCAGCTGCTGTTCCAACTGCCTTTAATTTTCCTTTCGCCATCGTCCCTATTCGATCCGAAAGGGCTGCTGCTTCCTCCATATAATGTGTCGTGAGAATGATGGTCATGCTCCCCTTTAATTTCTCAATAGTACTCCATAGCTCACGCCTTGCGATGACATCGAGACCGAGAGTAGGTTCATCAAGAAAAAGGATTTTGGGGTCTGTAATGAGTGCCATTGCAATACTAAGTCTTCTTTGCATTCCTCCAGATAAGGTTTTAGCCTTCATTTTAGATACCTCCGTCAGACTAAACGTACCAAGCATTTCCTCGACTTTTATATCAACCGTTTTCTTGTGGAATCCGTATATTTGAGCGATTAATTCAAGATTTTCTTTAACGGATAAATTAGGAGCTATTGCCGTTTCCTGTGGTGAAACATTAATCTGTTCTTTTACTGCATAGGGATTAGAAACAATACTGTTACCAAGGATCGTTGCATCACCGGTAGTAGGGATGCTAAGACAGGTCAACATCTTGATCGTTGTCGTTTTACCTGCACCATTCACTCCAAGTAAAGTAAAAAGCTCGCCTTGTTCAATTGAAAGATTAAGAGAATCGACTGCAATCTTTTCTTCGAATTTCTTAGTTAGATTCTTTGTTTGAATAGCAATCATTCCTCATCCTCCTGATCTTCCTGTGCCTTATATATATCGTCAGCAAACTGCAGGAAGGCCTCATTTTTTACAATGGCGATTCCTTGAGCTTCATCGCCCAAAATCAACAGGCTGTCTCCAGGACTGATGCTGAATATCTCCCTCGCTTTTTTAGGAATGACAATTTGCCCGCGTTCACCAACCTTTACAAGTCCAAATATGTGTTTTCCTTTTGGTTTCACCCCTACCTCTTCTGTACCATCCACATTATTCACGAGATCATCCAAAGCAACGCCATATATTTCAGCCAAAGCCTTACAATTGTTGATATCCGGCACAGTTTCTCCCGATTCCCATTTCGCAACAGCTTGCCTTGAAACACCAATTTTCTCAGCCACTTCTTCTTGTGTAAACCTGTGTATTTTTCGCATTTTTTTCAAATTCATATTGATCATGTTTTTCACACCCTTCAATATCATTATATAAGACTTATTCCGATCATCTACCAACTGAACATGACATCAGAAGTTATCTTCAATTTACATTTGGTTAAATGCCTAAGTTTAACCCAAAAAAGCCACCTCGAAATTAAGTGGAGGGGACTTTTTTGGTGTGTAATCGAATATAGGAACTGAGATTCATATGTTTAATCACATATACTAATTTTTTCTTCTGCTACAACACCTTTTGCTAAAGCTAATAAGGGAAGTAAGAATGGCTTGGAAAATAGGTATTCCCCCACGCAAAGCATCACTAGATAAGTATAGTAATGTTATCAGTGAATAAAAGGAGGAACTATGAAAAAAATAAAGTTTTTTGACTGGACAATCAATTTACAACATGATTTAACCGCAATTACAGATCATAACGAAAAGAAAATGGTCATTTTAGAACCATCAATCGAATTAAACGGTGTGATCTGGATGGATGAAAACAATGAACTACAAATCAAACCTACTTGGGATTGTGTCATTATTGTTAATGTAAAAAATATATCTGTCACAGTTCGTGATGCAGAAGATGTTGTAGGTTTACCATAGAAAATAAAAAAGTCTCGTTTGAGGGAAATCACTCAAATGAGACTTTTCGTTTAGTTACAGCAATTATTTAATAACCATTTACAAAGTAAGCAATGGTTTCTAATTCATCTTCTTTCAGTTCTCTGTTCACGTAATTTTGATATTCTTTCGTGATTCTCTGCCGATCTCCACCATAAAGATCAGTGTATTTCGCAATCATCCTAAGCTTATCTGTTTCCTGAAGAAACTCCTCTTTTGTCCACGGTCTTTGGTGTGAAGGAATATACGTATCGGCATCAAAAGCATCTAACTCATCTAAAAGACGCAATGTTTCCTTCATTGAATAATGGACTTTTTCGGCATACATTTTCGGATAAATACAATCACCAAGAAAAAGGATTTTCTCTTCTTTCACATACACGATGGCTGAATCAGCGGCATGATCGCCCCCAACAAGTTGCACGACACACGTGACCCCGCCAAGATCGATCTCCATCCGACGGTCAAATGTCACATCCGGTAAAACCACCTGAATATCTCGGTGATCCTGATATTCCTCCTTGATGGCCTTCGCGCAGAACTCAATCTCCGTTCCTTCCCTCACCCGCTCATCAATCGCCTCATCTGACCACGAAAACGGAAGAAGCTTCTCCATTTCCTTTCTTGTCTTTGCAGAAGCAATCGAAAGCGAATCAGGCAGCGCTGGCAGACCAAAGATATGATCCCAATGCCAATGCGTGAGCACAACCATATCAGGAGTCAAGTTCTCATGTTTTAACGTTTCTTTGATAAAGTACTTGGCATGTTCTTTCGAGTTACCAGCATCAATCATTAATGTCTTGTTACTGCCCACAACCATACCTAGAATGGGGCGGTCGGTAAGCGATATAGGTGTGATGTACCAAAAATTCTGACCTATTTTTTTAATTGAGTGCATAGGTTGCTTCCTCCTTTCTATAATTATATTTTAAATCGAATCACGTTTTTTACCATCGTTCCGCTGTTTATGATGCGGTTGTCCTTCAATATTATAAGTGCGGTTTACTAATTCGAATTCCATTACTCGAAGTAGCACGTGAAGCCAATATTGTTACAATGATCGCGATTGCAACACCCAAAGCCCCTACCCAAGTAATGGAAGATAGAGAAACTCTCTCTACAAAGATACCTCCAATAGCTGCTCCTGCAGCCATCGCCAATTGCATCATTGACTGATTGAGACCTAATAGTATACCTGATGACTCTGGCTCCATTGTAGCTAGGTGATATTGTTGAGTCGGGCCAGAAGACCATGCAGCAAATGACCATGATATTAAAATGAGCAATACTCCAATATAAGAATGCGTAACTAGTGAGAGCAATATTAGCATGATGACATGTAATGTCATTCCGCTAATCAGAGTAAAATTCACACCCCATCGATCGGTACTAAATCCACCAAACTTTGACCCAACTAGACTAGCAATCCCGAATACGAGGAGAACTCCACTCAGCAATTTGTTGCTTACACCTGAAATATTTAAAAGGTAAGGGGATAGGTAGGTATAGGCAATTGAATAACCACCAAGCCAGAAAAAGGTGATGGCTAATCCCAACACTACTTTTGGTTTTTTAAAAAGAGCGAGTTGTTGAATTAAAGGTACAGGTTTATCCCCTTGGATTTTTGGAATCGTAAGAGAAATTATAACCATTGCTAATAATCCGAGTAAGGCTATTCCTCCAAATACAGCTTTCCAACCGAAGAAATCACTAGTCATTCTGCCCAGTGGGACTCCAATTATCAATGATGCTGTAAATCCCATTACTACTGTAGCAATAGCGTTACCTTGCTTACCTTTTGGTGCGATTTTTTCAGCAATTGTTAATGCAGTAACGACGACCATCCCCGCCCCAAGAGCCATAATAATTCTTGAAACAATAAATAATTTATACCCAGGAAGAACGAATGCAAGAATATTACCTAGAATAAAAATGCTAAGTGAAAATAACATTAACTTGCGTTTATTCATTCCCGATGTTAAAGCCATTAATACTGGGGTGAAGATGGCATACACAAGAGAAAAAATGGTAATTAACTGGCCGGCTGCAGCTATCGTAATTCCTAATGATTCAGAAATATTATCCAAAATACCAGAGATGATATACTCTGATGTACCAACTAAAAAACTTACAATAGCTAAAATGTATACCTTTACAGTGTTTGACAATGTAGATCACTCCCTATATATAATATATTTACATATCTAGAATTGTTAATATGTATGAACAAAAAAATATATTACGATAAGTCGATTTGTATTTAATAAATGAAACTGAATTCTGATGTATGAATTCAGTTCATTTATTAAATATTTTTTTCTAGAATCTTAGCAATTTTTTTTATGGCATTTTCATCTCTTTTATAATACGTGTATTTACCTATACGCTCTGTCGTAATTAATCCAGCTCGTAGTAGAATTGAAAGGTATTGAGATGCTGTTGATTGCGTCATTTTCAATTTATCTGTTATTTGACTAACACATACCCCTGTAGTATTCATATCAATCCCTTCGTGGGGTGTAAAATGACGATCAGGTTCCTTTAGCCATTGTAAAATTTGCAGTCTTGATTCATTGGATAAGGCTTTGAAAACTTCTATTGGCTCCATACAAACCATTATATCGATAAATAACGATATGTCAACATGTGTTGTTTGAGATCCCTTAAAACTTTCTATTTTCCTTCTTTCTCTCTATCTCTCAATTTTGCTCTTTTTCTTTCGTTACTTAACCAAGATCAAATTCACCGTAATAGACAGCATCCACTAGTTCACTTTCTGCTAAATCTAGTCTCAGGTCCAATTCTTTTATCCTCCGTAAAAAAATTGCTAGCAGGAGAATAGACGATTGTTTCAATTAAATAAATTAAGCTAATAAGATAACTAAAGAAACAATAAAACATTACAAGATTTTTGAAAAAAATAGATATATTCATTTTACCTGAATATGTCTAAGTGTCTTACAGTCATATGTGAATTAAATACTTTACATTAAACCGCACTTATTTATGATAAGGCTCTTCGTGATAAATCTAAATGAAGATTTTTAAGTTGATGTAAAACGGCCTTTATTAAATCGCATTTAAGGGTTTTTAATCCTTTTTTGCATAATTGGTTATTCAATTCTTATTATAATAATTTTAATACAATGGGCAAAAATAGAATCGATATTCCTAAAAGATTTGAAATGAGGTGAATTGGTAAATGCTGTTAAAGTATAAAGACTTTTTTTCAATTCTTGGTCAATGGATTTTCTTTGGAAGCATAATTGGTATAGTTATTGGTACGACAACAAATTTTCTTTTAGAGACAAATGATTATCTAGGAGATGATATACGAGCAAAAAGAGATTGGCTTATCTTCCTTCTCCCCTTTGGAGGAATTATCATAGGATACATATATATGAAATACGGAAAGGTATTTTTGAATAATACTTTGAATGACACTGCTGAATTAAATAATCTCGTGATAGACTCAGTTCATGGAAAAAAAGAGGTGCCGCGGAGAATGGGACCTATCGTCTTTTTCGGGACTTTTATCACGATCCTTTTTGGCGGTTCAACAGGAAGAGAAGGTGCAGCTGTCCAAATGGGAGGAAGTGTAGCTGCAGCGGTCAACAAATTTTTTAAGGTAAACAGATTTGACAAGAAAGTTTTAATTATAAGCGGTATAAGTGCTGGTTTTGGGTCTGCCTTCGGAGCACCCATAACTGGTACTGTTTTTGGCATGGAAATGGCTGCTTTAGGAAAGCTGAAATTTGAAGCACTTGTTCCTTGTCTTGTGGCTAGCTTTGTTGGTCACTATATAACTACAGCAGCTTGGGGACATAAACACGAAGAATTTATTATACAAACCGTACCGGAAATATCATCTATTACGTTTTTAAAAGTTATTCTTATAGCAGTCATTTTTAGCCTGATAAGTGTTCTCTACTGTCAGTTGAGGCACGGAATACAAAATTTCTCTGAGAAACTTTTCAAGAAAAACCATATGAAAAGAGCCTTCTTTGGAGGAATTGTCATTGTGGGATTAACTTTAATTGTTGGATCACAAGACTTCAATGGCCGAGGATTACAAATGCTGCAACAAACTTTTTCAGAAGAGGTGCCGCCTTTTGCTTTCCTGGCCAAGCTGGTATTTACTGCGGTAACCCTGGGCAGCGGCTTTGTCGGCGGGGAAGCCATCCCTTTGTTTTTTATCGGGGCAACATTAGGTAATGCCTTACACACGTTCATTGACTTACCTATGTCATTTCTCGCCGCTTTAGGCTTAATCGCGGTTTTTTGCGGGGGTGCGAATACCCCTATAGCTGCTTTCCTGCTGGCAATGGAGATGTTTGATGGGAAAGGGTTAGAGTACTTTTTTGTTGCTTGTTTAGTCAGCTATCTATTCTCAGGATATCATGGGCTCTGGCCTTCTCAGAAAATATATAACCCTAAGAGCAGGTTATATAATCTTCCCCAAGGAGAAACATTAGAAAATGTAAAAAAAAGAAAAAAAAGCACTAAACAAAATTGATTGTTCGGAAAGGGGATTGCTTATGGATTTTCACTTCATATGGAAAGCTATTGTCGTTGTCGTAGGAGGAGTCATAATTTTGAGGTTAGCAGGAAGAAAATCAATCTCACAGCTTACGGTAGCTCAGACTGTCATGATGATAGCAGTCGGATCATTGATTATTCAACCTGTGGGTGACAGGAACATCTGGATTACAATGGTGATTACATTTTTGATGGTAATTACACTTCTTTTTATTGAGTATATCGCTTTGAAATACAATGTTTTTGAGACATTTGTTTATGGAAAATCACTTCTAGTAGTCGAAAACGGCCAAATTAATGAAAGCAATTTAAAAAAGCTGCGGTTAACTGTTGATATGCTTGAAGTACGAATGAGGCAGGAGAACATTCAGCATTTCACTGACTTACAATGGGCAACAATAGAAGCGAACGGTCAGTTAGGATATATGTTAAAGTCTGATAAACAATATGCTACTAAGGAGGATATTCAGATGCTCAAATCACTAATTGAATCAAACCAATCCCGTCCTCAGAATGGATCATCAAAAACTCAAACAATCATGTCAGATAACTTATTTACTGAGGTCAAAAACAGAAAACATAAAGAAAAACCTAAAGAGAATCTGGATTAAGAGCAATTATAAATATTTCAACTTGAACATGATTTGGGGTCGATCTCGTCTTTCCTATTGGAGATAAAACAGGAAAACGGAATATTGTTTTCCTGCTATGTCAATGTCTAAGCATTAAAAAATCAACTGCACAGATTACCCTCAGCTAAATTTACTCTTCTCATTCCTCACTTACTTATGGTACGGTTCCCCCCGCACAATCCGAAACGCTCGATAAATCTGCTCCACCAGCACCAATCTCATCAACTGATGCGGGAACGTCATTTTCGAAAACGACAGTTTCTCATTCGCACGCTGCATGACGGCGTCGCTTAATCCGAGGGATCCGCCTATGACGAAACATACCTTGCTTTTTCCGTATGTTGCCAGCTTATCTATTGTATCGGCTAATTCTTCGGAACTTTTCATTTTTCCTTCGATGGCGAGGGCGATGACGTGGGCGTCTGGGTTGATTTTGCTTAGGATGCGTTCGCCTTCTTTGTCTTTGATGATTTTCATGTCTTGATCGCTGAGATTCTCGGGTGCTTTTTCGTCCGCGAGTTCAATGATCTCGATTTTCGCATAGGCTTGTAATCGTTTTGTGTATTCGGCTATGCCTTGCTTTAAATATTTCTCTTTTAATTTTCCTACTGTGATAATTGATATATTCACAGGTCATCCCCACCTTAAGAACAAGTTATTCATATAAGTTATCAACAATTGTGGATAAAATTTGTGTATTTTGTGTCCGATCATTCGTTCCCCACTATATATATTGCAGGTTCATCGCACAATTCACAGGTTGTGGATAAACTGTGTGTATGTTCGATTTTTCTGAATTCTGGTGGCTGTTCGTGATCATCTATGTACATGTCTAATACGGTTTCTATGTGTTCTGCACAAGCATATAATGTTTTGTTCATAAGTTTCTTATTCCTCCAATATGTTGTCTGGTTATTCACAAGTGTTTCGCTCATTGTTCAATATAACCGATTTATTCACATGTTAATAGTCTTTTGCCATTTCCCACACCTTTTATCCACAAACCAAACAAAGAAGCCTCCACTTCTGTGAAGGCTTCTTTCTATAAAAATGGATTATAAAATCTTGTTCCTCTAACAAATGTAATCACTAGCGACACGATGAGTACCACACCAACAAACAATAACGCAGCATAATCTGCTTTTTGAAAGTCTTTCGCCGTGAACCATGTGCGCTTTTTATGCTTTCCAAATCCGCGCAGCTCCATCGCATTGCTGATCGTTTCAATCCGCTCCAAGCTGGAGAAAATGAGCGGCATCACAATCGACAGCGCATTTTTAATCCGTTTCCCCAGTTTTTCATTCTTCGATAAATCAATTCCTCTTGCTTGCTGAGAAATCGCTATCGTTCGAAAATCCCGCTGAATATCTGGAATATAGCGTAAGGCAATCGCGACAGCATAGGAAATCCGGTAGCTGACCCCGATTCGGCTGAGCGATGAGGCAAATTCACTTGGATTCGTTGTGACGATAAACAAAAGCGCTGCTGGCATGACGGTCACATATTTCAGCGTAATATTCAATTGATAGAAAAGCTGTTCCAGTGTGACGTTGTACCAGCCTGCAATATGAAACAGCTCATGCTTTGCTCCGTAGATGGCGACTCCTTGCTGGGGAGCAAAGACGTAAATGGCGATGTTGTTGATGACTAGGAAAATCGACAGAACAATCACCACGAAGGAAATATCACGAAATCGCACGTTCGATAGCTGAAAGAATACGATACTGGCGGCTAGCATAAAGACTAAAATGCCTGTATCATACGTGAGCATCGCTGCGGATGACCAGAGGATAAAGCAAATGAGTTTGGTTGCACCTGTCAGCCGATGAATCGGCGACGGGCGATCGATATAGGACAGCATGTCTACAGCCATGTCATTCGTTCCTTTCTGTCAACCTCAATGAAGCGATCCACGAGTTCATTTGGATTCGGCCAGTCTGCTTTCAGCGCCAGTTCATACAGCGACGTTTCCTTTAAGCTCGCCTTTTGGACAAGCAGCTGATCTGTCAGCACTTTGGCTGGGGTATCATCTGCGATTTTTTCTCCATCTGAAATGACAATGGTTCTTGTCGTGTATTCGAGCATCAAATGCATATCATGGGTGATCATGAAGATCGTGACACCCTGCTGATTTAATTGCTCTAAAAACGTCATCATTTCAGTGTAATGTTTAAAATCCTGTCCTGCGGTTGGCTCATCTAAAATGATGATTTCTGGCTCTAATACAAGAATTGATGCAATGGTGACGCGTTTTTTCTGTCCGAAGCTGAGGGCTGAAATCGGCCAGTTCCGAAATGGATATAAGCCGCATACTTTTAGAACCCGCTCCACCCGTTCTTTGATGTCGTCTTCCTTTACGCCTCTTAAAACGAGACCGAGTGCGACTTCATCAAAGATCATTTGTTTTGAAATCATTTGATTTGGGTTTTGCATGACAACGCCGATTCGTTCAGAACGCTGTTTGATTGTGTCTCCTGTGATGTCATCGCCATTCAGATGAATTGTCCCTTTCGTTGGCTTTTCAAATGCGCAGAGCACCTTGGATAGTGTCGTCTTGCCTGCGCCATTGGCTCCTGCGATGCTGATCATTTCTCCTTTTTTGACGGTAAAGGAGATGTTGCTCAGCGTGTTTGGTCTTGTCGGATAGTCAAAGCTCAGCTCACGCACCTCTAGTAAATCCTGCGCTGCAATCTGCTCTACTGACGGCTCAGACGCTTCCATCCACTGCTCGATTTTCCCTTTTTCCTCGTCATTTAAGGTGAGATGCTGTAAATTAGCTATCTGATCTCCCGGTGTAATTGGAATGCCTGCATATTTCATGGCCTTTACATATAAAGGCTCGCGCAAATATGCCGCTTCTAATACATTTGAGGCGAGCAATTCATCTGGTGTCATATCCGCCGCAATCGTTCCGTCATTGACGACGATGATGCGGTCCACATGACGGAAGAGGACGTCCTCTAACCGGTGCTCGACCATCACGACCGTTTTTTTCGTTTCTTTTTGCAGTCGATCAATAAGATCGATCACTTCTTTGCCTGTAGACGGATCAAGGCTTGCAAGTGGTTCATCAAACAGCAAAATGTCGACATCGTTGACAAGTACGCCCGCAATGGCGACACGTTGTTTTTGACCGCCTGACAGCTCATGCACGGACGATGCCAGCTTGCCGTCTACCTCTGTTAATCTTGCCGCTTCTTCGACACGTGTTTTCATTTCTTCGCGTGTGACTTGATCATTTTCAAGAGCAAACGCGATGTCTTCTCCAACGGTCAGCCCGATAAATTGTCCATCAGGGTCCTGCAGCACCGTTCCGACGAGCTGTGAAAGGGAGAAAATGTTCTCTTTCTCTGCATTTTTCCCGCCGATGTGAAGACTTCCTTCTATAGAACCTTTATAAGACGCAGGAACTAGCCCATTGATACAATGGGCTAGCGTGCTTTTTCCCGATCCAGACGGGCCTGCGATGAGGACTTTTTCCCCTTCATAGATGGTCAGGTTGATATCTTTCAATGTCGGTTCTGCCTGACTGCGATACTTGAATCCGAAATGTTCGAATTGAATCATCGGTTTCTTCATTTATGTGTTCCACCTTGCTTCATGATGTTTCTTTCGATAGACTGCCGCTTTTGCTTCTCGTTTTCGCATAAGCCGCAATGATGATGGTTCCTAGTACACCGACTGTGATGATGTTCGAGATCCCTGCCACGATGCCTTGAACAAATACTTTGTTCGCAGGTTCTGCATAGATCACAATGTCGAGTACAGGAGCAATGACAAACCAGCCTAATGCCTGCGCACCTGCTTGTACGGCGTTGAAAAGCGTGATCTTCTTCCAGCCAAAGTCGCCCTCTTCTACTTTTAAACGGTTAGAAATGAAGCCAATCAATAACCCAACAACACCTGAAACGATAATCCAGCTCCACCAAGGGCCGAATGTGGTGGCATCTTTAATGAGATGACCAATAAACCCAATCAGTGCGCCTGCAACAGGACCAAAAAGCACAGCCATTAATGCAAGGAATGCGTACGATGTCTCAATTTGTGTATTCGGAATCCCAGTTGGAATGGAGACGAAGCGTCCTAAAATGACAAAGACGGCTGCGCCAATTCCGATGGCAACGACAGTTTTCGTTGAAAGTTGTTTACCTGCCATGATGTTTCCTCCTCTTATTCGTATATAATGCGCGGAGCTTTGCGAATCGAAAGGCGCCAGCCTGTGCCTGTACCGATGTTATAAGCCTTTGCAAATGACCCTTGATTGATCGCCACGCCTAAATGATCGAGTGAATTGACATATACGAGTGGTTCGCCTACCTTTAAATCGGCAAAAGATCGTCCATAGGTCATGATATTTTTATACACATTTTTCGGCCCGTTGGCAATGGTAACTTCTATTGCATCGCCGTAATTAATTGAAAGCTGTTCAAATAACGTGTGATGAATGTTTGTCCATAGGTTTCCGAACCTCACGTCTAAAATATCAATCGTTCCTGTAATGACTTCTTCTTTCGCATACGCCTGTACGACTGGAAGGTGAATAATATCATCAATATTCGCCTTTGGCCCAACCTCTTCAAAAGAAATCACACCTGAAGCGATTCTCGCCCCTGTATATGCGTAAATGTCTCTCCCGTGGAATGTATGTGATTTTCCCGACTTCGGCAGCCGGTTAATGGTTTCATCTAAATAACGGGCTTCCACAATGCCAATATCCTGCGCGACGTGCGTGAGTGTCCCGTTATCTGGGGTAATGATATAGTGCGAGCTGGTGGTTTTGACGACAAGACTCTTTCTTTCTGACCCAACGCCTGGGTCAACAACGGAAACGAATACCGTCTCTTCCGGCCAGTATGTGACGGTTTGGAGCAGGCGGTAAGATGCCTCCCAAATGTCATACTGCGGTATATTGTGTGTTAAATCAAAAAGGCGGATCCTGCTGCTCACCGTATTTGCCACTCCGTACATTGCGCTGACTGCTCCATCATCAATGCCGAAATCTGATTGTAAAACCAATGCATGTTCACTCATGTCAATCTCCCTTTCATTTGAAAAAATGGATGTGGTGTTTCACGTGGAACATTTGAACATTTGTATGAAAAAAGTGGACAATAAAAAATACCCCATCCTTATCTTTGAATCATAAGGACGAGGTATTTGTCTCGTGGTACCACCTTTATTTACTGTTTGCTCGCGCTAAACAGCCTCTACAAGTACAAAGCTCCAATCTGGCTCATATACTGTGGTTTTGATAACGAGTACCAACTCTCGTCGTGTCCTACTAATATCATAGATATGTTCAGCACGAGGCTCAGAGACCATTTTTCGAATCATTATTTTTGCTTCTTTTCAGCTGCCGAAGCTCTCTGTGGAAAAATTGATGATTGTACTTTCTCTCGTCATTGCCTGTTTAACTATCTTGAATTAAAGCTATCATACATGATGTTTTTTGATAAATCAAGATATTTTTCTGAACATTTTCAAAAGTGAGTCAACTGATGCTGGAAGAGTCTTCTTTTTATAAAATTTAAACAAATGTTAAAGAGCGAGATATGGTGTCTTTCCTTTCTAGCGGTATAATAAAGATGAAGGGAGGTACAGCGTGTGTGGACCATCTGTATGAATGAGTTTAAGCAGCTCTTCAAAAGCACAAAATCCATTTTAACAATTGTTATTATTTTCATTTTATCTACTTTTGTTTCAACTCTTCCGTTTATTGCTGCTCATCAGGACAAATGGGAGCAGGCAAAGGATCCTTATTCTATTGGGAATGAACTGGTGATGTCGTTATTTGGTTTCTTCCTTATTTTTTTATTGTCTCACGATATTTTGAGCCGAGAAATTCATTTGAAAACCATCCGTTTTCTCGTCAGTAAAACAACCCGTTTGAACATTATTATCGGAAAATATCTTGGGCTGATGCTGTTTTGGCTTAGCTGCATTATGACGACTTACGTACTGAATATGGTGATTTCACATCGTTTTCTGTTCTCTGATGCGTTAAAAATCTTAACCTTTATCAGTGTCGGTATCTCATGTACTTTATTTTTGTCCATGCTCTTTCCAACACCGCAGAAATCAATGTTTGTTGGGATGTTGTTTTCCTTTCTTTTCCCGATCGTCAGTATGATATCTGTTCTTTCTTCAGAACGATTGATTCATTGGTTCCAATATATGACGCCTTATTATTATGCACGCTTGAGTGAACCGCTGACCTATGTACTCATGAATACAGCATTAACCGTTGTATTACTCATTGGAACAGCACTCCTATTTCAAAGGAGGGATGTCTAAATGCTGCATACAAAAGAGCTCACAAAAAAATATCGGACAAAAGTCGCGATAGATCACATTACCCTTGATGTCAATCAAGGCGATATCTTCGGACTCATTGGACCTAAGGGTTCTGGTAAGACGACGTTTTTCAATATCATTACGGGAATTTCCCGGCCAACCTCTGGTACGTTTACGATGATGGATATGCCTTCATTAAAAAAGGTGAGGCAGCATATCGGTGTTCTGCCTGAATATACGGATTTATATGAAGGGCTCACGGCACTTGAACATATTGCCTACTTATCCAAAATCACCGGGACACGCCAGAAAACGAGTGATTATGAAGAACTGCTCGAATTTGTCGGTTTAGATCACTATCATCAGGAAAAGGTCGGTACCTTCACACCTGGTATGAAGAAGCGGCTCGGAATGGCGCAGGCCATCGCCCATCGGCCCGAATTTATTTTACTAGACGAGCCTTTTGCCGATATTGATGCTGATTCGATCTTGCACATCCAGCAGGTCATTGAAACGTTAAAACATGAAGGGAAAACCGTCTTTTTAACGGCTGACCGCCCAAGGTTCACAAATAGTATTTGTACCAAAACGGCATTCATTTCTGAAGGAAAATTAGTGTCCCCCCATACTCATCCTCAAGAAAAAACCATCACATCCTCAAACATACGTGCAACCTTCAAGCATGCGTGGATTGATGATGAGGTGAAACCTGTTCTCACGCAGTACTTACAAACTGTTGGAACAGATCTTGTGATCAGTGATGACGAGACCTCATTGTTGATTCGTTCAGAAGCCCAAGTCCCATCGATCATCCGCGCTTTCGTGAAATGCAAAGTCGATTTATACAGAGTCACGGCTCAGGATGCCATGAGCACTTCATAAAAAAGTACCGTACGCGATCCGCACGGTACTTCTTCTTTTTTATAAAGGTTTACTCATATAGATTCCGGTTTCTGCAAATCCGGTCTTCTCGTACAGTGAACGGGCGATTTGATTATGAGCAAAAACATGCAGCGAGAGTTTTTGCACACCTAATGACTTTGCCTGCTCCTCTAATGCAGCAATGGCCTGCTTTGCAAAGCCTTTACCTCGATAAGCTTCGAATAAAATAAAGTTATAAATGAATCCTTCCTGCTGAGGGTGATTCGGGTTATAACAAAGCCAAACCCAGCCAATCGCTTCTTCCCCGTTCAAGAAATTCCATAGCTCATGATGCTCTGTCCGCAGACCTTCGGGAAGCAGCCGATCAAATTGTTCTTCTGCGTTCGCAAGTGATTCTTCCTTTTCCCATGTCCCTGCGAGTACCTTTTCTTCTGCGTACCGCTGAATGGCCTTCTCCATCAATACATCGTAATCCGTTTGTGACATTGGTTGTAGTGTAACCAATCGCATCGCCCCCTTTCCTCCATCATATGATGAGCATGCAAAAAAAACCAGTCCCATCAAGGAACTGGTCATCCGCCGAATCGGTCGGTTTGAGAAAGTTTGATCTCTACTGATTTTTTCTTTCCGCTTCGGTAAAACTCCATCTTTACCTTGTCGCCGACTTTCTTTTGATATAAATACTTACGAAGATCTACGATATTCTGTACACTCTTGCCATCAAAGGAGGTGACGACATCCAGCTCTTTTAGTCCCGCTTTTCCCGCTGGAGACAAAGACTCGACACTCATCACGACAACCCCTGATGTGACTTTAGATGGCAGCTTCAACGTTTCCTGCCAGTGATAGCTCGCAATATCTGCTAATGATTTCATGCCAACGCCTAGATACGGACGCTTCACCTCTCCGTAGTGCTCTAAATCTTCTATGACAGGGATGACTAGATTCGCCGGGATAGACAGCCCGATGCCTTCTACCTCTGATTCAGCAATCTTCATTGAGTTGATGCCGATCACTTTTCCGTCCATATTGATCAAGGCACCACCGCTGTTGCCTGGATTGATGGCGGCATCTGTTTGCAGTACCTCCGCATTCCAATCCGCCTGTCCGTCCCCATTCGAGTCTACAGGAATCGCACGTTCCGTTCCAGAAATGACACCTTGTGTGACAGAGCCCGCGAATTCAAGCCCTAACGGATTTCCAATGGCGATGACTGGCTCACCTGGCTTCACATGATCTGAATTGCCAAAGGCGGCGGTCTTCTTGATCTTATCACTTTTGACGGTGAGAACCGCTAAATCCATCAGCTGATCGCTTCCAACAAGATTGGCACCAATTCTTGTCCCATCCTGAAGGCTCACTTCAAGCTGGTTGGCTCCTTTGATGACATGGTGGTTGGTCACGATATAAAAGGTATCACCCTTTTTCTTATAAATCACACCTGACCCGCTGCCTGCCTCCCCGCCTTCTTCCCAAAAGCTCGACTTTTGGATATTAATGACGCCGACAACCGTATCCGACATATTAGATACGACTTTCGTGACCGCATCATTGACGTTCACATTGACGGTCTTTAAAGGGCCCTGTGCTGATTGCCCATCTCCATTCTGCTGCCACCCAAAGGGACTGCCGCTCTGTCCTGACACATAGGGGAAAAAGAATCCCATTAAAAAAGCTCCTACCAATACACCGATCAGACCAGATAGGAAATATCCTTTTCTGCTTCGTCTCGGCTTCCACTCTACATCGCGATAATCCACTATGTTTCCTTCCTTTCAGTGAATAGATGATGTATATAGTGTTGGTAAGAAGCTCTTATCTTAATCATACGATTGTAAAAATCATACGGCGCAAAGCGGGGTTGCTTTTTTCGGGTCCGTATCATATAAATCAAAGCCATCCCCGACAACAAAGCCCTTCATCTCAAGCGTCTGCTGGACCGCCATACGGGCTAAATCCTTCATGTTGTTGTCTTGACTCAAGTGAGCCAAATAAATGCGTGAGGTGGCATCTCCAATCACATCTGTCATCGCAAGAGCGGCATCTTCATTTGATACATGTCCGACATCGCTCAGAATTCTGCGCTTAATGCTCCACGGGTATCGGCCCATTTGCAGCATACCGACATCATGATTGCTCTCAAATACAAACGTATTGGCTGACTGAATGATGCCTTTCATACGATCACTCACATAGCCTGTATCCGTCATCAGGGCAAGTTTACGCCCTCCATAATGGAACACGTAAAACATGGGCTCAGCCGCATCATGTGAGACGCCAAAGGACTCAACATCGAGACCACCAAAGGATTGGACGGTTTCCATATCAAAGTGGAATTTTTGCTCTGTGTCAATCTTCCCGATATGAGACTCCATCGCCTTCCATGTTTTCGCATTTGCATAGACAGGGAGCTTGTACTTTCTTGCCATGACACCGAGCCCTTTAATATGATCTGAGTGCTCGTGTGTCACAAAAATGCCGTCCAAGTCTTCAGGCTTGCGGTCGATTTGACCAAGCAGCTCGACCATCTGTTTGCCGCTTAATCCAGCATCCACTAAAAAGGCATGCTCGTCTGTTTCTAAATAAAAAGCGTTCCCCGTACTTCCGCTCGCTAGTACACTGAACTGCAAGCTCATGTTCTCTCACTCCATTGAAGATTTGTCATCTTTCTCTATATGATCAAGTGTTGAGCCATCAATGGCATTGATCAAATATTCTTCTTCTGTCTTTTTCTTTGAACTAACTGATACGCCTTCAAGCTCGACTCGCCATACAGGCACCATGACCTGCGTGCTTGCACCCGGGTATTGCGTATAGTAGCCAAGTTCTACCTTTTTCACGGTCGTGTTTTGGCTCAGCATGTTTTGTGTATATAAGTCCTTCACGGTTTCAAGGGCTGGGACAAGGGTTTCTTTTCTCACTTCATTAATCGACGTCACCATCGACTGCTGATACGACACGACCTCGTTTTGATCGTTTACATCTAAGGTGATTTTCCCGATGGTTTCGGTGTCATCAAGGCCTTCTTGGAAGATGTATTTCCCTTTATACGTTTGGAAAAAGACGATCTTCCCTGTCTCTTCATCAATACTCCACAGCTTATAATTCTTCCCATCCAGCAAACGCTGGTTTACGAGGTTTGTCGCCGCTGTTTTTATATCCTTTTTTGGCAATGCAACGGGTTTATTGAAGGTCATCTCAAGCAGTGTGACAGGATCATCTTTGTCCGTTTTCGGGAATGTGCTTTTCGCCTTTTGATCAGCTAATCCGTCGACATCCTTTTTCGTATATTGCTTCTTTTCAGCTGTAATGCGGTATCCAATCTTCGCTTCATCTGATAGATTGCCATATTTGATCCCATCTGCCTTCATTTCTTCCAGCGTATCCGTTTTTTCGATAATCGCAAAATGATCGGTTGATCGTTTTTCAAAGTATTGAAAACCTAGAAAGATATCGAGAACGAGAAAGGCTAGGATAAAGATCGTTTTGGTCTTATTCCACTCCATTATTCTCGCTCCCCTCTGTCAACAAATCATGCGATAGTATCACGGTTTTGCCGTTATATTTCATGCACCATACTGGCTCCAGCCAGACAAACATCGCTTGATCTTGATCTGATGCGGTTGAAGCAGCTTGATAGGCCGGGAAAATTTGTTCAATTTTCTCCAGGTCATCATATTTCGTCTGCTTGACGATTAAGTCCTTCAGCTCTGTCCCGTTCATCAGCTTGACCTGTTCACTCTGACTCGCTTTGTTGCCTAGAATATAGTTTGGACGCTTGTAATTCAAGATGTCATCATTCGCCCACTGTACTTCAAGAGAGGTCATCCCAAATGGATGCTTTGTACTGTTGACGATCGGCAGACCATCCATAAACATATTAAAGGAAAGCTGCTGGTTGCTGTTGATGCCAAAGTATTGATAGTCATCGGTAAAGCTCCCCGTATCATTGAAATACTTCACACTTCGCTTGATCAAATCCCCCGTTTGGAAAACGGTGCTGGAATTGATATTGCGGTGCTGATATTGGATGCGGTGGTCTTTTTGATTGGCTTCAAGACGGCTTGTGCCATCTGTGTACACTGTCCGATTTAAATTAGACTCCTCGCCCACAAGACTCGGGTCCGTAAACAGAGCGTCCTTGAATTTGCTTGTCTTAATCGTTTCGATAAAGAACATTTTCGCTTCAAGCTGCTTTTGCTTTCTCGGAAGGAGGAAATCTCGTTTAGAATTCGCTGAGAATGTATAGAGATCGTAGCGCGGCATCTCGTTTTGAGCGGCTGAGATACTGTCCATTAGATTCCGATAGTTAGCGGATTCTATTGTCAGCTCAAGCACCGTTTCCTTGCTGTATGAAACCAAATAGACTTTCTTATTGGCCTTGTCCTGCTGGGAGAACGGCACAATCATCCGATCAAACGAGTTGTATTCAATGGACTTATTCGGCCATTTAAACAGCGCTTGGAAAATATCAATCGGAATCGAGTCATTGAACACAAGATCCAATGTCTTCCCCTGTCCTCCGCTTCCATAGAAGAAATTCTTAAATCTCTGCTCAGAATATTGATCCGACACATCCGAAATCTCTTTGACATCCCAAAGGCTCACATCATTCCAGAAGTTTTGAAAGAGTTCCTTTTGATCGACTTTAAAATGCTCCCCATTTGAATGGATGAACATCTCGCGCGGCTTCACGACATCAATGAGACTTCTAGGCTCGTCGCTTGAAATCTTCTTCGTTTCCACGACCTTTGTGCCGGCATCTGCCTGGTCCTGCATGACGGGCTGGAACATCCAAATATTCCACGTAAACACAAGACTGATCGCAATTAGGATTGTCAATATTATGGTTTTAAAGGTCTCACGCTTCATCCCAATCATCCTCTTGTTCTTCATTGTACGGAAGGGTAAAGGTCACCGTTGTTCCTTTTCCTTCAATGCTGTCAGCCCAAATATCTCCGCCATGAGCCTGAACCATTTCTTTTGCAATCGCAAGTCCTAGGCCGGTTCCGCCAAGCTTTCTTGTTCTCGCCTTATCCACTCGATAAAAACGTTCAAAGATTTTATCCATATCCTTCTTCGGAATACCGATCCCTTCATCTTTGACGCTGAATAACACAAGGCCATTCTCCTCATCCAGATCAACGGTAAACGTGATATGTCCACCCTCTGGGGAGTATTTCATGGCATTGGAAATGATATTATCGAGCACCTGTGTGATTTTATCTTGATCAATTTCCACGTATATTTCACGCTGCGGCAGATTGCGGATAAACTCGACATGCTGCTCTTTCGTCATTTCAAAACGATCAATGACCAATGAGATAAACCTGATAAAATTCGTCCACTCACGGTTGAATTGATAATCCTTGCTGTCGAACTTAGACAGCTGCAGCAGGTCATTAACAAGCCGGATCATGCGCTCTGTTTCATTTTGCGTGACACTGAGGAACCTTGGCGCAAGCTCTTTATCACCAATTGCCCCTTCAGCCAGTGCCTCAAGATAGCTTCGCATCGTCGTCAGCGGTGTGCGTAGCTCATGTGATACGTTTGCGACGAATTCACGGCGTTCTGCATCAATTTTCTCCTGCTCTGTGACGTCATAAATGACCGCAATTAAACCATCAATCTTCCCATGCTCTTTCTGAATGACTGAGAAATTCACACGCAAAACAGACAGCTGATCTTCGCGTTCAATTTCTATCAGCATGGAATCTTGATTTTCGACTAAATCTTCAAATGTATGCGTGTCCTCGAGGCCCAGTAAGGACGTAATCGGCATCTCTAGAGCTGTTTCACGTGAAACATTTAACAGCTCTAATGCGGGGCTGTTTAATAGAATAATCGCACCGTTTTGATTCGTGGCGATGACGCCATCCGTCATATAGGCAATGACAGAAGAAAGCTTTTTCCGCTCACCCTCCGTCATCAGCTGCGCTTCCTCCAGTTCTCTCGTCAGATGGTTAAAGGTTGTCGCAAGCTGGCCGATCTCGTCATGTCCATATTTTCGGACTTTCCTGGAAAAATTCCCTTTGGCAAGCTCGATCGCTTGCTTTCTCATATCCGAAATAGGATGAGTGATTGTTCTAAAGATGAAGATACCAAGCAGTGCGGTCGTCCCAAGTGCGATCAGTGTGCCAGTCGCCAAAATGGTGTTAATGGTTCGCATTTGGTTAAACACGCTCTCCATCGAAGACACAACATAAATCACACCGACGGTTTCTTGGTTTTCATTTTTCACGGCTGTCGCAGAAATACGCACCCGTTTATTGGATTCTGGGTCATAGAATTTCTTTTCATAGTCTTTGCCGACCGCAAAAATACGGCTAATGATTTGATCAGTGATTTTCTTCCCGGCAATCTCCTGACTGCCATTATTCACAGAGGCAATGACCTCTCTGCTTTCGTCAATATAGCTGACTTCAGAAATTTCATTAGACTCATCTTTGTTGTTAAAGTCGTTTAATATCTTTTGAGCATCCTCTTTTAATTCTGCCTTGCTTTTCGATGAATCTTGTTCTAGGTAATACGATAACGAGTAGATTCGCTGATTCAAGGAATTATCATAGGAATTAATTAAGGACTGCTCTAGCTGCTTCACAAAGTACACGCCAATGATCTGCATGGCGACAATGATCAGCAGCACGTAAATTAAGGTCAATTTGAAGTGAATCGAGCGAAAAAAACCTACTTTACTCATAAGAATCTTAGTCCTGCTCTGGGTTTCTTAAATAGTAGCCAACGCCTCGTCGTGTCACGATCCAGCTCGGGTGGCTAGGATTGTCTTCAATTTTCTCACGAAGACGGCGGACTGTGACGTCCACTGTACGCACATCCCCGAAATAATCGTAGCCCCATACGGTTTGCAGCAAGTGCTCACGTGTCATAACTTGTCCGATATGTTTCGCTAAGTAATGAAGCAATTCGAACTCACGGTGCGTCAATTCAATTGTTTCCTCACGCTTAGACACCACATATGCATCTGGATAAATGACAAGTGATCCAATTTCAATATCATTTGATTCAGATTCTTCCTCTGTCTGCGGCGCAGCAATTTGTCTTCTCAAATTCGCTTTCACACGGGCAAGCAGCTCGCGCGTGCTAAATGGCTTCGTCACATAATCATCTGCGCCAAGCTCAAGACCGATGACTTTATCAATTTCAGAGTCTTTTGCTGTCAGCATGATAATCGGCATGTCATATTTTTTTCTCACTTCACGGCATACCTCAACGCCATCTTTGTTCGGCAGCATAATGTCGAGCAGAATGATGTCCGGTTTGATTTCTTCTACCATTTCAAGGGCTTCATTTCCGTCATATGCACAATGAACCTCATAGCCCTCTTTTCTTAAGTTAAACTCCAATATATCAGCAATCGGTTTTTCATCATCTACGACAAGAATCTTTTTTTCCATTGTGATTTCCTCCTGCATTTTTAGCATCTATGTCATTCCATTTTGCATCTCTCATCAGGCCTTTTCGTTTGAGCAAAAAAGGCTCACTGTCTATTATAACGTTTTACGTGGCAAAGATAAAAATAATAACGGCTTTCTTTTCTAGTAAACGTTGAATAGGAAGTCACCTCTCAAAAAAATTGATGGCTTTTTTCCTTTTTTATTGAAACTTTTCCAGTCACCAATCGTCTATATAGATGTAACGTCTTCTTCTTATGGAGCCGGGCCCTACCTAGGTCCGGCTTCTCCCTTTTTATGCCTTCTTTTCATAAGAAAAACGCACCTGCGATTGCAGATGCGTTTGGAAGTGGCTCGGGACGGAATCGAACCGCCGACACACGGATTTTCAGTCCGTTGCTCTACCAACTGAGCTACCGAGCCATCATCAAAAGATGAATATGTATAAATGGCGGTCCGGACGGGACTCGAACCCGCGACCTCCTGCGTGACAGGCAGGCATTCTAACCAACTGAACTACCGGACCTCAGTAACTTGCCCGAAAAAGCAATCGTGGTGCTCCTTCAAGCAAGTGAGGAAAAATTAGCTTAACGCTAAAGTAAATCAATGACCCGTACGGGATTCGAACCCGTGTTACCGCCGTGAAAGGGCGGTGTCTTAACCGCTTGACCAACGGGCCAATACATGGTGAGCCATGAAGGACTCGAACCTTCGACCCTCTGATTAAAAGTCAGATGCTCTACCAACTGAGCTAATGGCTCTCGGTTTGTGAAAAGTGAATCTGAAGAAGCCGTATTGCGTCAAACCAATCGCTTTAAAAAAGCTGGAACATCGCATCCTAACAAGTTTCAGAGACCTTTGCAACAACGAGATTTATAATATCATAGAGTAATTACATATGGCAATACGTTTTTCGACATTTTTTTAAAAAAAGTGTCGGATGTCAAATCTGCTTTCAAAGCCTCCACTTCTGCAACCGCCTTCATTTTACACGTCTTTTCGGATGATCTCTGCCTATTCAAACACATAGACACGTTTCAGGCCGCTCAAAAATGGCTATACATGAAACAAGTGACATTGTCATTGAAAAAGGAGGAAACAGTATGAGTTCATTCAAATTAGGAGATAAAATGCCCAACTTTTCACTTCCAACAATACAGGGCGATCACATTGATTTCGACAAACATTTAGAGGAGCATCAAAGCTGGCACCTCATCGTCTTCTTTAGAGGCTCATGGTGCCCAGTATGTGTAGAAGAATTAAAAGAGCTCGAACAGCAGCAATCATACTTTCAAGACAAGGATATCCACTTAATGACGATTTCAACGGATAACCCTGATGACTTGAAAGATTTTGCGGATAAAGAGGGGCTGTCCTTCCCGATCATGTCTGACCAGGATCTTACTTCATTAAAAGCATATGAAGTCCACTATCACGGAGAAGATGCTCCTTATGAAGATCACGGAGTGCACGGGGAACCTGCCTATTTCTTATTAAATGAAAAGGGCCAAGTCCTCTATCAGCAAAGACAAACAAGTCCGTTTGGCAGACCGCATGCCAACGAACTGCGCAAAATCATTCAGTACATCCGCAAAAACTTAAAAGGTCAATATAAAAGCATGAAATAAGAAAGAACCCTCATGATGAGGGCTCTTTTTTTATGATTGTCTTTTATTAAATAGCCAGTCTGCGGCGAAAAACACAAGAAGACCCGCCATGAGAATCACAAAAGTGACGGGTGGTCTGTCACCTTCGACATACGAGTACAGCGCATGTCCTCCTAATGCGAGAAGATAAAAGACAAACGCTGGTACAGCTGCTTTATGTGAATTCGCTTGTTCTCTTTTCGTCATTTTTTTAAAAAACATTGTAGCTATTCCCCTTTATGCTGCCTTCTTCATCGTCACCCGGCGAAGTGCCCGCAAACGAATATATTCCATCGGACCCATTCTCCAAACCTTTAGACAAAACGCTGATATGGCAATTTGCAGAAGTGAAATGAGCAGCCATGCCAATACGATAAGAGGGGCGTTGATTTGTCCGCCAAGACCCAATCCCCAGCTATAAAAAAGAACCGAGCAGATGATATTTTGCAGGATGTAACAGCTGAGTGCCATTTTCCCTACATATTCAAACCAATTCCACATGAACCATGATTCCGTGTGAACCAGGAGCTTCGCAATGACAGCGATATAGAAAAGAGAAAGGAATGGCGAAAACGCATAGCGCACAACGAATTCCACTAGTTCGTTCGGAACGAAGACAAGTGCATTCAGCGGCAGACCCACCCACAGACCGACTCGGAATAGTATTTTCCGTAGAGATTGCCCGCGTTCGTTTGCATAAAAAACACCGGCTCTCATCATCCGCACACCTAATAAAAACAGAAATGTGTTCATTGGAATGATAAAGATCGCTTCTTCACGGTACATGAAAAAGTGTTGTAATCGTTCTTGAACCTGCGAGATCCATGTCTCTGGCAGCTGCTCTTCCAGCGCCGGTTCACTGCTTTGATCATACGATTCTGTCTCCATTTCAGAGAGGGAGAACACCATCAGACAGGACAGAACAAGCAAATGAATGACTCCAGAGAACATCATGCCTCTTTTGATGCGCTTGCTCCCTCCTCGTACAATAAATGCCACAAGCAAACCGGTCACAGCGTAACTCATGAGCACATCATATTCCATCACAAGTGCAAAATGGACAAAGCCTTCGATAAATAAAAATAAAAGAATCCATAAATATGTACCTGGCCAAGGCATGTTTTTTCTTTTGGCCTGCTGATATTTCAGCTCTAGCCCTACACCGAACATGATTGTGAGCAGTGAGAGCATTTTCCCATAGACGAACATGGAAACAAGGCTTTCTAGAAAACTGCCATGTTCATATTCATCTGCAATCTGATCTGTCGCAAAGGTATCCCCTGCATACGCAAAAAACCAGACGTTCGTTCCCAATGTGCCTAATATGGCAAAACCTCGTAAAATATCTAATAATCTTATTCTTTCTTTCACTAGAACGCTCCTTCCCCCTATACAGTTATCATATTTTGGTAATGATCGGAAGCCTGTTCTACTGAAATTAAGAAATATTTAAACAAAAAGACACCAGTAAAATGTGCAATTTTACTGGTGTCTGATCAGTCTATTATTATGGACGGTACACGCTGCGGACAACGTTCGTTTGGGAACGATCTGGTCCGACTGAGAAAATGGAAAGTGGAATACCTGTTAATTGTGAAATGCGCTCTAAATAATGACGGGCATTTTCAGGCAGTTCGCTTAAATTCTTCACGCCTGTAATATCCTCTGTCCATCCTGGCATTTCCTCGTAGACAGGCTCACATTTCGCTAGTTCATTTAGACTTGCTGGAAATTCTTCTGTGATTTCTCCGTTCAATTTATAAGCGACACAGATTTTCAATGTTTCAATCCCTGTCAGTACATCAATTGAGTTAAGAGATAGATCTGTAATCCCGCTCACACGGCGAGCATGACGGACAACGACACTGTCAAACCAGCCAACACGGCGCGGACGTCCAGTTGTTGTACCGTATTCACGGCCAACCTCACGGATTTGATCGCCAATTTCATCATGGAGTTCTGTCGGGAATGGGCCATCTCCAACACGTGTTGTGTACGCTTTTGACACGCCGACCACATGTTGAATTTTCGTTGGTCCTACACCAGAACCAATCGTCACTCCTCCAGCCACTGGGTTAGATGACGTGACAAATGGATATGTCCCTTGATCGATATCAAGCATAACGCCTTGTGCTCCTTCAAATAGCACACGGCGGCCTTCATCTAGTGCGTCATTCAAGACAACAGATGTGTCCACGACATATTTTTTCACTTGCTGGCCATATTCATAATACTCGTCTAAAATATCTTCAATCTTGAAGCCTTCTGTGTCGTACATTTTCTCTAAAAGACGATTTTTCTCTTCTAGATTACGTGCAAGCTTCTCTTCAAATACTTCACGATCTAATAGATCTGCGACACGGATACCGATACGAGCTGCTTTGTCCATATAAGCTGGTCCGATTCCTTTTTTCGTCGTACCGATCTTGTTAGCCCCTTTCCGCTCTTCTTCCACCTCGTCCAATTTTAAATGGTAAGGCAGAATCACATGGGCTCTATTGCTGATTCTGAGGTTATCTGTACTCACATTCCGTTCGTGAAGATACGCAAGCTCAGTGACCAACGCTTTAGGATCAACCACCATTCCATTACCGATGACACAAGTTTTCTCTTGATAAAAAATACCGGACGGAATGAGGTGTAGCTTGTAAGTCACTCCATCAAATTTGATCGTGTGACCTGCATTGTTCCCCCCTTGATAACGGGCAATCACCTCTGCATTTTCTGAAAGGAAATCGGTAATTTTCCCTTTCCCTTCGTCACCCCACTGCGTACCTACTACGACTACTGAAGACATATCGTGCACCTCCGTTAACCTTTCAAAACGTTATCTCTTTCAAACACATTTATTTTATCAATGCAAAACGAAAAAGTCAACGCGAAATCCGAACATTAATATCTCGAAATCAAATTTTGTTCGTTTTAATTATGAGAAAAAGCGCTTTAATCACTTCTTCAGCGCTTAAAAAGGGAGATTTTGAGTAAAAACAACTATTTTGATGGTTCCTAATTTCTATTGATTTTCAATTAAATGAATCATCGAGCTTGCCATAAAATCAGGTGAGTACGGTCTCCCTGTCCTCAACCACCATTCTGCTGTTCCAACATAAGCAGAAATGACGAATTGCTGCTGCATGTCGATTGGAACGAGATGTGGATGAGGCTTTGAGCCTGCGATTTCCTCTAACCCCATAGAAAAGCTTTCTTCAAAAAAAGCACGAACCGTTTCATGAATATTGAGCTCTCGTCCTCGTTTCAAAAGAATTTGATACTCCTCTTCATGTTCCTGCAAATGCTGATAAAATCGAAAAATATACACATAAGACGCATGCTCTTTTTTCACATCATCTTCTTGTACAGGAGCAAAAATGGCACATTTCATCACATCAAACATCTCATCCATCACCTGCTGGGCAAGATCAAATTTATCCTCATAATGCTGATAAAAGGTGGTGCGGTGGATGCCCGCCACTTTCGTCAAATCCTGTACAGAAATCTTCTCCCACTCTTTTTCTCTTAATAACTGAAATAACGCTTTTCTTAATTGCTGCTTCGATTCCGTTGCACGCTTATCCCCTCTGTAGCAGTCCGCCACAAGCCATTCTCCCCTTCCTATGAACTTCAACAGATTCCGCTTTTCTGTTGGTTGAATCCTCAAGGCTGATGAATTAACTTTAATCTAACACAATGAAAAAAAGGAAGCATCTGACAACCTATAAGGAGTGATGATCATGGAAACAACTACACCAACTGCCGTGCAAAAAGCGTTATTAAGAGGAAAAAACAAGCAGGATCCGTATAACCCATTTGATTGGTATGCCAACATGCGTCAGACATCACCTGTTCATTTTGACGAAGCCAGCCGAACATGGAGTGTATTCACCTATGAGGAAGCAAAACGTGTGACAATCGATAAAAATACCTTTTCTAGTCAGCCTCCTAAAGACCAGCGGAAGCATTCATTGATGAAAACAATGGTGATGATGGACCCTCCCAAACACACTCGAATCCGCTCCATTGTGAGCAAAGCCTTTACACCTCGAGTCATGAAATTGTGGGAGCCGCGTATTCAAGAATTGATGGAGGAACTCATGGCACAAATAGAAGGGAAAAACGAGATTGACCTAGTGCAAGCCATCTCTTATCCGCTTCCTGTCATTGTCATTGCAGAGCTTTTAGGTGTACCGTCAGAGCATAAACAATCCTTTAAAGAATGGTCTGATATTCTCGTCAGTATGCCTAAAAGTGAAGATGAGGAGGATGTCGCTGAATGGCAGAAAATTCGGGACCAAGGAGAGGCTGACATGATGGCGTTTTTTGCAGACATCATTGAAAGGAAACGTCACAACCTCGGTGAAGATTTGATTTCTCTCATTATTCAAGCGGAGGAGAATGGAGACAAACTGTCAGCGGATGAATTAATTCCATTCTGTAATCTTCTTCTTTTAGCTGGCAACGAAACAACCACCAACCTGATCTCCAATATGATCTTCAGCTTGTTAGAACAGCCGGGTGCGTATGAAGCGCTCGTTCAATCACCTGAGCTCATCCCGCGTGCTGTGGAGGAGGCCGTCCGTTTCCGTGCACCCGCTCCTACGATCGTCCGCTATGTCACAGAAGACACAGAGCTTGGGGGAAAAGTGCTGAAAAAGGGAGACAATGTGATTGTGTTTCTTGCTTCTGCCAACCGGGATGAGCGTCAATTTTTAAACGCACATGAATTTGATATACACCGTCACCCTAACCCTCATATTGGTTTCGGGCACGGCATCCATTTCTGTCTTGGCGCACCACTTGCCCGCTTGGAAGCATGTACTGCCATCAAGGCCTTATTGGACCGATATGAGTCACTAGAGCTCCTCTCCTATATGCCGATGACAAACAGCGGCATGTATGGGCTGAAAGAGCTGAAGCTGCGCGTCACACTTCGTTCATAACAGAAAAGACTCCCACCAAGCATGGGAGTCTTTTTTAAACGGGGGTAATTCCTTCTGTGTTCATGAGCACAATGCGATACCCATCTGGATCTTCAATGGTTGCTCCTCCCCGTTCCCAATATGGATTTGTAGAGGTGACTTGCCGTCCGCCAAATGAGATCAGTCTCTCTTTCATCTGCTGAAACTCCTGTTCATCAGGAATATAAAAAACAAGCAGCTGTTCTGGATGCGGAACGGGCAGGCTCTCTTCTTCTTCATGTTTGGTGATTTCTAAATGAACATGCTGATGAGGAAGCCCCAGCATCACACCATCGTATCCTTCATGCTGATCAAATGAACCTATTCGTTTGAGCCCTAAGCCTTTTTCATAAAAAGAAACAACCTCTTCCATGTTGACGGTTGGACGTGCGATGCGTAATTGAGCGGCTTCGAACTGTTGAAATTTCATCAGTCATCACTCCTTTTCTCCTTTTAGTATACGATTTCTCTCTCTCCCTCTCCTCCTCATTTCGACCGTTTTTCAATCATTCTTTCGATGTAGATCATCAAAAAAAAGCCCAGCTTCTTGAGCTGGGCTTTAAGCACCGGGCGGAACACCCGCATCGTCAAACCTTCTTTCCAGATTGACGAATTTGTTATATTCTTTGACGAACGCCAGTGATACTGTACCAACTGGACCGTTACGCTGTTTGGCAATGATGATTTCAATAATGTTCTTATTCTCTGATTCTTTGTCGTAGTAATCATCACGATAAAGGAATGCCACGATATCGGCATCCTGCTCGATACTTCCTGATTCACGAATATCAGACATCATTGGACGTTTGTCCTGACGCTGCTCTACTCCGCGTGAAAGCTGAGACAAAGCAATAACCGGAACTTCAAGCTCCCTTGCCAGCGATTTCAATGCCCTAGAGATTTCAGAAACCTCTTGCTGACGGTTATCGCTTGATCGTCCGCTCCCTTGAATGAGCTGTAAGTAGTCAATCAGGATCATGCCAAGACCGTTTTCTTGCTTCAAACGGCGGCATTTCGAGCGAATTTCACTTACCCTGATTCCAGGTGTATCATCAATGAAAATCCCACTATTTGATAGCGAGCCCATCGCCATTGTCAGCTTGCCCCAGTCCTCTTCTGTCAGATTACCGGTTCTTAGGTTCTGTGCATTGATATTCCCTTCTGCACAAAGCATACGCATAACTAGCTGCTCAGCTCCCATTTCTAAACTAAAGATGGCGACACTTTCGTCCGTTTTGGTCGCAACATTCTGTGCGATGTTCAATGCGAAAGCCGTTTTCCCTACTGATGGACGAGCCGCGACAATAATCAAGTCATTTCGCTGGAATCCAGCAGTCATCCGGTCAAGCTCAGAGAATCCCGTTGGAATCCCTGTGATATCGCCTTTTCGGTTATGAAGCTGTTCAATATTATCATATGTCTGAACAAGAACGTCCTTAATGTTTTGGAAGGCTCCTGAGTTTTTACGCTGCGCCACTTCCATAATGGTCTTTTCAGCATCACTCAACAGATCCTCTACTTCATCCTCACGCGTGTACCCATCCTGTGCAATGGTTGTCGCCGTACGGATCAGACGTCTTAAAATTGATTTCTCTTCTACAATTTTTGCATAGTATTCAATGTTTGCGGCAGTTGGGACAGAGTTCGCAATATCGGTTAAATACGAAATCCCGCCTACCTCTTCTAGTAAATCTGTATTGGCAAGTTCAGAAGTCACCGTGACAAGATCGACCGGTTCCCCTCTATCACCAAGTACAAGCATCGCATTGTAAATCTTTTGATGCGACATTCTATAGAAATCCTCTGGAATTAATACCTCAGAAGCGAGCGTGAGCGCAGATGGTTCTAAAAAAACAGCACCTAATACGGCCTGCTCGGCTTCTATATTTTGCGGCGGCAGCCGGTCATCGAGAAGTTCCGTCATGCCAAGCACCGTCCTTTCATATAAAAATACGCTACTCATCATTTTAACATTTCCATCAATAAAAAAGTGAAAAACATCGACTATAGTCAAAATTACCATGAGGATGTTTCGTTGAACAGCCAACCAACGCATTTCAATAGAAAAGACTCTGTAACATAAATTGTTATAGAGTCCTTCTGTATCGGATTTTTATCTGTTGTAGTTCACACATGTGATCGACGCTCCAACACGGCATGTTCGAATGCGTTTTTTTAATCTATCGTTTTCTTAACTCCATAATTTTCTTTTTGCCCAATGTCTTGTAAAGACCCGTTTTGATAACCAATAGATAACACCAAATCGGGAATTGAATCAATCCCGTTTTTGGCTAGATCAAATAGCTGTGCACCATAATGTGAAGCGGCAATGCGTGCATTTTCTGCTGTGTATGGATTTTTCAGGAGTTCTTCTTTGTATATATCAAAAATATTCTTCCCGTTATCCGTTACAAATTGACCGTTTACAATGCTTAAATCTTTTAAATTGTAGCCTGTGACCGTTTTGATTTGATTAACAAGGTGGAATTTGGCAAGAGAATCAGGCGTGAATTGAGTAGAATCGTCAGATCTGCTTTTCATGATGTGGAAAAATAATTCTCTTGTATTGTTGGTTGTATTTAATAGGTCTTCTATTTGTTTGGTCAGCGATTCGTCTGTTGAACCACTCACCAATAATTTGAAATGATTTGGGTCAATGGTAAAAGTTAAATTTGTGTTTTTAGGAATGGTTATACCGTTTTTAGAGAATAAATCTTGCAATTGTTCGTTGACCTTTTGCCGATTGAATATTTTTTTCTCTACGCTTTCTTGGGTAGGATCGTACCGTTTTTCATTACGGAAGATGGCGTCATTAAAGTCATATTGACCTCCTTTATTATTCCTTGCCCAACTCATTTCCATAATGTAAGCAGCTTCTCTTTCCGGTTTTGTTAGATCACTTCTGAAATAAGAAGAATAAGGGTTTCTATACTTATTATATATATGGTCTTGAGGATCTTTGAATCGTTTATTTTGTTCATTTATTTTTTCGTATTTTTCATCTAGTATTTTCATCCGTCTATCAGCTTCGGTCATCACCTCATTTGTACTTTTAATAGCTGATTGACCTTTATAGTCGATTCGGTTCTGATTGTTTGAAGCACCTGCCGTGTATGACGTATTAATATTCATTTTGATTCTCCTTTTTAAAAAAATAGTGATTATTAAATATATCGGCAATTTAGTTAAAATTTGTTAGTTTTGATCCGATATAGTAATTATTACAAGTAGGGTTAAAATATGACAAATACTATCTTCAAACGTTTTTTATTACCTGCATTGGTATTAGTGCTTGTTACTAGTTTTTTTGCACCTAATTCTGCGGAAGCAGCTATTACAGGGAATAACAGTCCTAACACAGCAAGTTCAATGGGATATTGGAAAAATAGTCGTCCAGATACAACAATCTTACCTGAAGGTGAAAATGAAGCGTATTATCAGTTTACGATCAATAAAGGTGAAAGAGTTTATGTCAGAAGTTCTTATAATAAGCAATATACAGGGATGAATATCGAGGTGTATAATTCTAAATATTCTAGGACAGGGTCCGAAGTTATTAATCCTGATTCAGTAACGCCTTTTATTTTTGCTAATACTGGTGAAGTTACATCAACTTCAGAGACTTATTTTGTGAAAGTGACCCGTGGTACATATACAGGGAATATGTACTTTACTGTTTCCATTCAAGATCGTATTAAATCTGGGAATGGGACATTCAATTTTACGGGGACTTCTACCAACTTGGGGAATTCTTCTTTAAATTTTTTAGGAGTTGATTCTTCAGTCATTACAATGGATTTAACTAATAATTCCACAGTTCCTAAACGTGCTGTAGTTAAATCGATTACGACAACTAGTACCCAAACACCCAACCAAGGGAATGTCACACACAAACTGATGGCTAGTGAAAGTAATATTTGGTACACATCACTTTTTTCTTCTGCAACAAGCGGTTCTTACCGTATTTCTCTTGAAGATCAATTAAAAGTCGCTCAAAAATGGAGCTTTAAGTACAACGCAAAAGCTACAGCGAGATCTACTATGAGCAATGTCAAAGCCGATATCCGTTACGAATATGATGTCACAGATGGATTCTAATTTAATGGTGTTTACAGACATGTTCACCAATTGATCAAAAAGTAAGGGTACATTCCCTTACTTTTTTAATTGTGTCATTTTTGATGCTATACTTCGCCACTTTTAAAACAGCTACGCATGATATTGAATAAGTTGTGAGATATGATCACCAGCTTTTTGCAAAATCCTCCTCTTTTTGCCTAAAAATATAAGAGGGTCTATAGACTCATTTTTCCTCAAAATTATTTCGAGAAGAAAAACCTATATTTATTCCTGAATCAAACAGAAGAAAATGGTAAATATTCCGAGGCAGTCAAGGTCTTTTGACATTTCTCCTCTTTTTAAATGACAAGGTCCGGTATTCCCTATTTCAAATCATTTGTTAGTGAGTTAGTCCGTTATTTTCTGAATATTAAGATTAAAATATCCAATACACAACTTTATGAACATTTGACTTCATAATTGATAACCATTATCATTTGATTTGCTTGCGTGATAGTTGAGAATCATTTTCATTTGGAGGAACCATTCTTCAATTACTACACTCATCCAATATCCGCAAGCCTGCTTTTATCATCGTATGAGGGTCGAATTTGAGGAAGGAGATTTTTTACATATGTCCAAACGCCCTGAAGGAATGGGTACTGAGGATTCACTTTTCGGAGAAAGCCGTCCTTTTTTTATACCTGGGACGGAGCAACTGGATATCACAGCGCACCCATACAGACTTTTTATATTTAAACCGAATACTACTCCTCCAGCGGCTGGTTTTCCAGTCATGTACGTGCTTGATGGGAATTCACTTTTTGGCACAATGGTCGAATCCATTCGTTTACAGTCAAGAAGACCTGAAAAAACAGGTGTCGTACCTGCCATCATTGTTGGAATTGGCTATCAGACAGAAGCGCCCTATCATCCGCTCAGGCATTATGATCTCACTCTTACCAGCCCTGACGCTTCCATTGGGGGCAAAAGAAAGGACTTCTCCATCCATACATATGGCGGGGCCTCTGCTTTCTTTTCTTTTTTAGAAAAGACTGTAAAGCCTTATATCGAGCAACGCTTTCCGATCAACCTGAGTCGTCAAACACTGTTTGGGCATTCTCTTGGCGGTCTTTTTGTATTACACACACTATTTGAGCACCCTGATGCTTATCAGACATATATTGCGGGCAGTCCTTCTATCCACTGGAATAAAAAATTATTTCTAGAAAAAGAATACCAATTCACCAACCGTATACGTCAGGTGCCTATGGATGTAAGGCTGTTTGTAGGTGTAGGTGAGCTAGAAAAACATCATCCATGTCAAATGAATGATCATGCAAAGTCACTAGCAAATCGTATGTTGCCTTTATCCTCATATGGCTTACATACGGCCTATCATGAGTTCCCTGAAGAAGGACATACGTCCGTTTTACCGGTGCTGATGAATTACGCTTTCCGTTTTGCACTCTATCATGATGATCCTTTAACAACCACAGACATGAAAGAAAGGTAGTGAACACATGAAACATAGTGGTCTATCTCAAAAGATTGCCCTTATCACAGGCGCAGGACAAGGTATTGGGCAAGCAGTCGCAAAAAGACTATCCGAAGAAGGTGCGATCATTGCAGCAGTTGACGCAAATGAAGATCAGCTGCAAAGCACCATCCAACAAATGAATGATGAAGGCATACGCGCCTTTGCCTATCCAGGTGACATTACCGATCAAGCTTCTGTTCAGCACATTGTCGATCAAATTGAAAAGCAGCTCGGACCCATTTATTTACTAGTCAATGTAGCAGGCATTCTTCGAATCGGTTCTATTGACCAGCTTTGTGCAGATGACTGGCAACAAACCTTCGCAGTCAACACACATGGTGTCTTTTACGTATCTCAAGCTGTCTCCAAATACATGATGAAAAGATCAGAAGGGGTCATTGTGACCGTCAGCTCTAACGCAGGTGCCATCCCTAGAATGAATATGGCTGCCTATGCCGCATCAAAAGCCGCAGCTACTTCCTTTACAAAAACGCTTGGATTAGAGCTAGCAGCCTATGGAATCAGATGCAATGTCGTCTCTCCTGGCTCTACCGCAACACCTATGCAATGGGCTTTATGGTCTGATGAACAAGGAGCAGATCAGGTGATTAAAGGTTCATTAGAGACGTATAAAACCGGTATTCCTTTACAAAAAATCGCTGATCCTCAAAACATCGCTGATGCAGTCATCTTCTTTGCATCTGAGCAATCCAGTCATATTACGATGCAGAATCTCACGATTGATGGTGGCGCAACACTCGGAATCTAGCATTTCATCAAAAAGGAGGCCTTTTCATGAAACATTCATTATTGTCGTCAGAAGAAAAAGTACAGTTGATTCAAGACTATCAGCCAGGCGCTTTTTTCCTTGCTTCCCCTAAACGTACGATACTGGCAGAAGGGATTTTCCAGCATATTGAAACCAATCAGCTAAATGAACTATCCACAAGGGTAGCTCACGTATTTGACGCTGCCAAACAAGCTGGTATTCGAACACCGATTGTTGCTGGTGCTGTTCCGTTTGATCCGGCGCAACCCGTTCGTTTAAGTGTTCCAATCCATGTACAGTTTAGTGATCCACTCGAATTTCATCAAGGTGATGAGGAGTCGGAAATTGCAGCTCCATCCTATGAGGTGACACCTGTCCCCTCTCCAGATGTCTACATGAATGGTGTGAACGAAGGGTTAGCTAAAATTGAGAAAGGAGAGCTTAGCAAAATCGTACTCTCTAGATCTCTCCATCTCAAATCAAATCGAGAAATTAATACGAAAGCAATACTTGAACGACTTGCTCGTCATAATACGACTGGCTATACGTTTGCTACAAATGTAGCTGACCCGGAATCTTCCCAAAAGCGCACACTGCTTGGGGCAAGCCCTGAGCTGCTTCTTTCAAAAACTGGTTCAACTGTTATTTCCAATCCACTTGCTGGTTCTCGGCCACGCAGTTCAGATCCAGTAGAAGACCAGCGTCGTCACGATGAACTCCTTACTTCAGCGAAGGATTTACACGAGCATGCAGTGGTTGTCGATGCTGTCACTAAAGCGCTTGCTCCTTACTGTCATACACTAGATGTACCTGCATCACCATCCGTCATACAAACAGAAACGATGTGGCATTTATCTACTGTCGTTAAAGGTGAATTAGCAGATGCAGGTGTATCCTCAATTGATTTAGCGCTTAGCCTTCATCCAACACCCGCAGTATGCGGAACACCTACAGCAGATGCTCGTGAAGCAATCCAAGCGATTGAACCCTTCGATCGAGGATTTTTCACAGGAATGATCGGTTGGTCAGATGCAAATGGTGATGGAGATTGGATTGTCACCATTCGTTGTGCAGAAGCTGAGGGGCACTCCCTTCGCCTCTTTGCTGGTGCAGGAGTGGTCAAAGGATCAAAGGCAGAAGAAGAGCTAGCCGAAACATCTGCAAAATTCAACACGATGCTTCATGCGATGGGCATCCATCAGTTATAAAAATACATAGGAGATGACAAAACATGTTTGTTCAACCACCTACATGGCCAGAAGAATTTGCAAAACGCTACCGTGAAAACGGCTGTTGGCGTGGGGAAACCTTTAGCGGCATGCTTCGTGAACGCGCCGCATCGTTAGGGAATAAAACAGCAATTACATATGCTGATACGCACATGAGCTACCAAGAACTTGATGAGCGCGTCAGCAGTCTTGCCGCCGGTTTTCATCAGCTTGGAATTCAAAAGGGAAGTCGAGTTGTCGTTCAGCTTCCTAACATTCCTGCTTTTTTTGAAGTCATTTTCGCTTTATTTCGAATCGGTGCTTTACCCGTCTTCTCGCTTCCATCTCATAGAAGCAGCGAAATCACTTATTTTATTGAGTTTGCCGAAGCAGACGCATATGTCATACCAGATATCGATGGTAGCTTTGATTATCGATCACTCGCACGTCAAGTGAAAGAAAAGCTTCCCTCATTACCTCATGTCATTGTTGCAGGGGAAGCTGAGGAATTCCTTGACTTGGATGATCTGCGCAAGGACCCATCACTCGATCCTCAAATTCATGTAGAGGCAAGCGAAATTGCGTTTCTTCAGTTATCTGGAGGCAGCACAGGCCTTTCAAAACTCATTCCTCGTACACATGATGACTATATGTATAGTCTTTGGAAAAGCAATGAGGTGTGCGAGCTTACACAAGATAGTGTGTATCTAGCTACACTTCCAGTTGCACACAACTATCCATTAAGCTCGCCTGGAGTCCTTGGGACGTTATACGCTGGTGGAAGAGTCGTTCTTGCACCTGGATCAAGCCCTGATGTAGTCTTTCCACTCATTGAAAAAGAACGAGCAACCATTACCGCTGTCGTTCCACCTATCGCATTGATTTGGCTAGAGGCTGCTCCTCATCGATCAGATGACTTATCCAGCCTTGAGGTCTTGCAAGTAGGTGGTGCTAAATTCAGTGCTGAGGCAGCAAAACGAGTGATGCCTGCCCTTGGGTGTAAATTACAGCAAGTTTTTGGCATGGCAGAAGGTCTGGTCAACTATACCAGATTAAATGATCCTGAACATGTCATTATTCATACACAAGGACGCCCGATGTCTGAATATGATGAGGTACTAGTGGTAGATGATGAGGACAAGCCCGTCCCGAATGAAGTGGCTGGACATCTTTTAACAAGAGGACCTTATACGATTCGTGGCTACTATAAAGCTGATGAACAAAACAAAAAAGCATTTACACCCGATGGCTTTTACAGAACAGGTGACATCGTGCGATTAACCAAAGAAGGAAATGTTGTTGTAGAAGGCAGAGACAAGGATCAAATCAATCGTGGTGGCGAAAAGGTTGCCGCTGAAGAAGTTGAGAACCATTTACTTGCGCACCCTGACATTCATGATGCCGCCATGGTGTCCATGCCAGATCCATTTCTTGGCGAACGCTCATGTGCCTTTGTTATTGCAAAAGGAAACAACAAGCCAGCACCACATGCATTAAAGTCATTTCTAAGAGAACGCGGGCTCGCTGCCTATAAAATTCCCGACCGCATTGAATGGATCGATGCGTTCCCACAAACAGGTGTAGGCAAAGTCAGTAAAAAAGCATTAAGAGAATTAGCTGCAATCCATACTGCCAACGTATAAAAAAAGAGGAGTGAAAACCATGGCAATCCCTACTATTCCTGCGTATCCAATGCCGAGCACACAAGATTTACCCGAAAATAAAGTGAACTGGATACCGGATCCGAAACGTGCTGTTCTGCTGATACATGACATGCAGCAATATTTTTTAAATGCATTTCAACAAGATACATCACCAATCACAGAGTTAGTTCAACATATTGAACAATTACGTAATACATGCAATGAACTTGGCATTCCAGTCGTCTATACAGCTCAACCTGGTGACCAAGACCCGAAGGATCGTGCCTTATTAACAGATTTTTGGGGACCTGGACTTGGTGATGATGAAGCATTGACAAAAATCATTGATCAGCTTGCTCCATCTGAAGCAGATACAATGCTGACAAAATGGCGTTATAGCGCATTCAAAAAATCCAATTTTTTAGATATTCTTCAAGAAGGCGGGCGTGATCAACTGATCATTACTGGCGTATATGCACATATTGGCTGTATGCTGACAGCCGCAGAAGCATTCATGCTCGATATTGAAACCTTTTTTGTCGCCGATGCCGTTGCTGACTTTTCACTTAAGCATCACAAAATGGCAATGACCTATGCAGCTGAACGCTGTGCGGTCACCACAACGACAAACCAAATCATTAGTCGTTTAACAGGACAGGAAGCAGACGATGACCTATCTTTTGAGGCCATCCTTCACCAAGTAGCTGAGTATCTCGAAATCAAGCCGAATGAAATACCGCTTGACGAGAATCTCGTCTACCTTGGGCTTGATTCTATTAGAATGATGAGCCTAGCGGAAAAGTGGAGACAGCAAGGAATGACAGTCAATTTCGTTGAGCTTGCAGCAAATCCAACGCTCACTCATTGGCGAACTCTTCTTTTCCCAGAAAAACAGCCATCTATCCCAAATATCGATTACATGTAAAGGAGGTATAGACCCTTGTCGATCCAGTCAGTCGATTCATTCCCACTAACCGGTGCCCAATCAGGCATATGGTATGCGCAGCAGCTTGATCCATCTAATCCCATTTTCAATACAGCTGAGTATATAGATATTAAAGGTTATATTGACCCCATACACTTTGAAGCAGCCATTAGAAAGACTGTCTTAGAAGCAGATTCCTTGTATATGCGCTTCGTTGAGGATACTGACGGTCCAAAGCAATGGTTTACATCTAAGAAAGAGATTCCATTTCAATATATCAATTTACAATATGAAAAACAGCCGCTTGATGCGGCTAAAGCATGGATGAATGCAGATCTTTCAACATCAGTCTCTTTAGAGAAAGATGTATTATTCCGTGAAGTACTTTTTCAACTTGCTGACGACCGATTTATCTGGTATCAGCGCATTCATCACATTGCCATTGATGGATTCGCCTTTTCGCTCATTGCACGCCGTGTTGCTGAGGTCTATTCAGCCCTATCGAAAGGGACACCTGTGCCTCCTCAAACATTTGGAGCCTTACATGACGTAGTCCAAGAGGAGATCACCTATCAACAGTCCAATCGGTATGAAGAGGATCGAGCGTTTTGGAAAAATCGCTTTGCTGATCAACCTGAAATTGTGAGCCTTGCTGAGCTTGCCCCAAGAACTTCAGATGATTTTATCCGAAAAACCGCTAGCTATGATGCTGAAAAGGTAAGCAAAATGAAAAAAATTGCTCAAGCTTTCGGTTGTACTTGGCATGAAATGATTCTTGCCGCATCCGCTCTATATATGCATCGTATGACTGGTGCACACGATATTGTTTTAGGATTGCCTGTTATGATGCGCCTTGGATCTTGCGCCTTGCAAACACCCGGAATGGTCATGAACCTAGTACCGCTTCGTTTAACATGCAAACCAGAAATGACGCTCTCAGCACTTGTTCGCCAAGTATCTGATGAACTGAAAGCCATTCGGCCTCATCAAAGATATCGTCACGAAGACATGCGGAGAGACTTTAAACTCATCGGAAGAAATCAACGATTATTCGGCCCACAGATCAATATCATGCCATTTGATTATGATCTCATGTTCGATCAGAGCATTGGTCAAGCACATAATCTTTCAGCAGGACCCGTAGATGATTTATCGATCAACATATACGACCGCGCGGACGGGAACGGATTTCAAATCGACTTTGATGCAAACCCTGCCGTTTACAAAGAGCAAGCAGTTGACGCTCATCAGCATCGTTTTCTTCAATTGCTGGAGGAAATAACTGGACTAGAACAAGATCAGACAATCAGTCAATTCAACCTTCTTTTGTCTAAAGAAAAAGAGAACATCCTCAAGCACTGGAATGATACAAAACGAGAATTACCAAAAGAATCTTTACGGGAACTATTTGAAAAACAAGTCAGCAAAACACCACAAGCAAAAGCAATACAGTTTGAAGGAACCACTTTGACCTACGAAGAGTTAAATCAACGGGTAAATCAATTAGCTCATTATTTGAAAAGGCATGGCATCGGACCAGAACAATTTGTCGCAATTGCTCTGCCTCGATCCATCGATATGGTCGTAAGTCTGTTGGCCGTCGTCAAAACAGGAGCCGCATATCTGCCATTAGACCCTGATTACCCTAGCGATCGTGTCGCCTATATGCTAAATGATGCCAAACCAGCGTGCTTGCTCACAGTCAAAGAGACCGCAGACCGTTTGGACCATCCACACATCGTTCAACTCGATGATTCAACTGTTTATCAGGAGATCGTAGGGAGTCCGCATCTCAATCCGACCTGGAACGAAGGCTCTCCACATCACCCGGCTTACATCCTCTACACGTCAGGATCGACAGGCAAACCAAAGGGTGTTGTTGTAACAAAACGAAATGTGATCAACTTTATATTGTCCATGCAAGATTCATTTTTATTAGATCAAGGAGACCAGCTTTTAGCGGTAACGACCATTGCCTTTGATATTTCCGGGCTAGAAATGTTCCTCCCACTCTTACATGGGGCTGCTCTTTTATTGGCAAAAAAAGAAATCATACAAGAGCCAGCAAAGCTTTCAGACATGATTCGTTCTCATCATGTCACAATCATGCAGGCAACACCAACGTTGTGGCATGTATTGGCAGATGAATACCCTGACGTGATAACAGGTATGCGTGTTCTTGTTGGAGGAGAAGCACTCCCTGCCTCCCTTTTGCACACATTGCAATCTCTTCAATGCGACATTACCAATTTGTACGGACCTACAGAAACGACGATCTGGTCTACGATGGAAAATGTCACAGCACATCAAGAGAATAGCGGGCCGCCAATTGGCAAACCCATTTGGAATACGAGTATTTACATTTTAGATGAAGGGCTAAACCCTGTCCCAGCAGGATCAATCGGTGAACTTTATATTGCAGGTGAAGGAGTATCCAGAGGATATCTTGGACGATATGATTTAACGGCTGAACGTTTTGTGGCTGATCCATTCGGTACAAAAGGCACGAGAATGTATCGTACTGGTGATTTAGCCAGATGGCGTGAGGATGGTTCAATTGATTATATCAGCCGTGCCGATCATCAAATTAAAATCCGCGGCTTCCGTATTGAACTAGGTGAAATCGAAACCGTGATTATGCAACACCAATCCATAAAGCATACATCTGTTATCGTTCGTGAGGATCAACCTGGACAACAGCTGCTTTGTGCGTATGTTGTGCTGACAGATGGCACTTCTCTGCACCCTTCAGAGCTCAGGCAGTTTGTGGCTGCATCACTTCCTGATTACATGGTGCCTTCTGCTGTTGTCGTTTTGCCAGACCTTCCACTTACACCAAACGGCAAAATCGATCGCAAAGCATTACCAGCACCAAATATGTCTTTAGTTAGTTCTGACCGTACACCTAGAACGCCCCAAGAAGACATGTTATGTAGTTTATTTGCAGAAACCCTTGGCCTATCTCAAATTGGCATAGATGATAGTTTCTTTGACTTAGGCGGACATTCCTTACTCGCCGCTCGTCTGCTTAGACGTATACGCGATACACTTGGTGCAGACCTAAGCATGAGTACCATTTTTGAATCACCTCGAGTTGCTGAGCTTGCGCAGCACATTGACAAAGCGAAGGACATTCGGCCGCCGCTTCAGGTAGAAAACAAGCCAGATGAGATTCCGTTATCCTTTGCCCAAAAACGGCTCTGGTTCCTTCATTGCCTTGAAGGGCCAAGTCCAACTTACAATATCCCACTTGTCATTCAGCTGACAGGTACACTAGATCAAAAAGCTTTAATTGGTGCATTGGCAGATATCACTGAAAAACATGAAACCCTTAGAACCATTTTTCCAAATAAGAACGGCATGCCAAGACAGGTCATTTTACATCCAAAAAGTGTTCAGCCTGAACTCCATGTCACAGCTTCAAGCGATCAACAAATTGAGAATCAGTTAAACGAAGCCATTCGCTATAGCTTTAAGATTGAAGAAGAACCCGCACTGCGAGCAGATTTATTCATGCTTGATGCAAATCGATCCGTACTGCTTCTATTGCTACATCACATCGCTGGTGACGGCTGGTCACTTGCACCATTGACACGAGACTTAGCTGCTGCTTACGAAGCACGTATACAAGGGAAATCACTCTCCTTGCCAGCCGAACCTGTTCAATATGCTGACTATGCTATTTGGCAACAAAAGCTGTTGGGCAGTGAAGAAGAGACGGATAGTCTATTTGCCAAGCAACTAAGCTATTGGACAGGTGCCTTACATGACCTGCCAGAAGAACTGGAGCTTCCCTATGACTTCCCGCGTCCACAGGAAGGAAGCTTCAACGGTGCTACGATAGACTTTACGATTGAGCCCGCTTTACACCAGCTGCTCCTTGAGCTTGCAAAGCAGCATCAAGTGAGTTTGTTCATGGTGCTTCAAGCATCACTTGCAGCATTACTGACACGCCTTGGGGCGGGGACAGATATCCCAATTGGCAGTCCAATTGCTGGACGGAATGACGATGCACTTGACGACATTGTGGGATTGTTTGTGAACACACTAGTATTACGTACAAATACAGCTGGTAATCCAACCTTTAGTGAGCTATTGAAGCGAGTTCGAGACGTTGACTTAGCAGCCTATGAGCATCAGGATCTGCCATTTGAACGGCTAGTCGAAATCCTAAATCCAACCCGATCCAGATCACGCAATCCATTGTTCCAGGTCATGCTTGCCTTCCAAAATACACCGAAGGCGGAAATGAAGCTGACACAACTTGACTCAGATCTCTACGTGAAACCAGTAGGGTCAGCTAAATTTGATCTGACCATCGAATTGACAGAACAAAGAACTGAAACTGGATCAGCAGCAGGATTAACAGGTTTGTTTGAATTCAGTACAGATGTATTTAAACAAAGCACCATTCGAGCAATCGCTGACAGAATGAAGCGCTTTTTAACAGAAGTAGCTGAGCGCCCACACCTGCCGATTGGTCAAGTGAACATTTTGTCGGATAAAGAACGACAAACATTTCTCCCTGACAAAAAGACATTCGCTCAGTTAGACCAAGCACCTAGTCTCCCAGCCTTATTTGAAAAAACGGCGCAGCAATACCCTGATCGAGTGGCTGTAACGGATGGCAATCAACAGCTTACCTATGAAGAGTTAAACAACAAAGCCAATCGACTTGCTCATTTATTAATAGAAAGAGGCGTTGGACCAGAACAGTTCGTTGCACTTGCCCTGCCTAGATCAATCGATATGCTCGTAAGCTTATTAGCCGTTCATAAAGCAGGCGCAGCCTATGTTCCGCTTGATCCTGACTATCCAGCAGACAGGCTGGCATACATGATACAAGATGCCAAACCCGTTTGCAGCATCACAACAAAAGCAGATGCAGTGCATCTCCCTGCTGATTGCGATTTGATTTTGTTAGACGAAAAAGAAACGAGCGATCAATTGCTGACTACGCCAAATCACAATCCGGCTGATATAGACAGAATTGAGCCACTATCTTCTCTGCATCCGGCCTATATTATTTATACATCCGGTTCTACCGGGAAACCAAAAGGAGTGGTCATCCCACACCAAAATGTCATCCGTCTTCTGACATCTACTGCACATTGGTTCCATTTTGATGAAGAAGATGTTTGGACAATGTTTCATTCGTATGCCTTTGATTTTTCAGTATGGGAAATATGGGGACCACTTTTATATGGAGGTCGACTTGTCATTGTACCTCATACCATCTCTCGCTCTCCAGAAGAGATGCTGCAGCTTCTAGTCGAGGAAGGTGTGACTGTGCTTAATCAAACACCTTCTGCCTTCTATCAGCTCATGCAGATAGACAAGGAACAACAAACACTTGGTCAAGCACTATCACTCCGCTATGTCATCTTTGGCGGTGAAGCATTAGAGCTTAGCAGATTAGAAGATTGGTACAGCCGTCACTCAGACTGTAAGCCAAAGCTAATTAACATGTACGGCATAACAGAAACCACCGTACACGTTACGTACAATATACTCAATCGAGACATGATCGCAAAGAAATCCAGTAGCTTAATAGGCGAACCGATTCCTGATCTACACGTTTACGTACTAGATGAATACCTACAACCTGTTCCCCCTGGGACGACAGGTGAAATGTATGTAGCTGGAGCTGGCTTGGCAAGAGGTTATCTAAGCAGGCCTGACCTGACCTCAGATCGATTCCCTGCCGACCCTTATGGAGCACCTGGCACAAGGATGTATCGTACAGGTGACCTCGCACGCTGGACAGAAGAAGGGGCACTTGATTACATTGGCAGAGCTGATCATCAAATTAAAATACGCGGGTTTAGGATTGAACTTGGAGAAATCGAAGCCGTTCTGGCACGCCACGATGCAGTTGCACAAGTTGCCGTCATTATGCGAGAGGATCAGCCTGGTGACAAACGCTTAGTCGCATATATCGTAACAACTGAAGAAGACTGTTTCGATACAGAGACCCTTCGTCATTTTGCCGCAGCCAGTCTTCCTGATTACATGGTGCCTGCGGCATATGTACAGATTGATACCATGCCACTTACAGCAAACGGGAAGCTTGCTCAAAAATCACTGCCGGCACCTCAATTGCATATAAAGCAAACGGATGGCCGCGGCCCAAGAAATCCGAAGGAGGAAATCCTATGTCATCTCTTTGAAGAGGTGCTTGATTTGCCAAAAATCAGCATTGACGATCGCTTTTTTGACATTGGCGGGCATTCCTTACTTGCGGTTCGTTTAATCAGCCGCATTCGTGATGCACTTGGTGTCAAACTAAGCATCGGAACGTTGTTTGAAGCACCAAATGTTGCAAGTTTGGCAGAGAAACTAGAAACAGGAAGCGATGAAAACGCACTAGAAATCTTGCTGCCACTACGAACAAATGGAGAAAGATATCCTCTCTTCTGTGTTCACCCAGCAGGTGGTCTTAGCTGGTGCTATGCTGGTCTCTTGAATACATTAGAGAAAGACATCCCTATTTATGGATTACAGGCACGAGGAATCGCAAGAAAAGATGACTACCCGCGCACACTAGATGATATGGCTGCGGATTATATCAAGCACATCCAAACGATTCAGCCAAAAGGCCCTTATCATCTTCTTGGCTGGTCACTAGGCGGAAACGTTGTACAGGCAATGGCTACACAGCTCCAGCAGCAAGGTGAAGAAATCTCACTCGTTGCGATGCTGGATGCCTATCCGAACCATTTCTTACCGATTAAAGAAGCACCTGATGAAGAAGAAGCACTAATCGCTCTTCTTGCGCTCGGCGGTTATGATCCAGATACCTTAACAGATGAACCGCTCACAATGAAAAGTGCCGTCGACATCTTGAAGAAAGATGGCAGTGCACTAGCAAGCTTAAGTGAAGATGCCATTAGAAATCTAAAAGAAACCTATGTCAATTCAGTTCGATTGCTCGGAGAATATCAGCCAAAAACTTATCATGGAGACATATTATTCTTTAGATCTACCATTATCCCAGATTGGTTTACACCAATTGATCCCGAAGCATGGGCACCTTATATCAACGGAAAAATTGAACAGCACGACATTCATTGCCGGCACAAAGACATGTGCCAGCCTAAACCCCTAGCAGAAATTGGTGTCATCTTAGACAACACACTGCATCGGGTCAAACAAAAGCACTAAGAATAAAGGAGAGATGACAAATGACAAATCCCTTTGATCATGAAGACGGTGTCTTTCTTGTGCTTGTCAATGAACAAGGACAGCATTCACTTTGGCCATCATTTGCACCAGTGCCAGATGGATGGGAAAAGGTCTTTGGTGAAGACACTAGAAATGCCTGCATCGATTATATCCAGACACACTGGCAGGACTTACGGCCTTTAAGCTTAACAAAAGAACCTGCCCTAGCACATGGAAAAACGGAATAAATCATCGCACCCTGATCTCACTCAGGGTGCTTTTTTGACAGAATAAACATCACCATCTTTCCAGCCCTTTCTGCTACAATTTAATTGAGAATGTTTATCAATCATTAAGAGATCAGGTGGTTTTATGGGAAATAACAATCAATTACGTACAATGGCAAATGCCGAACAATTCATCTATCGATTAACATATACTGAAAAAATAAATAATGCAGAGCTTCCGCATACGGAGCAACAGCTATCAGATACATTCTGCCTCCTCTTCAGCATAAGCGGCAGCGGTTTACTCACATTGAACGATCAAAAATGGCGATTGAAAAATCTGACACTCTATACGATCATGCCTGGGGAAACATTTATGTTGAAAACAGAGCCTTATCGAAAACACGAGCTCTATCTGTTTCGCTTTCAGCTCTACACACTGCAAGATCAAAACATAGGAGAAGTATCAACTGAACATGCCCGTTCTTTACTGAATGTATGGCAATTTATCGATATTAGCTCGATTGAACAAATTCATTCTTTACTGCCTGAAATGACAGAGGAATGGAAAAGACCTGAATCCATTAGCTTTTTTAGAAGCCAAACTCTTTTTCAACAGCTCATTATGCAGCTTTTCACACTGCATAAAGAAGATATTTGTGACACGGCACATGCCCTTTTCAAAACAAAACAATATATTGATCAACATTCCGAAGAACCCCTCAGCCTTACAAGTCTATCTCATATGGCTGGCATCAGCGCCAATCATTACAGTGACCTATTTAAAAAGCATTTTGATGTGAGTGTCACTGATTATATCACCAAGAAAAGGATGGCTAGAGCCAAACAGTTAATGGCAAAAAGCAATGCAAAGCTCAAAGACATTGCACTGGAAATCGGCTATCAAGATCCCTATTACTTTAGCCGCATCTTTAAGAAAAAAACTGGCATGACCCCTTCTGCTTATATGAAAAGCCGTCAGCGGAAAATTGCAGCCTATGGTCATTCCATACTCGGTCAGCTCACACCAATTCATATCATCCCATATGCTGCCCCTCTTCATCCTAAATGGACAGCACATGATTTTGAGCATCATGCAGAAGAAATTCCGATTCACCTGAGTGCACATCGTATCAACGAGCACGCTGAAGCCAATTTACAGCAATTAAAGGAAACAAAACCTGAGCTGATCATTGCCAATGATCATGTGACAGAGGAAGAAAAACAAGTGTTGAAAACCATCTGTCCTGTTCACTTTGTTCCATTCACACAATTGAATTGGCGCGCTCAATTCAGACAAACAGCTATGTTCCTGAACGAAGCGAAGGAAGCAGAAGAATGGTTGCTTCATTACGAGGAAATCGTCATTCAAGCGAAAAAGGCATGCCTTGTTGATCATCCACCAAAAACCGTCCTGCCTCTTCGTATCTTTCAAGATCAGCTCTACTTGTCTGTAAATCGCACCATGTCAGAAGTGATTTTTCATGACATTGGTCTTCTGCCAGCTTTTCAGAATGATGGTCAGCTAATAGAAAAAAAAATCAGCATTCGTTCCATACAACAGCTAGACCCAGACGCCATCTTCCTCTTCTTGCATAAGGAGCCAAAAACCATTGCATTTTATCAAAAGTTAAAGCAACAGGAGGATTGGCAAAATCTCAAGGCTGTGAGTCAACAAGCAGTCTATCCACTCGCTTCTGACCCTTGGCGTGAATACACAGCAGCCAGTCATCAACGAGTCATTCAGGACCTTTTATCTTTTTTTCCGTAAAAAGTCCATCATTTGATAGAGAATTGTCTATGGCTAAAAGGACGAAAGCCTAATACAATCTTTAATTGAGAACAATTATCAGTTAAAGGAGAAAACAAATGAAAAAATGGTTAGCATTGCTTACCCTTTGTATCATGACGATCACCACAGCAGCCTGTGGTGCTACAGAAAATAAACCTGCTTCAAACACAGCCAAAAGCAAGTCAGCTGAAGCAACAGAAACAAAAATCAATTACTTAGATCAAACGTACAAGCTCAAAACACCAGTGAAACGAATCGTCATTGCTGGAAGCCTAGAATCAATGGAAGATGCAAAATTACTTGGTATCCAACCTATTGGTGCTTCTACCGTAGGCGGCACATTCCCTGAATTATTTAAAGACATCACAGCGAAAACAGAAGGCATCGGTGAAAAAACAGAACCAAACCTAGAGAAAATCTTAAAACTAAAACCAGACGTGATACTCGGATCAACAAAGTTCCCGCCTGCAACAATTAAAAAACTGGATAAAGTCCAAACGACGATCCCAGTATCCCATGTCTCTTCTGACTGGGAAAGCAATCTTTTATTGCTCGGTACACTGACTGGAAAGAGTGAAGAAGCCAAAAACATCATTTCTGATTATCAGAAAGATCTCAAACAAGCGAAAGAAACCCTGAAAGACAAAAGCAACAACAAAACAGCTGTCATTTTACGCATTAGACAGGGCGACCTGTACGTGTATCCTGAAGACGTATACTTCAACTCAACCTTATATGGGGACTTAGGATTTTCAGCACCAAGTGATATCAAAAAAGCCAAAGCACAAGCGATGATTTCGATGGAGCGCCTGGGCGAACTAAATCCTGACTATATTTTTGTTCAGTTCTCTAAAGCGGAAAACTCATCGAATCCAAACGCATTGAAGGACTTAGAGCAAAATAAAATTTGGACAAGCCTAAAAGCTGTGAAAAATGGGCACATCAATGCAAATGTCGTTGATCCTATGCTTCAAGGAGGAACAGCACTAAGCAAAACAACCTTCCTTGATAAAGCTGTCAAATGGTTAGAAAAAAACAACTAAAAAAAGAAGCGCCAATTTGCGCGATCAGATTGTTGACAAAGGGCTAAAATGATCTTTATTTTTAGCTCTTTGTCTTCTTTTCAGCGTAGTTGAAAACCTTGAGGAGAGAATACACATGAACGGAACGTTTCTATATGACGAGTTTAATGGGCGTCAGCTTGATATTTACCTTCCACAGGACACCTCTATTGATGTTCCAGCTGTCTTTGTACAAGATGGCTCTTCTTTGTTTAGAACACACCTGCTAGAGATCGAAAGAATGATCGAAGCCAATACCATCTCGCCAATCATCATTGTCGGCATACACCCCTTCAATCGACTTGATGAATATACACCATGGAAGGCGTCATCACTGCGTTCTGAGTTTCCTGACTTTAATGGCGAGGCACAGACGTATATGTCATTTTTAGCAAATGACTTGCTCCCATATATCAAAAGAGAATATCCAGTCAAGCAGACCTGTCATCAACATAGTCACGTAGGTGCTTCATTAGGTGGACTATTTGCTATTTATACCCTATTGATGCACCCTGCCCTTTTTAAAAACATCGCATCTATCTCTGGGTCATTTTGGTATCAAGATTTTCTACCGTTTGCTAAACAACAAAGCATTCAGTGTGTGGAGCACCTTGTCTATTTATCTGTAGGCAGTGAAGAAGGTAAAGGCAAAACATCTGCTCAACAGCACATGCCTTTATTCAACAAACAACTACATGACCTTTTATTACAGAAAGGGATGCAGGATTGGCAGCTGCAATATCACATCGAACAAGGGGAGGGCCATCATCTGAAACAATTTCAAAAAAATTTCTTATCGGCCATAAAGTGGTTTTATAAAAGAGAACTCTAATTTTTTATCAGCATGGCACAAAGCCGATATGTTATATTGGAACGTATAGATTGAAAGAGAGGGATTTGCTCATGAGACCTTTACAAATCTCAGCCGATACAGCACAAAAACTTGCGGCATCACTCAATGTACCCATTGAACAAATCATGCACATGCCGCAGCATATCTTAATCGCTAAACTAGCAGAACTTGAACAGAAGAAAGATCGTTCTTCTTAAAGAAATAAAGGAGTTTACATTCATGGAACAACATCTAGAACAATCAACATTACATCCTCGCAGTAAAGGACAAACCATCCTGCTGATTGCTGGGATTTTACTCATTGCATTTAATCTGCGGCCTGCCATTACGTCCGTGGGGCCTCTCATCGGCGCCATTCGTTCCGATTTACAGCTTTCAAATGGACTTGCGGGTTTTCTCACAACATTACCACTGCTCTCATTCGCATTGCTTTCTCCAATTGCACCTAAAATCGGAAAACGTCTTGGCAATGAACGAACCCTTTGGCTTGGGCTTGCTGTCCTTTTATTTGGGATTGTGATTCGCTCGTTTGGCACGATCATCTTCTTAATGATGGGAACCGCGCTTGTCGGTGTCGGGATTGCAATATGTAATGTGCTCTTACCGGGGCTCGTGAAGCATAAATTTCCTGCACATGCTGGATTGATGACGAGCGTTTATACGACCTCGATGTCCGTCTTTGCGGCACTTGCATCAGGTGTCAGTGTTCCACTCAGTCATACGATGCCTGGCGGCTGGAATACATCATTCCTCGTATGGGCTGGCCTTGCTCTTCTCGCGATGATGGTCTGGGCGCCACAGCTTCTTCATCAGAACACAGCGGCCGTCAAAAGCATTTCGCTCACAGAGCAGCCAATATGGCGTTCACGTGTCGCATGGCAGGTGACCTTTTTTATGGGGTTGCAGTCATTCCTTTTCTATAGCAGCATCGCCTGGTTTCCCGATATTTTAACATCACATGGAATGAACCTGTCGACAGCCGGCTGGATGCTGTCCATTATGCAGTTTGCTGGACTGCCATCCACCTTTTTAACGCCTGTTTTTGCAGAAAAATTAAAAACACAAAGACCGCTTGTCTTCGGACTTGTCCTTGTGTATTTACTCGGCATGATCGGACTTCTTCTCGGAGGATCGACGCCTATTCTCGTGATCTCTGTTTTATTGATCGGTATTGGACAAGGTGCCAGCATCAGTCTGGCGCTCACATTTATCGGATTACGGACGACCAATATGGAGCAAGCCGCTGCCCTTTCCGGAATGGCGCAGTCTCTCGGTTATTTATTAGCCGCTGTTGGTCCGTTCATGATCGGTATCCTTTTTGATCTCACACATACATGGACGCCATCCATTATCATCTTTATCATCATCCTATTTTTCATGTTTTTATCCGGTATGCGAGCCGGACGAAGCGTCTATATTTCAGATCCATCATAAAAAAAGAACCCGCCTCCTCGTGAGACGGGTTCTTTTCTGCTTTATGCTTGTTCTGTCACATGAACCTTTAACGTTGCTTGTACCTCTGGATGAAGCTTCACCGGTACATTTGTGTAACCTAATGCACGGATGGCGTCATTCAGCTCGATTTTGCGCTTATCGAGTTTGATTTGATGATCTTTTTGTAATTTATCAGCGATTTGTTTGCTTGTAATCGATCCAAACAGACGACCGCCTTCACCTGATTTTGCAGTGAGCTCCACTGTTAACGCCTCAAGTGTCTCTTTTAGTTGCTTCGCTTGTTCAAGCTCTTGGATGGCATTCTTTTTCTCTTTGTTTTTCTGCCCTTCCAATGCGCTTAGGTTCGTTGGATTTGCTTCAACCGCTAACCCTTGTTTGATGAGAAAGTTGTGAGCGTATCCGTCAGCTACATTCTTGACTTCGCCTTTTTTCCCTTTGCCTTTTACGTCTTTTAGAAAGATGACTTTCATCTTTGAACCCCTCCTTCGAAATATTCATCAATGGCAGCTTTTAACTGCTCTACCGCTTCTTCAATGGTTATACCATACATTTGGGTGGCAGCGTTAGTCAAATGACCGCCGCCATCTAACGCTTCCATGATAATTTGGACGTTGATATCTCCTAATGATCTCGCACTAATGCACACCGTGTTGTCATCTCGTCTAGCGACAGCAAATGACGCTTCTACCTCACTCATTGACAACAGAGAATCAGCCGTCTGGGCAATCGTAATTTGATCATAATACTCCGAGCTGTCTGACGGCAATGAAGCAATCGCCACCTGATTTTGATACAAATCTGTATGTTGAATGAGTTTTGCCCGTTTGATGTAATGATCAACTGTCTCTTTTAGGAATTTTTGCACAAGGACAGGATCTGCCCCCTTCGCACGAAGATAGGATGCTGCATCAAACGTTCTTGATCCCGTTCTCAGCGAGAAACTCTTCGTATCCACGATGATCCCTGCGAGAAGCGCAGTAGCTTCAATCATGTTAATACGCAATTTCTTCGGCTGATACTCTAAAAGCTCTGTCACAAGCTCTGCTGTGGATGAAGCATACGGCTCCATATAGACAAGTAATGGATCACGGATAAACTCTTCGCCGCGTCTATGATGGTCAATGACCACGACATTTTCAATCTTATTGAGCAGTCGTTCTTCCATGACGAGAGACGGTTTATGTGTATCCACGACCACAAGCAATGTATCATCCTCTGCAAGCTCCATGGCTTCCTCTGGGGTGATAAAACGTGACCAAAGATCTTCATAATTCTTAATCTCACTAATCAAGCGTTGAACACTGTCACCAATCTGGTTGGCATCAATGACAATATAGCCTTCTTTCCCATTGGCCTGGGCGACCTTTAAAATTCCAATTGATGCACCGATCGAGTCCATGTCTGGGAACTTATGCCCCATGATCATGACATTTCCGCTTTCAGATACAATTTCTTTTAAAGCATGAGAAATGACTCGTGCGCGTACACGTGTCCGTTTCTCCATTGGATTCGTTTTCCCGCCGTAGAATTTCACTTTTCCATTTGGCTGCTTAATGGCTACCTGATCCCCGCCTCGTCCGAGGGCAAGATCAAGACTCGACTGCGCAAGTGCCCCAAGCTCTTTTAAAGAAGGAACGGACGCTCCAATCCCGATACTCAGAGTAAGCGTCGCACTATGCGCCCCTGTTTTCTCACGGACCTCGTCTAAAATGGAGAACTTCGACGCTTCCAGCTCTGCTAAAATGCTCTCATTTAGAACCGCCATAAATCGTTCAGACGAAATTCGCTTCAGGAAAATGCCATATTCTTGTGCCCAATTGTTTAACAGCGACGTCACTTCACTATTAATGGTGCTGCGCACCTGATCATCAAGACCTTGCGTGACATCATCGTAATTGTCTAAAAAGATATAAGATAACACCGTTCGTTCATTTTCGTACTGTCTTTCAATCTGCACCTGTTCCGTGACATCAAAGAAATATAAAAGGCGCTCTGACCGTTTAATAATGACTTTGAATTTCCGATCATTCAGCGTCACATTTTCTGTCTCGACCTCTTGTTTAATAAGAGGCACAACGGACTCGAATGTATCATACAAAGATCTGCCGACAAGCGTGCTTTCATGAAAGCACGAAGCGAGAAATGGATTTGTCCATTCGATATAATACTGGTCATTAAACAGCATAATACCAATTGGCATTTCCATTAATGCTTCTTCTCCAACCTTTTTGACTCGATAGGATAATGTTGAAATATATGAATCAATCTCTTTTTGCACTTGCGTATCTGCCCACTTTAAGAAGTAGAGCACACCTGCAAGAACGAAAAGACCAACCGCTCCTATGATCCAATTATAATAAAGGTTGAGGAGGACTGTGACCACCGCAAGGACAATCAAAGCGATGATCGGATACTTGATGACAGGTTTTCTATAGAAGCTTGGCACTGATATCAACTCCTCAACATTCAGAGTGAATTATTTGTTTTTTACTTTCTCTCTTAAATCAAAGCCTATGTCAGCAATCCCTATAATACGCACAATCACACCGACTGGCGGATAGAGAACCCCTAACACGATAGCGAAAATGGGCACCGCTTTTGAGATGCTTTTTTCGTGGCAATAATAGAAGATAAAAGAAAATCCCTGAATAAGCACCAGTATAAATAAAATTTGAAAAGCACTCGTTTGAACAAGCCATAAAAAGCTGCCTTTTTCCGTCCGAATCAGCATCAAAAGCAGTGTGAGTAAATAATACCATACCATGCTTTTTGGCAGCCGCATATCCTTAAATTTCTTCAAGACCGGCATGTCTTTGACAAACCGTTTGATCAGAGGCTGCACGAACCAGTGATTCACGAACGCCAGCAATGTGACACCAATTAACAGCGCTACAGGCAAAGCACTCAATGCAGCATCCTGCATCTCTCTGAACTGCTTCAGCTGCTTCGCAATGTTCTGCTCAGAAGCGCCGGATTGCTTTAAGACACTCTCTAACATCGGAATCATTTGTTCAACCGACTCTTTCGCGATACCCATGATATCGACTTGAAAAAGCTGAACACTGACAATAAAGGAGATAAGAAAACTGAATAAATAGATCAGCCCACCTGTAATGATGGCATTCCCAGGCTGCCTTCTGCTGTAGAAAACACCCATGCCTAATCCGGCAGCAATCAGAATTGGCGCACTCATGAGTCCAGCAAGAGACCCAATTAAAAAGCTGATCACTATCCCAATAGCGCCAGCAGCAATTCCTTTTTTCAAGCCGTGCCTGATTGTATAGAGGATAATCGGTATCGGAGCAGCTAGAAAGAAAATAATGGATAATAGCGGCACATACAAATAAAACAGCATCATGACAGAAAAAATACTGATCATGATAGCGCCCTCTACTAACGCTTTTGTTTGTTTCACACCTTCACCTCTATCCAATCCTTTTTCTATATCTTGCTCAATGTGTCCTTCTATGTATACGTACGATGTAAGCTACACCATGTCTTACCCCAACCTTTATTTTACCATAGCGGCAAATCGCAAGTAAAATGCAGGCTATCTTAGGAGCGTTTCACGTGGAACACCAATATAGATTCGTACATGCAACTTTTCAATCAGCATGTTACAATTTTTTAGATTATTCTTAGCTATAAACCCTGAATTCAAGGTCAAAAGCTGTTAGAATAGAAACATCATCAATAAATGTAAGAAGGAGAATTCACATGGGAAAAACACTCGTATTCGGACACAAAAACCCTGACACAGACACGATTTGCTCTGCTATCGCTTACGCTGATCTGAAAAACAAAATCGGCGTTCAGGCAGAAGCGGTCAGACTTGGAGAAATCAATGGAGAAACACAATACGCATTAGATTTCTTTAAACAAGAAGCACCTCGTTTCATTGAAACAGCTGCAAACGAAACAAAGCAAGTCATTCTTGTCGATCATAACGAATTCCAACAAAGTGTAAGCGATATTGATCAAGTACAAGTGACTGAGGTCATTGACCATCACCGTATTGCCAACTTTGAAACAAGTGAACCTCTATACTATCGCGCTGAGCCTGTTGGCTGTACAGCAACAATCTTAAACAAAATGTACAAAGAGAACCAAGTGAAGATTGAAAAAGAAATCGCTGGTTTGCTTTTATCTGCAATCATTTCTGATTCCTTGCTATTCAAGTCCCCAACATGCACACAGCAAGACATTGATGCTGCGCATGAGCTAGCTAAAATTGCAGGGGTAGATCCAGAAGTTTACGGCCTAGACATGCTGAAAGCTGGCGCTGACCTAAGCCAAAAAACGGTTCAAGAATTAATTACAATTGATGCAAAAGAATTCGCACTAGGCAATAGCAAAGTGGAAATTGCGCAAGTCAATACAGTAGATATCGCGGAAGTAACAGCAAGACAGGCTGACATTGAAGCGAAAATCAATGAAGTCATCGCAGCGAAAGGTCTTGATCTATTCGTTCTAGTGATCACAGACATCTTAGAAAATGACTCCCTTGCTCTTGCACTCGGTGCAGAAGCTGCAAAAGTAGAAAAAGCATTTAACGTCACACTTGAAAACAACACCGCTTTACTAAAAGGTGTTGTATCAAGAAAGAAACAAGTGGTACCTGCACTGACAGAGGCACTTTCTTAATCAACACAACAAGACTGCTGACATGTTCAGCAGTCTTTTTTCTTCTTTTAATGAATGTACATATCGCTGACAAGAATATCCTTTAGCACACTTGTTGGAATCGTGAATTCAACTACACCCATGTAACCAGGTGCCACATCATATTCATTAAAGGAAATCACCAGTTTGCCTTTTGAATTGATATAGAAGCTTTGATCCGGCTGAATCTTCTTAAATGGGTCCATATCATCCTTGCCAATCCAGTAAATCTTATTTGAATCCTCTTTCATCTGTTTCTTCATTTGATCTTTAATATTTTCACTAATGACATCTATATACCGGTCATCTTTAAACAAGCTTGGTAATGTAATGAGTACATGGTTTTTCTTATCCACCGTATCATATGTCATTTCCTCTGCCGCAGAAGCTTGAGTCGTCACCTTGTATCGACCTAACGAGAGAATTTGGTCATTGTTTGTTCTCACTTCATATCCGCTCTCTACACTTAAATGACCATTTTTATACCCCTTTGTTTCCTTTTCAAAATCTTGATACAGTTTTTTGTTTTCAGCTAAATATTTTTGATTCAGGCTGTCTTGTAATTTTCCGTCCCCAAGCCCTGAAACGTGTGGTGTTTTAAGGTCAATATTCGTTCCTTGATCACTCTTTTTAAATTCTGTGAATGTCACGACTTTCACCAGCTCGCCAATGACAGGCACCTCTGAAATGGCTCTTGCCGCCTGTGGACTGACATTAACTGTCGTGACAAATAGAGCAGCCGCAGCAACAAGTCCGATGGTCCATTGCTGAAAATGAGGTTTTTTGTTTTTTCGTTTCAATGTTCGTTCAACCATAGCATCATATTCCGGTGGAATAGGGATTTCTAAATATTCCTCTTTTAACTGTTCCAAATGCTTATCCATTTATATTTCCTCCTGCGATAATTCTACTTTTAAAAGCCGCAACGCCTTATATAATCTTGTTTTGATGGTGTTTTCGTTTTCTTCGAGAATATGGGCGATGTCCTCTAATTTTAAATCTTCAAAGAATCTCAAAATGATGATAACCCGGTACATCTCAGGCAAATCCTCTATGGCTCGTCTGACATCTTGATCCTCATAGACATCTGACTCACCCTTTGACAAGAATTCGAGTGTGTCATCATCTGTCACTTGCACCCGCTTCTTCTTTCGTAAAAAGTCTAGGGCAGCGTTCACCACGATTTTATAAAACCAGCTATGCATCTTGGTCGCATCCTCTAATCGGTGAACAGATTTGAGTGCTTTATGAATCGCCTCTTGAACGACATCCATCGCATCCTCTGGGTTTTTGACATAACTATAGGACAATCGATAAAAACTGTGTTTATGCTCCATTACGTAATCAGCAAATTGATCCTCAATCTTTCGTTTCTTCATTTTACAAAGAGCTCCTTTATCTTAAATGCGCATCGGTTATTTCTTACAATGGATAGACGCGCGCCTTTTGAAAATAGTTTGCGCTCGGTTATTTTTTTAACATGTCATCACATTTCCGTTTCTATACAAAAAGAGCGAACCAGACAGGTTCACTCTTTCAAAGCAGATATTGTTTGATGGACAAACTGTTTAAGTGGAGAAAGCGGATGAATGATCGGAACGCCTGTCTCCTCTTCCATCTGCTGTGCCGCATGAACCATCGATAGCTGCATCACGCAAATATCTCCGCTTTTTTTCATACATCTTCTAAGTTGCTTTTTGATTTGCTCCTCATAAGCCTGCATATCACCATTTAGGCAAAGGTGAAAGACATCCTCCATCACCATAACTTCTGCATCAATCTGTTTGCCGTGCTCTATTGCATATGATTTAAGCCGCTTCATCGTCCCTTCCACTGTATCCGGGTTTGAAAACACAAGTTGAAGAGGCCCTTTTCCCTGACAAATCAGCTCAAACAACGGTTCATCGATCGGAACAATCGGTTGTTTAAAAAGATGCTGCTGATTACCCAAAGCGGCAATGTATTGTGTACACGTGAGCAGAATGAGATCGGCTTCATCTTCTTGCATCAGTTTGTTGATGACATAGGCTTGCTGCTTGTGTTGATCAAAAGTGGGATCTTGTGTAGCGCGTTCTATAAATGATGAATCGACCGTGTGATAAAGCGCAATATCGGTATCGCCAAAAACATCTTCTATATATGACTGATTGGACGGATGGGCGTGAAGGCAGTGTAATCGAATCATCAGGTTCGCTCCTCGTGAAAGTTTTCAATCATTATATCAATCCTTGTATGAAATAGGGAGCATGATGACCATATTGTTAGGGAGATATTGAAGGAGGGATTTAATTGAAAGAAGAACAACACCCTAAACCATCTTCAGAGTCAGAAGACACTTTAACCAATCGGCAAGGTCATCCCGTAACAGACAATCAAAATATGAGAACCGTTGGGAATAGAGGACCAACTACGCTTGAAAACTACGATTTCCTAGAGAAAATTAGTCATTTTGATCGTGAACGCATTCCTGAACGTGTCGTCCATGCGCGCGGGGCCGGAGCTCACGGTTATTTTGAAGCCTATGGCACATTCGGTGACGAACCCATTTCCACTTATACAAGGGCAAAATTATTTCAGGAAAAAGGAAAAAAGACACCTGTTTTCGTTCGTTTTTCTTCTGTGATTCACGGCGGTCATTCACCAGAAACATTGCGTGACCCTAGAGGATTTGCGATTAAATTTTATACAGAAGAAGGCAACTGGGATCTCGTGGGGAACAACCTCAAAATTTTCTTTATCCGAGATGCTTTGAAATTCCCTGATTTGGTTCATGCCTTTAAGCCTGATCCTGTCACCAACCGTCAAGACGGCGAGCGTATTTTTGACTTCGTCTCGCAATCACCTGAAGCGACGCATATGGTGACATTTCTCTTTTCACCATGGGGCATCCCAGCAACCTATCGGCACATGCAAGGCTCAGGTGTCCATGCCTACAAATGGGTGAACCATGAAGGAAAAGCAGTGCTGGTCAAATATCACTTTGAACCGAAGCAAGGCATTCGCAACCTGACGCAAGAACAAGCTCAAGCGATTCAAGGAGAAAACTTTAATCATGCCACACAGGATTTGTATGAAGCCATTGAGCAAGGAGATCATCCTGAATGGGAGGTATATGCGCAGATCATGGAAGATGATGCCCATCCTCACCTTGACTTTGACCCGCTTGATCCGACAAAGCTTTGGTACAAGAATGACTATCCATGGAAACCGATTGGACGAATGGTGTTAAACAAAAATCCAGAAAATTATTTCGCAGAAGTCGAGCAGGTCGCCTTTGGGACTGGCGTTCTCGTAGACGGTTTGGATTTCTCAGATGATAAGTTGCTTCAAGGGCGCACCTTCTCCTATTCTGACACGCAGCGATATCGTGTGGGGCCAAACTATTTACAGCTGCCGATCAATGCACCGAAAAAGCATGTGGCCACGAATCAAAGAGATGGGCAAATGGAATACCATGTCGATCAAGGCAAAGAGCAAAACCCTCATGTGAATTATGAACCATCGATCCTCGGCGGATTAAAAGAAGCCAAGCAGGATGGAAAAGATCATACGCCTTTTGTAGAGGGTGACGTCAAACGAGAAGCCATTGACCGCCCGAACAACTTTGGCCAAGCCGGAGAAACGTATCGCCGTTTCAATGATTGGGAACGTGAGGAACTGATTAAGAACTTAGTCAACACCCTTGCGACCTGTCAAAAAGACATTCAAGAGCAAATGATCGAAAACTTTACAAAGGCTGACCCTGATTACGGAAAGCGTGTCGCTGACGGCTTAAAAGCCTTCAAACAAGAACAGCCAAGCGGACCTATAGGCTCTACAGGCGCCGCACAAGCTGTGGACGAAGCGATTAACAACAGCACACCATCAGATCCTTATTAAATAAAAAAGAATGCAGCGCCTAGGCTGCATTCTTTTTGTATTCATCGATTAAGCGTTTTGACCCTTTTTGATCCATTCTGCTACATTGACTGTACGTTTTGCTTGATGTTTTGCAGCAGCTTCTGCATCCTCTTGGATCTTTCCGTTTTGGTCAACAGTGACACTCACGCCATAAGGGTTGCCCCCTGCACCGTATAACGAGTCATCTGTGTATCCAGGAGCGGCAATAATCGCTCCCCAGTGGAACATCGTTGTGTAAAGGCTAAGAATGGTCTGTTCCTGCCCGCCATTTGGGTTTTGTGCAGAGGTCATCGCACTCACTGCTTTGTTTGCTAATTTCCCTTGGAACCATAAGCCGCCAGTTGTGTCTAAGAATTGCTTCATTTGAGCCGGTAGGTTACCAAAACGTGTTGGCATGCTAAAGATGATAGCATCTGCCCACTCTAAATCACTTAATTGAACCTCTGGAACATCCTTTGTTTCGTCTAAATGTGCTTTCCATGCTGGATTTGATGCTACAACTGCTTCTGGTGCCAATTCAGCAACCTTTAATACCTTCACTTCTGCGCCAGCTTCTTTCGCTCCAGCTTCAGCCCATTTTGCCATCTGATAGTTTGTACCTGTTGAACTATAATAAATAATCGCTAATTTTACGTTTTCCATTTGTTCCATCTCCTTTTGTTTGGTTTGCCCAAAAAGCTTCTGTAAAAATCCCACCTGTATTCCCCACCTTCATTAAAATTGACGACGATACCATAATGCCGCAGCATCGACTTCTTCTCTCGTTAGCTGATGTCCGCGATTTTCCCAATGAAGCGTAACTGAAGCGCCTGCGCCTTGCAGCAACTGCTCGAGCTCCTGTGATTCTTCTGGACGGCACATTGGGTCATTTTTACCAGCTGCTATAAAGACTTGTTTCCCCGCTAATGAAGGCAATGAAACCCCGCGTCTTGGGACCATTGGATGATGCAGGATAGCTCCTTTTAACGCATCCTCGTAATGGAATAAAAGACTTCCAGCAATGTTTGCCCCATTAGAATATCCGATAGCCACCACATTGTGACGATCGAACCCATATTCATCTGCTGCTTCTCCGATAAATGTATATAGTTCCTCTGTACGCTCAATTAAATCCTGCTCATCAAATACACCCTCTGCCAAACGCCTGAAAAAGCGCGGCATACCGTTTTCCAACACATTTCCTCTCACACTAAGAACGGATGCGTCAGCATCTACTAAATCGGCAAGCGGCAATAAATCTTCTTCCGTCCCGCCAGTACCATGCAGTAATAACAAAACAGGTCTTTGTTCATTCTTTCCTTTTCGAAAAAGATGCTTCATCATGAATCTCCTTTCCCTTTAATCTCTCTCACTTCTATTGGCAGCACAATTTGTTCAATCTGACTGCGCTGCGCCTCATATTGCGGTGGCAGTTTCAATGCTTCACCCATTGTTTCCACTGATTCATCGTGTGCAAACCCTGGAGGATCAGTCGCAATTTCAAATAATATGCCGCCAAGCTCTCTAAAATAAATAGCATTGAAGTAATTTCGATCTTGCACAGGTGTCACTTGATACCCGCTTTGCGCAATATGTCTTTGCCAATCTAATTGATCCTGATCATCTGTCGCTCTCCATGCAATATGATGCACAACCCCAACACCCATACGTCCGCGTGCAACAGGTGTCTTGTTCACATCAATCACATTGCCTATCTCACCAAACGAACGGAATCTCACATAGTCCTCTTCTGCTCCAACTCGTTCAAAACCCATTGTTTGTTCTAGCAGCTGCATCGTTTGCTCCGGCTGTGATGTTAACAAAACAGCTCCGCCAAATCCTTTTATCGCGACATCTGGTGTGACCCCGTTAAATGTCCACTCATTTTGTTTTCCCTCCGCTCGTTCTACTAGCTCAATCAACAAGCCGTGTGGATCTTCAAATGAGAGAAAGGCTTCATCAAAGCGTTCAACCATTTCATAAGAAATATCAAACTGCTCAAGACGTTCCTTCCAGAAAGAGAAAGCGCCTGGCGGTACAACATATGTCGTCACGCCCACTTGGCCAGCGCCAATTTGTCCCTTTTGAGCACCTGGCCAAGGGAAAAACGTGATAATCGTCCCCGGAGATCCTCCTTCATTTCCAAAATATAAATGGTACGTACCTGGATCATCAAAATTAACGGTCTTCTTCACGAGACGAAGTCCTAAAATACCTGCATAAAAATCAACGTTCTCCTGAGGATGCCCTACAATTGCTGTGATATGGTGAATTCCTTCTGTTTTCTTCAATTCTAATGACCTCCTAATCATGAAGTACAAGCCTCTATTCATTATGTCTTTACTGACGTCTTTATATTATCTCGAATTCGAGATATTAAATCAAAAAAATATATTTATCTCGAATTAAGGATATGATGTTTTTAAATAAATGTCAACGGTTTTTGTTTTCCCTTTTAAAAAAGCAGGTCTGCTTTTTACATAACAGACCTGCTCTTCCTTGATTATTGCAGTAATTTTTTCTTTTTTAAATAGGCTTTCGCAACCTGAAATGCATCCTTACCTCTCACATTTACTTCATAATTCATTTCTCTCATCTCATCATCTGTGATTTGACCACCAAGCTTATTGAGAGAGGTCTTGATCTCAGGGAACTCAGTTAATGTCTCCTGTCTTAGCAGCGGTGCTCCTTGATATGGCGGGAAAACATGCTGATCATCATCAAGCACCTTTAATTTGTATTCCCTCAATTCACTGTCTGTCGAATACGCATCGACTAAATTGATATCTCCTTTTTGAATCGCTCGATACCGAAGCTTCGGTTCCATCGTCACCACATCGTCAAAGGAAAATTGATAGGTCTTTTGAATACCTAGATACCCATCCTGTCGATCAGAAAATTCTAAGGTGAATCCAGCCTTTATGCGATTCTTGATCTTGCCTAGATCTGAAATATTGGATACATCATATTGATCAGCCAGCGACTGAGGCACGGCTAAAGCATACGTATTGTTGTAAGCCATCGGCTCAAGAAGGCGGAGCTGAAAGGATGATTCCAAACCACGCCGCGCTTGCTCATACACTTTTTCTTTATCTGTGCTTTTCGCTGTTTGTTTGAGGAACTCAGAAATCGCAGTACCGGTAAACTCAGGATAAATATCAATATCACCAGACCGTAAAGCTTGAAAAACAAAGGACGTCTTGCCAAGACCAGGCTTAAGATTGACTTGAATATCCGTATCCTGTTCAATTAAAAGCTTATACATCGAGATCAGGATTTCAGGCTCTGATCCTAACTTTCCACCGATGGTGATTTCTTTCTTTTCTTGTTGAAACAGTAATGGGCCCGCGACAACTGCTCCTGCAATCACAGCAAAAACCGTCACAGAGATCACAGTCTTTTTAAAAGAGATTTTCTCAAAAGTGCGCAGCACCACATCAAATAAGAGTGCGAGTAAGGCAGCTGGTATAGCCCCAATGACAATGAGCGACATATCATTTCGATCAATTCCCAGCAAAATCAGACTTCCTAACCCCCCAGCTCCGATCAGTGCGGCAAGAGTGGCAGTTCCCACAATGAGAACCATCCCGGTTCTGATACCTGCCATGATTACTGGCATGGCCAAAGGCAGCTCCACCTTTAATAACCGTTTGCGGTGATTCATTCCCATGGCAAGCGCCGCTTCTCTCAGGGAAGGGTCGACCTCCTGAATGCCTGTATATGTATTTCTTAAAATAGGGAGTAAGGCATAGACGACAAGCGCAATAATGGCAGGCACTTGTCCAATCCCAACGAGAGGAATCAACAAGCCAAGCAGCGCGAGCGACGGAATTGTTTGCAAAACCGCCGTCACCCCAATCACCCACTCTGCAAGCTTTGGCACCCTCGTTAAATAGATACCTAATGGAATGGCAATCAAAATGGCTAAAAATAAAGCAATAAACGAAATTTGAATATGCTCAAGTAAGGCGTGTCCCAATTGTTCTTTTCGGTCCAATAACACACTGATCCAATCATTCATGTGACTCGCCCCTCTCTCTAGGAGAATCAGCTAAAAACTGAATCACCGCTTGACGATTCACTAGTCCAATTCGCTCCCCGTCCTTTTCTACAGCCAATTCCTCATGCTTTGCCAATTGGGATAAGACATTATCCAGCGTGGCATGTGCTGTGATCACTTCATAGCCTAAAAGAGACTCATGAGCCATTGGTCTAGCCATGGCCTCTAGCTCAAACGCTTGATGTCCCACATGGCGAGCAGCCCCTGAAACAAACTCCCGAACAAAAGCATTGACTGGGTGTTGAACCAATTCCTCTGGACGACCAATCTGCACCACTTCCCCTTCCTTCATGATACAAATTCGATCACCAAGCCTCATCGCTTCCTGCATATCATGCGTCACGAAGACAATGGTCTTTTGAATACGGCGCTGCAAATCAAGCAGATCATCCTGCAATTTCTCCCTCGTTAGTGGATCTAACGCACTAAAGGGTTCATCCATCAGGACAATCTCAGGATCAGCTGCAAGTGCACGTGCCACACCGACACGCTGCTGCTGTCCACCAGATAGCTCTGATGGCTTTCGAAGTCGATACATAGCAGGATCAAGCCCAACCATCTGCATCAATTCATCCACCCGCTTATTGGTCTCATTTCGGCTCCACTGTTTGAGCTCTGGCACCACGGCGATATTTTCTTCAATGGTCATATGAGGAAAAAGAGCAATTTGCTGCAGAACATACCCAATTTCCCAGCGCAGCTCATACATATCATAATCATTTATTTTTTGACCCTTTATGTAAATCTCACCTTCTGTAGAAGAAATGAGACGATTGATCATTTTCAATGTCGTCGTTTTCCCGCTTCCACTAGGTCCAATAAATACAAAAAATTCACCTTTCTGAATCTCTAAATCAACCGATTGAACGGCATAGCGCTCATCAGAAAATTGCATCGATACCTTCTTAAATTCAATCATCTTCCCACGCCCTGACTGCAATTATTTTCTAGACTATCAATATGACAGATTGACCCCGTATTTGTATAGAACAAACTGTCACTTTCTCTCTCTTTTACATACTTCCCCTAGGATGCCCGCCAAAAACAGCTCTAGCCAATTCGGATGAGATTCTTAGTGAAACAAATAAAAAAAGCGAAGAGCTCGAGGCTCTCCGCTTTTAAGTCAACGACTTACTCACCAGTAACGTATGGAAGTAATGCCATTTGACGTGATTTTTTAATCGCTAATGTCAATTTACGTTGATACTTAGCGCTAGTTCCTGTTACACGACGAGGTAAAATTTTACCACGCTCAGAAACAAACTTTCTAAGAAGATCAACATCTTTGTAATCGATGTGCGTGATACCGTTAGAAGTAAAGAAACATACCTTACGACGTTTCGCACGACCGCCTCTGCGTCCACCTGCCATTTGTTTTCACACCTTTCCTTTAGTCAATTTTTCAGATCAATTAGAATGGCAAATCATCATCGGAGATGTCAATCGGTTTACCATCATTCGCAAATGGGTCATCATTGAAGCTATTTCCCTGATTACGATTTTGTTGGTTGCTCTGATTGCCATATGGATTTTGATTTGGTTCATTTCCGAATGGATTCTGATCGTTTTGGCTACCGCCATAATACTGGCCTCCGCTATTGCCACCGCCGCTGTATCCACCTGAACCAGCACCGCCGCTCTTAGGCTCAAGAAATTGAACACTTTCAGCTTGAACCTCTGTCACGAAGACACGCTGTCCTTGCTGATTTTCATAGTTTCTTGTCTGCAAACGACCGTCTACACCGGCAAGACTTCCTTTTTTCAAGAAATTAGCCACGTTCTCGGCTTGTCTTCTCCAAGTAACACAGTTAATGAAATCGGCTTCACGCTCTCCAGATTGATTCGTAAACGTACGATTCACAGCTAGAGTAAACGTGGCTACAGCCGCACCATTAGGCGTGTAGCGAAGCTCAGGGTCTTTTGTTAGTCTTCCGACCAATACAACACGGTTTAGCATATTGAAAGACCACCTTTAAATATATATTTCAATGATTTATACTTCTTCTTTAACAACAATGTGGCGAATGATATCGTCACTGATCTTAGCTAAGCGGTCAAATTCTTGAACTGCTGCAGCGTCAGATTGAACGTTTACGATTTGGTAGAAGCCTTCACGGAAATCGTTGATTTCGTATGCAAGACGACGTTTACCCCAATCCTTTGTTCCAGTGATCTCCGCACCGTTAGAAGTTAACACGTTATTGAAACGCTCGATAACTGCTTTTTTAGCCTCATCGTCAACTGTTGGGCGGATGATGTACATAACTTCGTACTTTCTCATCTGATTGCACCTCCTTTTGGTCTAAGCGGCCCTAAACGGGCAAGGAGCAATAAATTATATTACTCACAATTGTATATTATAACAAATCTCTTGGCCTATGACAAGAACCTATACATTAAAACGGAAATGAATGACGTCTCCATCTTTCACTACATATTCTTTACCTTCTAGACGGACTTTTCCAGCCTCTTTTGCAGCAGACATGCTTCCACCAGCAAGTAAATCTTCATATGCAACCGTTTCAGCACGAATAAACCCACGTTCAAAGTCCGTATGAATGATTCCAGCACATTCCGGTGCCTTCATTCCTTTTTTAAACGTCCAAGCGCGTACTTCCTGCTCACCTGCTGTGAAATAAGTAGCTAAACCAAGAAGTGAATAAGATGCTTGAATCAGCTGATCTAGACCTGACTCTTTGATGCCAAGCTCTTCAAGGAACATCTGCTTCTCTTCTCCTTCAAGCTCTGCAATTTCAGACTCGATCTTCGCACAAACGACGATGACTTCAGCATTTTCACCAGAAGCAAACTCACGGATTTGCTGCACATATTCGTTACCGTCATGATCCGCTACTTCATCCTCACTCACATTTGCTACATAAAGAACTGGTTTAGATGTGAGTAAATGAAGCTGTTTCACAAGCTTCTGCTGCTCATCTGTAAATTCTACAGATCTTGCCGATTTCCCAGCTTCAAATGCGTCCATTAGCTTCGACAAAATATCAAATTCAGCTACCGCTTCCTTATCCTTTTGTTTTGCAAGCTTACTCACACGAGCCAAACGCTTTTCAACTGTTTCTAAATCAGCCAAAATTAATTCTAAATTAATGGTTTCGATATCTGACACAGGGTCAACCTTACCTGATACGTGTGTGATGTTATCATCTGCAAAAGCTCTCACCACGTGACAGATCGCATCTACTTGACGAATGTGAGAAAGGAATTTATTCCCTAAACCTTCACCTTTAGAAGCCCCTTTGACAATACCGGCAATATCAGTGAATTCAAAAGCAGTCGGAACTGTCTTTTTCGGCTGCACCAATTCTGTTAGTTTTTGCAAACGCTCGTCTGGAACTTCTACAATTCCGACGTTTGGATCAATGGTACAAAACGGATAGTTAGCAGACTCCGCTCCAGCCTGTGTAATTGCATTAAATAGCGTTGACTTCCCGACGTTAGGTAAGCCAACAATACCAGCTGTTAAAGCCATTCTTTCATCTCCTCTATATCAAACGTGCTCGTTATACTGCGTAATATGAACCTAGAGCAATTATAAGTAGGTTTACATGAAAAGACAAGCTAACCGTTATGCATTATCAATAGAAGAAACATTGCCAAAAAGGATAAATCAGTGCTTTAAAACGCGAATTCACACCTGCTTCTTCTATACAAAAGACGAATTTCATCAAAAAAGCATGAGGCCTACTTAAGCAGTTGGCTCCTCATGCTTGACGAGAATTTTCTTCATTTTTCGTTCAAAGTCTCTTCTTGGGATCATCACGCTGTGCCCGCAGCCTTCACATTTAATGCGAATATCCATGCCCAATCGAATAACTTTCCACCGATTGACACCACATGGATGGGGTTTCTTCATTTCAACGACATCATGTAACCCAAACGCTTTGTCTGCCATCAGCCTTCACCTCTCTTGCTCACTTCATTGAATCTATTGTACAAAAAAACGGCGATGAAGAGCAATGTACAAAACAAAGAACCTCTTTCAATCATTCATCCTATTCTTTTTTATAGAAAAAACCCTTCTTTTAGATCATTTTATTTGTGACCAATAGTTACTTAAACTCCGCTTTTTTTCAATATTGTCACAAACACTGTAGGTCAAAAGGTTTTTATTGGTAGAACGCTGTGGTTTTTCCATATTTTTTGATTTATGATATCTGCATAAATGTTATGTGAGGGAGCAGGTACGATGGTCAATCGAAAGGATAGATTAACTGATAAAGAATATAAAATCATATCCGATCATGCTGGAAACATAGACAATTACCAGCAGCACCATACGATAGAAATAGGTCAGCAAACGCTCACTGTCCATGATTTTCTCAAGGTCGATCATCAATTATATGGTTTAACGATGCAGCCGGAACAATCAGACGAGTTCATCGTCGCTTTTCACTGTCCGCAGCCAAATCAAATGCCGGTGACCTCGCCACAAGATGTACACACCGCGGCACAGTCATTGCTTAAAACGGATTATGCCTATCCCATTGAAAGGAAGTCCCTTGATGGCAATCAAGATCATGTCTTTTTTAAAGGAAAGGAATACATAGAGCAAGTCTGTCAGCAGCATCCAAATGCAGGTATCTATCTCACTGGACAAGCCCTTGCCGGTGCTGTTTGTGCTTATGTTGCAACAGAACAGCCAGCTGTCAAAAAAGCCGTCACCTTTGATAGCCCAAATATATGGAGCAGTCTGTCGCCTGCGATTCAGCAGAAAGCGCAGCAAGGTCAATACACACGGATATTGACTGAATATATTCAACCTAGTCATTATGTAGGTTTACTCAATCGTCATGATCATGGGGTTGGTCAAGTCAAGTATACTGTACCGCCACGGCAGCAAGACGCCATCCAAGAACCCGTTAAATACAAGAAAAGAGAAATTGACACCTTTTTAAAATCAGCTTTTGCGTCTATGAATATAGAATGGAACGAATCCTTTGATACAAATGCTTTTTTAGCTCTTATTTCTGGGAGTTACAAAGTAAATGGGTATTCATTCCACACAGATGGGTCTGCCCGTATTTTAGATGAACAGCTTGATCATAATACAAGTTTTACAGCCATGCTGTTGCAAGAAATCCATTCTGGACGTGCATATGCACAAAGCGGCCTTGAAATTATCATAAAATCCCATTTACTGAAAAATTCATCCTACGATCTCCAAAGCGTGATTGAACATGAAGTACACACTATATTTGAGAAAATCGATGGGATCGATGAAAGTGTAAAAGACGCCGTCCAGCATGTAAAACAGGAGCTCAAAGGACTCGTCGGCTTTGGTCACTATGATTTACTAAGTCCTAGTGATGTGGAAGCACTAGTAGAGGAAGTGAGGATGGAACAACATCATTCCTCCTTTTATTCACACGAAAAACAGCTGAATGCCTTGTACACCCTGAGAGATTACGAACAAGAACTTTCTACCCTTTCAAGACATATGTACACAATGGGTGATGACTACGCCAAGGCAGATAGACGCCTTGCGATGCAAATGGGTATTCATTAAGAAAGGAGTCATCGCATGATCAATCAAAATAAACCTCCTAGTGACGCTCAGCGTTTCTTGCAAAATGTGAGTGCCCGCCGATCCATGTCTGTATTTGAAAATCAATCGGCACCGCAAACACAAACGCAGTCCCCAGAAGAAATGGCCGCAATTCAGGCCATACGCAGAGAAGGACAGCGAAAGGATCTAAAACGGCTGCTCAAAATGCGCCTCCATGACGAATTAGCAAACACTCGCGTGCACTTGGAGTATCAATTGTCTAAAACCGAAGATATGATCAACCAGACGACCATTGTCAAACAACACATCTCTCAGCATTTAAAAGGACAAGCCATTTCAGAATTAGAGGAACGCCTTCAGCGTCTTAAGCAAATGCCAGTCTATGATGATATCAAAGACGCCATTGATTCTATTCGTATAAAATAAGCACAGCTCTGACAAAGAGAGGTGCTTATTTTATTTTATCAATATAATTTTTAGAGCGGGAAAATATCTTTTTACTTAAAATCGGATATAGCATTAAACAGACAAGCAAATAAAGATTCAGCAAACTATATATCGGATACAAGAAAGCAATCAAATCGGCAAACCCAAGAGATGTTAAAGGCGCCATCAAAAGAAGCATCACCAGCACAACCAGCCAGCGAGGCAATGGTACAAAAGAGAGCATCCGGCTGGATAAACCAAATAAACCTGCCGCTGTCGTCGTATAAATAGCTAGACAAAGGACAACGGTCATAAACACAAACAATGATGTCGGCGCTCCTTCTAATACTGTAAACAAAGGAATGCCTTCTGCTGATAGGCTCCCAGAAATATCAACCAGTATTTCGTTATACACGTACGAGATGACCCCAAAAATCAGGCCGCTTAATATACTCGCCACTTTGGCCTCTCCAAGCCCCTTCATTTCTTTCCCAACCGAAGACAATACTGCGACAACAGATAATATATTCAAAGAAGCAAAGACAATGCTGGCAGGCCAATTGTACTGCTGCCCAAAATCAATCCGCCACATATGATCATGGTTCATATAATAAAAAACAAACGCATAGATGAGCCCCGCCACCAAAATTGGTATAATGAAAGCATTCACAGATAAGAGCCCTTTCACATCCCAGAAAAAAATCATAAATGAAAACAGACAAAATGCACCGATGCCAATCCAAAATGGCACATGATACATCTCGAGTGTCACCCCGCCACCGGCAATCATGACTGTCGTTGTCGTGAATAAATAAAGGACAATTAAAACGTCATACACTTTAGCCAGCCATGGACCGACAAGCCGCTCTAGCACTGGCACAAAGTGATCGGCACGTACCTCATAACTGATTTTCAACACCACATAGGTAGACAGCATAAACATCAATGTAAACAGTAGAATGGCTAGTCCGCTATCAATGCCAAAAAACTGCCAAATTTCTTGGCCGGAAGCATACCCCGCTCCTATTAAGCTTCCTAAAATTAAAAGCGTCCACCTTGAACCAGCCTTCCACACAATCATCACCTCATAGGTATAGAATTAAGCTTGTTTCCGTATACTGTTACTAACTACTATGACAAGGAAGTGAGACCTATGAATAGCAAGAACGGTCTTTTTTTTAGAAATAGGGTGAAAGAATACGTGTCCCATACGGATACAAACGCCATTCAACAGCTTAAAAGTATTTTATTCTCGCATCTTCAGAAAGCAGGAAAAAGACCCATTGCCATCGTTTGTATTGGAACAGACCGCTCAACAGGCGACTCTCTAGGTCCACTTGTTGGTACAAAACTTTCAGGTCTTGATTTGAAAAAGCTTCATGTATATGGAACGCTCTCTGACCCAGTTCATGCGGTCAATTTAAAAGAAAAGCTCGCTGAAATTGAACAAGCTCATAAACATCCGTTTATTGTAGCGATTGATGCCTGTTTAGGAAGAGTGAAAAGTGTAGGCTCCTTCCAAATTGGAGATGGCCCGTTAAAGCCTGGGGCGGGTGTACAAAAGGAGCTGCCAGAGGTAGGAGATATTCATATTAATGGAATCGTCAATGTGAGCGGTTTTATGGAATACTTCGTTCTCCAAAACACACGTCTTCATCTTGTCATGTCTATGGCCAATACACTTTCTGAAAGTCTATCTCACATTGATCAAATGGATTGGACAAGAGAAAAAAACCGGTCCCTTTTCGCTCCTATTCAAAATATCACTGGGAGAATATAAAAAAGACCATCTCGTATCAAGATGGTCACTCTGATGATTCTCTCGTAGAAAGCAATTCGAGGATTCTTTCTAAATCTTCGTTGGAGAGAAATTCAATCTCAATTTTTCCTTTTTTCTTCTGTTTCTTGATCGTCACTGAAGTGCCAAAGTAGTTTTGTAAGAAAGACTCTCTTTCTTTCAACACTCGATCCTTTGGTGCTTCTTTTTTCTTTGTTTCACGTGGAACATTTTCGTTTAACTGCTGAACAAGTTTCTCAACCTGGCGTACGTTTAACCCCTCATCCACGATTTTCTTTACCAATGGCGCTAGCTTATTTTTGTTTTTCAAGCTAAGCAATGTTCTTCCATGTCCCATCGATAATGTTCCATCTGCAATCAGCTTTTGTACTTCATCCGGTAAAGTCAAAAGACGGAGATGGTTCGCAATATGCGGTCTGCTCTTCCCTAATCGCTTCGCTAATTCCTCTTGCGTCACACTTAGATGATCTAGTAAGGAAGCATAGGCTTCCGCTTCTTCTAATGGAGATAAATCCTCGCGCTGCAGGTTTTCTAAAAGGGCAATCTCTCTCATCAGCGTTTCTGAGAATTCTCTAACGATCGCAGGAATTGTTGTCAGACCAGCTTGTTGCGCTGCACGAAAACGGCGCTCTCCTGCTACAATGTCATATCCTTTAATCGATTTACGGACAATGATCGGCTGTAAAACACCGTGCTGCTGAATTGATTCTTTCAGATCAGACAATGCATCATCATCAAACGTTTTCCTTGGCTGATAAGGGTTCGGACGCAAATCCTTTAATTTGATTTCTTCGACCGTTTCTTCATTTGAGTCTACATGGTTAAATAGTGCATTAATACCCTTTCCAAGACCTTTAGCCATTCGCATCCACTTCCTTTGCTAAGTCTAAATAGACATCTGCACCTCTTGAACGTGGATCATACAAGATAATCGGCTTCCCATGACTAGGCGCTTCACTCAGTCTCACATTTCGCGGAATCACGGTCTGATAGACTTTATCTCTAAAGTATTTCTTCACTTCTTCGATGACCTGAATCCCAAGATTTGTTCGTGCATCAAGCATTGTCAGCAAGACACCTTCAATGGCAAGATCAGTATTTAAATGTTTCTGCACGAGACGAACTGTGTTTAACAATTGGCTCAATCCTTCAAGCGCATAATATTCACACTGTACCGGGATTAAAACGGAATCGGATGCTGTTAACGCATTAATCGTCAGTAATCCGAGTGATGGCGGGCAGTCAATAATCATATAATCATAATTTTGCTTAACAGATTCAAGTGCTCTCTTCAATCTCACTTCACGTGAAATCGTAGGCACAAGCTCTATTTCAGCCCCTGCAAGCTGTATCGTCGCAGGAATGACATCAAGATTTTCGACCTCTGTCGTCTTAATCACATCAAGGACATCTGCATCATCAACTAAAATATCATACACACACTTCTCTACGTCGGCCTTCTCAATCCCAATACCACTCGTGGCATTGCCCTGCGGATCAATATCAACTAACAACACTCGTTTACCTATGTATGCTAAACACGCACTCAAATTAACAGAAGTTGTCGTCTTCCCGACGCCGCCCTTCTGGTTGGTAATCGCTATGATTTTCCCCACGATGTCACCCACTTTCAACTTAACAAGTTTCTCATTTTATTCATACTTCCTATTCTATCAAAAAAAGTATGAAACGTTTGCTTTTTTTGTTTCTCCATTATATATTCGTCAGCAAATGTCTATTTTCGTACATGAAAGGACGAACCAAAACGGATTAAAAAATATATCGATATATCTTTTTGGTGGAAAAGACAAGCATAAAAAACCCTCACTTTCATCAAAAGTGAGGGGCACATGTCAAAAATGTAATCCACCAATTTTACGGCCTTCGTTCACAATGACTTTAGGAGTCACTGTATGATAGCTTCTCTTTTTTAAGAATCCGTAGGGGGTTTTAATGGTATATGTCGCATGTCCCAAAGCGTCACCTGTTTTGGCATAGGCCTGCCACACAATCTTTGAACAATAAGTCGGGTCCAGTGATTGAATTGACAGGGTGATGGAGTATCGAGCCTTTGGATGAGTTTTCACATAATCGTGCGCCCATTCCCCTGCCAGGTCTGCTGTTTCCTCTTGATTAATCCGAATTACCTTTGTATTGGCATTATAGCGAAACCAGTTAAGAATGGAATCAAGCTGAGGATGCTGTCGAAACCCTGGAATAGAAGCAAAGCTTTTCTCATTAATGACGATACCTGCATGTCCAACGATACCCTTCAAAGCATCAGTACTTGTCACCAATATATCTCCTTTTTTAGGCATAATATCGGTACCAGGATACGGCTTTCCTAAAAGGTGCTTGATGGTGTGCGGCTTTTCATCCGTTACCAACTCATCCTGCTTGTTTTGTTGTAAGCCATAATCCTTCAAATCATCCTCAGCTGAAATCAAGTCAATTGTGTCGTCCTTAGACTCATGCTCATGATTTAATTGCTGTAAAGTGACCTCCTTAGAAACAACACCTTGTTTCTTCAGAACGTTCAGTTCTTTTTTGGCCAGCGGGCTTTCTTCTGCAGGAGCCGTTGGCGAATTCACAGCAAATATGGTTGTTTCATTTGTAAAAAGAGAAAAAGAAAATAGTAAATAACAAATAATAACAAATTTCGTCTTTTTCATTTTCATCGAGTCATGTCACCTCCTTTCTTCTATGAAAATCACATTTTACCAATTTATCAATAATAAGTAAATATAATGTGGAACCAATAAAAAAAGCTGACGAGTGGCTCTCATCAGCTTTTTTCTATTTAGGAATCCGAATCGTTAATTGGATATATTCCTCAAACTCTTCTTCCTCGGTATTTATTTTAAGCCCGCTGTCTTCTACCATATGGAGAGACTGACGAATGGTATTCATCGCAATTCGTGTATCACGACTAAACGCCTTACGTTTTGGCTTCGGTTTGCGATCTGTTTTTTGTTCAAGCATTTTCACTACACGCTCTTCAGTCTGTTTTACATTCAGCTGCTTTTCGATGATTTCCTGCAATAGCGCGATTTGTAATTCTGGAAGCTTTAGGGGTACAAGTGAACGTGCATGCCTTTCAGAGATTTTTTTCTCTAAAATGGCCTGTTGTACCTCTTCAGGCAACTTTAAAAGTCTTAATTTGTTTGCAACAGTTGATTGTCCCTTGCCTAAACGCTGAGCAAGCGCCTCCTGTGTTAAATCATGAAGCTCTAAAAGACGTGCATAAGCATGAGCCTCTTCAATAGCAGACAGCTCTTCCCTTTGCAAATTTTCAATCAATGCCACAGATGCCGTTTCCGTATCAGTAAAGTCTTTTATAATAGCGGGGATTTTCTCCCATTGAAGAGTCTGTACCGCTCTCCAACGTCTTTCGCCGGCGATCAGTTCATATTTACCTTCTTCTTCTGTTGGTCTGACAACAATAGGTTGGATAATGCCATGGGTATGAATCGTCGTGGCCAGCTCATGTATCTTTTCTTCTGAAAAAATGGTGCGTGGCTGAAAACGGTTTGGCATAATTGTGTCGACCGGGAGCTCCTGTATCTCTTCCTTTAATGTATCATGCTCAGCAATCTCTGCCTCTATTTCGGTTTCACGCTCAGGATGTTCTTTGTCACCAAGCCCGAAGAAGCGTGAGAGTGAATGCTTCATGAACCTACACCACCTTTAAAAACTACCTTTTTATAATTCTATTTTCTCATGTTTTTTCCTTCTGTAAAATCTTAAATATTGAAGAAAAACCGACCTTTTACATGATCAACCTTCTATTGGTGATTTATTAGGTGTTCCTGGTTTTCTAGGATATTTTTTTGGTGTTTGCTTTTTCTTTTCAATGACAATGATGTTCCGTTCGCTTTCTTCTAAAGGAAGAACAAAGGAATGCTTTTCAACAACCTCTCCTCCGAGGACAGTAACAGCTTTTTTCCCTGCTTGCATTTCTTCATCAGCGGCAGATGCTTTTAATGCAACAAACAATCCTTCCTTTTTTACAAGGGGCAGACATAGTTCGCTCAAGACGGATAAACGCGCAACCGCTCTAGCAGTGACAAGATCATAGCTTTCACGCTTTTCCTTACGTTGTCCAAACGTCTCCGCACGATCATGATAAAAAGTAGTATCTTGTAAGTTTAACCCTTTTGCTAACTCATTGAGAAACGTAATTCGTTTCTGAAGAGAATCAACAATGGTTACATGTAGATGAGGGAAGCAAATTTTAAGAGGAATGCTTGGGAAACCAGCACCAGCTCCAATATCGCAAATCGTCGTCACTTTGTGAAAATCAATAAAAAATGCTGCTGAAATTGAATCATAAAAATGCTTTAAATACACTTCTTCCTTTTCAGTAATGGACGTTAAATTCATTTTCTCGTTCCATTCTACAAGCATGCGGAAGTAAGTTTCAAATTGTTCAAGCTGCACAGGAGAAAGAGTCATTCCTTTCTCCTCTAGTGCTGCTGTAAATTGTTCAATGTTCATGCCGACATCCTTTCTATTCTGCTATCTTCGCAATACGTCCCTGCTCTAAATATACTAAAAGGATAGAAATATCAGCAGGGTTAACGCCTGAAATACGAGAAGCCTGTGCAACAGAAAGCGGTCGGACTTCTTTCAGCTTTTGTTTCGCTTCAGTTGCAATCCCTTTGATGGCATCATAATCAATACGATCAGGAATCTTTTTGTTCTCCATCTTTTTCAGCTTTTCAACTTGTTGGAGTGACTTTTCAATATATCCTTCGTATTTAATTTGAATCTCTACCTGCTCACACACATCAGAAGGAAGTGGTGTTTCAGCAGGAGCTAACGTCACAACAGATTCATAGTTCATTTCTGGACGCTTCATCAAATCACTTGCACGAATACCGTCCTTCAGCTCACTTCCACCAAGTGAACGAATAAATTCTTGTGTCTCTGCTGTAGGTTTGATGATGACAGAATATAAACGTTTTTTCTCTGCTTCAATGGCTTCTTTTTTCTGCTGGAATGTCTGGAATCTTTCTTGAGAAATTAATCCAATATGATAGCCAAGTTCAGTTAATCTTAAATCCGCATTGTCATGACGAAGAAGCAAACGATACTCTGCACGGGATGTCAAAAGACGGTAAGGTTCATTTGTTCCCTTTGTGACAAGGTCATCAATGAGAACACCGATATATGCATCAGATCGGCTTAAAATGACTTCTTCTTTACCCAATGCTTTTCTTCCTGCATTAATACCTGCCATAATTCCTTGACCTGCTGCTTCCTCATAGCCAGATGTACCATTAATTTGGCCCGCTGTATATAATCCAGAAATTTTCTTCGTCTCAAGTGTAGGCCACAACTGAGTAGGCACAATTGCATCATACTCAATGGCATAACCCGCTCTCATCATTTGTACATTTTCGAGCCCTGGGATGGTGGAAAGCATGCGCTGCTGTACATCCTCTGGAAGACTTGTAGACAATCCTTGAACATACACTTCCTGCGTATTACGACCTTCTGGCTCTAAGAAAATTTGATGTCTCGGTTTGTCATTGAAACGAACCACTTTATCTTCAATGGAAGGGCAGTATCTAGGACCAGTTCCTTTAATCATACCTGAATACATTGGAGAACGGTGAAGATTCTCATCAATAATTTGATGTGTTTCTAAACTCGTATATGTTAACCAGCATGGCAGTTGGTCTGTAATATATTCAACCGTTTCATAGGAGAACGCCCGCGGAACATCATCACCTGGTTGAATTTCTGTTTTACTATAGTCAATCGAGTGACTATTCACTCGAGGAGGTGTTCCTGTTTTAAAGCGAACCAAATCGAATCCTAACTCTGCTAGGTGATCCGATAATTTGATTGATGGCTGCTGGTTATTAGGACCACTTGAATACGATAGATCCCCTAAAATAATGCGGCCTTTTAAGAAAGTCCCAGTCGTTAATACAACAGACTTCGCACGATAGTTTGCTCCTGTTTGGGTAACGACACCTTTACATTCATCATCTTCTACAATTAAATGATCCACCATACCTTGAAGCATTGTCAGGTTCGGTTCATTTTCCATGGTTTTTTTCATTTCATGCTGATATTGGAACTTATCTGCTTGCGCTCTTAACGCACGGACAGCAGGTCCTTTCCCCGTATTCAGCATGCGCATTTGAATATGCGTCTTATCTATATTTCGTGCCATTTCTCCGCCCAGTGCATCAATTTCTCTAACGACAATCCCTTTTGCAGGACCGCCTACGGACGGATTACATGGCATAAAAGCAACCATATCGAGGTTGATAGTCAATACAAGTGTTTTAGCGCCCTGTCTTGCAGAAGCAAGAGCAGCCTCAACCCCAGCATGACCGGCACCCACGACGATTACGTCATAATTGCCAGCTTCATAACCCATTTCTTATGTTCCTCCCTTTACTTTCCTAAACAGAATTGAGAGAATAGCTGATCAATCAAGCTTTCATGAACAGCATCTCCTATAATTTCACCGAGCTGTTCCCAGCAGCGTGTTAAATCTATTTGAACAATGTCGATCGGTACGTCCATTTCAATGCCTTCAAGAGCATCCTCAATTGATTGTTTTGCTGCCTGAAGGAGGGCAATATGCCTTGTATTACTTACATACGTTAAATCTCCACTTTCAATTGATCCAGTGAAGAACAGTGATTGAATCGCCATTTCAAGCTCATCAATGCCCTTTTCTTGTAATAATGATGTGGTGACGACCGGACGATCCTTCGCTAACTGCTTGACCTTTTCTACATCAAGCTTAGGCTCAAGGTCTGTCTTATTCACAATCACGATGATATCCATACCTGAGACAGCCTCAAAAAGCTTCATATCTTCTTCTGATAATTCTTCGCTATAATTGAGCACAAGTAAAATCAGGTCAGCTTCTTTTAAGACCTGTCTAGATCGTTCAACCCCTATACGCTCAACAATGTCCTCAGTCTCACGTATACCCGCAGTATCGACTAGACGAAGAGGTACACCTCTTACATTCACATATTCCTCAATGACATCTCTGGTAGTTCCAGGAATATCTGTGACAATCGCCTTTGTTTCCTGTACAAGGCTATTCAGCAAGGAAGACTTTCCAACATTCGGCCTTCCTATAATCACAGTGGATAAGCCCTCTCGAAGGATTTTCCCTTGCTGAGAAGTCGAGAGCAGCGACTCAATTTCTTTTTTGACCGATGTCGCTTTTTCCACTAAGACGCGATGTGTCATTTCTTCAACATCGTCATACTCAGGGTAGTCAATATTGACTTCAATATGCGCCAGTGTTTCTAGGATCTCGCCGCGCAGTCGCTGAACCAAACCGGAGAGACGTCCCTCCATTTGAGTGATTGCTACGTTCATCGCACGATCAGTCTTTGCCCGAATCAAGTCCATGACAGCCTCTGCTTGCGAAAGATCTATTCTTCCATTTAAGAAAGCACGTTTTGTGAACTCACCTGGCTCCGCTAATCTTGCTCCTTCTCTTAAAGCAAGCTGCAATACTTTATTGACCGTTACAATTCCGCCATGGCAGTTAATCTCAATAACGTCTTCTCTCGTAAATGTTTTTGGCGCTCGAAGTACTGACACCATGACCTCTTCTATTACTTGATCAGTACTTGAATCCACAATATGACCATAATGAATTGTATGGGAATCCACTGATACAAGTTTTTTCTCCTTAGGCCCTTTATACATCCGATCAGCGATCTGTACCGCATCAGGCCCACTTAAACGAATAATCGCAATTGCTCCTTCACCCATCGGTGTAGAAATGGCTGCAATTGTATCCATCACTCAATCACCTCTTTCTCTACTTAATAGACAGTCTTTTATCTATTAAATGGACGTTGTCCATCTCTATATTAAAAACGCTTAATCCAAAATTTAAAGATACCATAAATGAAAGCGAAGTGAAAGTATCCCATATCTAATTATCCACAGCTTTGCATCCTATCTATTTTAACACTTAACTTATCCACATGTGAATAACGACGTTCTAAACTTACCTTCACATCTTACACCGAAATCCAATAAATTTAAACGCCCTGATCCCTTTGCTTACTTGTAAAAATGGCGTTTTCCACTCATATCACACACTAATTTTTTAGAAATAAAGGATGAATCTTCTATAGAAAGACAATTTTTCAATAAAAAAAGACTAAAATCCAGCTTTGCTGAATTCTAGCCTTTCTGTTATTTTTTATACAGCACCACAACATGACGCTTGCTGCCTGTATCTTCCGATGCCGTTGCAAGTTCTTTAGAAAATGCGGCGATCGTATCATGAATTACTTTTCGTTCATTAGAAGGCATTGGTTCTAAATGAACCTTTCTCTTCGTTTTTAAAACTCTGTTTGCTGTCTTGATGGCATATTGTTCAAGTGCTTCTTGTCGCTTCTTCCTATAATCTCCAATATCAATGGTAATATGATGATACTGATCAGAATAGCGATTAAACACTAACTGTACCAATGTTTCTAAAGAGTACAAAGTTTGTCCTCTTTTTCCAATCATTAATGACGTTTTATCTCCATCAATGTGGAAAGAAATCTTTTTCGGTTCCTTTTTGGAAACAATCTTCGCTTTAGGATCAATTGATTTAACAATATTATCTAAATACTGTGTAGCTAATTTAAGAGCATTTCTCTTTTCTATCAACTTGACTACAGCTTGTCTTTTGCCAAATAATCCTAAGAAACCTTTATTTCCTTCATCAACTATTGTGATATCTACTTCTTCTTTTAGAAGCTGAATTTGTTTAAGTCCGGAATCTACTGCTTCTTCGATTGTGCGACCGACAGCAGTTATTTCCTTCATTTTTTATTCCCGCCAGCTTTTTCTTTTGTATCCAATTTTACTTGAGGAGTTTTAATCACTAATGTTTGGATGATCATGAAAATGTTACCTACAACCCAGTACAATGAAAGTGCTGCTGGGAAACTAATGGCAAATACAATGATCATAATCGGCATAACCCATAGCATGATAGCCATTTGAGGGTTGTCCGAAGGATTTCCAGCCATCATCAGTTTTTGCTGAATGAAAGTAGCTACCCCCGCAATGATCGGTAATAGGAACAATGGATCTGGACTGCCTAAGTCAAACCATAAGAATGTATGCTTTTTAATTTCTGCTGTTCTCATAATCGCATGATAAAAACCAATTAGGATTGGCATCTGAATTAAAATCGGGAAACATCCAGCTAATGGATTGACGCCATTTTTTTGGAAAAGGGCCATTGTTTCCTGCTGAAGCTGCTGCTGAGTTTTTTGGTCTTTAGAGCTATATTTTTCACGAAGCTTTTTCAATTCAGGCTGCAATGCTTGCATTGCTTTTGTACTTCTTAACTGCTTAATCATTAATGGTAAAATGAGCAAGCGGATTAACAGTGTCACAATAATGATCGCAACCCCGTAGTTTTCACCAGTCAAATTTGCCATGTACGTGATTAATTGAGATAGCGGGTAAACAATATAAGAATTCCAGAATCCCTTACTATCTGATGTGATTGGTTCATTGATTTGTGTACATCCTGCCAATAGAACCAACACGCCAATCAAGCTAAATATTAGTAATAATCGCCTTTTCAACAAGATTCCTCCCATTACTTCAAACTTTATTTAAGTTGGAATTGATTACGAAAGTGACTCACCTAATCAGTATGGTAACATTTTTTCATTACAAAGTGGTGGTTTCATTTTAATTCACTAGATGAAGGAAGCGCTTTTAAAAATTGATTCAACGAAAGTTTCTATTACGAAGACTTTTTAGGTTGTTGTTGATAAACAGCGGATTTTCTAAATAAATGTTGGAGAGACTTCTTTGTTTCTTCAAAGGTCAATTCACTTGCTGGTTTTCTTGCAATGACAATGTAGTCTTTTTCTTGCTTTAACTTATGACCTTCCTCTAAAAACACCTGGCGGATCAGTCGTTTAATTCGATTTCTCATCACTGCATTACCAATCTTCTTACTGACAGACAATCCCAAACGCAGTTCATCTTGATTTGGTTGATCCAGCTGGTAAATAACGAATTGACGATTCGCCATTGATTGACCTTTTCTGAACACTTTTTGAAACTCTTCATTTTTTTTTAGCCTGTTTCGCTTCTTCATGTTTTCTTCCACTCCGATAAAAACTGACAGTTCATTTACGATTTTATGTAAAAAAGACCACTGACATTATTCAGTGGCCTAAGCTGATAATTTTTTTCTACCTTTGCTGCGGCGTCGCTTTAAAACTAGACGTCCGTTTTTAGAACTCATACGGCTGCGGAAGCCATGAACTTTACTACGCTTACGGTTATTTGGTTGAAACGTTCTTTTCATTTATGACACCTCCCTGAGGAATAGCTGTTTAAGACAGTCTAACTCATTATATTTGTGTAACCCATCGATTGTCAATATCAATGATAAAACTCTTATTATCAACCTTATAAGCATAACATAATTTATCAAACGAAGAAACCTTCTTTTTCAGTTTCCAGCATTTTATTCTTTTTTCCTCCTAAAAGGCCTGCAAAACAAGGGTGTGGATATTTTTCCGGCATATTTAGACTATCCACATCCATTATCGACATTTTTTTCACACAAATAACCGATGTGGATAATTATTTTTCAACAGGATGTAAAGTGTGTGGATAAGTTTGTGACACCCATTGCACCATCTTGTTTATTTTGATATTATATTTGTGTTTTAACTCTTAATTACTTATCTGACCTATTTGCGTTATCCACAAATTGTGGATAAGCTGTGGAAAGATATTACACAGGCTGTTGAATTATTTATCCACAGACTGTGTAATTTGTCGAAAAGACGTTTTTCTACTATATTATTTGTTTTCAACAACGTATGTGCACGAATGGTGATGACCATTTGCTCTTTTTCGTGTTCTATAACAGTTTGATATTGGTCATTTTATAAAGAAAAGGAGGGGGGAGAAGCCTTATGGAAAATATTTTGGATCTGTGGAATAAAGCACTTCAAAAAATAGAGACAAAGCTGAGCAAACCCAGTTTTGAGACATGGATGAAATCGACAAAAGCCCATTCTCTTCAAGGCGATACGCTTACAATTACTGCACCTAATGAATTTGCTAGAGACTGGCTGGAATCAAGATATCTCCACTTAATTGCTGATACCATCTACGAACTGACAGGTGAAGAGCTCAGCATTAAATTTATTATTCCTCAAAATCAGGATGAAGTAGAAGCCATGCCAAAGTCTCCAATTAAAAAAATGTCTAAAGAAGAGGCCGTTGATATTCCACAAAATATGCTGAATCCAAAATATACATTTGATACTTTTGTTATTGGTTCAGGCAACCGATTTGCGCATGCCGCTTCACTTGCAGTTGCGGAAGCACCGGCAAAAGCATATAACCCGCTCTTTATTTATGGGGGCGTTGGTTTAGGAAAGACTCACTTGATGCATGCGATTGGTCATTATGTCATCGACCATAATCCATCAGCCAAAGTGGTCTATCTATCATCTGAAAAATTTACAAATGAATTTATCAACTCAATCCGAGACAACAAAGCTGTCGATTTCCGTAATCGCTATCGGAATGTAGATGTGCTTTTGATAGATGATATTCAATTTTTAGCAGGAAAAGAACAAACACAAGAAGAGTTTTTCCATACATTCAACACACTTCACGAAGAAAGTAAGCAAATCGTCATTTCTAGTGACCGGCCGCCGAAAGAAATTCCGACACTTGAAGACAGATTACGCTCTCGATTCGAATGGGGCTTAATCACAGACATTACCCCGCCAGATTTAGAAACACGTATTGCAATTTTGCGAAAAAAGGCAAAAGCAGAAGGCTTAGACATTCCGAATGAAGTCATGCTTTATATTGCCAATCAAATCGACAGCAACATTCGTGAACTGGAGGGTGCTTTGATTCGTGTCGTTGCTTACTCTTCTTTAATCAATAAAGACATCAATGCGGATCTAGCAGCTGAGGCCCTAAAGGACATCATTCCTTCATCGAAGCCAAGAGTCATTACAATTAAAGATATTCAAAGAATTGTAGGGCAGCAATTTAATATTCGCTTAGAGGATTTCAAAGCGAAGAAACGTACGAAGTCAGTTGCTTATCCAAGACAAATTGCCATGTATCTCTCTAGAGAAATGACCGATTCCTCTCTGCCTAAAATAGGAGAAGAATTTGGAGGTCGTGATCATACGACTGTCATTCATGCTCATGAGAAGATTTCGAAATTAATGGTTGAGGATGAACAGCTTCAGCAGCATGTGAAAGAAATCAAAGAACAATTAAAATAACCAAGCTGATATAATAAGTACGGGAAAATGTGAATAACTAGAGCATAGTCATACACAGTCTGTCCACATGTGGATAGGCTGTCTTTCCTTTCTTTTTACCGACTTATCCACATATTCACAAGCCCTACTATTACTTCTACGATTTTTATTAATAAAATATATATACATGTCATTAAGAAAATTTAGGAGGACCACTATGAAATTCACGATTCAAAAAGATCGTCTTGTCGAAAGTGTCCAAGATGTATTAAAGGCCGTATCCTCTAGAACAACGATACCTATTTTGACAGGGATTAAAATTGTTGCATCTGATGAGGGGGTTTCTCTCACAGGAAGCGACTCTGATATCTCAATTGAATCCTTTATTCCTCAAAGAGATGGAGATTTAGAAGTAATCACGATTGACCGTCCAGGGAGTATTGTGCTTCAGGCCCGCTTCTTTAGTGAAATTGTGAAGAAACTGCCAATGGCTACTGTCGAAATTGAAGTAGAACAAAATCACCTCACGATCATCCGTTCTGGTTCAGCGGAATTTAACTTAAACGGCTTAGATGCTGAGGAATATCCGCATCTGCCGCAAATTGAAGAGCATCATGCATTTCAAGTCCCGACAGATTTGCTTAAAAACTTAATTCGTCAAACCGTTTTTGCAGTGTCCACCTCAGAAACACGACCTATCTTGACAGGTGTAAACTGGAAGGTAGAGAAAGGTGAATTAATATGCACGGCGACGGATAGCCACCGTCTTGCTTTAAGAAAAGCGAAGTTGGATATTGACGAGGAAAGCTCATACAATGTTGTAATTCCAGGGAAGAGTTTAACAGAGCTAAGTAGAATCCTTGATGACGGACAAGATCTTGTGAGCATCGTGATTACAGAAACGCAAGTTCTCTTTAAAGCACAAAACGTGTTATTCTTCTCAAGATTGCTGGATGGTAATTATCCAGATACAGCTCGCCTGATCCCGCAGGAAAGTAAAACGGATGTCGTGGTCAACACGAAGGAATTCCTTCAAGCCATTGACCGTGCATCACTTTTGGCAAGAGAAGGACGCAATAATGTCGTAAAGCTGTCGGCTGATCCTGAACAAAGCCTTGAGATTTCTTCTAATTCACCTGAAATCGGTAAAGTAGTCGAAACGGTTCAAGCAGATGACATTAAAGGGGAGGACCTCAAAATCTCCTTCAGTCCAAAATATATGCTGGATGCGTTAAAAGTATTAGAGGGAACAGAAATTCATGTAAGCTTCACTGGTGCCATGAGACCGTTCCTGTTGCGCACGCCAAATGATGATTCAATCTTGCAGTTGATTCTCCCAGTCAGAACATATTAATCCAATCTAAATTAGCTGCTGTGTGAGTGCACAGCAGCTTTTCTTCTCGTTTACCATGCTTTCTTTCATCCTAGTTCGCTTTCCCCCTTTCCTTCTTGTCTTGTTTTTTAGTACAATTAGATATTAGTGATATTGAAAGAGGTCGATATAATGCCTAATCTTATAACCATTGAGAAAGAAATGATTACATTAGGGCAGTTTTTGAAATTAGCCGAAGTCATCCAATCTGGCGGAATGGCGAAATGGTTTTTAAGTGAACATAAGGTGTTCATTAATCAAGAGCCAGATAATAGACGGGGACGCAAACTATACCCAGGAGATGTTGTCGAGATAGAAGGTTATGGCACATTTCAAGTTGTGAATTAGAAACGGGTGACAATACATGTACATTCAAAGTCTGGCGTTAACTTCATACCGAAACTATGAACACACTGAGCTTCAATTCGACAACAAGGTGAATGTCATGATCGGTGAGAATGCCCAAGGTAAAACGAACTTGATGGAAGCGATCTATGTATTGTCGATGGCAAAGTCGCATCGTACGTCAAATGATAAAGAACTTATCCGATGGGACCAAGACTATGCTAAAATAGAAGGTAGAGTCATCAAAAAAAATGGTCCACTCCCAATGCAGCTCGTGATCTCAAAAAAAGGGAAAAAGGGCAAGGTCAATCACATTGAACAACAGAAGCTCAGTCATTATGTTGGTGCGTTAAACACCATCATGTTTGCACCAGAGGACTTAAGTCTTGTGAAGGGCAGCCCGCAAATCCGCAGAAGATTCCTCGATATGGAGATTGGACAAGTTTCGGCTGTCTACTTGCATGATTTATCGCTCTATCAAAAAATCCTCTCTCAGCGGAATCATTACTTGAAACAATTGCAGACAAGAAAGCAAACGGATCAAGCGATGCTGGAGGTTTTAACAGAGCAGTTGATTGATGCGGCAGCGAAAGTTGTCAAAAGACGACTGACTTTTACGAAACAGCTCGAGAAATGGGCGCAGCCGTTGCATTTTGGCATTTCTAGAGAGCTAGAAACACTCACGCTCCAATACCAGACTTCGATAGAGGTATCAGAAGCGTCAGACTTGTCGAAAATAAAGAATAGCTATGAAGAATCGTTTCAGAAACTAAGAGACAGAGAAATAGACCGAGGAGTGACACTGTGGGGACCTCACAGAGATGACCTTCTTTTCTTTGTGAATGGTCGGGATGTTCAGACATATGGCTCTCAAGGGCAGCAAAGAACAACAGCTCTTTCACTAAAGCTGGCAGAAATCGACCTGATACATGAAGAAATCGGAGAATATCCCATTCTTCTACTCGATGATGTTTTATCTGAACTTGATGATTACAGACAGTCTCATTTGCTCCATACCATTCAGGGACGTGTACAGACCTTCATCACCACAACAAGTGTTGAAGGCATCGATCACGCCACCTTGAAAGAAGCGGAAATTTTCAGAGTAGCCAGTGGAAAAGTAATTGACTGATAAATGAGGTGTGAGTCTTGTATATTCATTTAGGTGATGATTGTGTTGTTTCTACACGAGAGATTGTCGCAATTGTTGATTACAAAATGAGATCGTCTTCTGTTGTAGAAGAGTTTCTCCAAAAACAAGAAGAACAAATCATTTCGTTATCACAAGGAACACCCAAATCCATCGTCGTCACAACTGAATCTGTTTATTACTCTCCTCTTTCCTCAAGCACGCTCAAAAAACGTGCTTCATTTGTGATTGAAATTGAAGTCTAAAAGCTCAATTCATATAAATATATCGTTTAAGAAAAGTGTAGGTGAATGTACGTGGCAATGGAACAGCAACATAATAGTTATGATGAAAATCAGATACAGGTGCTCGAAGGACTAGAAGCTGTTAGAAAACGTCCAGGAATGTACATCGGGTCAACCAGTGCAAAAGGACTTCACCATCTTGTATGGGAAATTGTCGACAACAGTATTGATGAGGCTTTAGCTGGATATTGCACAGATATTACGGTGCAAATTGAAAAGGATAATAGCATTACAGTGAAAGATAATGGCCGCGGGATTCCGGTTGGGATTCATGAGAAAATGGGACGTCCTGCTGTAGAGGTCATTATGACTGTTCTTCACGCTGGCGGTAAATTTGACGGCAGCGGTTATAAAGTATCTGGCGGTCTGCATGGCGTAGGGGCATCTGTTGTTAATGCGTTATCTACGACCTTAGACGTGACCGTATATCGTGACGGGAAAATTCATTATCAACAATTCAAACGCGGTGTTCCAGCTGGAGATTTAGAGATCATTGGTGAAACAGATGTTACAGGGACAACCACTCATTTTGTGCCAGATCCAGAAATTTTTACTGAAACCATTGAATTTGATTACGACACACTTGCCAACCGTGTACGTGAGTTAGCTTTCTTAACAAAAGGTGTAAACATCATTATTGAAGATTTACGTGAAGGTAAAGAACGACGAAATGAATACTGCTATGAAGGCGGTATTAAGAGCTATGTAGAACATTTAAATCGCTCAAAAGAAGTCGTTCATGAAGAACCCGTTTACATCGAAGGTGAAAAAGACGGAATCACGATTGAAGTGGCATTACAATATAACGATTCCTATTCAAGCAACATCTATTCCTTCGCCAACAATATCAACACGTATGAAGGCGGAACGCACGAAGCAGGCTTTAAAACAGGTTTGACGCGTGTTATCAATGATTATGCTCGTAAAAATGGCGTATTCAAAGATGGAGACTCGAATTTGAGCGGTGAAGATGTGCGAGAAGGCTTAACAGCCATTATCTCCATCAAACATCCAGATCCTCAATTCGAAGGACAAACGAAGACAAAGCTTGGGAACTCAGAAGCAAGAACCATTACCGACTCCCTTTTCTCTGAAGCACTTGAGAAATTCCTCTTAGAGAATCCTGATGCTGCAAAGAAAATTGTGGAGAAAGGTGTGATGGCAGCTCGTGCAAGAATGGCTGCCAAAAAGGCACGTGAGCTGACAAGACGTAAAAGTGCACTGGAAGTCTCCAGCTTACCGGGGAAACTGGCGGACTGTTCTTCTAAAGACCCTTCCATCTCTGAACTCTATATCGTAGAGGGAGATTCTGCGGGCGGATCTGCTAAGCAAGGCCGTGATCGTCACTTCCAAGCGATCTTACCGTTAAGAGGGAAGATCCTAAACGTTGAAAAAGCGCGACTAGATAAAATTCTATCGAACAACGAGGTTCGTTCAATGATTACAGCATTAGGAACTGGAATCGGAGAAGACTTCACTTTAGAGAAAGCTCGCTATCACAAAGTTGTGATCATGACGGATGCCGATGTGGATGGAGCGCACATTCGAACGCTGCTTTTAACATTCTTCTATCGCTACATGCGTGAAATTATTGAAAACGGTTATGTGTATATTGCACAGCCGCCTTTATATAAAGTGCAGCAAGGAAAACGTGTTGAGTACGTGTATAACGACAAACAGCTAGATGAGCTGTTAAAATCACTTCCTCAAACACCAAAACCTGGACTTCAGCGTTATAAAGGTCTTGGAGAGATGAATGCTACTCAGCTTTGGGAAACAACAATGGATCCTGATGCGAGAACACTTCTTCAAGTCACACTTGAGGATGCGATCGATGCTGATGAGACATTTGAAATGCTCATGGGAGATAAAGTAGAGCCGAGAAGAAACTTTATCGAAGAAAACGCGCAATACGTGAAAAACCTCGATATTTAGATAGATCCCTACTGAGAACAACCTTATTTCTTGTTTGGAATAAGGTTGTTTTTCAAGAAATAGGGGCGTATAACCAATGTCCTGTTTTTCCGTGTTTTCGTTGATTTTCTAGTAAATAAATGTGTATAAAGACGAGATTATTGATATAATGGAGAATAGTCTTGTGAAGATAAATACATATTTTACTCCCACATAATTTATTTCATGTGATACGTAAAGGGAGGTTCTTATAGTGAGTGAACAACATACACCAAATGTACGCGAAGTGAATATTAGTCAAGAAATGCGTACGTCCTTTTTAGATTATGCAATGAGTGTGATTGTGTCGCGTGCATTACCAGATGTGCGAGACGGATTAAAGCCCGTGCATCGAAGAATTTTGTATGCGATGAATGACCTAGGTATGACTAGTGATAAACCATTTAAGAAATCTGCACGTATCGTTGGGGAAGTTATCGGTAAGTATCACCCTCACGGTGACAGCGCTGTATACGAAGCAATGGTTCGTATGGCGCAAGACTTCAACTATCGTTATATGTTAGTTGATGGTCATGGAAACTTTGGTTCAGTCGATGGAGACGGAGCAGCGGCGATGCGTTATACCGAGGCGCGTCTATCGAAGATTTCTATGGAAATCCTCCGTGATATCACAAAGGACACCATTGATTATCAAGATAACTATGACGGCAGTGAAAGAGAGCCAATGGTGATGCCTGCAAGATTCCCAAACTTATTGGTCAACGGAGCGACAGGAATTGCCGTAGGAATGGCAACCAATATTCCGCCGCACCAATTAGGTGAAGTGATTGATGGGGTATTGGCCATCAGTCAAAACCCGGAAATGACAACACAGGAGCTTATGGATATCATCCCAGGGCCAGATTTCCCAACAGCAGGTCAAATCATTGGCCGAAGTGGTATTCGAAAGGCGTATGAAACAGGGCGCGGCTCTATTACATTAAGAGCAAAATCGAATATTGAGGAAACATCTAGCGGAAAACAGCGCATTGTTATCAATGAGATCCCGTACCAAGTCAACAAAGCCCGTTTGATTGAAAAAATTGCTGATCTTGTGCGTGATAAAAAGATTGATGGCATTACAGATTTGCGTGATGAATCAGATCGTAATGGTATGCGTATTGTCATTGAACTGCGAAGAGACGCAAACGTCCATGTTCTATTAAACAATCTTTATAAACAAACGACACTTCAAACGTCATTTGGTATCAACTTATTAGCACTTGTTGATGGACAGCCGAAAGTCTTGTCCCTCAAACAATGTCTTGAGTATTATCTAGAGCATCAAAAAGTGATCATTCGCAGAAGAACGGCGTATGAGCTGCGTAAAGCAGAAGCAAGAGCACACATTTTAGAAGGCCTCAGAATTGCACTTGATCACTTAGATGAAGTCATTGCTTTAATTAGAGGCTCTCAAACTGCGGAAATTGCGAGAAATGGTTTGATGGAAAACTATAGCTTGTCTGAAAAACAGGCACAGGCCATTCTTGATATGCGACTTCAGCGTTTGACTGGCCTAGAACGAGAAAAGATAGAAGATGAATATAAAGGACTTGTTGATTTGATTGCTGAATTAAAAGCCATTTTAGCAGACAATGAGAAAGTACTTGAAATCATTAGAGAAGAATTAACAGAAATTAAAGAACGCTTCAATGATACGCGCCGGACTGAAATTGTGACAGCGGGTATTGAAACAATTGAAGACGAAGATTTGATTCCTGTTGAGAACATCGTGATTACGCTGACGCATAATGGTTATATCAAGCGTCTCCCTGCATCAACATACCGCAGTCAAAAAAGAGGCGGTAAAGGTGTCCAAGGAATGGGAACCAACGAAGATGATTTCGTTGAACAGTTGATTTCAACATCGACCCACGATACGATTCTTTTCTTCTCTAATAAAGGGAAGGTTTATCGTGCGAAAGGGTATGAGATTCCTGAATTCGGACGGACAGCGAAAGGGATTCCGATCATTAACCTTCTTGAAGTAGAAAAGGGAGAATGGATTAACGCCATTATTCCAGTAAGCGAATTTGATGAAAATTCGTATCTCTTCTTTACAACAAGACACGGTGTATCAAAACGGACGACATTGTCTCAGTTTGCTAACATTCGAAACAACGGTCTTATTGCACTCAGCCTTCGTGACGAAGATGAACTGATGGCTGTTCGTTTAACCAATGGAGAAAAACAAATCATCATTGGAACGAAAAAGGGGATGCTGATCCGTTTTGACGAGACAGATGTTCGTGAAATGGGACGTACGGCAGCTGGAGTGAAAGGTATCACACTTTCCGAAGATGACATTGTCGTGGGTATGGAAATCCTTGAGCCAGATGCAAACGTATTGATTGTAACTGAAAAAGGATATGGCAAACTAACCCCTGAAAAAGAATACCGTGTTCAAAGTCGTGGAGGTAAAGGTCTTAAAACGTGCAAAATCACTGATAACAATGGTCCGCTTGTCACAGTGAAGGCAACTAATGCTGAAGCCGAAGAAGACTTGATGATTATTACAGGAAGCGGTGTAATCATTCGTATGGCCGTTTCTGACATTTCGACAACAGGTCGAGTCACTCAAGGTGTCCGCCTAATCCGCCTCGGTGATGAGGAACATGTCGCTACAGTGGCATTAGTTGAACAATCACAAGAAGACGATGAAGAGATTAGTGAAGAGAACGTAGAAAATATAGAGTCAGATCAAGAGCAATCTGAGTAAAAATGAAGCCGGTTCTTCACCGGCTTTATTTTTTTTTGAAAAACATCATTTTTTTTGAAATTTATAATGCTTTTTTCATAGATATGTGTTAATCTTTCAAAGGAGCAAAAAGAGGCTCTATTTTTTATCTCATTCTCAGTAAAAACTTCTTAAAAAAACAAAATGTTTTTTAAGAAAAATGTTGACTGTTGATAGAGATACATGATATATTTAAGTGGTCGCTTTAAGAGAGTGGCACACAAGTTCTTTGAAAACTAAACAAGACAAAACGTACCTGTTAATTCGAGTTTTTATAAAAAAATCCTATGATACATCATAGGTAGTCAGTCAAACGCTGACGAAAAACAAAACTTCGGTTTTGTACTTTTTCGGAGAGTTTGATCCTGGCTCAGGACGAACGCTGGCGGCGTGCCTAATACATGCAAGTCGAGCGGACAGAAGGGAGCTTGCTCCCGGATGTTAGCGGCGGACGGGTGAGTAACACGTGGGTAACCT